>DASVQR010000060.1:0-28925 GCA_036389055.1 Longimicrobiaceae bacterium | reverse complement strand
AAGCTCATCGCCAGGGTCGGCTCGGTGCTCTGGCTCGCCTGCTTCGGGGTCGTCGTGGTCTTCATAAGCTCCTCCTGGTTGAGTGATGATCCTCCAGGTTGAGCTTAGCCACGGCGGCCCCTTCCTACATAGCATCTCACGCGGGGTTCGCGCTGGCGTCCGCGCGCTCGCCCCACGACGGGGCTCCGCCTCCTCCGGACGGGGCAGGTCGCGCTCGCGGAAACCCTTTCCTGCGCTTCACGTAAGCAACATCGTGGCGCTTCGGGGTATCCGTACGTGGAACCGGCATCACCTGCAGGAGGAGTGATCGTGCGGCAGAAGCGAGCGGAGCACAGGAGGTGGCCAGGGGGGCGGGCACCGGCGGACCGGCGCGCCCGCGCGGAGGCGCGGGCGGCCCGCCGGCTGGCGGAGCTCGTCCGGTGGGAGCTGCTCCCGGCGCTCGTCGTGCGGAGCGTGAGCCCGCGCGACCCCGTGGTGGCGGAGCGGGTGCCGGAGCCCTGGCGGGTGCTGGGGTGCGGCAACTTCGCCGCGGTGCTGCGCCACCCGGAATTCCCGGGGCTGGTGGTGAAGACGTATGCGCCGGGGCGGCCGGGCTTCGAGGCGGAGGTGGAGGTGTACCGCAGGCTGGGCGAGCACCCGGCCTACTCCCGCTGCCTGTACGCGGCGGACGGGTTCCTGGTGCTGCGGCTGATGCACGGCACCACGCTGTACGACTGCGTGCACCGGGGCATCCCCATCCCGCCGGGGGTGATCCGCGACATCGACGAGGCGCTGGACTACGCCCGCGGGCGCGGGCTGCACCCGCACGACGTGCACGGCCGCAACGTGATGATGCAGGACGGCCGCGGGGTGGTGGTGGACGTGTCCGACTTCCTGGACGAGGAGGACTGCACCAAGTGGGCGGACCTCAAGAAGGCGTACCGCCGCGTCTACCGCCCCCTGCTCCTCCCGCTCCGCCTGCGCGTGCCGTACTGGACGCTGGACCTGGTGCGCGCCGGCTACCGGCTCTTCCGGCGGGCGTTCCCGGACCGCTCCTAGCGGCGCCGCCGCTCGCCGTCCTCGCGCACCCGGTCCACCTCCTCGGGCGACCACTCGTGGAGGTACGACACCTCCGCGCGCAGCTCGGGGAGCTCCGAGCGCAGGCACTCGGCGCGGCGCTCGCGGGCGGCGAAGGCCACCCCCCTGGCCTCGTCCCAGCGGCCGGCGTCGATGTAGGCGGTGATCAGCATCTCGTACACCAGCGCGTGCGGGTACACGCGCAGCAGCTCGCGCAGCCGCGGAATGGCCGCGATGCGCGCCTCGGCGGAGGCCACGTCCAGGGCCAGCAGCTCGTCGGCCACCTCCTGGCGGCGCAGCAGCAGCTGGGCGAGGTCCGCGGGGTAGGTGTCCGCCCGGTATTCGCCCAGGGCGTGGGCCGGCGGGTTGTCGCGGCCGAACAGGGCGTCCATGATCGAGGCGTTGGGCGGCAGGTCCTCCCCCGCCTCCTCGCCCGACATCCGCCGCTTCAGCCAGTACCGGATCCCCATCGGTTCCTTTTCCCGCGCGTGGAGGGTGCAATGCGAAGCGCCGGACGGCGGCCCGGCCGCGTCCGGCGCTCCGGCAAATCAGCAGGGAGCGTGCCGGTGGTCTACTCCATGTCCACCTGGCGCACGTCCAGCACCTCGGGGAGCGCGCCCAGCCGCTCCATCACCTCCGCCGGCACGCGGCCGTCCACCGAGATGGCGGCCAGCGCCTCGCCGCCGGCCTGGAGGCGCGCCTGGTGGTACTCGGCGATGTTGACCGAGGCCTCGCCCAGCACCGTCCCCACCCGCCCGATCACGCCGGGGACGTCGTGGTTGCGGAGCACCACCATGGTCCCGCGCGGCGCCACGTCCACCCGGAACGCCCCGATGCGGGTGATGCGGCCGTGCGCCTCGCCCAGCAGCGCCCCGCCCACCCGGACGCTGCGGTCGCCGCCGTCCAGCCGCAGCTCCACCTCGTCCCCCAGCTCGCCGCGCCCGGCCACCTGCGCCCAGGCGGTCTCGATGCCGCGCTCCGTGGCCACGTGGTGCACGTTGACCAGGTTGATGGCGCGCCGGTCGATCACGTCGCGGAGCGCCCCCTGGAGCGCGGCGAGCAGCAGGGCGCGCGGCGCTTCCTCGCGCGGGCCCGAGTAGCGCAGCTCCACCCCGCTGAGGCCCGCGGGGAGCAGGCAGCGCCCCAGCCGCCCCAGCCGCTCGGCCAGCGCCATGAGCGGGCGCAGCTCCTTCCACCCGGCGCCGCCCACCCCGGCGGCGTTCAGGGCGCCGCTCAGGTCGCCGCTCAGCAGGGCGTCGCGGACCGCGGCGCACGCCTCGATGGCCACGCTGCGCTGCGCGTCGCTGGTGGAGGCGCCCAGGTGCGGGGTGAGGAAGATGCCGGGGAGGTGCCGCAGCGGGTGGTCCACCGCCAGCGGCTCGCGCGAGAACACGTCCAGCGCCGCCCCGCCGATGCGCCCGGCGCGCACCGCGTCCACCAGCGCGTCCTCGGCCACGATGCCGCCGCGCGCCAGGTTGAGCACCAGCGCGCGCGAGCCCAGGCGCCCCAGCTCCGGCGCGCCGATCATCCCCACGGTCTCGTTGGTGAGGGGGACGTGCAGGGTGAGCACGTCGGCGCGGTCCAGGGCGTCGGCAAGGCGCGCCACCCGCTCCACGCCCAGCTCCTCGAAGCGGGCCGGGGTGACGTACGGGTCGAAGGCGAGCACCGTCATCCCGAAGGCGCGGGCGCGGCGCGCCACCTCGCTGCCGATCCTCCCCAGCCCCACGATCGCCAGCGTGCGCCCGCGCAGCTCGGTGCCGCCCAGCTTGGAGCGGTCCCAGCGGCCGGCGCGCATGGACGCGTCCGCCTCCGGGAGGTGGCGCACCATGGAGAGCAGCACCCCGAAGAACAATTCCGCCACCGACACGGTGTTCCCGCCCGGGGCGTTGATCACCGCGATCCCCAGCGAGGTGGCGCGCTCCAGGTCGATGTTGTCCACCCCCACCCCCGCCCGGCCGATCACCCGCAGCCGCTCGCCGCGCTCCAGCAGCTCGGCGGTGATGCGGGTGGCGCTGCGCCCGATCAGCGCGTCGTACCCGGCGATCTCCTCCAGCAGCTCGGCCGGGGGGAGGGTGGGGCGCTCCACCACCTCGATGCGCGGGCTCCCGCGCAGCAGCGCGATCCCCTCGGGGTCCACCTCGTCCGTCACCATCACCCGGAAGCGTCCGTCCGCCGTCATCCCAGCACCTCCTCCAGCTCCGCGAGCAGCCCGTCCAGCTCCTCGACCGTGTGATCGCCCATGTGCCCGATCCGGAACGTGGCGTCCCGGAGCTTGCCGTACCCCGGCGCGAGGGTCCAGCCGCGCGCCTCCAGCGCCGCGGCCACCTGCGTCCCCTTCCGGTCCGGCGGGAGCGTCACCGCCGTGTTGGTGGGCGAGCGGAAGCCCTCCGGCGCCAGCACCTTCAACCCCCAGCGCGCCCCCTCCGATTCCACCCACTCCCAGCAGCGCTCCGCCATGGCCCGGTGCCGCGCCACGCGAGCCCCGATCCCCTCCGCCTCGATGCGCCGCACCTGCTCCGCCAGCGCGTAGACCAGGCTGACGGCAGGGGTGTTCGGCGTCTGGTGCTTCGCCCAGGCGCGGTCGAACTCCACCAGGTCCAAGTACTGCCCGCGCCCGGGGATGCTCGCGGCGCGCTCCAGGAAGCGCGGCACCGCGGTGGCGAAGGCGAGGCCCGGCGGGAGCGCCAGCGCCTTCTGCGAGCCGGTGAGCAGCAGGTCCAATTCCCACGCCTCGGCCTCCACCTCGGCGCCGCCCACGCTGGTGACGCCGTCCACCAGCAGCAGCGTCTCCGCGCCCGTCTCGCGCTCGGCGGCGCGCACCGCGTCGGCGATCTCCCGGAGCGGGTTGAGCACCCCGGTGGAGGTCTCGGAGTGCACCACCGTCACCGCGTCGAAGCCGCCCGCGCGAAGGCGGCGGAACACCTCCTCCGGGTCGTGCGCGGCGCCCCACTCGACGTCGTAGCTCTCCACCTCGCGGCCGCACTCGGCCACCAGGTCGCGGAAGCGGCCGCTGAAGGCGCCGTTCACCAGCGCCAGCGCGCGGCGGCGCACCCCGCACCTCACCGCGGCCTCCATCAGCCCGGTGGCGGACGAGGAGGACACGTACACCGGGCGCGAGGTGCGGAACACCGCCCGCAGCGGCGCGTCCACCCGGCGCAGCAGCTCGGTCATCTCGGGGCCGCGGTGCCCGATCACCGGGCGGGTCATCGCCGCCAGCACCTCGGGGTGCACCTCGGTGGGGCCGGTGAGGAAGAAGCGGCCGAACTCGTTCGTGTCGGTCATCTATCGGGTCGGATCGGTCCGGGTCGGGAGGTCGCGGGCGAGCAGCTCGTCCCCGCGGCGGAGCAGGCCGGCCCACGCCGAGGCGGCCAGGCGGGCCCGGTCCTCCGGGCTGGCGGCCAGGGCGAGCACGGGCGCCAGGCTGGGGTCGCGCAGCACCACGTCGGCGCCGGCGGCCACCTGGGGGCGGAACGCCACCCCCATGTACGCGGCGAAGGCGTCCACGGCGGGCCGGGCCTCCAGGTCGGTTGCGCCGTCGCCCACCATCAGGGCGGGGCGGGGGAGGCGCCAGGCGCGCAGCGCGGCCTCCTTGCCCCCGCTGCGCGCCAGCGGCGACTCGCGCTCGAATCCCCGGTACGCGCCGTCCTCCGCGAACTCCACGCCCACGGCGCCCACCGCCTCCGGCCCGATCCCCAGCTCGCGCGCGACCGCCTCCACCGGGGGACGCAGGCCGCCGGAAAGCACGCGCACGTCCTTGTCCAGGAAGAGCAGCGCGGCCACGGTCTCGCGGGCGTCGGGGACCAGCGCCGCCGCGTAGGCGCGCGACAGCGCCTCCACCCGCTCGCGCGAGGGGCGGATCAGCTCCAGCCGCCGCCCGTACACCTCCTCCAGGGGGACCCGGCCCTGCATGGCCTCCTCGGTCATGGCGCGGATGGCGGCCGCGTGCTCCCCGGCGAGGTCGTCGATCCCCTCGATGGCAGCGAGCGTGGAGTCGCAGTCGAACACCACGGCCGCGAACCCGCCCCCGCCGAGCGCTCCCGCGTCAGCCGCCACGCGCGATCCCCGCCGGCAGGGTGAGCGTGAACACGGAGCCCTCGCCCGGCGCGGAGCGCACGGTGATGTCGCCGCCCAGCTGGCGCGCCATGGCCCGCGACAGCGCCAGCCCCAGCCCGGTGCCGCCGAAGCGGCGCGTGGCGGAGCCGTCCACCTGCCTGAACTCGTCGAAGATGCGCTCGTGGTCCTCCGGCGCGATCCCGATGCCGGTGTCCTCCACTTCCCACGACACGAAGCCGCGCTCCTCGGGCGCCGCCGCCGCGCTCTCGTGGCGCGGGCCGATGTCCACCCGCCGCACCCGCATGGCCACCGTCCCCTCCGGCGTGAACTTGACGGCGTTGGAGAGCAGGTTGCGGAGGATGCGGACGGCGTGCCCCGGGTCGGTGTGCACGGGCACCGGCTCGCGCGGGAACTCGGTCCTCACCTCCAGGTGCGGCGCGGGCGACAGGGTGGTGATCGCGGCGCGCGCCAGCGCCACGGCGTCGCAGCGCTCCGGCTCGGCGGGGGTGCGGCCCAGCTTGAGGTGGGTGAGGTCGAGCAGGTCGTTGATCAGCCCCATCAGCGCCGTCCCCGCCGTCTCGATCTTTTCCACCGCCATGCCCTGCTCGCCGCTGAGCTCGCCGGAGAGCCCCTCGCGCAGCAGGTAGGTGTAGCCCAGGATCGCCGTGAGCGGGGTGCGCAGCTCGTGCGACACGTTGGCCAGGAACTCGCTCTTGAGGCGGCGCGCCTCCTCGGCCTCGTGGTAGCGGGCCTCCAACTCCACGTTCTGCTCGCGGAGCCGCGCGTTGGCGCGCTGCAGGTCCTCGATCAGGTGGGCCTTCTCCGCGGTGGCGGAGAGCTGGTCGGCCACCAGCCGCAGCAGGCTGCGGTCGGCCTCGCACAGCTCGTCGCGGCCGCGGAAGTAGAAGGTGATGGCGCCTACCGGCTCGCCGCGGCAGGTGAGCGGCAGCGCCACGGACGAGGAGAAGTCCAGCTCCCGCGCCGAGTCCCACCAGTCCTCCAGCGCCGGGTCGGCGTACAGGTCGAACACCTCCACCGCGCGGTTCTCGGCCACCGCCCGCCCCGTGGGGCCGTTGCCGACGCGCACCCGCATCTGGCTCAGGTACGCCGCGTACGCGCGCGGCCAGTTGTACGCGGCCACCACCCGCAGGAGCGCGTCGTCGCCCCCTTCCTCGCGCAGGAACACGCACCCGAAGGCGGCCCCGACGAGCACGGCGACGCGCTCCAGCGCCAGCCGGTACACCTCCGTGGGGCGGTCCGCGGTGAGGAATGCGTGGGCGATCTCGCGGGCCGCCTGGAGCTCGCGGACGGCCAGCGAATCGGAGCCCGCGGAGGGCGAAAACGTAGCTTGGTCCAAGGGTTTCTCTCTTGACGGAACGGAGGGGGCGGCCTAACGTACCAGGGAACGGCGCGACCGTTTGGGTTTCCGTGTACTCAACCCCTATTCAGGAGTCGCTCGGTGAACAAGTCCGAAATCGTCCAGCAGCTGGCCAGCCGGGCCAACATCAGCCGTGCCGACGCGCAGCGTGCCGTCGATGCGCTCTTCGCGGTGGACACGGGCATCATCTCGCAGGCACTGAAGAGCGGGGACAAGGTGCAGATCACCGGGTTCGGCAGCTTCGAGACCAAGCGCCGCGAGGCGCGCAAGGGCCGCAACCCGCGCACCGGCAAGGAGATCGACATCGCCGCCTCCACCAGCGCCGCGTTCCGGCCCGGCAAGGGGCTCAAGGACTCCATGGGCGCCTGACGCTTCGCCGTTCCCGAGCAGCACCGAGAGCCACGGCGCTTCCCGCCGTGGCTCTCTCGCGTTTTCGCCCCGTCCATGGCCCGCAGGAAGCGACGCACCCCCGGCACCCCCTCCATCCCGCGGGAAACGTGGGGCGAGGTCCACCCCACGCTGGACCTGCACGGGCACACGGCCGACCAGGCGCTGCGGCGCGCGGAGGCGTGGCTGCGCGACCGGCAGCGCGACGGGGTGCGCACGGTGCGGCTGGTGACCGGGCGCGGCACGCGCTCGGCGGGGCCGCCGGTGCTGCGGGGGGAGGTGGGGGCGATGCTGGAGGCGCTTCGCGGCTCGCTGGTCTCGTACTTCACCCTGGACTCCGGGGGCGGCGCGTTCCGCGTGGAGCTGGAGCGCGCGAACCGTCCGCGCCCCGCCCGCAGGACCTCCTCCGCCGTGCTGCGGCGGACCGCTCCCGACCTCCGCAGGCGCGCCGAGGAGGCGCTCTGGGAGCTGGGGGTGGACCCCACGCCGGAGCTGCTGGAGGCGGAGATCCGGCGCATCCTCCGGGAGACGGGCGAGGCGACGTAGTGTAGCTGAAAAAGCGGGGAGCGCGCAAGCCGTTTGCGCGCTCCCCGCTTCGCTTGTCCGGCTCGTGGCCTCAATCGCGCTGCTGCGGCGGGCGGCGCACCATGCGGCGCCCCCCCGGGCCGCCCGGACCGCGAGGCCCCCCGCCGCCGCCGCGGGGCCCGCCGGGCCCGCCCGGCTTGCGGGCCCGGTCGCCGGCGCGGTCGTAGTCCACCCGCACGCTACGCCCCTTGATGGTGGTGCCGTTGACGGCGCGGATCACCTTCTCGGCGGCGTCGGCCTGCACCTCCACGATGGAGAAGGTGTCGCGGATCTCGATGCGCCCCACCGCGGAGCCGGGGATGTTGGCCTCCCCCGCGATCGCCCCCACCAGGTCGCCGGGGCGGATGCCGTCGCGGGAGCCCACGCCCACGTACAGCCGCGCGATCGCCGACGGCGCGGGGCCGGTGGGCGCGTCGGTGGCCGGCGCGCGCATGGCCGCCTCGGCGCGCGGCGCGGGGGCGCCCTGCGCGGCCGCCGGGGCCACGCCGCGCCGGCGCAGCAGCGCGGCCGCGGCCGCAGCCACCTCCACCGCGCTGAACTCCTCGAAGAGCGGCTCCAGCACCAGCATCTGCGCGGCGAGGTCGTCCTCGCGCAGGGCGCGGCGCAGCTCTCGGCGGAAGGCGGCCAGCTCGGACGCGGTGGCGGCCGGCGCCTCGGGGAGCCCCATGGGCACCGGGCGCAGCCGGGCGCGCCGCGCGATCTCGCGGAGGTGCGCCATCTCGCGCGGCTCCAGGAACACCAGCGCCGCGGCGTCGCCGCCGTGGCGGGCCACCAGCGAGCGCTCGTCGGCGGGGACGTCGAAGCTGATGGTGCGCCCCAGCGGCTCCTCGGCGTCCGCGGCCAATTCCTCCCGGGTGGTGCCGGCGGTCACCACGGCGATGTCGGCCTCCTCGTCGTCGGCCTCGCCCACCAGGAAGCCGCGCAGGGTGAGCGCCTCGGCCACCTCGGCGGCGCGCTCGTCGGTGCGGCAGAACAGGATGGGCGGCGCGCCGCCCTCCCGCCGCTCGGCCAGGAGCCGGGCCAGGGTGTCGGTCTTGCGCCCCTCGGGCACCAGCCCGTACGCCACGCTCCCCTCCAGCGCCGGCTGCTCGGCGTCGGGGATGGCGGGCTCGGCCGGGAAGCGCAGCGCGCGCTTGACGCGGCGGTCCACCAGGTCGTCCACCTCGGGCGGGAACGCCCCGGAGATCACCACCCGCTGCGCCTCGCGCGGCACGTGGTCCATCAGCATCTCAGTCGCCTCCCACCCGCCCAGCTCGCGGATCTCCGCGGCGCCGTCCAGCACCACGGCCTCCAGCTCGTCCAGCTTGAGCTCGGAGCCGCGCACCCCTTCCAGCACGTCGGCCGGCGCGCCCACCAGCACCTCGGCCAGCGACGGCGCGGTCCCCCAGCTCCCGCCCGCCACGGTGACGCCCAGCTCCACCGCCGCGGCGTACGGGACCAGCGTCAGCGCCACTCGCTCCGCGGCCTCGGCCGTGGGCACCAGCACCAGCATGCGCGTGCCGCGCGCCGTGGGCTCCGCCTCGTCGCCGCCCTCCCCTCCTTCCTCGTCCCCGTCCGCGTCGTCCGTGTCCGCCGCGGCTTCGGGCGCGCGGGGGCGGAGGCGGTCCAGGACGCCCAGCGCGTACGCCAGCGTCTTCCCGGAGCCCGATCCGGCCCGCGCCACCAGGTTCCCCTCGCGCCGGAGCACCGGGATCACGGCCTCCTGCAGGGCCGTGGGGGTCTCGATGTCCTCGTCCTCGAGGGCGGCGAGAAGGGGTTCGCGGAGTCCGAAGTCGTCGAACGAGGCCATGTATTCCGTCCGTGTGTGTCTGGGTCGTGCCGTCTCGAAGAGGCGCCAATATAGGCGCTCGCAAGACCCTTGCCTACAGGGCACACCGTGGACGGAGCCGTGCGTGTCCCGCGCCGCGGCTGCTTGACGCTCTCCCGGGCCGCGGCTATGCTGGCGCCCCGACGTCCACCCCCTTCGCCGATCCGCGATGCCCATCGACCCGCCCGTCCCCGCTTCCGCCGGTCCTCTTGCCGGCCTGCGCGTGCTTGACCTGGGCCGCGTGCTGGCGGCCCCGCTCTGCACCATGATGCTGGGCGACCTGGGCGCGGAGGTGATCAAGGTGGAGCGCCCCGGCGAGGGCGACGACACGCGCACCTGGGGCCCGCCCTGGGCGGAGGGCCCGGAGGGCCGCGAGAGCGCGTACTACCTGTGCGCCAACCGCAACAAGCGCTCGGTGGCGGCGGACCTGAAGACGGAGCCCGGCCGCGAGCTGGTGCGCCGCCTGGCCCGGGACGCCGACGTGCTGATCGAGAACTTCTTCCCGGGGACGATGGAGCGCTGGGGGCTGGGCTACGAGCGCCTGGCGGAGGCCAACCCGCGCCTGGTGTTCTGCTCGGTGACGGGCTACGGATCGGAGGGGCCGGAGGCGGGGCGCCCCGGCTACGACTTCGCGGTGCAGGCCCGCGCCGGCTGGATGGCGGTCACCGGCGAGCCGGACGGGGAGCCGATGAAAGCCGGCATGGCGCTGGCCGACGTGCTCACCGGCCAGAACGCGGCGGTGGCGATCCTCGCGGCGCTGCGCGAGCGGGACCTCTCCGGCCGCGGCCAGCGGGTGGAGGTGGCGCTCTCCGACGCGGCGCTGGCCGGGCTGGTGAACGTGGGCCAGGCCGCGCTGGTCACCGGCCGCGAGCCGCGCCGCTGGGGCAACGCGCACGCCACCATCGTCCCCTACCAGGCCTTTCGCGCCGCCGACGCCCCCTTCGTGATTGCCGTGGGCAACGACCCGCAGTGGCGCCGCTGCTGCTCCGCGCTGGGCCTGGACGCGCTCGCCGACGATCCCCGCTTCGCGACCAACCCCGCGCGCGTGGAGCACCGCGAGGCGCTGGTGGCGGTGCTGGAGGCGCGCCTGCGCGGGCGCCCCGCCGCCGAGTGGCTTGGCGCCCTCGAGGCGGCGGGCGTCCCCTGCGCGCCCGTCCAGCCCGTGCGCGAGGCGCTGCACGATCCCGCCTTCACCGAGCGCGGCGGCCTGTGGGAGATGGAGGGCCCCAGCTTCGGGCACACCGCGAGCGTGGGCTCGCCGATGCGCTTCTCGCGCACGCCCGCCGGCCTGCGCCGCCCGCCGCCAGCCCTGGGTGAGCACACCGCCCAGGTGGAGCGGGACGGCTGGGGGTGAACGGCTGGCCGCTCCGACTTGACTCCGGTGTTTGGGGTCGGCCGGGGGATGCTGCTCCGGGGGAGCCGAACTCGCCGGCGCTCCGCCTGCGCTTTGGGGATCACGCTGGCTTCGAACATGACGTTCCCCCTGCGCAGCCTCCCCCGACCTCCCGGCGCAGATCCAAGGAACTGCAACGGCAACAGCCCGGCAGTCGCCGTGCTCCCCCTCTCCCGCTTGCGGGGGAGGGGGCCGGGGGGAGGGGGCCCGCCCCGGCGCGCCGATCTCGCCCTCCGGACAGCCCTCCCCCGGCACGGGGGAGGGTGGCGAGCCTCAAGCGAGCCGGGTGGGGGCCGGAGGACGCCAGCGCGAACCCCGCGTGAGGGATGCGAGCGCGAAGCGGCGAAACCCAACAGCAGTACCGTTGGGGTTCGCCTCCGTTGCAGACGGTAGTATCGTCTGCTACGGAGCCGCAGCCCGACCCGGCGCCAGCCGGGGCACGCCCAACCCCGCCGTCCCTTCCTAAACCGCGGCCAAACAGCACACGAAAAGGGACCGGGGCACCCAAAGATGGATGCCCCGGTCCCGCGCAAACCGTGACGTTGGCTCGCTTCTCAGCCCATGCGGACGACGTTCTCGGCGGCCGGGCCCTTCTCGCCGTCGACCATGTCGAACTCGACCCGCTCACCCTCGGTGAGCGAGCGGAAGCCCTCCGCCTTGATGGCGGAGAAGTGCACGAAGCAGTCGCGGTTCCCGTCCTCAGGCGTGATGAAGCCGAAGCCCTTGGCGTCGTTGAACCACTTCACGGTTCCGATGGTGCGCATTGCGGTACTCCTGGTGGGTTGAATGTGTCGGGGACCGGCAAAACCCCACCAGCCGACCGACGAACCTCGCCGCGCGGCGCGCGGCCCTGCGGGAATTTCGCGCTGTTACAACTGCCCCGCGCGGCGGGCGAGCCTGCGGTCCTTGTGCCGCCGGCGCTCGGCGGCCTTCTCCTTGACCTTGCGCGCCTCGCTGGGCTTCTCGTAGAAGCGCTTGCGGCGCATGTCCTTGAAGAGCCCCGAGCGGATCATGCGGCGCCGGAACTGCTTGAGCGCCCAATCGAGGCGGTCGGTCTCACCGAGCTGAATCTCGACCAAAACAGGGTCTCCGGGCTGGATTCCGGTGCGGAGAAAGGGACGGCTTTGAAACGAGGAACCCGGGGGCGGGAGCACCCGGGTGGCGGTGTGGATGTCGCGGGGCCTCCACTCGACGCAGATGGCCAAAATAAGCGGCGCCCCGCCGTTCGTCAACTCTCCCGTGCGAGCTCCGGCTCCTCGCCGGCCGCGGGGCCGTCCGGGGGCGCCGCCGCGGCGGCGGGCGGGGTGGTGTCGCGGCGGTCCCAGGCCTGGCGCTCCTCCAGCGGCTCCAGGTACAGGATGCGGGTGGCCACCACGATCACCGCCAGCAGCGGCGTGGCCACGAACAGCGCCAGGAACCCGAAGCCCAC
The DNA here is from genome assembly GCA_036389055.1 of Longimicrobiaceae bacterium. Lineage (GTDB taxonomy): Bacteria > Gemmatimonadota > Gemmatimonadetes > Longimicrobiales > Longimicrobiaceae > JAFAYN01. The sequence goes on along the minus strand of DASVQR010000060.1, from coordinate 16,837 downwards.
CGTGAGCATCAGCTGCCAGGCCAGCAGGATCGCGGGGGGGATGTTGACGGCCCTGCGCTCCACCAGCGGCACCGTGATGGCGTTCTGCACCTGCTGCAGGGCGAAGTAGAACACGGCCACGGAGAGCGCCCGCCCCGGCGAGATGGCGAACGCGGCCACGATCGCCGGGAGCGCGGCGATGGTGGGGCCGAAGTTGGGGATGAACTCCAGCAGCGCGGCGAGCGTGGCGAGCGCCAGCGCCCCGGGGATGCCGAACAGCGTGAGCCCCACCCAGGTGGCGACGCCGATGAGCAGCATGGTGAACGCCTTGCCCAGCACCCACGCCCGCAGGTTGCGCCCGGCCTCGTCGTAGATGCGGGCCCAGCGGTCGCGGCCGTCCGGGGGAACGACGCGCAGCAGGGCGTCGCGGTACACCCCCGGCTGCGCGGCCAGGAAGATCGCCAGCGTCACCACGGCGAAGGAGCCGAGCGCCGCGCTGATCAGGTTGAAGGCCAGGGGGACGAAGCGCCCCACGAACTCGCCCACCTGCTCGTTGAGCCGGCTGGCGATCTGGCTGTCGGGGGTGGCGTTGGTCTTGGCCTCCACCCACCTGACCACCGAGTCCAGCGCGGCCGGGATCTGCCCGGCGAGCAGCGCGATCTGGTCCACCACCTGGGGCACCAGGATCACCGCCAGCGCGGCGACGGCGCCCAGGAACACCACCACCACGGCGGCGAAGGCGACGCCGAAGGGGACCCAGCGGGCCAGCCAGCGGGCGGGGGCGTGGACGACGATGGCGAGCAGGATGGCCAGCAGCCCCAGGAAGAAGGCGTTGTGCACCATCCAGAAGAACCGCCACGCGAACACGAACAGCGCGACCAGGGTGAGCACCCGGGCCACGTCCGAGGTTCGCCAGGTGATGCGGCGCACGCCGTTGTCGGCCATCTGCCTCCCGCTGGAGTGGAGTCCGCCCCGGGTCCCGGCAAAAAGCCGAGGCCGCATCCCGCGGGATGCGGCCTCTCGGCTCCTGCCGGCGCTCCGCCGCCCGTGCGCGCTACTTCTTCGCGGACTTCGTGCCGCCGGTCTTGGTGGCCCCCTTGGTCGCGCTCTTGGTGGCCGGGCCCGTGGTCTTGGCGGCGGTCTTGGTCGCCGTGCCGCTCTTGGCGGCCCCCGCCGTCCCGCCGTCCGCCGCGGACTTCTTGGCGGTGCTCTTCTTGGCCGTGGCGCCGGCGCCCGCCGCGGCCGTGGAGGCCGCCGCCGTCTTTGTGGCCCCGCCGGCCGCCTTGCGCGCCGAGCCGGCGGTGCGGCTCTTCGCCGTCGCGCCGGTGCCGCCGGCCGCGCCGGCCGCCGCCCCGCCACCGGACATGGTCTCGCGGAACCCCTTGCCCGGCGAGAAGCTGACCGTGGTGCGCTCCGGGATCTGGATCACGGTGCCGGTGCGCGGGTTGCGCCCCTCGCGGGCCGCGCGGGTCTTGCTGCTGAACTTGCCGAACCCGGGGATGGAGAGCTGCCCGGCGGTCCGCACCGCCTCGGAGATCGCCCCGCCCGCCGTGTCGAAGATCGCATCCACCACGCGCGCTGCGGCCGCCTTGCTCATCTCGGCCCTTTCGGCAACCAGCTCGATGAATTGCGACTTTTTCATGATGGGCCTCCCGGGGGGCGGTGGGGTGAAGCGGCATTTCCGCCTCGCCCGAAGACAGATGCAATCTCGGTTCCACGTTTTCCGCGCCATCACTGGATTCGCGCGGGGTTCGGCCGTCCACTCTCCGCCCGAAAGTCGAGGAGCCGCCCCGATTCCGTCGGAGCGGCTCCCGTCGTGACGCTGTCAAGTCTTTGCAAAGGCTTTGCTTACGCCTTTGCCGGAGGGGGCGGTCAGCGGCGGTTGAAGCCGGTGCGGAACGAGTCCATCACCTTGCGCGCGCCCTCCGCGGCCTGCCCCATGGTGTCGCCGAAGGTCTCGCGGGCGCTGTCGCGGTAGGCGCGGGCCGCCTCGGCGAGGTCGTCGCGGTACGGGGCCTCGGCCTCGCCGCGGCGCCGGTACTCGCCGCGCAGGATGCGGTCGTACTCGCCGCTCTCGAACCAGTTGCGCATCTCGGCGACGCGGATGACGGGGAAGGGGTGCGTCAGGTCCAGCGTGTTGAGCACCTTGAACACCTGGTCCACCAGGTCGCCCTGCTGGCGGTAGTCGTCGGCCTGCTGGATGAACTCGGCCAGGTTGGTCTGTCCGGGGCGTCCGCCGCCGGCGAACTTGAGCATGGTGTTCATGGCCGCCTCGGGGTCCTGCACGGCCAGCAGCCCCGCCCGGTCGCACGACAGCTCGGCCTTGCGGTACCACTCCGAGAGCGCGGCGAGCACCGCGCGCGCCGCCAGCCCCACGATGGGGAAGCCCATGCCGGCGAGCTGGACCAGGATGTACATCATGGTGCGGTACAGCGCGTGCCCGCTCATGACGTGCCCCAGCTCGTGCCCCAGGATGAAGGTGAGCTCGCGGTCGCTGAGCAGCCCCAGCGTCCCGGAGTTGACGGTGATGAACGGCTTCTCCATCCCCCACGCTCCGGCATTGACCATGGGGGTTTGGGTGACGTAGAGCGGGTACTCGGCCGGGGCGTCCAGGACGCGGGCGGCGTCCTGGTACAGGCGGTGGACGTTGGGGAACTGGGTGGGCGAGACGCGCACGGCGTTGGCCTGGAAGGCCAGGCGGATGGGGCGCTCGCCGAAGAAGCCGAAGATCTTCTTGAGCACCTCGTCGAAGCCGGGGACGCGGCGCAGGGCGTTGAGCGCGGCGCGGTCGGCCGGGTGCTCCCAGCTGCGCGAATCGATGTCGGTGAGCACCCGCGGGGTGCGGCTCAGCTGCTCGGACATGGGAACTCCTGGTGGGGTGAGGGGCGCCCGCGCGGGGCGGCGCTCGCGGAACTACGGGCGGTCCGCGCGTCCGGTTTCGGCGTGGGCGCACGCTCCGCATAGTGCGGCCGCGGGGCGCGGCGGGCAAGCGCGGCGCCGGGCCGGGCCTGTCGCAGGCGGAACTTTTGGTGTAGCTTGGCTGTATCTCGTCTGCGCCGCGTCCGCCCGCCGGGCGCCGCACCGACCCACCAGCCGGTCTGCACGCGGTCTCGCTTTTCCTTTCCCAACCGGAGACATCCATGCGCCAACGGATCTCGGCACTCTTCGCGGCCCTCCTCGCCCTCGCTTTCGTCGCCCCGGCGCCGGGGAGCGCCCAGGCCGCGGCCTCGCTGAACGGCAGCTACACCTACAACGCCTCCGCCAGCGACAACATCAACGCGGCGATCGACGCGGCGGTGCGCGACATGAACTTCGCGCTGCGCCCCATCGCCCGCGGGCGCCTGCGCAAGACCAACGCGCCCTACCAGCGGCTCCAGATCTCCCACACGGCGCAGCAGGTGACGGTGACCACCGACGGCCGCCGCCCCATCGTCTCCCCGGGCAACGGCACGCCGGTGGACTGGACGCGCGAGGACGGCGAGAAGCTCAAGGTGAGCACCGAGTGGGAGAACGGCACCCTGGAGCAGACCTTCAAGGCCGAGGACGGCCAGCGGGTGAACGTGTACTCGGTGAGCCCCGACGGGCGCACGCTGACCATGCGCGTGACCATCACCAGCCCGCGCCTCAAGAAGCCGCTGACCTACAAGCTGGTCTACAACCGCGCCTAGACCGCGACACGGCTCCGGCAGGTACGCAGAACGGCCCCACCGCGTGGTGGGGCCGTTCTTCGTTTCCGGCATCTCCGGTCTGGCCGGACGGAACGCTGCGCGCTTCGACTGGACTCCGGTGTTTGGGGTCGGCCGGGGGATGCTGCTCCGGGGGAGCCGAACTCGCCGGCGCTCCGCCTGCGTCCGCGAGATCACGCTGGCTTCGAACATGACGTTCCCCCTGCGCAGCCTCCCCCGACCTCCCTGCGCAGATCCAAGGAACTGCACCCGCGCCGCCGGGCTGTCGCAGTGCTCCCCCTCTCCCGCTTGCGGGGGAGGGGGCCGGGGGGAGGGGGCCTGCCACGGCACGCCGATCCCTGACCCCCGGGAAGCCCTCCCCCGGCACGGGGGAGGGTGGCGAGCCTCAAGCGAGCCGGGTGGGGGCCCCGCGGACGCCAGCACGGGCCCTGCGTGAGGGATGCGAGCGCGAAGCGGCGAAACCCAACAGCAGTACCGTTGGGGTTCGCCTCCGTTACGCAGCGTTGTTTGCTGCGTTACGGAGCCGCAGCCCGACCCCGCGCCAGCGGGGGCACGCCCAACCCCGCAGCTCAATCCCGCCAAAGAATCACCCGGTGACCTCTGCCTTGCGGTCGGGATGGATGAACCCCTCGTCTGCGGGCTCGGCCGGGAGGAGCGCCTGCACCACGCCCGGCCTGCTCTCCCAGGCGTCGAACACCTCGGCGTACCGCAGCCCGAACGGCGCCGCGGCCGTGCGCAGGCGCTGGTCGATCCAGTCCGGGTCGCCGAAGCGGATGCGCTCGAAGTAGAAGCGCGCCAGCTCGTGGATGGTGTCCAGGTACGGCTCCACGTCCACGGCCACGGCGGGGAGCTGCGAGTGCAGGTCGCGCAGGGTGAACACCGGGGCCTGCTCGCGGTGCGGCGGCGAGGGGGCCACCACCTTGGCGATGCGCGCCAGGGTGATTGCGTCGCGGAAGATGCGGCCGCACGCCTGGTGGTCGGGGTGGCGGATGCCCCGCAGCCACCCCTCGCCCCAGGTGAGCACGCCGTCGGGCCGGACGTCGGCGATCACGCCGGCCACCTCGCGGGCGGCCTCGGTCGTGGACTCCACGCGCGTGTCGCGGAAGCTCATGAAGCGGGTCTCCACGCCCAGGATCTCCCCCGCGCGGCGGCCCTGCTCCTCGCGCTGCCGCGCCACCTCGCTCTCGGGGATGGGGCCGAACGCCTCGGTCATCTCCCCGCGCGTCAGCCACACCACCACCACGCGGTCGCCGCGCGCCTTCTGCGCCAGGATGGTCCCCGCGGCGCCCACCTCGTCGTCCGGGTGGGCGAGCCCCACCAGCAGCGTCTTCCCGGCCATGGCGTCTCCGTCTCCGTTTCGGTCCGTGCGCCGGCCCGTCGGCGGGCGGCGCTCCCTGATCTTTCGCGGCGCGGGGGCGGCGGGCAAGGGGTGCGGCCGCGCGCGGCCGCCGGACGCGAAGCCGGGCCGGATGGTCCGGCCCCGCTTCGCGTCGTCCGTCCTGTCCCCGCGGCGGGATCAGCTCCCGCTCTTCCGCGCGATCCTAGTGTCCTGGTGCGTTTCCGGCCCGTGGGGCTGGGTGGCGCCCTGCCGCCGCACCACGTCGGGATCGGGGAGGTCGCGGTTTCGCCCCTCCATGTCGATCTCGTTGCGCTCGGTGGGCTGCACGTGCCCCTCCATGTGCTCCTCGCCGCGGGGCGACTCGCCCCCCTTGCCGAAGCCGGCCATGTCCGTCTGGTGCTCGTAGGCGCCGCCCTTGTCGCTCATCGGTTCCTCCACGGTGCCGGGTTGCCGCAAGTCGTTCACGGAAGCCAGCTTGCAGGCAAGACGCGTTCCCCGGCGGCCCGCCGCGCCGCTGGTGCGGAGCGTGCGTCGGACGCCGTCTCGACGTACAACCAGCGGGAGGGAGACGGGCGATGCCGACGCAGAAGCTGTGGGTGCGGGGGCTGAGGCGCGAGGACGAGGCCCGGGTGACCGAGCGGCTGCGGGCGCTCCCCGGCGTGTTCTTCGCCATGCTGAGCTGCGGCGCGGAGTGCGCCGAGGTGGACTTCGAGGACGACCGCGTGTCGCTGGAGGAGATCCGCGCGGCGGTGCGGGAGTGCGGCTACGAGGCGGAGATCGCGGGCTGAGCCGCGCCGGAGCCGGCCACGCTTGATTTTCGGCATCTGTTCGGGATAGCTTGGGGGAGAGCAACTCCCTCTTCCCAGGCGTGGCCGCAGCGTATGGAACTCATTCCGATCCGGGGACGTGGAGCCAGCCACAACCCGCCCAACCGCTTCGAGAAGCTTCACGTGGAGCTCGATCCGGTGCCGGCCGACCCGGACGACCCGGATCCCCGGACGGAGACGCAGTACTTCCGCGACCACGCCCGGAGCATCCTCGCGCGCAACGACAGCCCGGACATCCCGTTCAACGTGAGCATCAACTGCTACCGCGGCTGCTCTCACGGGTGCATCTACTGCTACGCGCGGCCGAACCACGAGTACCTGGGCTTCTCGGCCGGGCTCGACTTCGAGACCCGGATCATGGTCAAGGAGGATGCTCCCCAGCTGCTCCGGCGCGAGCTCTCGTCGCCCCGGTGGCGGCCGGAAGTCATCTCCATGAGCGGGGTCACCGATCCGTACCAGCCGGTGGAGCGGAAGCTCGGGCTCACCCGCGGGTGCCTGGAGGTGCTCGCCGAGGCCCGCAACCCGGTCGGCATCGTGACCAAGAACCACCTCGTCACGCGCGACGCCGACCTGCTGGGCGAGCTGGCCCGGTTCGGAGCGGCGCTGGTCTTCCTTTCCATCACCACGCTGGATCCCAAGCTCCAGCGGGTGATGGAGCCGCGCACGTCGACCCCCGCCCGCCGCCTCGACGCGATCCGCGAGCTGGCGGACGCGGGGATTCCCACGGGGGTGATGGTCGCACCGGTGATTCCCGGCCTGACCGACCACGAGATGCCGGCCATCCTGGAGGCCGCGGCCGCAGCCGGGGCCCGGTCCGCCGGCTACGTGCCGCTCCGGCTGCCGTTCGCGGTCAAGGACCTCTTCGAGCGGTGGCTGGAGCAGCATTTCCCGGATCGCAGGAACAAGGTCCTGAACCGGGTCCGGGAGCTGCGGGGCGGCCGGCTGAACGACGCCCGGTTCCACGGGCGCATGCGGGGCGAGGGAATCTGGGCGGCCCACCTGAAGCAGCTCTTCGATACCACCTGCCGGCGGCTGGGCATGAACGAGCGGAGTCTCGCGCTGTCGACCGCGGCCTTCCGCAGGATCGGCACGGGTCCCCAGTACGACCTGTTCTGAGGTCGGCCGGACGGGATCCCGCTTCCTCGATCGGGAACCCGCACCTGCTGGTGGTGACGACCCGGTTGCGGTCCGATGTCGATTGGATGGCGGGAGCGGTGAACGATACCAGCCGCGGACAGTGTCGTCCGCGGCTGGTCTATCTGGCTACGACCTGCGTCCGTCTTTTTCCTTCGCGACTCCCTTGAAGGGAGTCTTGCTGGAGGTCTTCACCGCCATGATGCGACCCGTGTCGGCGTCGCGCTTGGCGCTGTGGCCACTGGAAGTCTTGAACTGCGTCCGCGCAGTCACCGAACCAACGCGACTGCCCTTGCCGGTGTTCTTCGCCATCGGGTTGAACTCCACTGATGAGGGCGGGCAGGTAGGAAGCTCAGGAGGGAACAGCGCCCGAAGATTAACCGAAAGTGCACACGGAAGGAAGGGTCTGGTTCGGACTGCCGACGCACATCGGAGAAGGTGATCCGATGTACTGGCTGTGCTCCGCTTCCTTCGTCTCGTCCGCCCCGCGACGTCCGACGGTTGTCAGGGCACGAGACTGGACATACATTGGACGTACGTTGGACAGGCAGCACCGCAGCCACCGTACGGGAACGACCATGAAACTGTACCAGCTCCAGACGAAGCAGCTCCTCCCCATCTCGCTGGGCGAGGCGTGGGACTTTTTCTCCGACGCCGCCAACCTGCCGCGCATCACCCCGCCGTCGCTGGGCTTCACGGTCACCTCCGAGCTGCCGCCGCGGATGTACCCGGGGATGATCGCCACCTACCGGGTGAGCCCCTTCCCGGGGGTCAAGGTGGGGTGGGTGACGGAGATCACGCACGTGGTGGAGCGGGTGATGTTCGTGGACGAGCAGCGCTTCGGCCCGTACCGCTTCTGGCACCACCAGCACCACTTCGCGGAGATTCCCGGCGGGGTGGAGGTGCGCGACATCGTCCACTACGCCCTCCCGCTGCAGCCCGCCTCCGCCCTGGCGCGCCGCTGGCTGGTGGCGCCGCGCCTGCGCGGGATCTTCGAGTTCCGCCGCACCACCCTGGAGGGGCTGTTCGGCAGGATGGGCTGACCCCGGAGCCCTTCAGGATCGCCGCGATCCCGCCGACACTCCCCTGGCAGCCTCCGCTCTGGACCCGCCCGCGCGGGCCGTTCAGCGCGCTGCGTACTCCGCACTCCGTGCTTTCTTTTCGGTATCTCCTTTCGCCTCAAATCCTTAGCTCCCGCCGCGCGTTTCTTCGCCCTTTTTTCGGTGTAGCGCAAGCCGGGAAGTCGCACTATCTTGCGATCCTTCTCCTCACATCGCCGAGGGCGGTCCCCGGTTCCCCGGGATCACGGCCGCACTGTTTTCATCCGCCACCCGACAGTCCCCATCGTCATGACGAATCGCCTCGCCCCGGCGGCGGTCCTGCTGTTGCTGGCCGCCTGCTCTCCCGGCGCTTCGCGCGCTCCCGCCTCCGCCCCCGCGCCCGTCGCCGCGGCTCCCGCCGTCGCCCCGGACACCGTGGACTCCGGCCCCGAGCTGGAGACCGCCGAGCTCAAGGACGCGTCGTCCGCGCTGCTGGGGAGCGTGCGGTACGACATGCCCATGGAGGCGAACACCTGGGTGGCGGCCGAGCTGGAGTTCCTGGTGAACCAGCGCAAGGCGGTGGTGGGGCGCTGGCTGGAGCGCGCCGAGCCCTACCAGGAGTTCGTCAAGGGCGTGTTCGCGGGGTACGGCCTCCCCACGGACATGCACCACCTGGCGATGGTGGAGAGCGGCTTCATCCCCACGGCGCGCTCGCACGCCGGGGCGGTGGGGCTGTGGCAGTTCATGCCGGCCACGGGGCGCGGGATGGGGCTGCGCATCGACGACCTGGTGGACGAGCGGATGGACCCGGTCCGCTCCACGCACGCCGCGGCCCGGCACCTGCGCGACCTGCATCGCACCTTCGGCGGGGACTGGTCGCTGGCGGCGGCGGCGTACAACGCGGGCACCGGCCGCATCAGCCGGGGGATGCAGGGGATCGGCGCAAAGAACTTCTGGGAGCTGGCGGTGTGGGGCACGCTGGCGCAGGAGACCCGGCAGTACGTGCCGCGCCTGTACGCCGTCACCATCATCGCCCGCGACCGCGAGCGCTTCGGCTTCGCGCGGCCCGGGGGGCTGGTGCGCCCCTTCGCGTACGACAGCATCCGCACCGACCTGTCCATCCCGCTGGCCGAGCTGGCGATGATGGCCAACCTCCCGGCCACCGAGATCGCCCGGCTGAACCCGCACCTGCACCGCGGGATGACGCCGGCCCGCGCCTACTGGGTGTGGGTGCCGCGCGGCGCCGGCGCCGCGCTCCAGGCGGCGTACGACAACTCCGAGATCCGGCGCGACGGCGGCTACGGCAGCTACGCCGTGCGCCGCGGCGACTCCGCCGAGAAGCTGGCGCTGGTGGCGGGGATGACCATCTCCCGCATCCGCGAGCTCAATCCCTCCGCCGACCTGGAGAAGCTGTCCAGCGGCACGCGCCTGCGCCTCCCCCGCGCCGCCGCGGCCGCGCTGGCCGCCCGCCCGGTGGAGCGCGTCGCCTCGCGCGACTCCGACGAGGGCCGCGGCGAGCGCGCCCGCCGCGAGGGGGGCGAGGAGCGCGGCAAGGGCGACCGCGGCAGCGAGCCCCGCCGCTCCGAGCGCTCCTCGGCGTCCCGCGACCGCGACGGCGACTCCGAGCGCCCGTCGACCCGCGGCCGCCGGGAGAGCGCGTCCTCCGAGCGCGAGTCGTCCTCGTCCTCCTCCCGGAAGTCGGGCGAGGGCTCGTCGTCGTCCGCGTCCGAGCGGCGCCGCGAGGGCCGGGCCACCGAGCACAGGGTGGAGGACGGCGAGACGCTGTGGGGCCTGTCCCGCAGGTTCGACGTGTCGGTGGAGGAGATCCGCGAGGCCAACGACCTCAAGGGCGACGTGATCGTCCCCGGCCGCACGCTGCGCATCCCCCGCAAGACGGCCGTCTCCGAGGAGCGCTCCGAGCGCTCCTCCTCCGAGCGCTCGTCGTCCGCCGCGCGCTCTTCGTCGGAGCGCTCTTCGTCGGAGCGTTCTGCGTCGTCCTCCACCGCCCGCACGGCCCGGCGCGGCGAGGAGTCCTCGTCCTCGACCCGCAAGGACGGCGACTCCCGCAAGACGGAGCGCGAGTCGGCCTCCTCCTCGTCCGGCTCGTCGTCGCCCCGCGCCGCCCGCTCGTCGTCGGAGAAGAGCGAGAGCCGCAGCGGCGAGGCGCGGAGCAGCGAGTCCCGCAGCAGCGGCACCCGCAGCGCCGCCCGCGAGCACGTGGTCAAGAACGGCGAGACGCTGTGGGCGATCGCGCGGATGTACGACTCCACGGTGGTGGCAATCCAGCGCGCCAACGAGATGGAGGAGGACTCCCCCATCCGCCCCGGCCAGAAGCTCCGCATCCCCTCCGGCGCGTCCCGCGGCAAGTAGCCGCAGCCGATGGTCGGATGAACGAACGGCGCCCCCGCCTCGGGTATCGAGGCGGGGGCGCCGTGCCGTTGCAGGCTGTCCCCTGTAACCTGTTCCCTGTTCCCTCTTCCCTGTCCCCTAGTCCGAAACGTTCTCCACCTCGTCCTCGGCAAGCCCGATCACGGTCCCGTCCTCGAACTCCACCATGAAGCCGTCCCGCCCGGTCTCGTTGGTGTCGGCGCCCCAGTGGCCGATCACCTCCCCCACCTTGCCCAGGTAGGGGCGCGACTGGTCGTAGCGCGCGTTGACCACCTTCACCTTGTGCATCTCGCCTCGCCGCGTCCTGGGTTTCCGCCGTGCCGCGGCGGACGGATGCAGGAGTCGAGCCCACGGGCCCCGCCGAAACGGGAGGCGCCGCCCGGACCCGCCGGACGGCGCCTCCCCGCGCATGGCCGCTGCGACCTTCTACAGGTCGTTCAGCTCCTTGGCGTCGTGCGCGGCGTTGCGGCGGGCGCTGGCCTCGCGCAGCGCCTCCTCGGCGCGGACCTGGTCCTGCTCGGCCCGGCCCTCCATCTGGTCAAGGCGCCCCTCGCGCTCCAGCTCGCGGTCGCCCAGCAGGTCGCCCAGACCCTCCTTGAGCTTGCCGCCCAGGTGCTTGCCCTTGCCGCTCAGGTCGTCGGCCATGTCGGCCTCCTTGGTTGTGGTTCGGGTGGATCTTTGTATCTTTCGACGGGAGCAATGTTTGTGCCTTTTGGGAGGTGCTCCCCGGGCAGCGGCCCACCTGGCCTGGAGATTGCTCCTCCGCGCCGGTTCGCCTTCGGGATGGACTCGCGAGCGCGGAGGGACGGCCGTGGCGGAACGGGAAGGGAAGGGGGGCGCGCCGGCGTCGTGGGAGCTGCTCCGGTCGGAGCACCTGGCCGACTACGAGATGTTCGGGGTGCGCAGGGACCGGGCGCGCTCGCCGCGCAACGGCACGGAGCAGGACTTCAACATCGTGGAGGCGCCGGACGGGGTGACGCTGGTGGCGACCACGCCGGCCGGGGAGCTGGTGATGGTGGAGCAGTTCCGCCACCCGCTGCGCCGGGTGACGCTGGAAACGCCCGCCGGGGTGATGGACCCCGGCGAGTCCCCCGTGGAGGCCGGGCTGCGCGAGCTGCGGGAGGAGACAGGCTACCTGGCCGGCCACGCCGAGCACGTGGGGACGCTGACGCTCAACCCGTCGTGGCAGACCACGCGGGTGCACGTGGTGGTGGTGCGCGACGCCCGCCCCCGCGCCGAGCAGGAGCCGGACGAGGCCGAGGACCTGCGGGTGAGGCTGGTCCCCGCGGGCGAGGTGGGGCGGCGGGTGGCGGCGGGGGAGATCGACGCGTGCGTCGCGGTCGCCGCGCTGGCGCTGGCCCTCTGGGGCGAGGGAGGGGCGGAGGGAGGCTGAACCCGCCACGGCTCTTGCGGTACCAGGGGCGGCGGGCGTACTCATTACAATCCCTGGACGCGGGACTCGCATGTTCGTCTTCATCTCGCACCTGTCGGTTCCCGAGGAGGACCGGGAGTCGCTGGAGCGCCACTTCCGGGAGCGCTCGGGCCTGGTGGACGGCTTCCCGGGGTTCCTCTACCTCCAGCTGCTGCGGCCCCAGGCCGGCGACGCCTCGCACACCTTCCTCACCGCGTGGGAGGACCGCGAGGCGTTCCGCAGCTACATGCGCAGCCGCGAGCACGCCGTGTCGCACTCGCGCGAGCCCGCCGACATCATGGGCCGCACCGGGGTGCGGCACGAGGCGTACGAGGTGCTGATGGACTCGCGGAGGAGCCCCGAATGGATGCCGTGACGCCGGACGCCGGGGAGGTGTCCGGCGAGTACCTGGAGGCCGTGCTGGCCGGCGACCGGCGCCGCGCCTTCGCGGTGCTGGACCGGGCGCGCGGCGCGGGGCTGGGCCACCGGGAGATGTACCTGGAGGTGTTCCAGCCCGCGCTGCGCGAGGTGGGGCGGCTCTGGCAGGAGAACCGCATCTCGGTGGCGGACGAGCACCTGGCCACGGCGATCACGCAGGCCGCCATGGCCCGCCTGTACGACGACCTGTTCGCGGGGGCGCGCGGGCGCGGGCCGCTGCTGATCGCGGCGTGCGCGGACTCGGAGCGCCACGAGCTGGGGCTGCGGATGATCTGCGACCTGCTGGAGCTGGAGGGGTGGGACACCGTGTTCCTGGGCGCCACCACCCCCATCGACAGCCTGGTGGAGATGGTGGAGGCGCGCCGCCCCGCGGTGGTCGCGCTCTCCGCCTCCATCGCCCCGCACCTGGGCCGCGTGGGGGAGGCGATCCGCGCCCTGCGCGAGCGCCTGGGCGACCGGGCGCCGCTGATCGCGGTGGGCGGAAGACCTTTCATGGAGGACCCGGAGCTCGCCGGCCGGGTCGGCGCCGACCTCACCGCGCTGGACGCGGTGGAGGCGGTCAAGCTGCTGCAGGAGCGAGTCGCCGCATGAGCACCCACGCCGGGTCCGGTCTGCACGCCTGCCTGCGGGCCTTCCCGGCCGCGGTGCTGGAGCTGTCCCCCGACGGCACGGTGGCCGACTCCAACGGCCGCCTGGAGGCGGCGCTGGGCCGCCCGCTGGTGGGCGGGGCGCTGGCCGGCGTGCTGGACCGCGCCTCGGCGCACAAGCTGGAGCAGGCGCTCGCCGCGGACGCCGGGGACGCGGCCTGGGAGCTGATGTTCGAGGGCGCGGAGACCGTGCTCCCCGTGTCGTTCACGGTGTCGCGCACCGCGGACGGCGGGCGGGAGCGGCTGTGGCTGGTGGAGCTGCCGCGCGACGCGCGCGCCTCGCGCATGAACGAGGAGCTGCACGAGGTCAACTCGGAGCTGGTCAACACCAAGCGCGACCTGACCAAGGAAAAGGCGCGGCTGGTGAGGGCGCTGGACGAGCTGGAGCGGGAGCTGCACGAGAACGAGCGGCTCTCGCAGGAGTTCCAGCGCCAGAACGAGGAGATGGAGGCGCAGAACGAGGAGCTCCTCGCCATGACCGAGGAGCTGCACGCCGGCCAGGACCAGCTCCTCCAGCTCAACCACCAGCTGGAGCGCCGCACGCGCGAGCTGCAGATCGCCATCAGCGCCCGCAACCGCTTCTACGCGGCGATGAGCCACGAGCTGCGCACCCCGATCAACGCGATCATGGGGTACAACGACCTGCTCCTGGCCTCGGTGTACGGCCGGCTGGCCGAGCAGCAGGAGCTGGCGATCGAGCGCTCGCAGCGGGCCGCCCGCCACCTGCGCGAGCTGGTCAACGACATCCTGGACATCTCGCGCATCGAGCTGGGCAAGTTCGACGTGCAGCCCGAGCCGGTGGAGCTCCCCCGGCTGGTGGAGGACCTGTTCCTGGCCGTGCGGCCGCTGGCGGACGGCCGGGGCACCACCCTGCACCTGGTGGGCGGCGACGCGCCCTGCCGGGTGGTCAGCGACCCCCGCCGCGTCCGGCAGATCGTGCTCAACCTGCTTTCCAACGCCATCAAGTTCGGCAACGGCAAGCCGGTGATGGTGCGCTGCGGCCGCTCCTCGGACGGGTGGGCGCAGCTGGAGGTGGTGGACGGCGGCGACGGGATCGCGCCGGAGGACCTGAACCGCATCTGGGACGACTTCGTCCAGCTGGGCACGGACACCATCGGCGGGGCGGAGGGGACGGGGCTGGGGCTGCCGATCTCGCGGCGGCTGGCGCAGCTGCTGGGCGGCCGGCTGGAGGTCAGCTCCACGCCGGGGCTGGGGAGCACCTTCCGGCTGGTGCTGCCGCCCTCCGTCCCCTCGGCGCGCGGCTCGGCGTGAGGCCGCGGCCGGGGCGCGCTGGTCGCGCTCCGCGGCCGCCGCTATCTTTTGCGGCACGTTTCCGGCGTTTCCCGCCGTGCGCGGGTGGGATGCGCCGCTCCAAGGACCAGCGAGGAACCGGGTGAATGGCGGCTGAGCAGGAGGGCAGGACCGCGGAGCGGGCGGGCGACCGCCGGGGCGACGACCGTCGGGGCGGGGACCGGCGCGCCGTGGAGCGGCGGGCCCCGCTTCCCATGTGGCGCCGGCCGTGGGCCCTGGTCTCGTACGGGGTGGTGGGCGCCTTCGCCGTGTTCCTCCTGGCGGGCGGCTTCTCCGACGACGAGGAGGCGCCCCAGGGCGCGGTGCTCCCCGCGGCCCCGGTGGCGCCGGCCGCGGACACCACCGCCACCCCGGCCGCCGGGGAGCCCCCGCAGGACGCCTTCGCCACGGCCGACTTCGAGCGGCTGGTGATCGAGGGGCAGGAGGCACGGGGCCGCCGGGTGAGGACCGAGCTGTACTGCGACACGCCCAAGCCCGTCGCCCTGCGCCAGGGAATTCCCAACGCGGAGGTCGCGATCCTGGCGCTGCGCGACAGCGCGGGCCGGGTCCCCGGGGCGGACTGCAAGTGGGGCGCGCGCGGCGACGAGCGCCGCCAGGACTTCCTCCTGCTGGTGCCCGCGGACCTTGCCGACGACTTCGCGGCGGCCCCGGTGACCACCGACGAGTTCGTGCGCCGCCGCCGGCTGCTGGCCGAGGTGGAGTGGATCGGCCGGTCCGAGATCATGGCGCTGCGCACCGTGGGCGTTCTGCGGCGTGTCCTGACGCCCTGATTCTTCAACGGCTTTGAACTGCTGGTTTGGGCGTGCCCCTCGCTGACGCTCGGGTCGGGCTGCGCGCTGCGTAGGGAAGCAAACAACGCTTCCCAACGCAGCCGAGCCCCGACGGTACTGCTGTCGGGTCTCGGCCCTCCGGGCGCGCATCCCTCACGCGGGTGCCCCGGCGTGCCTCGACGTTCGTAGCGCGGCTGCCCGTAGACGCGGGCGGCCGCGCTCGTTTTCACCTCCTTCGTTCTCGCGACACTCCCGCTCCATGGCCGTCCGCACGCCCGATCCCGCTCCTTCCTCCTCCGATGCGCTCCTCGACCGGGCCCGGCGGCTGCACCGCGAGGCGCCGCTGGTGGACGGGCACAACGACCTGGTGTTCGAGATCCGGGTGAAGGGGGGCGGCGACCTGGGGCGGATGGACCCGGACGGCGCGCTCCCGGGGCAGCACACGGACGTGCCGCGGCTGCGGGAGGGCGGGGTGGGCGGGGTGTTCTGGGCGGCGTACGTGCCGCCCACGCTGCCGCGGGACGGGGCCGCGTCGACGTTCGCGCTGGAGCTGATCGGGCTGGTGCACGCCATGACGGAGCGCTCGCCGCACCTGGAGCTGGCCCGCACCGCGGCGGACGTGGAGCGGATCCACGCGGCGGGGCGGATCGCCTCGCTGATCGGGGTGGAGGGCGGGCACGCGCTGGAGAACTCGCTGGACACGCTGCGCCGCTTCGCGGAGCTGGGGGCGCGCTACCTGACGCTGACCCACGCCGACAGCACGGACTGGGCGGACGCGGCCACCGACGCGGAGCGCCACGGCGGGCTGTCGCGCTTCGGCGAGGAGGTGGTGCGGGAGATGAACCGGCTGGGGATGCTGGTGGACCTGTCGCACGTGTCGCCGGGCACCATGCGGCACGCCCTGCGCGTCTCGGAGGCGCCGGTGGTGTTCTCGCACTCGGGGGTGTGCGGCGTGGCGGAGCACTCGCGCAACGTGCCGGACGACGTGCTGGAGCGGGTGCGGGAGAACCGCGGGGTGGTGATGGTGAACTTCTACCCCGGCTTCGTGGAGCCGCGCGGCGCCGAGATCATGCGCGACATGTTCGACGTGCAGCGCGCCCTGCGCGACCGCTATCCTGACGACCCGCGCCGCGCCCACGCCGAGCTCGAGGCGTGGCGCGCCGCCCGCCCCGTCCCCCGCGGCAGCGTGGCGACCCTCGCCGACCACGTGGACCACGTCGTCCGGGTGGCGGGGATCGACCACGCCGGCCTCGGCTCCGACTTCGACGGGGTGATGGAGCTGCCGGAGGGGATGGAGGACGTGTCCCGCTACCCGTACCTCACCGCCGAGCTGCTGCGCCGCGGCTACTCCGACGAGGACGCCAAGAAGGTGATGGGCGGCAACGTGCTGCGGGTGATGCGCGAAGCGGAGCAGGTTGCCGCACGCCTCCAGGCGGAGCGCGAGCCGTCGAAGGCGACGTTCGAGGAGCTGGACGGCGCGCGCTAGCCGAACGGCAGTGTGAGGACCAACGACAAACCCCTGCGCCGCGTCAGCGGTGCAGGGGTTTCGTCTGGGACCCGGGCCCTCGCCCGGCGGCCTTAGAGCCGCCACCCTCTCCCAATCTGGGAGAGGGGGCAACAGCTGGATATTGAGGTACGGCAGGCAGTTGCGTGAGGGATTTCGGCCCGGAGGGGCGAGACCCGGCGGGGTAGTTTCCGCCGGGGCTCGACTCCGTTGCAGACGGTAGTTTGATACTGTCGGCGAATTGGCCCACGGTTCGCAGGCGAGGGAAATCCCCTGATCCAAGCTCCCTAGCCGCGAGGGGTTCCATGTCGCTGAAGCCGATGCCCATCCCGCCCATCCCGGAGGAGACTCTACGCGTCGCCC
>DASVQR010000059.1:0-19209 GCA_036389055.1 Longimicrobiaceae bacterium | reverse complement strand
CGCCGCGGCATTGGCGCGCCGCGCGGCGGCCTCGCGGCGGGAGGCGCCCTGCGCGTGGCGGAGGAGCGCCGCGGCGGCGCGGGTGATCCCCGCGGGCGCCGACGGGTCGTGGTACACGGTCTCGCCCAGCCCCAGGCCGGGGATGGACGCCGGGATCCCGTACACCTCCGGCCGCCCCAGCAGCCACTGCGCCGCCACCAGCATCGCCGTCCTCGCCTCGTCGGCGGGGGTCGGGACGGGGAGCGCGGCCGGGTCCGCGGCCGCGCCGCCCCGCGCCAGCAGCGCCCCGCCGCGTCCGCCCGTCCACCCCTTGCCCCGCCCGAAGCTGAGCACGCTCAGCTCCCCCAGGCTCCCCAGCGGCCGGCCGCGCCACGCGGCGCCGTGCCCCTGCGCCGCGTCCTCCACCAGCAGCGCCCCGTGCCGGCCGGCCATCTCCCGGAGCGCGTCCCACTCCAGCGGCACGCCGTAGAGCGGACCGGCCACCACCGCTCCCGCCCCCCCCGCGAGCACCCGCTCCAGCGAGGCGGGGTCGGGCGCCAGGGTGTCCGGGTCCACGTCGTACAGGGCGACGCGCACCCCCGCCCCCACCGCCGCCGAGGCGATGTCGTAGCAGGTGAAGGCGGGGAGCGCCACGGGAGCGTCGCCGCCGCGCCGCTTGGCTTCCTTCAGCGCGAGCTGCAGCGCCTGCGTGCCGCTGCCGCACAGCGCGCCGGAATCGGCGGCGTAGTCGCCGAGCAGCGACGCCAGCAGGGCGGCGCGGGGGTCGGCGCCGGGCCGCAGGGCGTCGCCCGCGGCCCGGCCGCCCGCCCGCAGCGACACGGGCGAGTACACCGCGAGCTGGTGCCTCAGCGGCATGCGGGGCGGGCGGTCAGGGGAGGCGCCGGGCGAGCACGGGGCCCACCAGGTTCGCCACCGGCACCGGGAGCCGCTGCCAGGCCGCGGTCGCCAGGCGGAACACCGGCCGGTCCGGCGAGGGCGTGGCCGCCACCCCGCTGGGGGACCACTGCGCCCAGGGGAGCGGCAGGTCGCTCCCGCCCCACTGGAGCTTGAAGCGGTGGGTGCCCGCCCCCGGGGTGCAGCGCCCGAAGTTGAAGGTCTTCACCCCCAGGGCGATGGCGCGCTCCATCAGCGCCCAGTACAGCAGCATGTTGGGCGAGACCGAGTTGAACTCGCGCAGCGCCGAGGCCCAGGTGATCTCGAACTCCCCGCGCCAGGCGAAGCCGCACCCCGCCGCCACCGGCGTGTCGCCGGAGTACACCACGGCGAACACGGACTGCTCGGGGAAGACGCGCGCGATCCGCTCGAACCAGGCGCGCGGCAGCACCGGCGTCCCCAGGTCGCGCATGTTGCGCGCGAACACCTCGTAGAAGGGCGCCGCCTGGTCCGCGCCGAAGCGCGTGGTGAGCCCCTCCTTCTGCGGGCGCTTGATCTGGCTGCGCAGCTTGGCGCGGAACCCCTTCTCCCACAGCTCCTCCGCCGTCTCCGGGAGGGGGAGGAGCACGGTGACCTTGCGCTGCGACTCGGCCAGGCCGCCGCCCAGCGGCTCGCGCGTCCGCAATTCCAGCAGGTCCACCCCCAGCCGCCGCGCCTCGTCCACCGCCTCGGCCGCCAGCAGCCGGCGCGCCGCCGGGGAGCCCAGCGGGCCGCCGTCGTTGAGGAAGGGCATGGAGAGCAGGTAGTGCCCGAAGGGCGCGCCCCGCACCCGCACCAGGGGGAGCACCCCGGCCCAGCTCCCGTCCTCCGCCTCGGCGGCCAGGTAGCGGCAGCGGTGCCCCAGCACCTCCTCCATCACCTCGCGCCAGCCGGCCAGGTGGCAGAAGGTGCTCCCCTCCGCCCCGGCCAGCCACGCGTCCCAGCGGGCGTCGCCCGGCTCCACCTGGCGCACGCGGGGCGGGGCGCCCGTCGGCGCCGCGCTCGTCACGCCGGGCACGCGGCCGCCTCCAGCTGCAGGGTGCGCGCGATGGGCTGGAACTGGAACTCGCCCAGCAGCCTGCGCAGCCGCGGGACCGTGCGCCGCAGCCCGCCGTAGTGGCGGATGCGGGTGGCGAGCGGCACGGCCAGGCGCGGCTGCTCCGGGTCCAGCTCCCAGGGGTGGATGTAGAAGGTGGCGGGGGCGCCGCGCGCCTCGGCCTCGCGGAAGGCGGCCCGCACCAGCGCGTAGGGGAAGAGGCGGAAGTACGCCCCGCCGCCCGCCGGCAGGTTGGTGCTCCCCACGCGCAGGGTGGCGGGCGGCACCTCGCCCAGGCGCCCCGCGGGGCGCTCCAGCCAGTGCGGGTCGCGCCCGCCCCCGGCGAAGCCGTAGCCGCGGCGGCGGATGGGCATGCGGCTGGAGTCGTAGCGGTACCCCTCCTCCAGCAGCACGTCCAGCGCCCACTCGCAGCCGGCGGCGATGGAGAAGCTGGGGGCGCGGTAGCCCAGCACCGGCGCCCCGGCCAGGTCCTCCAGCACCTCCCGGGAGGCGCGCACCGAGCGGCGGAACTGCTCGGGGGAGATGTGGGTCACCCGGCGGTGCCCCCAGCCGTGGGAGGCCACCTCGTGCCCGGCCGCGGCGATGTCGCGCACCAGGCCGGGGTGGCGCTCGGCGATCCAGCCCAGCACGAAGAAGGTGCCGCGCGCGCCGCGCTCGGCCAGCATCTCCAGGAGCAGGCGCGTCCCCGCCTCCATCCGGCCGGGGATGGAGTCCCAGGCGGAGCGGGGGACGTGCGGCTCCATGGCGGAGACCTGGAAGTACTCCTCTACGTCTACGGTGAAGTGATGGTGCATGGTCGGGGCGTGGCGGTCGCGGCGTGGTTGCCGCGCCCCGCCGGAGCAGGGACCGGGCCGGACCCTGGAGGACGCCGCCGGGCGGGCGGCGGAGCGGGGCGGGAGGGCGGATGTGGACGCGGAGCCGCGCGTTCCGCCCGGCGGCGGCCCCGGGCGACCGCCGCACGCGGGGGCCCCGGCGGAGCGGGCCGGGCGTGCGGCGGACCGGCAGGTGATGCGCCGCTCCAACACTCCGGGCGCGGCGCGGGCGCTATGCGCGCCCCGCGGGCGCCTCGCGCGGGCCTGCGTCCGGGGCGGCGGCGGCCCCGGCGAGCGCCCGGACCAGCTCTGCCACGCAGCGGTCGATGCGGGCGTAGCTGTCCTCGAACGCGGCCTCGGGCTGGCGCCAGGGGTCGCGCACGGTGCGCAGGTCGATGGGGAGCGGGTCCAGGTCGCCCAGCACCACGATCCCCCGCGGCTCGCGCCCGAAGTCGCGGACCACGGAGCGCCGCTGGTCCTCCCCCATCACCACCACCAGCCCGGCGGTGCGCGCCGTCTCCCGCGTGAGCAGCGTGGCGCGGTGGGCCGACAGGTCGACGCCCCGCCGCGCCGCCACCGCGATCCCCTCGCGGGGCGCGGGCCGGTTGGCTCCCACCATCCCCGCGGACTGCACCCGGATCCCCGCCAGCTCCGGGGGGAGCGCCCGCCGGAACGCGGCGGCCGCGTACGGGCTCCGGCAGATGTTGCCGTAGCAGACGAACACCACGGTGTTGGGCAGGTCCGACTCCCGCAGCTCGCGCAGCGCGGCCCGGCGGCGCGAGGGGTGGAGGAGCCGGTCCGGGGCGCGGCGCAGCTCGCGCAGCACCGCGTACGCCCGCGAGCCCGCGAGCCGCTCCCGGAGCGCGGCGAGTGTCTGGGGCATCAGTGTGTCGCGTGAGGGTGGGCGCGGGCGCGCCGCGCCGTCCGGGGCGGCGCGCCCGCACGGTACGATCAGGCGCCGGCCCCCCGCGGCGACAGGGGCGCGGCGCCGCCGCGGCGGCCGGATCGTCCCGCGCCGCCGCCCCGGACGGCCCCTGCCGTCAACACCTGTTGGATCCGGTCCACAGTTCGGCCGGGCGCGCCGCGCCGCCGCCGCACCGCGCCCCGGGCCGGGGCGCGGCCCGCGGCGGCACGCAACAGGGCGTGGCGGCGGCGATCCCGCGCACGCCGTCCGTTTCCGCGCCGCCCCGCCGGGGCCCGGCACAGGGGGTGCTTGTGGGGTGGGCCCGAAATCCACGTCGGCGGGCCCTCCGGCAGCCTCACCCGCTGTCCCAGCCCGGCCGCACGCGCGGCACCCCCGGACGAGTCACGAGAAGATGAGCCACGCGCACCAGATGCTGCTGGACCAGTGCAGGGACAACACCGCCACGGCCGGCGTGGTCGGCCTCGGCTACGTGGGGCTTCCGCTCGCGGTGGAGGTCGCGCGCAGCGGCTACCGCGTGGTGGGCTTCGACGTCGACGAGCAGGTGGTCGCCCGGGTCAACCGGCGCGAGAGCCACGTCATGGACGTCCCCAGCGAGGTGGTGAGGGCGTACGTGGGCGAGGGGCTCCTGTCCGCCACCGGCGACCTGGCCCGCCTGGCGGAGTGCGACGTGGTCTCCATCTGCGTCCCCACGCCGCTCAACAAGACCAAGGACCCGGACCTGTCGTACGTGGTGGCCGCGGGGCGGGCGGTGCGCGCCGCGCTCCGCCCCGGGCAGCTGGTGATCCTGGAGAGCACCACCTTCCCCGGCACCACCCGCGAGGTGCTCCTCCCCATCCTGGAGGAGAGCGGGCTGCGGGTGGGCGAGGACTTCTTCCTGTGCTTCTCGCCGGAGCGCGTGGACCCGGGCAACATCCGCTGGCAGACGCGCAACACCCCCAAGGTGATCGGCGGCGTCACCCCGGCGTGCCTGGAGGCGGGGCTCGCCTTCTACTCGCGCGTCTTCGACGTCATGGTGCCGGTGGAGAGCACCGAGGCGGCCGAGCTGGTCAAGGTGTACGAGAACACCTTCCGCATGGTCAACATCGCCCTGGTGAACGAGATGGCGCAGGCGTGCGACCGGCTGGGGGTGGACGTGTGGGGGGTGGTGGAGGCCGCTGCGACCAAGCCGTTCGGCTTCATGAAGTTCACGCCGGGGCCGGGGCTGGGCGGGCACTGCATCCCGCTGGACCCGCACTACCTCTCCTGGAAGATGCGGACGCTGGCCTTCAGGACCCGCATGATCGAGGTGGCAAGCGAGATCAACTCCGAGATGCCGGCCTTCGTGGTCCGCAAGGTGGCCGACGCGCTCAACGACGACGCCAAGGCGGTGCGCGGCAGCCGGGTGCTGGTTCTCGGGGTCTCCTACAAAAAGGACATCGACGACCTGCGCGAGAGCCCGGCGCTGGAGGTGATGCACCTGCTCCAGGAGCGCGGCGCCTGGGTCTTCTACCACGACCCGCACTGCCCTGTGATCCGCGACGACGGCCACACGCCGCTGCGCAACCTCCCCATGCGCAGCGTGGAGCTCTCCGACTGCGTGCTGCAGACCATGGACGCGGTGGTGGTCGTCACCGACCACTCCGCGGTCAGCTACCGCAAGGTGGCCGAGAACGCGCACCTGGTGGTGGACACCCGCGGGGTGATGCGCGGCTTCGAGGGCGGGGCCCGCGTGGTGGGGCTTTCCGGCGAGTACCGGTCGGCCCCGGCGGCCGAAGCCTCCTTCGCCGCCGACTGAGCCACCATGCGAACCCTGCTGCTGCTGGGAGACGGAGCCGACCTGGTGCGCGCCGCGCCGATCTTCGCGGCGCTGCGCGAGTCCGGCGAGGACGGGATGCTCGCCTTCACCGGGCGCGCGGAGGACCTCCGCGCGCTGGAGCCGCTCTTCGCGGACCTCCAGGTGCCGCAGCCCGACTTCTGCCTGGAGATCGACCCGGGGAGCCACGCGCAGCAGATCGTGCAGGCCATGCAGGCGCTGGAGCCGGTCGCCTCGCGGGTGCGCCCGGACTGGATCGTCCTGGTGGGCGAGACGGACGCGGCGCTCACCTGCGCCTTCGTGCTTTCCAAGCTGCGCGCCGAGGTGGGCTTCGGGATCGCCCACCTGGAGGCCGGTGTGCGCGAGGGCGACTGGCGCGTCGCCGACGAGGCGAACCGCATCCTGATGGACCACCTGGCCGACGTGCTCCTGGCCCCCAGCTACGAGGCGTTCGCCAGCCTCACCCGCGAGGGGATCGCAAAGGACCGGGTGGCGTTCGTGGGGAGCATGCTGATCGACACCCTGTTCGCGCTCCTCCCCCGCGCCATCGGCCTGGGGTACCCGGGGCGCTTCGGGCTGCTGCGCGGCGGGTACGTGGCGGCCTCGCTGGAGCAGCCCGCCACGCTGGGCTCCCCGGAGACGCTGCGGGCGGCGCTGGAGGGGATGGTCCGGGTGGCGGAGGAGATCCCGGTGGCCGTGGTGCTCACGCCGGCCGGACGGGCGCGGGTGGAGGAGTTCGGGCTGGCCGCCCTGCTGGCGACGCTGTGCGACCCCCGCCCCGAGGGGATCGTGGAGATGCTCTCGCTGGTGGAGGGAGCCGGCGTGCTCCTCACCGACTCGGCGGAGATGCAGGTGATGGCCCGGGGGATGGGGATTCCCGCCGTGGCCCTGCGCACCCGCCCCCTGCGCCCCGCCGTGCTCGACCGCAGCCAGCGGACGGTGCAGGCCCCGCTCACCCCGGCGGCCATCCTGGCCGCCTTCCGCGACGCCTGGTCCGAGGGAAGGTCCCGCCCCGGCATGCACTGCCCCGAGGGCTGGGACGGCCGCGCCGCCATGCGCGCCGTCCAGGCGCTCCTCCTCTACGAGCCGCCCGACGCCGCGCGGATCCCGCCGCTGGCGACCGCACCGACGCTCCGCAACTGAACCGCGCGGGCCCGCGCCCGCGCCCCGAATCCGACCGAACACACTCCCGAGGCTCGATGAGTCGCTACGAGGAAGTGAAGGACCTGCTGCGCCGGAATCCCCGCACCTGGCTCGTGACCGGGGCCGCCGGCTTCATCGGATCCAACCTGCTGGAGGCGCTGCTCGACCTGGGGCAGACCGTGGTGGGGATGGACAACTTCTCCACCGGGCACGCCCGCAACCTGGAGGAGGCGCTCCGCGGCGACCCCGTGCGCCAGCGCCGCTTCCGCTTCGTGGAGGGCGACATCCGCGACCTGCGCGCCTGCCGCGATGCCTGCCGCGGGGTGGACCACGTGCTCCACCACGCCGCCCTGGGCTCGGTGCCGCTGTCGCTGGAGCAGCCGCTGCTGGCGAACGACGTCAACGTCAACGGCTTCCTGGGGGTGCTCACCGCCGCCCGCGACGCCGGGGTGCGCCGCTTCGTGTACGCGGCCTCCAGCGCCACCTACGGCGACGCGCCCGGGCTCCCCAAGCGGGAGGACGACATCGGCCGGGCGCTCTCGCCCTACGCGGTCACCAAGCACGTCAACGAGCTGTACGCGGGGGTGTACCAGCGCGCCTACGGGATCCAGACGGTGGGGCTGCGCTACTTCAACATCTTCGGGCGCAGGCAGGACCCGGAGGGGCCCTACGCCGCGGTGATCCCCATCTGGGTGAGGAGCCTGCTGGTCGGCGAGCCGTGCGCCATCAACGGCGACGGCGAGAACAGCCGCGACTTCTGCTACGTGGAGAACGTGGTGCAGGCCAACCTGCTGGCCGCCGCCGCCCCCGAGGAGGCCACCGACCGGGTGTACAACGTGGCCTGCGGCGAGCGCACCACCCTGAACGAGCTGTTCGGGCTGCTGCGCGACGGCCTCGCCGCCCACCGCCCGGAGCTGCGCGGGGCCGCGCCGCTGTACCGCGAGGCGCGCGCGGGCGACGTGCGCGAGTCGCAGGCGGACATCTCCCGCATCCGCGAGGGGCTGGGCTTCGAGCCCACGCACTCGGTGGCCGCGGGGCTGGACGAGGCGCTGGACTGGTACGCCCGCGACCTGGCCCGCCACGCGGAGCCGGCGGCGGAGGCGCCGCTGGCCGTGGCCTGAGCGCCCCGCGCCTCCGCCGCGCCTCCTCCCGGGGCGGAGCCGCCTTGCTGGCGTGCGGCTCCGCCCCGACATTTGTGAGGTCCACGCCGCCGCGCCGCGGGTCGGCCGGATCCAACAGGTGTTGCGCCCCCGCATGGGGAGCGGGGCGTCCACGCCCCGGCC
This sequence comes from Longimicrobiaceae bacterium, assembly GCA_036389055.1. Classification (GTDB taxonomy): domain Bacteria; phylum Gemmatimonadota; class Gemmatimonadetes; order Longimicrobiales; family Longimicrobiaceae; genus JAFAYN01. The sequence goes on along the minus strand of DASVQR010000059.1, from coordinate 11,285 downwards.
TCCGGAACGCGGGGCCGCGCGCCCGCTGGCCTTTTCCCGCGCGGCGCCCCGGAGCGGGCGGGAGCGCGCCCGGCATGCGGCGTGCTTTCCCGCACCCCCGGACGACCCCTTGCACCTTCCCGCATCGGCTCGCCTCACCGTCCCGACTCACCGGATCGCCATGAACCGTCCGCGCCGTCGCTCCGCATGGAACGCCTGCCTCGCCGTGCTGCTCGCCCTGGCCGCGCCGCCGCTCGTGGCGCAGAGCGTGACCAGCGGCACCCTGGAGGGCACCGTCCGGAGCGCCGATGGTAGCCTGCTGAACGACGCGAGCATCCTGCTCACCGACGCCTCCGGCGGCTCCACCCGCGCCCTGGCGATGTCTCCCGGCGGGCGCTTCGGCGCCGGCTTCCTCCCCTCCGGCAGCTACGACCTGCTGGTGGAGCGCATCGGCTACGCGCCGCGCCGCATCGCGGGGGTCACGGTGCGCCCCGGCCAGCGGGTGGAGCTGCGCATCGTCCTGAGCCCCGCGGCGCCCGCGGCGCAGCGGGTGGACTCGGCGGCCTGGAGCTCCGGGGTGCTGGCGGGCTCGCGGGCCGGCGCGGCGCAGTGGTTCACGCCGCTGGAGGTCAGGGGTCTCCCCTCGGAGCGCTTCTCCTTCGACGACCTGGCGCGCCTTTCCAGCATGTCCGGGCCGGGGCTGGAGGTGGAGGGTCTCCCCGCCCGCATGACCGCGGTGGTGATCGACGGGGTCCCCTTCGCCACCGCGCGGCGCCCGGGCTCGGCCCTGGACCCGGCGGGGCGGGTGGCCTTTCCGCTCCAGGTGCTGGAGCAGGCGGAGCTGGTCACCGCCGCGCCGGACGTGGAGTGGAGCGGCTTCGGGGGCGGGGTGCTGAGCGGCTACACGCGGCGCGGCACCCGCGACTTCCGGGTGACGGGCTTCGGCAGCTGGGGGGCGGGGTCGCTGGACGGCTCGGACCCGTTCGCCGGCGGCTCGGTGTCGCACACCTCCATGCAGGGCGGGGCGCTGGTCAGCGGCTCCATCGTCCGCGACACCGCCAGCTTCGTGCTGGGGGTGGAGGCGCGCCGCTTCGAGACGCCGCTCCAGTACGGGCTGGCCTTCGCGGCGGCCGCGGACAGCGTGGCGCAGATCGCGCAGGACCGCTACGGGGAGCTGCTGGAGGGCGGCAACGGGCGCGCGCTCGCCACCCAGGTGATCTCCGGCTTCGGCCGGCTGGACTGGCAGTTCTCGGACGCCACCGCGCTGGTGGTGCGCGGCAACCTGGCCGCCGTCAGCTCCCCGGACGACGGGGTGGGGGCGTGGACCGGGCGTGCGGGGGCGGCCACGGACGGCCTGGACCTGTCGGGGGCGGCGACGCTGTCGTCGCAGCTCTCCCCGTCGCTGGCGCAGGAGGCCCGGGTGGGGGTGGACGTGAGCCGCCGCGACCGCGCGGAGAACGGGGAGCTCTTCCCCGCCACCTCCATCGCCGCGGAGGGGCTGCTGCTGGGGACGGGCGGGTACGCGGGCGACTTCAGCCGCACCACCTTCCACGCCTCGGAGACGCTGCAGTACCGGGCCGGCGCGCACCTGGTCAAGGGCGGCGCGGCGGTGAGCGCCGCGCGCTACGAGGGGAGCTACGTGCCCGAGGGGCAGGGCGAGTTCTTCTTTTCCACGCTGGGCGCCTTCGCCGGCGGGCAGGGGGTGTTCGCGCAGACCGCGGGGACGCTCCCCAGCGCGAGCTTCACCATCCCCCGGATCTCGGCGTACCTGCAGGACACCTGGACCACGGCGCCGGGGCTGGAGGTGCTGGTGGGGCTCCGCGCGGACGTGGACGTGCTCCCCAACGGCGACGCCTCGCTGAACCGGGAGTGGGCGCGGCTCACGGGGCTGGACAGCACGAGCATCGGCGAGTCCCGGGTGCTGCTGGGGCCGCGCGTGGGCTTCACCTGGGACCAGGGGGAGCAGCACCGCTGGGTGGTGCGGGGCTCGGCGGGGATCTACTTCGACCAGGCGGACCCGGCGGTGATCGGCGAGGTGCTCGCCAACGACGGCGACCTGCGGGTGCGCCGCGGCGCGGGCTCGCTGTCCGGCTGGCCCGCGTTCCCGCAGAGCGTGGGCACGGAGACGGGCTCCACCCTCTCGCTGCCGGCGCCCGACTACCAGGCGCCGCGCAGCGCGCGCGGCAGCCTGGGGGTGAGCCGCGCCCTGGGGCCGGCGGGGACGCTCCACCTGTCGGCGGCGTACCGGCGCACCGACTTCCTCCCCCGCCGCACCGACCTGAACCTGGCGGCGGCCCCGGCCGCGACGGACGCCGGCGGACGCGCGGTGTACGGCACGCTGGCCAAGCAGGGCTCGCTGGTGTACGCGCAGCCGGGCAGCAACCGCCGCCTGGGGGGCTACGACCGGGTGTGGGCGCTGAACACCGACGGCTGGTCGGAGTACCGCGCGGCCACGGTGGCCTTCGAGCACCGCCCCGCGGTCGGGCTGGCGGCCTTCGGCAGCTACACCTTCTCGGACACGCAGGACAACTGGGTGGGCGTGCGCGGCGGCTGGGCGGACGCGCAGCTCCCGCCCTTCCCGGGGGGCGACGGCGACGACTGGACGGAGGGGCGCTCGGACTTCGACGTGCCGCACCGCGCGGTGGTGGGGGCGGAGCTGGGCCTGGGCGGGCGCATCGCCCCGCGCCTGGCGGCGCTGTACCGCTTCCGCTCGGGCTACCCCTTCACCCCCGGCTTCCGCCCCGGGGTGGACGCCAACGGCGACGGCTCGGCGCGCAACGACCCGGCCTTCGTGGACCCGGCGGTCGCGGGCTTCGCGGAGGCGCGCGACGGGTGGGACTGCCTGGCCGAGGGCGGCTTCGCGGAGCGCAACGCCTGCCGCGCCCCGGGGGTGCACGCGCTGGACGCGCGCATCTCCTTCGACCTGCTGCGCGGCGGGCGCCGCTCGGCGAGCCTGGTGGTGGACGGGCTCAACCTGCTCGCCTCGGAGGAGGGCGAGGTGGACAACGCGCTCTACCTGGTGGACCCGGCCGGGACGCTGCAGAGCTCGGGCGGCCGGGTGACGGTGCCGCTCGTGGCCAACCCCAACTTCGGCGACCCGATCGCCCGCTTCGCGACCGGCCGCACCCTCCGCATCGGCTTCCAGGTGAGCTACTGACATGCGCAATCTCCCGCTTTCCGCGCTCCTCCTGGGCGCCGCGGCGCTCGCGGCCGGCTGCGAATCCTCCGGCAACGTGCTGGAGGTGAACGCGACCGGGTCGGTGGCCGGGGTCGTGTACCGCGACCTCAACGGCAACGGGCAGCCAGACCCGGCGACGGACCAGCCCTTCCGCAACCTGGAGGTCCGGCTGGTGACGCCGGGCTCCGACGCGGTGGTGGCGCGCGCCACCACGGACACGACGGGGAGCTACACCATCCGCGACGTGCCCGCCGGCCGCTACCGGGTCACCGTGGACCCGGCGCGCCTGGGGGACAGCCTCCAGGCCGCGGCGATCCCGGACGTGCCGGTGGGGCCGGACTCCACGACCATCGTCGCCGTGCCGGTGAGCTTCCCCCGCCTGACGGTGGAGCAGGCCCGCGCCCTCCCGGCGGGGCGGCGGGTGTTCGTGGAGGGGCTGGTGGTGGCGGCCTACGCCGACACGGCGCACATCGGCAGCGGCGGGCGCGCCATCCGCGCCACGCGGCTCCAGTCGCCCTCCAGCATCGACCCCAACAACCTGCCGGGCGACAGCGTGCGCGTGCTGGGGACCACCGGCCGCTTCCGCGGCCAGCCGATCCTGGACAACGCGACGCTCTTCGTGCTGACCTCCATCATCAGCCTCCCCGCGCCCTCGGTGCTCTCCACCGCGACGGCCGCCGCGGGCGGCGGCGGCACCCTGGACGGCACGCAGGTGCAGGTGAGGAACGCGACGCTGGTGGACACGGTCAACTCGGAGGGGCGCTCCTTCCTGCGCCTGGACGACGGCTCGGGCCCGGTGGACGTCTTCGTCGGAAGCAACATCGGCTTCGCGAACAGCCGCTTCATCCCCGGCCTGGTGGTCAACCTCACGGCGGTGGTGGTGCCCGGGACGGCGGCGGGCGCCTGGTGGCTGCGCCCCAACACCGGCACCAGCCTGGAGGTGGTGGGCGAGAACTCGCCCTTCCGCCCCGCCGCCCCCTCCGGCGCCGCCGCGGCGCGCGTCCCGGCCGGGGTGCGCGTCACCTGGGCGGACAACAGCGCCAACGAGACCACGTTCCGCATCGAGCGGCGCGGCGGCGTCTCCTCGGCCGCCGTGGAGGTGGGGGCCGTGGGCGCGGGGGTGAGGGAGTTCGTGGACATCACCGCCGCGGTGGGCACCGCCTACGCTTACCAGGTGCGGGCGTGCAACGGCAAGGTCTGCTCGGCCCCCTCCAACGAGGCCGTCGTCGGACCGACCTGACGCGGGCGGCGCAGGTAGACGGACACGTAAGGCGGGGCGGCCGGGAGTGATCCCGGCCGCCCCGCCGGCGTTTACGAGGCACTGGGCTGCGCCCGGTGCGCGGGGCACCGGCGAACGGCGGGGCGCTTCGGGAGGTGCGATGGTTGGTGGTCGGCGGGGGGAGGCTCCTCCAGCAGTGCGAACCCCGAAGGGACTCGTCAGAGCACTCGCCGGCCCTCCGCCTGCGTCCGCGGGATCACGCTGGCTTCGAACAAACGCACCGCCTGCGGACCCTCCCCCCACCTCCCTGCCGAGCATCGCGGGACGGTGGCCCCGGGACCTGGACGCGCGAAGGGCCCCCGGCGAATGCCAGGGGCCCTTGTCGTCACCAAGAGATGCCGACCGCGTGAGGGATTCGCGCCCGGAGGGGCGAGACCCAACAGCAGTACCGTTGGGGCTCGCCGCGGTTACGCACGGTAGTTTCGTGCGTTACCGCGCGCGAAGCCCGACCCCGGCGCAGCCGGGGGCACGCCCAAATCGATCTGTTCTGCCGTTGCTTTACAGACCCGAGCGCCGCCACGTAGCCACCGCCATCCACACCAGCAGCACCGGGTACGCCGCCGCCTGGATGGTGGTCTTGGCGATCGCCTTCTTGAGCCCGAGCGCCACCATCGCGTTGGGCGCCGCCTTGAGCGCGATGGGAACCGTGGTCGCGTACAGCGCGCCCATCATCACCACCGTCACGGCCAGCAGCGCCAGCACCAGGGCGATCCCCCGCCCCGTCCAGCGGCGCCCGCCGGCCACCGCGGCCATCCCCAGGAACGCCAGCCCCATCACCAGCACGGGGAGCCCGTTCAGCATGGAGGTCACCGACCCGAACTCCCACTCCGCCTGCCCGAACCCCAGCGGGTACCAGACCAGCGCCAGGTCGGCCGCGCCCACCAGGGTGAAGACCAGCCCGGTGGGGACGAGCAGCCCCCAGGCGCCCGACAGGCGGGCGGGTGCGGTGCGGACCTCCGGCTCGGAGGCGGTTTCGCGGATCAGGACACGGGGAGCAGTCATGGACGGAGGCGTTGCGGGTGTGTGCGGGACGGGGCGCGAAGCTGCGGCCCGGCGTCGGCGGAGCAAAAGGCAAGAGGTGCACCCGGGGGGCGGATCCCGGGGCGCCGGGCCAGGGTGTTGCCGGGGAACGACTTGAGGGAGTCGCACCGCGGGTGCGGCGCGGACGGCGGACGGCGCGGGGGGCGGAAGAGTGGAGCCCGTGCAACGGGTGCGGGGCCGCGCCGACACCGCGGCGGGGCCGGACCCGGGCGGGCCGGGTCCGGTGGCGCGCTCAGCCCCCGGCCTGGAGGCCGGCGCCCTCGGGGGCCGGCTCGGCCAGCGACTCCACCAGGTCGGCGTGCAGCTCGCGCAGGCCAGTGAGGATGGGCCGCAGCGGGTACATCACGCCCTGCACCGTGATCGTCATCAGCTCCGGGTTCACCGCCGCCTCCAGGTCCTCGGTGGAGGCGGAGAGCATCTCCGTGAGCCTGGACAGGTTGGCGGGGGAGAGCGGGGAGGCGTCCGACAGCCCCAGCATCCGGTACAGGTGGTCGGCCTCGGCCTGCCCGTGCTTGTCGGTGACGCGGCGCCCGAAGCGCCACAGCAGGTACGAGACCTTGACCGCGATGGAGATGATCTCCTGCACCAGGATGGGAGCGTCCCTCTGGGCGGGGGTCCCGATGGACGCGTCGAGCTCGTCGACGATGGCGAGCCCGAAGCGGCTCATGCACTCGACTTCCTGCTTGAGCAGACGCAGGCGTGTGGGATTGATCATTTCGTTCCGGGGCTGTTGGGGGAGGCTGGAATCTGGGCCGGCGCACGAAAGCGCGCAAGCGGGGCGCCCCACCCGTTCCCGGCGTCGGCGGGCCCTACAGGGGTAGCCTGCGGCTGAGGAGGAGGGCGGCCAGGTCGCCGTCCACGGGCTCGGAGAACAGGTAGCCCTGGCCGAAGTCGAAGTCCATGGCGCGGAGCCGGTCCAGCTGCTCGGTGGTCTCGATCCCCTGCGCCACCACGGAGATGTCCAGCGAGTGGGCCATGCCCACGGCGGCGCGGACCATGTCGTCGCCGCCCTCCAGGTTCGCCGGGTCGATCTTGAGGACGCGTGCGGGGATGCGCCGCAGCCGGGTGAGCGAGCCGTCGCCGCCGCCGAAGTCGTCCAGCTGCACCCGCACCCCCAGCTCGTCGATGCGCCGCAGCACCGCGGCGGAAAGCTCCTCGCCCTCGGCCAGCGAGTCCTCGCGCACCTCCACCTGCAGGGAGAGCGGGGGGACGGAGCATTCCTCCAGCGCGCCGCGGATGCGGTCGGCGGCGCCGGGGGAGGCGAGCTGGCGCCCGGACAGGTTGACGCTGATGCGGCACTCGCGGTCGGGGAACTCGTCCTGCCAGCTGCGCAGCCGGCGGCACGCCTCGCCCAGCACCCAGCGGTCCACGGCGAGGATCAGCCCGGTGTCCTCGGCCAGCGGGAGGAACTCGGCGGGGTGCACCGTGCCGCGCTCGGGGTGGCGCCAGCGGACCAGCGCCTCGAAGCCGGTGACGTCGCCGGTGCGCAGCGACACCACCGGCTGGTAGACCAGCGCCAGCTCGTTGCGCTCGATGGCGCGCCGCAATTCCTCCTCGCGCTCGGCGCGCGAGCGGACGCCGGCGCGCAGCTCGCTCCCGGCCAGCTCGTAGCCGGCGCCGCCGCGCGCCCGGGCCTCGCCCAGCGCCACGGCGGCGTCGCGCAGCAATTCCTCGGGCTCGGCGCCGGCGGGGCCCCCCAGGGCGATGCCGATGCTGGCGCCCACCTGCAGCTCGTGCGAGCGCAGGCGGAAGGGCGAGGCGAGCGCCCGCCCGATCCGCTCGGCCACGCCGATCGCCGCCTCGGGGCCCGCGAGCCCTTCCAGCAGCAGCCCGAACTCGTCGCTGCGCAGCCGGCACAGGGTGTCGCCGGGGCGCACGCAGCGGCGGAGGCGGCGGGCCACCTCCACCAGCAGCAGGTCGCCCAGCTCGCGCCCCATGGCGTCGTTGACCAGCCCGAAGCGGTCCAGGTCCACCAGCAGCAGCCCGTGCCGCTCCTGCGGGCGGCGCACCCCGCGGCGGGCGGCGTGCGCCAGCCGGTCCATGAACACGGCGCGCCCGGGGAGCCCGGTGAGGGCGTCCTCCAGCGAGCCGCGCAGCAGCCGCTCCTCGGCCTCGCGGGCGCGGGTGACGTCGCGGGCGAAGCCGTGCAGCGCCGCGCCCTCGCCGTCCCCGGCGGGCGGGGCCTCGGCGGTCTCCACCTGCACCCGGCGCCCGTCGCGGTGGCGGAGCGCCAGCGTGGCGGTGCGCGGGCGGGCCCCGGCGGGCGGGTCGGCGGCGGGCGTCTCCAGCAGGTCGCCGAACGACAGGCCGGCCAGCTCCTCGGGGCGGTAGCCGAGCACCTGCTTGACGCCGGGGGACAGGTACCCGAAGCGGCCCCCGGCGTCCAGGCTGTAGAAGAACGCCCCCCCCATCCCCTCCACCATGCCGCGGAAGAACGCCTCGTCGCGCCGCAGCGCCTCGTCGGCGGCGCGCAGGGCGCGGGCGTCGCGCGCCACCGCCCAGAGCCCGGCCGCGCCGTCCCCGTCCGGGCGCGGAAAGCAGGTGAGGCCCAGCCCGCCGCCGTCCGCCAGGGCGACGTCCAGGCGCTGCGCCTCGCCGCGGGACGCCTGGTGGAAGGCGTCCAGCAGGCGGCGGCGGTCCTCGGGGGCGACGCGCAGGAGCAGCGAGGTGCCGGCGAGCGAGCCGGGGGCCGCGCCCGCGAGCGCCTCCCAGGCGGCGTTGGCCTGGACGAAGCGGGCCTCGGCGTCGAAGGCGGCGGCCGGGTCGGGGTACAGCGCCAGGAAGGAGTCCAGCGCCGGCGCGGGGGAGGCGGCCCGCCACGCGTCGGGGACCTCGCCGCCGCCGTCGGGGTCGCGGAGCACGGCCACGAAGCCGAGCAGGTCGCCGCGTTCGCCGCGGATGGCGGTGATCCGCCCGGCCGCGCGGAAGGTGCCGCCGCCCTTGCGCCGCCACTCGCGCTCCACCTCCAGCCGCCCGGCCTGCGCCGCCTGCTGCAGCACCCGCTCGTAGTCGTCCTCGCCGCCGTCGCCGTTGCCGGCCAGCGCGCCCACGTGCCTGCCCACCACCTCGTCGGCGGCGAAGCCGGTGACGCGCTCCGCCACCGCGTTCCAGCGGGTGACGTACCCGGCGTGGTCCACGGTGAATACGGCGTGGTCGTCGATGCTCTGGAGGAGGGCGGCGATGAAGGGGTCGTGCGCGTGCCGGACGAATGTCATGGAGAGGGGGGGACCTTTGCCCTGGCTCTGACTCCGGGTGAGTGCCGTCGGATCCGGGGCAGGACGCGCCGCGACCGGTCGCCGTGGAAGCGGGACGCCATGCGCCCTCCGGGTCCCCGGCGCGGCGGCCGGGGAGGGAGCGCATGGCGGATCGGGAGCTTCCGAGACGCACGTTTCTGCACGTTTCGGGCGCGCGTCCCGCGGGTCCCCGCGCCGCGCCGCCGCGCGCCCCGCGCCCGCGCAATCGGCGCCGGGGCAGGGCGTTGACGCGTCCGGGGAGGGGCGCCGCGCCCGCGGCACGCCCGCGCTGCGCGACGTGCGTGCTGCACCGGAGCCACAGGTGCGGCGGACCTGTTCCCACTGTAGACTACATAGCCTCCGCCCCGACGGGGGTGCCGCGCGCAGCCGCGGGGTGGCAGGTGGCTTGCGGTCGCCACCCGCGATTCCCCGGCCGAGCACCGCTCCGGACGACCATTCCCCCGACCGCGCCGCGTCGCGCTCCCCCGAAAATGCCGCACGACCATTCCCCGCCGCAGGGCGGCCCCCGGCGCGTCCTCCTCGCCGACGACGAGCGCCTCCTCCACACCGTGCTGGGCGACGTGCTGGAGGGCTACGGCTACGCCGTGCTGCACGCCATGGACGGCCAGGAAGCCGTGCAGGCGGCCCGCGAGAGCCGCCCGGACGTGATCCTGATGGACATCATGATGCCGGTGATGACCGGCCTGGAGGCGCTGGAGCGGCTCAAGGGCGACGACGAGACCCGCGCCATCCCGGTGGTCGCCATCACCGCCGACGTGATGGGCCGCACCCGCGACGACATGCTGGAGCGCGGCTTCGACGGCTACATCCCCAAGCCGTTCACCGCCGGGCAGCTGCTGGGCGAGATCGCGCGCTTCGCGGGAGACGGGAGGGGATAGGGAACAGGGAACAGGGAACAGGGAACAGCCTGCAACGGCAACGGCGGCCCTCACCCGGCTCGCTTGAGGCTCGCCACCCTCTCCCAATTCTGGGAGAGGGGGCAACTGCGGGATATCCAATTGGGGCAAGCATTTCTCCCCTCCCCTGCTTGCGGGGGAGGGGCCGGGGGAGGGGGCCTGTCGTCGCATGAGGGATGTCGGCCCAAGACGGAGTGCAAGCCGCGTACGGCGGGGCCCCGACGCATCGCGCCGGGGCCCCGCTGCGTCCGGTGAGCCGCGTGGGAGTTCTCCCCACGCGTCGCCCCCGCACCCGCCGGGATCCCCCGTCGGAATTTCGGCCCGACCCTGACGGAGCACCACGCGCGGCCGGGGTATCCTTCCCGTGAGGACGCCAGCGCGGACCCGCGTGAGGGATTTCGGCCCGAAGGGGCGAGACCCGGCGGGGCAGTTTCCGCCGGGGCTCGACTCCGTTGGCGAGCGTTGTTTGCTCGCCTACGGAGTCGAAGCCGACCCCGGCGCAGCCGGGGGCACGCCCGAACCAGCAGTACAAAGCCGTCCATCCTTCGCGAACTGGACGCGGTCTTGCGGCACGAACCGCCCGGAGACCACCGTCGTCCCCAAAACCGAGGATGCACAAAAGGTGAGCACCACGCCCACGCCCGAGTTCCGCACCCTGGACCGCGCCGAGTGCGACGCCCTGCTGGCGCGCAACCAGGTGGGCCGCATCGCCTACGCCCGGGGCAACCGCATCGACATCCAGCCCGTCCACTACGTCTACGAGGACGGCTGGATCTACGGCCGCACCCACCACGGCGCCCTGCTGGAGGCCACGGGAGAGACCTGGTGGCCCGTGGCCTTCGAGGTGGACGAGGCCGAGGAGCTGTTCCGCTGGCGCAGCGTGGTGGTGCACGGCGGCTTCTACACCGTCCCCCCGGACGGCGTGGAGGACGAGCGGCGGGAATGGGAGCAGGCCGTGGCGCTGCTGCGCCGCCTGATGCCGGAGGCCTTCACCCCGGACGACCCCGCCGCCTTCCGCCAGGTGGTCTTCCGCATCGCCGCGCAGGACGTGACGGGGCGCGAGGCGCTCCCCGCCGGCGCCGCGGAGTAGCAGGTGGCCGCCTCCCCCGAGCTGCGGGAGCTGCGCCGCACCCACGAGCCGCCGGCGGGGGCGGAGCTGGTGCGCCACTACCTGCGCGACCTGGTGTACGGCGCCAACGACGGCATCATCACCACCTTCGCGGTGGTGACCGGCGTGGCGGGCGCCGCGCTGGAGCCGCGCACCGCCATCATCCTGGGCGTGGCCAACCTGCTGGCGGACGGCTTCTCCATGGGCGCGAGCAGCTTCCTGTCCATCCGCTCGGAGGAGGCGGTGCGCGCCACCCGCGGCGAGGAGATGCAGGAGCCCTTTCCCGCGCGCCACGGCGCGGCCACGCTGGGCGCCTTCGTGCTGGCGGGGAGCGTGCCGCTGGTCCCCTACGTGCTCGCCCCGCCGGAGCTGCGCCTCCGGGTCGCCGTGGCCATGACGCTGGTGACGCTGTTCGTGGTGGGGGCGCTCCGCTCGCTGGTGACCTCGCTCCGCTGGTGGCGCGCCGGGCTGGAGATGCTGCTGGTGGGAACGGCGGCGGCCGCGGTATCGTACGGGGTGGGCGCCGCCGTGGCGGGGCTGGTGTGAGCGG
>DASVQR010000058.1:0-3710 GCA_036389055.1 Longimicrobiaceae bacterium | reverse complement strand
AGCGCCTGCGCCAGCTCCGCCGGGAGCGCCTCCCCCCCCAGGTTGAACGCCCGCACGCTGCGCGGGATGCCGCCGCCGCGCAGCAGCTCCGCCGCCGCGGTGGGCACCATCACCGCCAGCCGCACGTCCTGGTCGGCCACGGAGGGGAGGTCGAGCGCGCTGTCCACCAGCACCAGCTTTCCGCCCCAGCAGAGCGTGCCGAAGACCTCGGCGACGGACACGTCGAAGCTGAAGGAGGTCGCCCCCAGCACCGACGCCCGCTCCTCGGCCGGGACCAGCTGCCGCATGAAGTGGAGGAAGACGGAGGTCCCGCGGTGCTGGATCGCCACTCCCTTGGGCCGTCCGGTGGAGCCGGAGGTGAAGATCACGTAGGCCAGGTTGTCCGGCGCCACGCCGGTCTCCGGCGCGTCGTCCGCCTCGCCGGCGACGGAGTCCGCCTCCGCGTCCAGCGCGAGCACGTCCACGCAGGCCGGGATGCGGCCGGCCAGCGCCGATTCCACGACGGCGTGGCGGGCCCCCGCCTCCTCCAGCACCACGGCGATGCGCCCGGCCGGGAGCTCCGGGTCGAGCGGCACGTACGCGCCGCCGGCCTTGAGCACCCCGAGCAGCGCCGCCAGCGCGGCCGGCCTGCGGCGCATGCACACGCCCACGCGCGACTCCGGCCCCACGCCCCGCCCGCGGAGCGCGTGCGCGAGCCGGTTGGCGGCGCGGTCCAGCTCCGCGTACGTCACCTCCCTGCCCCGGTGCGCCACGGCGACGGCGTCGGGGGTGCGCCGCGCCTGCGCGGCGAACAGGTGGTGGATGCAGGCGCCGCCGGGGTCGTCGTGCGGGGCCGCGCCCCACTCCGTCAGCAGCTGCGCGCGCTCCTCGTCCGTGACAAAGGCCACCGCGGCGACCGGACGGGCGGGGTCCGCGACCAGCGCCCCCGCCAGGCGGGCGAAGTGCCCGGCCATCCGCTCCATGGTCGCGCGCTCCCACAGCTCCGCGCGGAAGGAGAGCGAGCCGGCGAAGCCCTCCTCGCCCTCGGCCAGGGTGAGCGTCAGGTCGAACTTGGGCGTCTCCTCCCCGCCGGCCGCCAGGGGCTCCATCTCCAGCCCGCCCATGCGCAGCTCGCCGCGCTCGTCGTTCTGCAGGGCGAACATCACCTGGAAGAGCGGCGAGTGGGCAAGGCTCCGCTCCGGGGCAAGCTCCTCCACCAGGCGCTCGAAGGGGATCTCCTGGTGCTGGTACGCCCCCAGCGTCGTTTCCCGGACGCGGCCCAGCAGCTCGCGGAACGTCGGATCGCCCGAGAGGTCCGTCCGCAGCACCAGCGTGTTGACGAAGAAGCCGATCAGCGGCTCCGTCTCCAGGTGCGTGCGCCCGGCGACGGGGGTGCCCACGACGACGTCCTCCTGCCCCGCGTAGCGCGACAGCAGGAGCTGCCAGGCCGCCAGCAGCGCCATGAACGCCGTGGCCCCCTCGCGCCGCGACAGCGCCCGCAGCCCGGCCGAGACGTCCGCGGGGAGGTGGACGCCGACGCCGGCGCCACGCGGGTCCCGCGCCTGCGTGCGCGGCCGGTCCGTCGGCAGCTCCAGCAGGGGCGGAGCGCCCCGCAGCCGTTCGCGCCAGAAGCCGAGCATCGCCTCCAGCGCCTCTCCCGCGAGCCAGCCGCGCTGCCAGGCGGCGTAGTCCGCGTACTGCACCGGCAGCGCCGGGAGCCCCGCCGCGCGCCCCGTCGCCAGCGCGTCGTACAGCGCCGAGACCTCGCGGACCAGGACGCCCATGGACCAGGCGTCCGAGACGACGTGGTGCAGGGTGAAGAGCACCGCCCACTCCGCGTCGTCCAGCCGCACCGCGGACACGCGCAGCAGCGGGCCCGCGGCCAGGTCGAAGGGCCGCGCGGCCTCCTCCAGGGCGATCCGGCGGAGCTCCGCCCCGCGCCGCTCCGCCGGCAGGCCCCGCAGCTCCGCCACCGGCAGGGCGGCCGGCGCCGCGTCGCGGACCACCTGCACCGGCTCGCCGTCCACGACGGCGAACACGGTGCGCAGCGTCTCGTGGCGCCGCACGATCTCCGCGACCGCCCGCTCCAGCACGGCCGGCTGGAAGCGGCCCCGCAGGCGCAGCGCGAAGGGCATGTTGTAGGCGGCGCTCCCGGGCTGGAGCTGGTCGATGAACCACAGCCGCTGCTGCGCGAACGAAAGCGGCAGCGGCGAGCCGTCGCGCGGCAGGGCGACCAGCGGCGGCGCCTGCACGGCATCGCCCCCGGTCCGGAGCAGGGCGATGCGCCCCGCCAGCCCGGCCACCGTGGGTGCCTCGAACAGGGTCCGCAGCGGCAGCTCGACGCCGAACGCCTGCCGCACCCGGGAGACCACCTGCGTCGCGAGGAGGGAGTGGCCGCCCAGCTCGAAGAAGTCGTCGTCGATCCCCACCCGGCCGGGCCGCGCCTCGCGGCGGGAGCCAAGCACGTCGAGGAAGATGCCGCAGAGCACCTCCTCCGCCGGGACGCGGGGAGCCGCGTACGGCCGGCTCCGGCCCGCGCCCGGGGCCGGGAGCCCGCGGCGGTCGATCTTGCCGCTCGGCGTCAGCGGAAGCCCCTCCAGCACCACGAACGCCGACGGGACCATGTATTCCGGGAGGCGCTCCGCCAGGAAGCCGCGCAGCCCGGCGGCGTCCGGCGCGCCCGCCTCCGGCTCCGGGACGACGTAGCCCACCAGCCGCCGGTCTCCGGGCGAGTCCTCCCACACGTGGACCAGCGCCTGGCGCACGGCGGGGTGGGCCTCCAGCACGGCTTCCACCTCCCCGGGCTCCACGCGGAAGCCGCGCACCTTGACCTGCTGGTCCACCCGGCCCAGGAACTCCAGCCCGCCGCCCGCGAGCCAGCGCGCCCGGTCCCCGGTGCGGTACAGCCGCCCGCCCGGGTCCGCGCCGAACGGGTCCGGGACGAACCGCGCGGCCGTCGCCTCGGGGCGGCCCAGGTAGCCGCGCGCCAGCCCGTCGCCGCCCACGTGGAGCTCGCCCGGCACCCCCGGGGGGAGGGGCTGGAGCGACGGGTCCAGCACGTACAGCCGGGTGTTGGAGATGGGCGCGCCGATGCCGGGGAGCGCCGGCCACCCCGCCGGCTCGCCCGCCAGCTTCAGCGACGAGACGACGTGCGTCTCCGACGGGCCGTACTGGTTCGTCAGCTCGCACCCGGGCATCGCCGCCAGCCAGGCGCGGATGGGCCCGGTGACGCGGAGCTGCTCGCCCGCGGTCACCAGCTCGCGCAGGGAGGCCGGGCGGATCCCCCCCTCCAGCGCGGCCTCCGCCAGGTGCTGGAGCGCGACGAAGGGGAGGAAGACGCGCTCGATCCGCTCCCGCTCCAGCAGCCGGGCCAGCGCGGCCATGTCGCCGCGCGTCTCCCCGGGGACCACCACCAGCGCGCCGCCCGAGGCCCAGGTGGAGAACATCTCCTGGAAGGAGACGTCGAAGCTGACGGAGGCGTACTGGAGTGTGCGCGCGGCCGGACGCCCGCTCCACTCGCGGAGCTGCCAGGCGATCAGGTTGAGCAGCGGCCGCTGCGTCATCGCCACGCCCTTGGGCCGCCCCGTGGAGCCCGAGGTGTAGACGACGTAGGCGAGAGAGAGGGAACAGGGAACAGGGAACAGGGAACAGCCTGCAACGGCGGACCCTTCCTCGGCACCGTCGTGCTCCCCCTCTCCCCTTGTGGGAGAGGGGGCCGGGGGGTGAGGGGT
>DASVQR010000057.1:0-34445 GCA_036389055.1 Longimicrobiaceae bacterium | reverse complement strand
CCCTCCCCCGCAAGGGGGGAGGGGGAGAACGACCAGGTCGGAGCCGGGGCAGTTGCAGGCTGTTCCCTGTTCCCTGTTCCCTGTTCCCTATCTTCTCCCGACCACCTGGCATACGTCGTCTACACCTCGGGCTCCACCGGCACGCCCAAGGGCACCGAGGTCCCGCACCGCGCCATCCCCGGCTTCTTCCGCGGCGTGGAGTACGCGCGCTGGGACGAGAGCACCGTCGTCCTCCAGCACTCCTCCGTCTCCTGGGACGCGCTGACGCTGGAATTGTGGCCGGCGCTGCTGTCCGGCGGCACCTGCGTGCTGGGTCCGGGGCGGAGCCCGGAGCCGGCCGCGCTGGGCGAGCAGGTGCGCGCGCACGGGGTGAACACGCTGTGGCTGACCTCGGCCTACTTCAACCTGGTGGTGGACACCTGCCCGGAGCTCCTTGCCGGGGTACGGCAGGTGATGACGGGCGGGGAGACGGTGAGCGCGCCGCACGCCAGGCGCGCGCTGGAGCTGCACCCGGGGCTGCGCCTGGTGAACGGCTACGGGCCCAGCGAGACCACCGTCTTCGCCACCTGCTTCCCCGTGCCGGCGGACTTCGCGGGGGCGTCGATCCCGGTGGGGCGGCCGGTGGGCGACCGGCGCGTGTACGTGCTGGACCGGCGCTCGGAGCCGGCGCCGACGGGCGTGCCGGGCGAGGTGTGCATCGGCGGGCCCGCCGTGGCGCGCGGCTACCTGGGGCGGCCGGAGCTGACGGCCGAGAGGTTCGTCCCGGACCCGTTCGGCGAGCCGGGCGCGCGCCTGTACCGCACCGGCGACCTGGCCCGGTGGCGGGCGGACGGCCGGCTGGAGTTCGCCGGGCGGACCGACGCCCAGGTCAAGGTGCGTGGCTTCCGCATCGAGCCCGGGGAGGTGGAGGGCGCCCTGCTCCGGCACCCGGCGGTCCGGGAGTGCGTGGTGGTAGCCCGCGAGGACCGGCCGGGCGAGAAGCGGCTGGTGGCCTACGTGGTCTGCGCGGGGGACGCCCCCGGCGCGGGCGAGCTGCGGGAGCACCTGCTGGGCCTGCTCCCCGGGTACATGGTGCCCGGGGCCTTCGTGGCGCTGGAGCGCCTGCCGCTGACCGCCAACGGCAAGACCGACCGCCGTGCGCTGCCGGCCCCGGAGGCCGGCGCCGCCCGGGAGCGCCACGTGGCGCCGCGGACGCCCACGGAGCAGGTGCTCGCGGGGATCTGGGCGGACGTGCTGCGCGTGGACCGCGTCGGCGCGACGGACGGCTTCTTCGAGCTGGGCGGCCACTCGCTGCTGGTCATGCGCGTCGTCGCGCGGGTCCGCGAGACCTTCGGCATGGAGCTGACGGTCCGCGAGGTTTTCGCCGCGCCCACGGTAGAGCAGCTCGCCGCGCGGGTGGAGGCGCTGCGGCGCGCGGGGGCGCCGGCCCTGCCCCCGGTGGTGCCCGTGGAGCGCGGCGGTCCGCTCCCCCTCTCCTTCGCCCAGGAGCGGCTCTGGTTCCTGGACCGCATGGAGCCGGGGAGCGCCGTCTACAACATCCCCGTGGCCTGGCGGCTGGGCGGCGCGCTGGACGCGCGGGCGCTGGGGCGCGCCCTGGGCGAGCTCGTCGCGCGCCACGAATCCCTGCGCACCGTCTTCGAGGAGCGCGGCGGCGCCCCGGTGCAGACGGTCGCGCCCGCCGGCGGCTTCGCGCTCCCCGTGGCCGACCTGTCCGCCGTAGGTGGGGCCGCGCGCGAGGCGGAGGTGCTGCGGCGCGCGGGCGAGGACGCGGCGCGCCCCTTCGACCTGGCCGCGGGCCCGCTCTTCCGCGCGGGGCTGCTGCGCCTGTCCGGCGACGACCACGTGCTGCTGCTGTGCATGCACCACGTGGTCAGCGACGGGTGGAGCATGGGCGTGCTCCTGCGCGAGCTGTCCGCGCTGTACGGCGCCTTCCGCGAGGGCCGCGAGTCGCCGCTCGCCCCGCTGCCGGTGCAGTACGCCGACTACGCGGCCTGGCAGCGCGGGCAGCTGCGGGGCGAGGCGCTGGACGGCCAGCTCGCGTACTGGCGCGAGCGCCTGGCCGGGGCGCCCGCGCTGCTGGAGCTGCCCACGGACCACCCCCGCCCCGCGGTGCAGTCGCACCGGGGCGCGCACGAGCCGCTGGAGCTGTCCGGCGGGCTGGTGGAGCGGCTCAGGGCGGCGGGGCGCCGGGAGGGGGCGACGCTGTACATGGTGCTCCTGGGCGCGTTCCAGCTGCTGCTGTCGCGGTACGCCGGCGCGGACGACGTGGTGGTCGGCAGCCCCATCGCGGGCCGGACCCGCCGGGAGACCGAGGAGCTGATCGGCTTCTTCGTCAACACGCTGGTGCTGAGGACCGACCTGTCCGGGGACCCGGCTTTCGGCGAGCTGCTGCGGCGCGTGCGCGAGACCACGCTGGGCGCGTACGAGCACCAGGACGTGCCCTTCGAGCGGCTGGTGGAGGAGCTCGCCCCGGAGCGCAGCCTGGGGCACGCGCCGCTCTTCCAGGTCACGCTCGCCCTGCTGGACGAGGACATCACCCCGCGCGCCCTCCCGGGGCTCGGCGTCGCCGGGGTGGAGGTGCGGGTGGCGACGGCCAAGTTCGACCTGTCGCTGAGCCTGGAGGCCGCCGGCGACGGGCTGACGGGCGGGCTGGTGTACAGCACCGACCTGTTCGAGCGCGCCACCGCCGCGCGGATGCTGGGGCACCTGGGGCGCGTGCTGGAGCAGGTCGCCGCGGACCCGGACGTGCGCCTGTCGCGGCTGCGGCTGCTGGGCGAGGCCGAGCGGCGCCGGGTGCTGGAGGAGTGGAACGCCACCGCGGCCGCGTGCCCGCCGAGCCGCCTGCACGAGCTGTTCGAGGAGCAGGCGGCGCGCACCCCCGGCGCGGCGGCGCTCGCCTTCGGGGACCGGACGCTCACCTACGCGGAGCTGGAGCGGCGCTCCGGCCGCGCCGCGCACGCGCTGCGGCGCCGCGGCGTCGGGCCGGAGAAGCGGGTGGCGCTGCTCATGGAGCCCTCCCTGGAGATGGTCGTCGCCCTGCTGGGGGTGCTCCGGGCCGGCGGCGCGTACGTCCCCCTCGACCCCGGGGTCCCCGCCGACCGCCTGGGCTTCCTGCTGGACGACTCCGGCGCCGTCCTGGTCCTGGCGCACGCCCCCACGGCGGAGGCCGCCGCGCGGCACCGCACCCCCGTCCTGGCGGTGGATGCGGACCCGTTCCCGGAGGAGCCGGAGTCGCCCCCGGCGGGGGGCGTCGACCCGGACGGCCTGGCGTACGTCATCTACACCTCGGGCTCCACCGGCCGGCCCAAGGGGGTGCTGGTGCAGCACCGGGGCGTGTGCAACAGCACCCGGGCCTTCGCCGCCGTGTTCCGCATCCGCCCCGGCTCGCGGGTGCTGCTCTTCGCGCCGCTGCACTTCGACGCCTCGGTGCTGGACGTCTTCACGGCGCTGTCCACCGGCGCGACGCTGGTGGTGGCGCCGCGCGAGGAGATGATGCCGGGCGAGGAGCTGGTGGAGCTGCTGCGGCGGCAGCGCGTCACGCACGCGAAGCTCACCCCCTCCGCGCTCGCCGCCACGCCCCGGGCGGAGCTGCCCGAGCTGGAGGCGGTGATCTCCGGCGGGGAAGCGTGCTCGGCCGAGGTGGTGGCGCGCTGGGCGCCGGGGCGCCGCTTCTTCAACGGCTGGGGGGCCACCGAGCACAGCGTGCGCTGCACGGTGCTGGAGACCGCAGACGGGACGCGCCCCCCGTCGCTGGGGCGGCCGACCGCCAACGCGAGCGTGTACGTGCTGGACGGGTGGATGGAGCCGGTCCCCGTGGGGGTCCCCGGCGAAGCGTACGTGGGCGGGATGCAGGTGACGCGGGGCTACCTGGGGCGGCCGGAGCTGACCGCCGAGCGCTTCGTGCCGGACCCCTTCGGCGGCGAGCCGGGGGCGCGCCTGTACCGGATGGGCGACCGGGTGCGGTGGACGGCCGGCGGGGAGCTCCTCTTCCTGGGGCGGACGGACTTCCAGGTCAAGATCCGCGGCTTCCGCATCGAGCCGGGGGAGGTGGAGGCGGCGCTGGTGGAGCACGGCGCCGTGCGGGAGGCGCTCGTGCTGGCGCGGGAGGACGCGCCGGGACAGGCGCGCCTGGTGGCCTACGTGGCGCTCGCGGAGGGCGGCGCCGTCCCGGCGGCGGAGCTGCGGGAGCACGTGCGGCGGCGGCTGCCGGCGTACATGGTGCCGGCCGCGGTCGTGGTGCTGCCGGCGCTGCCGCTGACGCCCAACGGCAAGGTGGACCGGCGGGCGCTCCCCGCCCCGGAGCCCGCCCCGGGCGGCGACGACTACGCGGCGCCGCGCACCGCCACCGAGGAGGTGCTGGCGGGGATCTGGGCGGACGTGCTTCGCGTCGAGCGGGTGGGCGCGCGGGACGGCTTCTTCGCGCTGGGCGGGCACTCGCTGCTGGCCACGCGGGTGGTCTCGCGCGTCCGCGAGACGTTCGGGATCGAGCTGCCGCTGCGCGAGCTGTTCGCCGCCCCCACCGTCGCGGAGCTGGCCGCGCGGGTGGAGGCGCTGCGCCGCGCCGGGCTGCCGCAGCTCCCGCCGGTGGCGCCCGTGGAGCGCACGGGTCCCCTGCCCCTCTCCTTCGCCCAGGAGCGGCTCTGGTTCCTGGACCGGCTGGAGCCGGGGAGCACCGTCTACAACGTCCCCATGGCGTGGCGCCTGGCCGGCGCGCTGGACGCCGCGGCGCTGGCGCGCGCACTGGGCGAGATCGTCCGGCGGCACGAGGCGCTGCGGACGGTGTTCGCCGCGGCGGACGGGGTCCCCGCGCAGGCGGTGGCGCCCTTCGCCGGCTTCGCGCTCCCCGTGGCCGACCTGTCCGCGCTGGGCGAGGCGGAGCGCGAAGAGGAGGCGCGGCGGCGCGTGGCCGCGGAGGCGGCGTGGCCCTTCGACCTGGCCGCGGGCGCGCCGTTCCGCGCGCGGCTGCTGCGGCTCGCGGACGACGAGCACGTGCTGCTGCTGTGCATGCACCACGTGGCGAGCGACGCCTGGAGCCGCGGCGTGCTCCTGCGCGAGCTGTCCGCGCTGTACACGGCCTTCCGGGAGGGCCGCGGGTCGCCGCTGGCCCCGCTGCCGGTGCAGTACGCCGACTACGCCGCCTGGCAGCGCGAGCACCTGCGGGGCGAGGCGCTGGAGCGGCAGCTGGCGTACTGGCGCGGGCGCCTGGCGGACGCCCCCGCGCTGCTGGAGCTGCCCACGGACCGTCCCCGCCCCCCGGTGCAGTCGCACCGGGGCGCGTTCGAGCCGCTGGAGCTGTCCGCCGGGCTGGTGGAGCGGGTCAGGGCGCTGGGGCGCGCCGAGGGCGCCACGCTGTTCATGACGCTGCTGGGCGCCTTCCAGCTGCTGCTGGCGAGGTACTCGGGGAGCGAGGACGTGGTCGTCGGCAGCCCCGTCGCCGGGCGGACGCGCGGGGAGACCGAGGGGCTGATCGGCTTCTTCGTCAACACCCTCGTCCTCCGCACGGACCTGTCCGGCGACCCGGCGTTCCGCGAGACCCTGCGCCGGGTGCGCGAGACCACGCTGGGCGCGTACGAGCACCAGGACCTCCCCTTCGAGCGCCTGGTGGAGGAGCTGGCCCCCGAGCGCAGCCTGGGCCATGCGCCGCTCTTCCAGGTCACGCTCACCCTGCTGGACGACGACGGCGACGGCGCCGGCCTCCCGGGGCTGGGCCTCGCCCCGGTGGACGTGCCGATCGAGACGGCAAAGTTCGACCTTTCCCTGAGCCTCGAGGCCGCCGCCGGCGGCCTTCGAGGCGGTCTAACCTACAACACCGACCTGTTCGAGCGCGCCACCGTCGTGCGGATGCTCACGCACCTGGAGCGCGTGCTGGAAAGGGTCGCCGGAGATGCCGACATGCGCCTCTCGGATCTGGAGATGGTCGCGCCGGAAGAGCGCGCGCAGCTCGAGGAGTGGAACCGCACCGGGGCGGCGTATCCCTCCGACCGCTGCCTCCACCACCTCTTCGAGGAGCAGGCCGACCGCACCCCCGCGGCCGCCGCCCTGCGCTTCGCCGGGCGGGTCGTCACCTTCGCCGGGCTGGACGAGGCCGCGAACCGCCTCGCCCACCACCTGCGCCGCCGCGGCGTGGGGCCCGAGGTGCCGGTTGCCCTCTGCATGGAGCGCAGCCCCGAGCTGATCGTGGCCGTGCTGGCCGTCCTCAAGGCCGGCGGCGCCTACCTCTCGCTCGACCCGGCCGCCCCGGCCGCGCGGCTGGAGGCGATGCTCGCCGACTCCGGCGCCCCCCTCCTGCTCACCCACGCCGCCTTCGAGGGCCCGCTCCCCGGCGGCGCGCCCGCGCTCTGCCTGGACGCGGAGGCCGCCGCCATCGCCGCGGAGAGCGCCGAGCGCCCCCGCGGCGGGGCCACGCCCGAGAGCCTTGCCTACGTGCTCTACACCTCCGGCAGCACCGGCCGCCCCAAGGGCGTGCTGGTGCAGCACGGCGGCGCCTGCAACCTGGTGCACGCCCAGGCCCGCACCTTCGCCGCGGGCCCCGGGGAGCGCGTCCTCCAGTTCGCCCCGCTGCACTTCGACACCGCGGTGGCCGAGATCTTCATCTCGCTCGCCTCCGGCGCGGAGCTGTACATGGGCCCCCGCGACGCCATGCTCCCGGGCGCCCCGCTGGCGGAGCGGATGCGCGAGTGGGGGATCACCAACGCCAAGTTCACCCCCACGGCGCTGGGCGCAATGCCCGCGGCGGAGCTGCCGGCGCTGCGCACCCTGGTCGTGGGCGGCGAGGAGTGCCCGGCGGAGCTGGTGGAGCGCTGGGCGCCGGGGCGCCGCTTCTTCAACGTGTACGGGCCCACGGAGGCCACGGTGCGCGCCAGCGTGGCCGAGTGCGCGCCGGGGCGCCGGCCCACCATCGGGCGGGCGCTGCCCAACACGCGCCTGCACGTGCTGGACGCGGGGATGCGGCCGCAGCCGGTGGGGGTGCCCGGCGAGCTGTACATCGGGGGCGTGGGGGTGGCGCGCGGCTACCTGGGCCGCGCCGACCTGACCGCCGAGCGCTTCGTGCCGGAGGCGCTCGCCGCCGAGCCGGGAGCGCGCATGTACCGCACCGGCGACCGGGTGCGCTGGACGGCCGCGGGGGAGCTGGAGTTCCTGGGCCGCATCGACGGCCAGGTCAAGGTGCGCGGCTTCCGCATCGAGCTGGGCGAGATCGAGGCGGCGCTGCGCCGGCAGGGCGGCGTGGCCGACTGCGCGGTGGTCGTGCGCGAGGACGCGCCGGGGGACCGGCGCCTGGCGGCGTACGTGGTGGGCGAGACCGACGCGGAGGCGCTGCGGGAGGAGCTGCGGCGGAGCCTGCCGGAGTACATGGTCCCGGCGGCCGTCGTCGTCCTGGACCGGCTGCCGCTGACGCCCAACGGCAAGCTGGACCGGCGCGCCCTGCCGGCGCCGGACTTCGCCCCGGGTGCCGACCGGGTAGCGCCGCGCACCCCGGTGGAGGAGGTGCTGGCGGGGATCTGGACGGAGGTGCTGGGGACCGGGGGGATCGGGGCGCGGGCGAGGTTCTTCGACCTGGGCGGGCACTCGCTGCTGGCCATGCGCGTGGTGTCGCGCATCCGCGACGTGTTCGGCGTGGAATTGCCGCTGCGGGCCTTCTTCGAGGGTCCCACGGTGGAGGAGCAGGCCGCGCGGGTGGAGGCGCTCCGCCGCGCCGGGCTGCCGCAGCTGCCGCCCGTGGTCCCCGTGGAGCGCACGGGTCCCCTGCCCCTCTCCTTCGCGCAGGAGCGGCTCTGGTTCCTGGACCGGCTGGAGCCGGGAAGCACGCTGTACAACATCCCCGTGGCCTGGCGGCTCGCCGGCGCCCTGGACGCGGCCGCGCTTGAGACGGCGCTCGCCGAGGTCGTGCGGCGGCACGAGACGCTGCGCACGCGCTTCGCGGAGAGCGGCGGCGGCCCGGCGCAGATCGTCCTCCCCTTCCAGGGCTTCGCGCTGCCGGTCGAGGACCTGTCCGCGCTCGGCGCGGCGGAGCGCGCCGCGGAGGTGGAGCGCCGCGCCCGGGAGGAGGCCGCGCGCCCGTTCGACCTGGAGGTGGGGCCCCTGTTCCGCGCCCGGCTGCTGCGCCTGGCGGACGGGGAGCATGCGCTGCTGATGAGCATGCACCACGTCGTCAGCGACGGCTGGAGCATGGGCGTGCTCCTGCGCGAGCTGTCGGCGCTGTACACGGCCTTCCGCGACGGGCGGGAGTCGCCGCTGGCGCCGCTGCCGGTGCAGTACGCCGACTTCGCCGTGTGGCAGCGCGAGCAGCTGCGCGGCGAGGCGCTGGAGCGCCAGCTGGCGTACTGGCGCGGGCGCCTGGCCGGCGCCCCCGCCCAGCTGGAGCTGCCGACGGACCGCGCCCGCCCCGCCGTGCAGTCGCACGGGGGCGCGCAGGAGCCCGTGGAGCTGCCGCGCGAGCTGGTGGAGCGGCTCCGGGCGCTGGGACGCGGCGAGGGCGCCACGCTGTACATGACGCTGCTCGCCGCCTTCCAGCTGCTGCTGTCGAAGTACGCGGGCACGGACGACGTGGTCGTCGGCAGCCCCATCGCGGGCCGCACGCGCGGCGAGACCGAGGGGCTGATCGGCTTCTTCGTCAACACGCTCGTCCTGCGCACCGACCTGTCCGGCGACCCGGAGCTGCGCGAGGTGCTGCGCCGGGTGCGCGAGGCCACGCTGGGCGCCTACGAGCACCAGGACGTCCCCTTCGAGCGCCTGGTGGAGGAGCTCCAGCCGGAGCGCTCCCTCAGCCACTCGCCGCTCTTCCAGGTGCTCTTCGCCCTCCAGACCGCGGGCGAGGGCGAAGCGGACTTCGGCGGCGTGCGGGTGGAGGGGCTGGGGACCGGAAACTCCGCCGCCAAGTTCGACCTGAGCCTCGTCCTGTGGGAGGACGGCGGGGGGATCGGCGGCGCGCTGCTGTACCGCTCCGAGCTGTGGGAGCCGGCCACCGTCCGGCGGATGCTGGGCCACTTCCGCGCCGTGCTCGACGCGCTGGCGGCCGACCCGGACCGCCGCCTCTCCGCCCTGGAGCTCGCCGGCGCCGCCGAGCGCACCCTGCTGCTGGAGGAATGGAGCCGCTCGGGAGGCGCGGAAGCGCCGGACGCGCGCTGCGTGCACGAGCTGTTCGCGGAGCAGGCCGAGCGCACCCCGGACGCCGTCGCCCTGGTCGCGGGCGCCGAGACGCTGACCTACGCCGAGCTGCACGCCCGCTCCGACGCCCTCGCCCGCGTCCTCGCCGCCCGCGGCGTGGGGCCGGACGCGCGCGTGGGGATCTGCGTGGAGCGCGGCCCCGGCCTGGTCGTCGGGCTGCTGGCGATCCTCAAGGCCGGCGGCGCCTACCTGCCGCTGGACCCGCAGTACCCGGCCGAGCGCCTCGCCTTCATGCTGGAGGACGCTGGCGCGCGCGTGCTGCTCACGGAGGGCGGCCTGCGCGACCGCTTCGCCGGCTTCGCGGGCGAGGTCGTCGCGCTCGACACCCCTCACCCCCCGGCCCCCTCTCCCACAAGGGGAGAGGGGGAGCACGACGGTGCGGAGGATGCGAGCGCACTTTCGCACTCCCGCACTTTCGCACTTTCGCACTCGTCGTCCCCCGACGACCTGGCCTACGTCATCTACACCTCGGGCTCCACCGGCCAGCCCAAGGGCACCGAGGTCCCCCACCGCGCCATCCCCGGCTTCTTCCGCGGGGCGGACTACGCGCGCTGGGACGAGACCACGGTCGTCCTCCAGCACTCCTCGGTCTCCTGGGACGCGCTGACGCTGGAGCTGTGGCCGGCGCTCCTCTCGGGGGGGACGTGCGTCCTGTACCCGGGGCGGACCTCCGAGCCCGACGTGCTGGGCGAGCAGGTGCGCGCGCACGGGGTGAACACGCTCTGGCTGACCTCCGCCTACTTCAACCTGGTGGTGGACACCTGCCCGGAGATCCTGGCCGGCGTGCGCCAGGTGATGACCGGCGGCGAGGCGGTGAGCGCCCCGCACGCGCGGCGCGCGCTGGAGCTGCACCCGGGGCTGCGCCTGGTCAACGGCTACGGGCCGTCGGAAACCACGGTGTTCGCCACCTGCTACCCGGTGCCGGCGGACTTCGCGGGGGCGTCACTGCCGGTGGGGCGTCCGGTGGGGGACCGCCGCGTCTACCTCCTGGATCGCCACTTCGGCCCGGCGCCGCTGGGCGTGGCGGGCGAGGTGTGCATCGGCGGGCCCGGGGTGGCGCGCGGCTACCTGGGGCGGCCGGAGCTGACGGCCGAGAGGTTCGTCCCGGACCCGTTCGGCGAGCCGGGCGCGCGCCTGTACCGCTCGGGCGACCGGGCGCGCTGGAACGCCGCGGGCGAGCTGGAGTTCGTGGGCCGGACCGACTTCCAGGTCAAGATCCGCGGCTTCCGCGTGGAGCCGGGCGAGGTCGAGGCCGTGCTGGCGTCGCACCCGGGCGTGCGCGAGGCCGCGGTCGTGGTGCGCGAGACGGAGCCGGGCGACCGCCGCCTGGCCGGCTACCTGACGGCCGCGGACGGGGCGGGCCTGTCGGCGGCGGAGCTGCGGGCGTGGCTGGGCGAGCGGATGCCGGAGCACATGGTGCCCGCGTCGGTCACCGTGCTGGAGGCGATGCCGCTGACCCCGCACGGCAAGCTGGACCGCCGGGCGCTCCCCGCGCCGGAGCACGCCGCCGCCGGGGAGGGCTACCTGGCCCCGCGCACCCCCGTGGAGGAGGTGCTGGCGGGGATCTGGGCGGAGATCATGCGCCTGGCGAGGGTGGACGTGCGCGACGACTTCTTCGCGCTGGGCGGGCACTCGCTGCTGGCCACGCGCGTCGTCTCGCGCGTCCGCGAGACCTTCGGGGTGGAATTGCCGCTGCGCGCCCTGTTCGAGGGCCCCACGGTGGAGGAGCTGGCGGCGCGGGTGGAAGCGCTGCGACGCGCCGGCCTGCCGCAGCTGCCGCCCGTGGTCCCCGTGGAGCGCGGCGGGCCGCTGCCGCTCTCCTTCGCGCAGGAGCGGCTCTGGTTCCTGGACCGCCTGGAGCCGGGGAGCGCCGCCTACAACATCCCCGTCGCCTGGCGCATGGCCGGCGCGCTGGACGCCGCGGCGCTGGAGGCGGCGCTGGGCGAGATCGTCCGGCGGCACGAGGCGCTGCGCACCACCTTCGCCGAGCGGGCCGGCTCGCCCGTGCAGGTGGTGGCGCCCTTCGCCGGCTTCGCGCTGCCGACCGAAGACCTGTCCGGGCTGGACCCCGCCGGGCGCGAGGCCGAGGTGCGGCGGCGCGCGGCGGAGGACGCGGCGCGCCCCTTCGACCTGGAGGCGGGGCCGCTCTTCCGCGCTCGGCTGCTGCGCCTGGCCGCCGACGAGCACGTGCTGCTGCTGGGGATGCACCACGTGGTCAGCGACGGGTGGAGCATGGGCGTGCTCCTGCGCGAGCTGTCGGCGCTGTACACGGCCTTCCACGAGGGCGCGGAGTCGCCGCTGGCCCCGCTCCCGGTGCAGTACGCCGACTACGCCGCCTGGCAGCGCGAGCAGCTGCAGGGCGAGGCCCTGGAGCGGCAGATGGCGTACTGGCGCGAGCGCCTGGCCGGGGCCCCCGCGCTGCTGGAGCTGCCCACGGACCGCCCCCGCCCCGCGGTGCAGTCGTACCGGGGCGCGTACGTGCCCGTCCGGCTCCCGGCCGGGCTGGTGGAGCGGCTGGGCGCGCTGGGGCGCGGCGAGGGCGCCACGCCGTACATGGTGATGCTGGGCGCCTTCCAGCTGCTGCTGTCCCGGTACTCGGGGAGCGAGGACGTGGTGGTGGGGACCCCCATCGCCGGCCGCACGCGCAGGGAAGTGGAGGAGCTGATCGGCTTCTTCGTCAACACGCTGGTGCTGAGGACGGAGCTGGGCGGCGACCCGTCGTTCCGCGAGACGCTGCGGCGCGTGCGCGAGACCACGCTGGGCGCCTACGAGCACCAGGACGTGCCGTTCGAGGGGCTGGTCGCCGAGCTGCAGCCGGAGCGCAGCCTGGGCTGGTCGCCCCTGTTCCAGGTGATGTTCTCCTTCGACAGCGCCTCCGGGGCCGGCAGCGTCCTGCCGGG
Organism: Longimicrobiaceae bacterium; assembly: GCA_036389055.1. Taxonomy (GTDB): domain Bacteria; phylum Gemmatimonadota; class Gemmatimonadetes; order Longimicrobiales; family Longimicrobiaceae; genus JAFAYN01. The sequence goes on along the minus strand of DASVQR010000057.1, from coordinate 22,380 downwards.
GCTGGAGATGGAGGACGTGGGCGCGGACGCGGCGAGCGCCAAGTTCGACCTGAGCCTGGGGATCGTCCACGGTCCCGACGGGGCGTGGGGGAGCCTGTCGTACGCCACCGACCTGTTCGACGCCGCCACCGCGGCGCGCATGGCGGCGCACCTGGAGCGGGTGCTGGAGCAGGTCGCCGCCGACCCGGACGCGCGGCTCTCCGGGCTGGAGCTGCTGGACGACGCGGAGCGCCGCCGGGTGCTGGAGGAGTGGAACGCCACCGCGGCGCCGCTCCCGGCCGGGCTCTGCGTCCACCAGCTCGTGGAGGCGCAGGTGGAGCGCACCCCCGACGCGGCGGCGGTCGCCTTCGAGGGGGAGACGCTGACGTACCGGGAATTGAACGGGCGGGCCAACCGCCTGGCCCGGCGGCTGCGGCGCCTGGGCGTGGGTCCGGAGGCGCGGGTGGCGGTCTGCCTGGAGCGCGGCCCGGAGCTGGTGGTCGCGGTGCTCGCGGCGCTCAAGGCGGGCGGCGCGTACGTGCCGCTGGACCCGGCGTATCCCGCCGAGCGCCTGGCCTTCATGCTGGCCGACTCCGCCGCGGCGGTGCTGCTGACGCAGGACCGGCTGCGCGGGGCGCTCCCCGCGTCGGCGGGGACGCACGTGGTGAGCGTGGACCTCGCGGAGGCGGAGCTCGCGGGGGAGAGCGCGGCAAACCCGGAGGGCGGGGCGGCGCCCGGCTCGCTGGCGTACGTCATCTACACCTCCGGGAGCACGGGGACGCCCAAGGGCGTCGCGGTGGAGCACCGCGCGCTCGTCAACTACGTCGCCCACGCGGCCGCGGAGATGGCGGTCCGCCCGGGCGACCGGGTCCTCCAGTTCGCCTCCATCAGCTTCGACCCGGCGGCGGAGGAGATCTTCGCCACCCTGCTTTCCGGCGCGACGCTGGTGCCGCGCACCGAGGAGATGCTCGCCACCCCGCGGGCGTTCTGGGAGGCCTGCGACCGCTGGTCCGTCGGCGTCATGGACCTGCCCACCGCCGTGTGGCACCACGTGGCCCCCCACCTGGACGAGCATCCGGACGCGCTCCCCGGATCGCTGCGCCTGGTGGTGATCGGCGGGGAGGCCGCGCTCCCCGAGCGGGTGCGCGCGTGGCAGGCGGTGGCGGGCGGGCGGGTGCGCCTGCTGAACAGCTACGGCCCCACCGAGACCACCATCGGCGTGACGCTCTGGGAAGCGCCGGCGGGCGGTGGCGCCTCGCGCGTCCCCATCGGGAGGCCCGTGGCGAACACCCGCTGCTACGTGCTGGACGGGGAGATGCGGCCGGCGGCGATCGGCATCCCCGGCGAGCTGTACGTGGGCGGGGCACAGGTGGCGCGCGGCTACCTGGACCGGCCGGCGGCGACCGCGGAGAGGTTCGTCCCCGATCCGTTCCCGGCCGGGCCCGGCGCGCGGCTGTACCGCACCGGCGACCGGGCGCGCTGGCTGGCCTCGGGCGAGCTGGAGTACCTGGGGCGGGCAGACGAGCAGGTCAAGGTGCGCGGCTTCCGCGTGGAGCCGGGGGAGATCGAGGAGGCGCTGCGCCGCGCCCCCGGCGTCGCCGACTGCGCGGTGCTCGCGCGCGAGGACGGGCCCGGCGAAAGGCGGCTGGTGGCGTACGTGGTGGGGTCGGCGGACGCGGAAGCGCTGCGGGCGGAGCTGCGGCGCGGGCTGCCGGAGTACATGGTGCCGGCGGCCTTCGTCGCCCTGGACCGGCTCCCCCTCACGGCGAACGGCAAGCTGGACCGCCGCGCCCTCCCGGCGCCGGACTTCTCCGCGGCGGACGGGCGCTACGTGGCGCCGCGGACCCCAACGGAAGAGGTGCTGGCGGGGATCTGGGCGTCGACCCTGCGCGTCGAGAGGGTGGGCGTGCGGGACGGCTTCTTCGCGCTGGGCGGGCACTCGCTGCTGGCCACGCGCGTCGTCTCGCGCGTCCGCGAGGCCTTCGGGGTGGAACTGCCGCTGCGCGCCCTGTTCGAGGGGCCCACGGTGGAGGAGCAGGCGGCGCGGGTGGAGGCGCTGCGCCGCGCGGGGGTGACGCAGCTGCCGCCGGTGGTCCCCGTCGATCGCGGCGGGCCGCTGCCGCTGTCGTTCGCGCAGGAGCGGCTCTGGTTCCTGGACCGGCTGGAGCCGGGGAGCGCCCTGTACAACGTCCCCGCGGCGTGGCGGCTGGACGGCGCCCTGGACGCCGCGGCGCTGGAAGCGGCGCTGGGCGAGATCGTCCGGCGGCACGAGGCTCTGCGCACCACGTTCGCCGAGCTGGACGGCGCGCCCGTGCAGGTGGTGGCGCCCTTCGCCGGCTGGACGCTCCCCGTGGACGACCTGTCGGGGCTGGACCCGAGCGAGCGCGAGGCCGAGACCACGCGCCGCGCCGCGGAGGACGCGGCGCGTCCCTTCGACCTGGCGGCGGGGCCGCTCTTCCGCGCGCGGCTGCTGCGCCTGGCGGACCGGGAGCACGTGCTGCTGCTGTGCATGCACCACGTCGCCTCGGACGGGTGGAGCATGGGCGTGCTCCTGCGCGAGCTGTCGGCGCTGTACACGGCCTTCCGCGAGGGCCGCGAGTCGCCGCTGGCCCCGCTGCCGGTGCAGTACGCGGACTACGCCGCCTGGCAGCGCGAGCAGCTGCGCGACGAGACGCTGGAGCGGCAGATGGCGTACTGGCGCGGGCGCCTGGCGGACGCCCCCGCGCTGCTGGAGCTGCCCACGGACCGCCCCCGCCCGGCGGCGCAGTCGCACCGGGGCGCGCGCGAGCCGGTCGCGCTCCCGGCCGTGCTGGTGGAGCGCCTGCGCGCGCTGGGCCGCGGCGAGGGCGCCACGCTGTACATGACGCTGCTCGCCGCCTTCCAGCTGCTGCTGTCCAGGTACTCGGGGAGCGAGGACGTGGTCGTCGGCAGCCCCATCGCCGGGCGCACGCGCGGGGAGACGGAGGAGCTGATCGGCTTCTTCGTCAACACGCTGATGCTGAGGACCGATCTCGGCGGCGACCCGTCGTTCCGCGAGACGCTGCGGCGCGTGCGCGAGACGACGCTGGGCGCCTACGAGCACCAGGCAGTGCCCTTCGAGGGGCTGGTCGCCGAGCTGCGGCCGGAGCGCAGCCTCGCCCACGCGCCGCTCTTCCAGGTCACCTTCACCCTGCACGACGAGGAGGGCGCGGCGGACGGCCTGCCGGGGCTGGAGATCGACCCCGTCGCGGTCCCGCTGGAGTCGGCCAAGTTCGACCTGTCGCTGTCGCTCACCGAGACCGGCGGCGGACTGGCCGGGGTGCTCACCTACAGCACCGACCTGTTCGAGCCGGGCACCATCGCGCGCATGGCCGGGCACCTGGAGCGGGTGCTCCACCAGGTCGCCGCGGACCCGGGCTTGCGCCTCTCCGGGGTGGAGCTGCTGGACGACGCGGAGCGCCGTGACACCGTGGTGGAGTGGAACCGCGCGGAGCCCGCGGCGTCCTCCGACGCGTGCATCCACGAGCTGTTCGAGGCGCAGGCGGAGCGCACGCCCGACGCCCCCGCCGTCCGCTTCCTCGACCGGACGCTGACCTTCGCGCAGCTGGACGAGCAGGCCAACCGCCTCGCCAACCACCTCCTGCGCAGGGGCGTCCGCCCGGAGACCCGCGTCGCCCTGTGCCTGGAGCGCGGGCCCGAGCTGGTCGTCGCGCTGCTGGCCGTCCTCAAGGCCGGCGGCGCCTACGTGCCGCTCGACCCGACGCACCCCGCCGAGCGCATCGCCCTGGTGGCGCGCGACGCGGACGCCCCGCTGCTGCTGACCGTGGACCGCCTGGCCCCGGACCTCGGCGATGCGCCGGTGTCCGTCGTCCGGCTGGACGGCGACGCCGACGCCATCGCCGCCGAGAGCGCGGAGCGGCCCGCATCGGCCGCCACGCCGGAGAGCCTGGCGTACCTGATCTACACCTCGGGATCGACCGGCACGCCCAAGGGCGTCATGGTCGAGCACCGCGAGCTGGCCGCCTACGTCCAGGGTGTGCGCGAGCGCCTGGAGCTGGACGAGGCCCGGACCTTCGCGCTGGTCTCCACCCCCGCGGCGGACCTGGGGCACACCGTGCTCTTCCCGCCGCTGGTCTCCGGCGGCTGCCTGCTCCCCGTCCCGCACGAGATCGCGGCGGACGGGACGGCGCTCGCCGAGTACTTCCGCGCGAACCCGGCGGACTGCCTCAAGATCGTCCCCTCGCACCTGGCGGCGCTGCTGGCCGCGCCGGGCGGCGGGGGATGCCTGCCGCGCCGGCGCCTGGTGCTGGGCGGCGAGGCCTCCCGCGCGGAGTTCGTGGAGGAGATCGCGCGGCTGGCTCCCGGCTGCGAGGTCGCCAACCACTACGGCCCCACGGAGACCACCGTGGGCGCGCTCGCCTTCCGGGTGCGTCCCGGCGCCGACCTGCGCGGCGGCAGCGGCAGCGTGCCGCTGGGCCGCCCGCTGCCCGGCGCGCGGGCGTACGTGCTCGACGCGTGGGGCCGGCCGCTGCCGGCCGGCATCCCCGGCGAGCTGCACGTCGGTGGGGCCGGCGTGGCGCGCGGCTACCAGGGGCGGCCGGAGCAGACGGCCGAGCGCTTCGTCCCCGACCCGTTCGCGGGCGAGCCGGGCGCGCGCATGTACCGCACGGGCGACCGGGTGAAGCGGCGCGCGGACGGCGAGCTGGAGTTCCTGGGGCGCGTGGACGACCAGGTCAAGGTGCGCGGCTTCCGCGTGGAGCCGGGCGAGGTCGCGGGCGCGCTGCTGCGGGAGCCGGGCGTGCGCGAGGCGGTGGTGATGGCGCGGGAGGACGGGCCCGGCGGCGTGCGCCTGGTGGCGTACCTGGTGGGCGAGGTGGACGCCGCCGCGCTGCGGGAGAGCCTGCGCCGGAAGCTGCCGGACTACATGGTGCCGGCCGCGTTCGTCGCGCTGGACGCGCTGCCGCTCACCCCCAACGGCAAGCTGGACCGCGCCGCCCTCCCGGAGCCCGACTCCGGCGCGGACGCGGGGTCGTACCGCGCCCCGCGCACCCCCACGGAGGAGGTGCTGGCGGCGGTCTGGGCGGAGCTGCTGGGGCTCCAGGCGGTGGGCGTGCGGGACGGCTTCTTCGCGCTGGGCGGACACTCGCTGCTCGCCACCCGGGTGGTGTCGCGCGTCCGCGAGACCTTCGGCGTGGAGCTGCCGCTGCGCGCCCTTTTCGAGGAGCCCACGGTGGAGGAGCTGGCCGCCCGCGTGGAGACGCTGCGCCGCGCGGAGCTGCCGCAGCTGCCGCCCGTGGTCCCCGTTGAGCGCACCGGTCCCCTGCCCCTCTCGTTCGCGCAGGAGCGGCTCTGGTTCCTGGACCGGCTGGAGCCGGGGAGCGCGGTCTACAACATCCCCGCTGCCTGGCGCCTGGCCGGCCCGCTGGACGTGCCGGCGCTGGAGGCGGCGCTGGGCGAGATCGTCCGGCGGCACGAGACGCTGCGCACCACGTTCGCCGAGCTGGACGGCGCCCCGGTGCAGCGGGTGGCGCCCTTCGCAGGCTTCGCGCTGCCGACCGAGGACCTGTCGGCGCTGGACGACGCGGAGCGCGAGGACCGGGCGGCGCGCCGCGCGCTGGAGGAGGCGGAGCGGCCGTTCGACCTGGCCGCCGGCCCGCTCTTCCGCGCGACGCTCCTGCGCCTGTCCGAGCGGGAGCACGTGCTGCTGCTGGGGATGCACCACGTGGTCAGCGACGGGTGGAGCCGCGGCGTGCTCCGGCGCGAGATGTCGGCGCTGTACGGCGCCTTCTCGCGCGGCGAGCCGTCGCCGCTGGCCCCGCTGCCGGTGCAGTACGCCGACTTCGCCGTGTGGCAGCGCGAGCAGCTGCGGGGCGACGCGCTGGAGCGCCAGCTGGCGTACTGGCGCGAGCGACTGGCGGACGCCCCCGCCCTGCTGGAGCTGCCCACGGACCGCCCGCGCCCCGCGGCGCCGTCGCACGAGGGCGCGCAGGAGCCCGTGGAGCTGCCGCGCGAGCTGGTGGAGCGGCTCAGGGCGCTGGGCCGCGGCGAGGGCGCCACGCTGTACATGACGCTGCTCGCCGCCTTCCAGCTGCTGCTGTCGAAGTACTCGGGGAGCGAGGACGTGGTCGTCGGCAGCCCCATCGCGGGCCGGACGCGCGGCGAGGTGGAGGAGCTGATCGGCTTCTTCGTCAACACGCTCGTCCTCCGCACCGACCTGTCCGGCGACCCGGAGCTGCGCGAGGTGCTGCGCCGGGTCCGGGAGGCCACGCTGGGCGCCTACGAGCACCAGGACGTGCCCTTCGAGCGCCTGGTGGAGGAGCTGACCCCGGAGCGCAGCCTCGCCCACTCGCCGCTCTTCCAGGTGCTCTTCGCCCTCCAGACCGCGGGCGAGCGGAGCCCGGGGCTGCCCGGAGTGGAGATGGAGCCGCTGGACACCGGCGAGGCGGCGGCCAAGTTCGACCTGAGCCTGGTGCTCTGGGAGCACGACGGGGGGATCGCCGGCGCGCTGATGTACCGCTCCGAGCTGTGGGAGCCGGGCACCGTCCGGCGGATGCTGGACCGCTTCCGCGCGGTGCTCGACGCGCTCGCCGCCGACCCTGGCCGCCGCCTCTCCGCGCTGGAGCTCGCCGACGCCGCCGAGCGCCGGCTGCTGGTGGAGCGCAGCCGCTCGGGCGACGCGCCCGTGCCCGTCGACCGCTGCGTCCACGAGCTGTTCGCGGAGCAGGCCGAGCGCACCCCGGACGCCCTGGCCCTGGTCGCGGGCGCCGAGAGGCTGACCTACGCCGAGCTGCACGCCCGGTCGGACCATCTCGCCCGCGTCCTCGCCGCCCGCGGCGTGGGCCCGGACGCACGCGTGGGGATCTGCGTGGAGCGCGGCCCGGAGCTGGTCGTCGGCCTGCTGGCGATCCTCAAGGCCGGCGGCGCCTACCTGCCGCTGGACCCGCAGTACCCCGCCGAGCGCCTCGCCTTCATGCTGGCCGACGCCGGCGCGCGCGTGCTGCTCACGGAGGACGCGCTGCGGGACCGCTTCGCCGGGTTCGCGGGCGACGTGGTGCTCGCCGGCGACGTGGCGGACGAGGACGACGGCGCACTTTCGCACTCCCGCACTTTCGCACTTTCGCACTCGCCGTCCCCCGACCACCTGGCCTACGTCATCTACACCTCGGGCTCCACGGGGCTGCCCAAGGGAACCGAGGTGCCGCACCGGGCCATCCCCGGCGTGGTGCGCGGCGTGGGCTACGCGCGCTACGACGCGAGCACGGTCATGCTCCAGCACTCGTCGGTCTCGTGGGACGCGGCGACCATGGAGCTGTGGGGCCCCCTGCTTTCGGGCGGCACCTGCGTCCTGTACCCGGGGCGGACGTCGGAGCCCGACGTGCTGGGCGAGCAGGTGCGCGCGCACGGCGTGAACACGCTGTGGCTGACCTCGGCCTACTTCAACCTGGTGGTGGACACCTGCCCGGAGGTCCTGGCCGGCGTGCGCCAGGTGATGGCCGGCGGCGAGGCGGTGAGCGCGCCGCACGCGAGGCGCGCGCTGGAGCTGTACCCGGGGCTGCGCCTGGTCAACGGCTACGGTCCCAGCGAGACCACCGTCTTCGCCACTTGCTTCCCGGTGCCGGCGGGCTTCGACGCGCCGGCCGTGCCCATCGGCAGGCCGGTGGGCGACCGCCGCGTGTACCTGCTGGACCGGCACTTCGGCCCGGCGCCGCTGGGCGTGGCGGGCGAGCTGTGCATCGGCGGGCCCGCGGTGGCGCGCGGCTACCTGGGGCGGCCGGAGCTGACGGCGGAGCGCTTCGTCCCGGACCCGTTCGGCGAGCCGGGCGCGCGCCTGTACCGCTCGGGCGACCGGGCGCGCTGGAACGCCGCGGGCGAGCTGGAGTTCCTGGGCCGGACCGACTTCCAGGTCAAGATCCGCGGCTTCCGCGTGGAGCCGGGCGAAGTGGAGACGGTGCTCGCCTCGCACCCGCGGGTGCGGGAGGCCGCGGTCGCAGTGCGCGAGCCGGAGCCGGGCGACCGCCGCCTGGCCGGCTACGTCGTCGCCGTCGAAGGGGCCCGGCTGGACCCGGCGGAGCTGCGGGCGTGGCTGGGCGAGCGGATGCCGGAGCACATGGTGCCCGCGTCGGTGATGGTGCTGGAGGCGATGCCGCTGACCCCGAACGGCAAGCTGGACCGCCGGGCGCTCCCCGCGCCGGAGCACGCGGCCGCCGGAGAGGGCTACCTGGCCCCGCGCACCCCGACGGAGGAGGTGCTGACGGGGATCTGGGCGGAGATCATGCGCCTGGAGAGGGTGGGCGTGCGCGACGACTTCTTCGCGCTGGGCGGGCACTCGCTGCTCGCCACGCGGGTGGTCTCGCGCGTCCGCGAGACCTTCGGGGTGGAACTGCCGCTGCGCGCCCTGTTCGAGGGCCCCACGGTGGAGGAGCTGGCGGGGCGCGTGGAAGCGCTGCGCCGCGCCGGCCTGCCGCAGCTGCCGCCGGTGGTCCCCGTGGAGCGCGGCGGGCCGCTGCCGCTCTCCTTCGCGCAGGAGCGGCTCTGGATCCTGGACCGGCTGGAGCCGGGGAGCACAGTCTACAACATCCCCGTGGCGTGGCGCCTGGCCGGCGCGCTGGACGCGGCGGCGCTGGAGCGTGCCCTGGGCGAGATCGTCCGGCGGCACGAGACGCTGCGCACCACCTTCGCGGGGCGGGACGGCGCGCCGGTGCAGGTGGTCGCCCCGTTCACGGGCTTCGCGCTGCCGACGGAGGACCTGTCGGGGCTGGACCCGGCCGAGCGCGTGGCCGAGGTGGAGCGCCGCGCCGCGCGGGAGGCGGCGCTGCCCTTCGACCTGGCCGCCGGCCCGCTCCTGCGCCCCGCGCTGCTGCGGCTGGCCGCCGACGAGCACGTGCTGCTGCTGTGCATGCACCACATCGTCAGCGACGGCTGGAGCATGGGCGTGCTCCTGCGCGAGCTGTCCGCGCTGTACGGCGCCTTCCGCGAGGGCCGCGGCTCGCCGCTCCCCGAGCTGCCGGTGCAGTACGCCGACTACGCCGCCTGGGAGCGCGAGCACCTGCGCGACGAGGCGCTGGAGCCGCGGCTGGCCTACTGGCGGCAGCGCCTGGCCGGCGCCCCCGCGCTGCTGCAGCTGCCGGCCGACCGGCCGCGTCCGCCGGTGCGGACGCACCACGGGGCGCGCGAGCGGGTCTCCCTCCCGGCCCGCCTGGTGGAGCGGCTCGCCGGCGTGGGGCGCGGCGAGGGCGCCACGCAGTTCATGGTGATGCTTGCCGCCTTCCAGCTGCTGCTGTCCAGGTACTCGGGGAGCGACGACGTGGTGGTGGGGAGCCCCATCGCCGGCCGCACGCGCCGGGAGACCGAGGAGCTGATCGGCTTCTTCGTCAACACGCTGGTCCTCCGCACGGACCTCTCGGGGGACCCCTCGTTCCGCCAGGCCCTGCGGCGGGTGCGCGAGACCACGCTGGGCGCCTACGAGCACCAGGAGGTGCCCTTCGCGCGGCTAGTGGAGGAGCTGCAGCCGGAGCGCAGCTTCAGCCACACGCCGCTCTTCCAGGTGATGTTCTCCTTCGACAACGCCTCCGGCGGGGGCGGCGGCGCCCTCCCGGGGCTGGAGATGGCCGGGGTGGGCGCGGCGGCGGAGAACGCCAAGTTCGACCTGAACCTGGCGCTGGGCGAGGGCTCCGGCGGGACGTGGGGGAGCCTGTCGTACAGCACCGACCTGTTCGACCGCGCCACCGCGGCGCGCCTGGTGGGGCACCTGGAGCGGGTGCTGGAGCAGGTCGCGGACGACCCGGACGTGCGGCTCTCCGGGCTGGAGCTGCTGGACGAGGGGGAGCGCGCCCTGGTGCTGGGCGGGTGGAGCCGCACCGAGCCCGCGGCGCCCGCCGGCCCCTGCATCCACGAGCTGTTCGAGGCGCAGGCGGAGCGCACCCCCGACGCGCCCGCCGTCCGCCACCTGGACCGGACGCTCTCCTTCGCGGAGCTGGACCGGCGGGCGAACCGCCTCGCCAACCACCTGCGCCGCCTGGGCGTCGGGCCGGAGACGCGGGTGGCGCTCGCCCTGGAGCGCGGCACGGAGCTGGTGGTCGCGCTGCTCGCCGTGCTCAAGGCGGGCGGCGCGTACGTGCCGCTGGACCCGGCCCACCCCGCCGAGCGCATCGCCGGGGTGGTGCGCGACGCAGGGGCGGCGGTGCTGGTGACGGAGGGCGGGCCGGCGGCCGGGCTCCCGGAGACGGGGGCCGCCGTGGTCCACCTGGACCGCGACGCGGACGCCCTCGCCGCCGAGAGCGCCGAAAGGCCGCCGCGCACCGCCACGGCGGACAACCTGGCGTACCTGATCTACACCTCGGGATCGACCGGCACGCCCAAGGGGGTGATGGTGGAGCACCGGGAGCTGGTCGCCTACGTGCTCGGCGTCGCGGCGCGGCTGGAGCTGGGCGAGGCCCGCAGCTTCGCCATGGTGTCCACCCCCGCGGCGGACCTGGGGCACACCGTGCTCTTCCCGCCGCTGGTCACCGGCGGCTGCCTGCACCCCGTCCCGCACGACATGGCGGCGGACGGGGCCGCGCTGGCGGACTACTTCCGCCGCCACCCGGTGGACTGCCTCAAGATCGTCCCCTCGCACCTGGCGGCGCTGCTGGCCGCCCCCGGCGCCGAGGGGTGCCTCCCCCGCCGCCGTCTGGTGCTGGGCGGCGAGGCGTCCCGCGCGGAGTGGGTGGAGGAGCTGGGGCGGCTGGCCCCCGGCTGCGAGGTCGCAAACCACTACGGCCCCACCGAGACCACCGTGGGCGCGCTCGCCTTCCGCGTGCGCCCCGGGGCCGAGCTGCGCGGCAGCAGCGGCACCCTGCCGCTGGGCCGCCCGCTGCCGGGCGCGCGGGCCTACGTGCTCGACGCCTGGGGGCGCCCGCTCCCGCCGGGGGTGCCGGGCGAGCTGTACGTCGGCGGGGCCGGGGTGGCGCGCGGCTACCAGGGGCGCCCGGAGCTGACCGCCGGGCGCTTCCTCCCCGACCCCTTCGCCGGCGAGCCGGGGGCGAGGATGTACCGCACCGGCGACCGGGTGCGCTGGCGCGCCGACGGGGAGATGGAGTTCCTGGGCCGCGTGGACCACCAGGTCAAGGTGCGCGGCTTCCGCGTGGAGCCGGGCGAGGTCGAGAGCGTGCTCCGCGCGGAGCCCGGCGTCCGCGAGGCCGTGGTGGCCGCGCGCGACGACGCGGCCGGCGGGGTGCGGCTGGTGGCGTACCTGGTGGGTGACGTGGACGGCGAGGCGCTGCGCGAGAGCCTGCGCCGGAGCCTCCCCGACTACATGGTCCCGGCCGCCTTCGTGGTGCTGGAGTCGCTCCCCCTGACCGCCAACGGCAAGGTGGACCGCTCCGCGCTCCCCGCCCCGGACCTGGGCGCACCGGCAGATGCGTACGTGGAGCCGCGCACCGACACCGAGCGCGCGCTGGCGAGGCTCTGGGGCGAGGTGCTGGGGGTGGAGCGGGTGGGCGCGGCGGACGGGTTCCTCGCGCTGGGCGGGCACTCGCTGCTCGCCATCCGCCTGCAGGCGCGCATCCACCGCGAGCTGGGGTGCCCGCTGGGGCTCCGCGCGGTCCTGGAGTCCCGCACCCTGTCCGACATGGCGGCGGCGGTGGACGCGGCGCGCGCCGCCGGCCCCGCCCCCGCCGACACCCCCATCCTGCGCCGCCGCCGCCCGCCCGCACCGCAGCCCTGACGGCGGGCGATCCCCGGAAAAACGAAAGCCCCGGCACCGCAGGCGCGGCGCCGGGGCTTTCGTCTGTTCGAACCGAGCCGCCGGAGACCGCCCGGAGGTCCCCGGCGCACAGTCCTCCAGGTACGCTCGGGCCCCGCGTGAGGGATGCGCGCCCGGAGGGCCGAGACCCCGCGGGGCAGTTTCCGCGGGGTCTCGGCGGAGTTACGCACGGTAGTTTCGTGCGTTACTCCGCGCGCAGTCCGACCCGAGCGTCAGCGAGGGGCACGCCCAACACAGCAGTTCAAAGCCGTTCTTTCCAGGACGTCACAGCCGCAGCGCGTACCCCAGCTTGACGAAGAACGTGCGCCCCGTGCGCGTCAGGTCCACGTTCTGGAGCCCCAGCTGGTTGTCCGTGTACCCCACGAACAGCACCGTCTGCGGGTTCACCTTGTGGGCGAACATCAGCTGGCTGAAGAGCGTGTTGGTCTCCGGCCGCACCGGGTTCACGAACAGCGTGGGGTCCTGGTTCAGCGACTGGTACTGGAGGATGGCCCGCACGAAGGTCCGCACCCCGAAGTGGTAGACCGCGCGCGCCTCGGTGAGCTGCGCGTCCAGGATCCGCGCGTCCGGGCGGGGCTCCGTGTCCTGCGTGTTCAGGCGGCGCAGGGCGTGGTCCAGCTCCAGGAACAGGCTGCGCCCCACCCGCAGCTCCATGCCGGGGACCACCTGGAACAGGTTGGCCTTGCGCGCGTTGGCCACGTCGATGTCCTCGCCGATGCGGCCGGCCAGCGAGAAGGCGAGCCGCGCGGTGGGGCGGATCTCCGAGGCGAAGCGCACGTCGAACATCTCGAAGGTGCGCCCCGCGAACAGCTTGCGGTTGTAGCCCAGGCCCACGTTCCCGGCCGACTGCCGCGGGCCCTGGTAGAAGGTCACGAACGCCAGCCCCAGGTCGGTCTGCCGGCCCGCGTGGTTCCCCAGCAGCTCCGCGAAGCCCAGGAAGCCCAGCCGGTTGTACCACGTCTGCGGTCCGCCCCAGATGGCCCGCTCCAGGTTCACCGTGGCGCCGCGGAAGTCGGCGCGGGGGATGAAGCCGGCGTCGGCGCGGAAGTCCTCGCCCACGTCGCGCAGCAGCGTGCTGAAGGTCCAGTCGCGGCTGCGGTGCACGAACTCGGCGGAGAGCACCCCGTCGGTCAGCGTCCCCTCCTTCTGCCGGAAGGCCTTCACCACCGTGTCCGGGTACTCGGTGCCGGCGAAGGAGTACTGCACGCGCACGAACTTGGCGGGGCTCAGCCGGAGGAAGCCGTCCACCGAGGCCACGTGGTTGAAGTACCCCTCGCCCACGCGGCCGGTGTAGGTGGCGCCGATGGTGGACGAGCGCCCGATGTCGCGGCGGTAGCGGGCGACGCCGGTGTGCACCTCCTCGCGCAGCTGCCCCACCCCGGTCCCGGCGTTGGTGGGGAACAGGAGCGTGCTGACCCGGTCCGACGCGGCGAACACGCCGAACACGTTCCTGCCCTCCTTGCCGGTCAGCTTGAGCCCCCCCACCGGGTCCACGATGGAGCGCGTGAACACCACCCGCGTGGGCGTCTGGAAGAAGTCCGCCCCCTCCAGGAAGAAGGGGCGCTTCTCCGGGTACTGGAGGGCGAAGCGCTCGTTGACCTCCAGCTGCGCCACGTCCGCCTCCACCTGCGAGAAGTCGGGGTTGACGGTGGCGTTCAGGTTGACGTTGGGGGTGATCCCCCAGCGCCCGCTCAACCCGAACTCCGGGTCCACGTCGCCGGAGTCCAGGTTCCCCGAGGGGAAGGTGGCCCGCACGTCCGAGCGGCGGGTGGTGATGGTGGGCGTCACCTCCAGGTCGCGCCCGGGCTGCACCCCCACGAAGCCCTCCAGCTTGTCCGCCTGGCAGAGCAGGCAGGCCTGGTTGCGGTCGATGTGGATGGAGCGCAGCGCGTAGCGCGCCTCGCGCGGGTAGTTGCGCGCCACCAGCACGCCCCAGGTCTGCACCTCGGAGGTGTGCGGGAAGCGCAGCGAGCTGAAGGGGATCGCCGCCTCCACCACGTACCCCTCGGGGGTGATCCGCCCCGCCGACTTCCAGATGGCGTCCCAGGTGAAGTCCTCCACCCCGTCCACCTCGCTGAAGGTGGCGTCCATCTGCACGCCCAGCGCGCTGATCCCGAACTCGAAGGCGCGGCGCCGGTCGTTGAAGGGATCGAGGACCAGAAAGATGTGGTCGTCCTCGCGCGCGGCGTCGCGGTCCGCGTAGCGGGCGCGGATCCGCGAGGGATCCGGGTCCTCCGCCACGCACCCCAGGTACAGGTTGGAGTCGTCGAAGGCGACGCGGCAGTCGGTGCGCACCGGCGCCGGGGAGCCGTCCGCGGGAAAGAACTTGTAGGGCGCGTCCATGGGCTGCGCGGCGGCCCACATCGGCTCGTCCAGCACCGCGTCCACCTTCACCGGCTCCTCCACCGGCGACACCTGGAAGGTGCGCGGCCCGGCGGACCGCGCGGCCGCCGGGGCGCCCTGCGGAGCGGCCGCGGGCGCGGGAGCCGCCTGGGCCGCGGCGTCCGCCGCCAGAACGGCGAGGTGGATTCCGGCCGCCGCGGCGAGCGCGAGCACGGGCCGCGCCATCCGCGTGATCGGGGGCAGTGGGGTCATGGTCCGGTCGGTTGGAAGTGGTGCGCCGGGCCGCGGAGAGGCCCGGCGCCGTGCGCTCAATCGGCCAGGGGAAGCGGCTCGCCGGCCGGGGGCGAGTCGGGGACGACCTCCACCCGCAGCGGCTCGGCGGGGACCCGCTCCACCACGAGCCCCGGCGCCGCGGGCGCGGGGAGGAGGTGCTCCAGCCCGAACCGGCGCGCCGTGGCCTCGACGTCGGCGCGCATGGGGGCCGGGATCCGGTCCGCGAAGCGCTCCAGGTACGCCGTCATCAGCTCCGGCGTGTCCCGCAGGAAGGCGAAGTCCGTGGGCACCATGAAGCGGATGGACATCAGCGGCACCGGGGACTTCAGCGGGCGGAAGTCCGGGTTCCAGAGGCCCGCCTTGCGGGGGGGGCCGGGGTGGAACTCGCCGATCATGACGCCGTGCGGGACCCACTCGGGCTTGAGGCTGGTCTGCGTGTCCTCGATCAGCTCGATGGCGTCCTCGGTGGAGATGTCCGGGAAGATGATGTTGATGGTCTTGTACGGCGCGTCCTTGCCCTCGCGCGGCTCCATCTCCAGGAACCAGTCGCGGTACGCGCGCACCACCTCCACCACGTCCTCGCGGCGCAGGTCCGAGCCGTGGTAGACGGTGAGGAAGAAGGTGTCCTTGCGCAGCGCCGGCCGGGTGAAGGGACACACCGGGCCCGACCGCCCCAGCTCCGGGTGCGGGTTGGTCAGGTACGACACCGCCCAGGCCATGGTCGCCTTGAGCAGCTCCAGGTCCGCCTTCACCCCCTCGGGGAGGGGCTCCTGGATGAGGTCGGCCGGCCCGACCAGGTACAGCCTGGGATCCGTCGGGTGGGTGCGCATGGTCGCCTTGGCTCCGTTGTCGTTGATGTGCCGCGTCCGCCCTGCCCCGCCGCCGCGTTGCAGCTCCCCGCCCGCTACGAGGCGCGGGCCGCCCGCCGGGGGGCCAGCGACCCCGCCACCGCCCGGGCGCCCCGGGACAGCTGCAGTCCGGCCAGGAGCGCCAGGTCCAGCCCGCTCCAGCGGCGGATGCGGTCCTGCCGCCGCGCCCGCTCCAGCGCCTCCGAGTACGGCATGTCGCTGTGCACCACCATGTTGTAGAGCGGGGTCCAGCGCCCGGGGAGGAGCCGGCTGAGGACCAGGTCGGCCTGCTTGCGGGCGCGGAACACCGGGGAGTTCACCGTGTTGCGCAGTTCCACGAAGTTCTGCTTGACCAGCTCGTGCAGGGCGTCCGTGTTGCGCTTGCGGAGCGCCTGGTACTCGCGGAACGCGGCCTCGCGGTCGTCCGGGTGCCGCTCCAGGCAGGCGTCCAGCACCGCGCAGTCCTCCAGCGCCGCGTTCATCCCCTGCCCGTAGAAGGGGTACACGGCGTGGCACCCGTCCCCGATCAGCACCACGCGGTCGCGGTGGTGCCAGAGCGAGGTGCGCGTGCTCACCAGCGGCGCCGTGGGGTGCTCCATGAACTCCCCCACGATCCCCGGCGCCAGTGCGAGGAGGTCGGGGAAGCTCCGCGCGAAGAAGCGCTCCACCTCCGCCGCCGTGCCCAGCGCCGCGAAGCTCCGCTCCCCGCCCTCGAAGGGCATGAACAGCGTGGCCGTGTGCGAGCCGTCCAGGTTGGGGTGGGTGACCACCAGGCAGTCGCCGCGCGGCCAGATGTGCAGCGCGTTCAGCTCGATCGGGGAGCCTCCTTCCGGCGCGGCGGGGATGGAAAGCTCCTTGTATCCCCAGTCCAGGTACTCCTGGTCGAAGTCCGCCCGCTCGCGCCGCTGCATGCGCGCGCGCACGGCGGAGTAGCAGCCGTCCGCCCCCACCACGAAGTCGGCGCGGACGCGCACCGGCCTGCCGGTGGCCTCGTCGCGGAACAGGCAGGCGCCGCTCCGCTTGTCCACGTCCAGGAAGCGGTGCGAGAAGTGGAACTCCACCCCCGGGGAGCTCGCCGCTTGGTCGATGAGCGCGGCGTTGAGCTCGCGGCGCGAGATGGAGTGCAGCACCTGGTGGCTCTCCGCGCCGTACGGCTGGAAGACCTGCTCCCCCCCGGTGGTGTGGATCATCCGCCCGCGGGCCGTCACCGAGCGCTCCAGCACCCGCTCCACCACGCCCACGGCGGTGAGCGCCCGGATGCCGCGGTGGGAAAGGCCGAGGTTGATGGAGCGGCGCTCGCGCTCCTGCGACGCCTCGTCGCGGGGATCGGCGCGGCGCTCGTAGACGCGCACCCGGTAGCCCCGCCTGCCGAGGTAGATCGCCATCGCGGACCCGGCGAGGCCCGCCCCGACGATGGTCACCCTGGGTTGGCGCATGGTGTCGTGTAAGTTGCCCCGTGTGATCCGCGCTCCGCGCCGCCGGGGGAAGTCCCGGCGGGCGGGGCGGCGCCCGGACGTCAGCCCGCTACCTGCACCCCCGCCGCGGCGGGGGCGGCGGCCGGCACCGGGTCCGCGTCGCGCTCGTCCTCCACGCGGCGTACCCGGGGGTTCAGGGAGCCCGCCACGGCCAGCCCCGCCGCCACCAGCCCGGAGAGCATGAACATCAGCGCGACCCCCCGCCCGTCCCCCACCCCGATCAGCGCGCCTAGGCTCCCGGCGAGCGCCCCGCCGGGGGCCATCAGCGGCTCGAACAGGTAGTCCGCCAGCGGCCCGGCCGACACGTAGGCCAGCGGCACCGCGGCCTGCAGCAGCATGCGCGTGGCCGCGAACACCCGCCCCTGCACGTCGCCGGGGACGCGGGACTGCAGGATGGCCATGGTGGAGCCCATCATCACCGGCACGGTGAACAGGAACGCCGGGGCGACGAAGGCGATCAGCAGCGCCGAGGGGGCGAGCCCGTGCAGGAACAGGAAGAGGCCGCCCAGGAACATGGCGCCCAGCACCCCGTGGATGCGGCGCTTCGGCCCGCCCCACGCGCCCATCACCAGGCTCCCGGCCAGCATCCCGCTCCCCCCGGCGAGCATCAGCCTGCCCAGCATCCCCACCGACGAGAACGACAGGATGAGCGGCTGCACCATCACCGAGGCCAGGCCGATGAAGAAGTTGGAGACGGCCAGCAGCACCACCAGCCACATCAGCCCGCTGCGCTCCATCAGGTAGCGCCAGCCGTAGCCGGCCCGCTGCAGCAGCGTGCCCTGCGCCGCCGCCGCGCCGTGGGCGGTCGCCGCCGGCCGGGGGATCCTCACCAGCAGCAGCGTCCCCGTGGCGAACGCGAAGGTGGCCAGGTCGATCATGATCACCCCGGGCACCCCGACGGCGGCGATCAGCCCGGCGGCGAGCGCCGGGGAGATGATTGCCGCGGCGCGCTCCACCTGCACCAGCCCGTTGACCCGCCCCAGCTGCTCCCGGGGGACCAGGAGGGGGATGGAGGCGGCGTACGCCGGGGCCTGGAAGGCGTTGCAGACCGCGGTGGCGGCGGTGGCGAGGTAGACGTGCCACACCTCCAGCCGTCCGCCGAGGAACAGGACGAGGATCGTGACCGTGCTGAGCGCCGCGCCGCAGTCCGCCGCGATCATCACCCGGCGCCGGTCGTGGCGGTCCACCACCTCGCCCGCCAGCGGGGAAAGGAGCACGCCGGGGATGCTGGCGGACGCGAAGATCAGGGCGAACTGCGTGGCCGAGCCGGTGAGCTGGTAGACCCAGACGCCCAGCACGAACGAGGTGAGACCGGAGCCCACCAGCGACACCACCTGCCCCACCCAGATGAGCAGGAAGGTGCGGGCCCCGGGGTCGCTCCACGACCACTTCCCGGACTGCGCCTGTGCGCTCGCGGTCATCGGCGAACCGTCGGGCTGGGGTGTTCCGGAACACGGGCTCCCGCGGGGGCGCCCGGGACGGGGGACGGGCGAAGGGCCGCCAAATATACGACAGGTACTATGCGCATGCAATCCGACTGCAAAATCATGACTTAGTCCTCCGGACGCGCCGCGACGAACAGCGTGAAGCTGGTGTCCGGGAGCGGTCGCACGGCGGGCTCCGCGAAGCCGCTCCCGGCGAGCCACCGGACGATGGTGTCGGCCGGGTACAGCTGCCCCCCCATGAGGTGGAAGAGGCTGACGCTGAACGTCTGCAAAAAGGCGTGGCGCACCACGGTGTCGCCGGGGCGCCGGTCCGGCACCTGGTCGGAGACGATCACCACGCCGCCCGGCTTGAGCGCTTCGCGCACCCTGCCGAGCAGGCGCGCGCAGTCGTCGGGGCGGAGGCAGTGCACCACGCTGGCGAGGAGGACGGCGTCGTAGCCGCCGCCCAGGTCGTCGCGCAGCAGGTCGCCCGCCCGGAACTCGACCCTCCCCTCCAGCCCCCGGCCGGCCAGCATCTCCCGTCCGGCCTCCAGCGCCTCGGGGAGGTCGTAGAGGGTGGCGCGCAGCTCCGGGTGCCGCTTGCAGAAGGCGGCGGCGTAGATGCCGTGCCCTCCCCCCAGGTCGAGGAGGCTCCGCGCCGTGTCGGGGAGGGCGGCCAGCTCCACCACCCGCTCGCCGATCAGCCGCGCGTTCCCGCTCAGCAGGCGCTGGAACCGGCGCAGGACGTCCGGGCGCTCGCCCAGCCAGCGGAAGTAGTCGCGGGGGGGCTCGCCGCCGAGGATGGAGGCGTCCAGGTCCGCCCACAGCTGCACCAGCAGGGTGTCGTAGAAGGTCACCATGTCCGCCCCGCCGCCCGGCGAGTCCGACAGCAGGAACTTCTGCGTCATCGCGCTGTTGGCGAACCGCTCCCCGTCGCGCTCCAGGTAGCCCCCGGCCGCGAGCCCGCCCAGCAGCAGCCCCAGCCCCCGCTCGTCCGTGCCCAGCAGGGAGGCGGCCTCGGCCGCGGTGCGGGGACCCTCGCGGAGCAGCTCGAACACGCCCCGCCTCGCCGCGGTGCCCGCCATGCGGAACAGGTAGGCTCCCAGCAGGTCGAGCAGCGGAGCCGGGGCCTCGTGGGTCTCGAACAGCTTGCGGCGCTCTTCCTCCTGCAGGTTCAGCGGCATCCCGTCTCCTCGGTGGGTGAATGTTCTGCGGCCCGCGCATCGACGGCGGCCCCCCGTCCCTCCGGGTGCGCCGCCGGGGCGGCGGCGCGCGGAGCGAGGAGGGCGGCCAGCTCGCGCGCGCCGGCCCCGGCGAGCATGCCGTGGTGGTCGCCGGGGGCGGTCCGCACCTCCAGCGGGGGAGCGGTGAGGCGGCTCCAGCCGAGCCGGGGGTCGCCCGGCCCGCCGGGTCCCTCCGCGGCCGCGAGGAGCGTGGCGCGGACCGCGCAGGCGGCGGGCCGGTAGACGGCGGCGGCGCGCAGGACGCGGCCGTACGCCGCCGCCCGCCGGCGCAGCTCCGCGGCGCCGAGCCCCGCCGCCGGCACTCGCTCCGCGAGGGCGGCCGCCAGCGCCTCCGCGCGGCCGGCCGGGTCGTGGGCGGCGAGGCGCTCCTCCAGCGCGGGCAGCTCCGCGCGCGGGTAGCCCAGGTCGTGCGCGAGGAAGCAGAGCAGCCCGGCCTCGCCGGGGACGTCCAGGTACCGGCCGTCCAGCGGCGGGTAGCTGTCCAGCAGCGCCAGCAGCTCCACCTCCTCCCCCGCCGCGCGGAGCCGGCGGGCCATCTCGAAGGCGATCACCCCGCCGACCGACCACCCGCCCAGCCGGTACGGACCCGCCGGCTGGACGGCACGGACCGCCCCCAGGTACTCCGCCGCCATCTCCTCGATGGTCGTCTCCCCGCCGTCCCGGGGGAGCGCTTCAAGCCCGTAGAACGGCTGGTCCGGGCCAAGCGCGTCGGCGAGCGGGAGGTAGGGGAGCACGGTGCCCGCGGCCGCGTGGACGCAGAAGAGCGGGGGGCGGGTGCCGCCGGGGCGGATGGGGACCAGCGGCGACGGGGCCGCGCCCGCGCCGCCCTCCCGGAGCGCCTCCGCCATGCCGCGGACGGTGCGCGCGTGCAGGAGCAGCGACACCGGGAGCGCCGCGCCGAAGGCCTCGTTGACCCGCGCGGTCAGGCGGACCGCCGCCAGCGAGTGGCCGCCGACGTCGAAGAAGTCGTCGAGCGCGCCCACCCGCTCCGCGCCCAGCGTCTCGCCCCACAGGGCGCAGAGCGCCGCCTCCACCCCGTCGCGCGGCGCCACCCGGGCCGCCGCGGCGCCGCCCCACTCCGGGTCCGGGAGCGCCCGCCGGTCGGTCTTGCCGTTGGGGGTGAGCGGGAAGGCGTCCAGCAGCACGACGGCCGAGGGCACCATGTACTCCGGCAGGTGCGCCGCGGCGTGCGCCCGCAGCTCCGCCGTGGACACGCCCTCGCCCGTCGCGTACGCCACGATGCGCCGGTCCCCGGGCGCGTCCTCCCGCACCACGGCGACGGCCTCGCGCACCGCCGGGTGCCGCCCGAGCGCGGCCTCGACCTCGCCCAGCTCGATGCGGAAGCCCCTCACCTTGACCTGGTGGTCGGTGCGCCCGAAGTACTCCAGCTCGCCGTCCGGCCGCCAGCGCACCCGGTCCATCACCCGGTACATCCGTCCCCCCGCCGCGCCGAACGGGTCGGGGAGCCAGCGCTCCGCCGTCCGCTCCGGGCGGGCCGCGTAGCCGCGCGCCAGCCCGTCGCCCGCCAGGTACAGCTCGCCGACGACGCCGACGGGCGTCGGCTGGAGCTCGGCGTCCAGCACGTACGCCCGCGTGTTCGCCACCGGACGGCCGACGCAGACCTGCGCGGCGCCCCGCCCGACGAGCGAGTAGGTGGAGTACGTCGTGTCCTCCGTGGGGCCGTACAGGTTGCCGACGCGCTCCACGGTGCCCAGCGCGTACAGCCCCCGCGCGAGCGCCGCGGGCAGCGCCTCGCCGCCCAGGTTCAGCGTCCGCACGCACGCCGGGATCCCGCCGCTCCTCAGCAGCTCCGCCGCGGCGCTGGGCACCATGCTGGCGCAGGCCACGGGCTCGGCGACGGTCGCCAGCTCCAGCGCGTTCTCCACCAGCACCAGCTTTCCGCCCCAGCTGAGCGTGCCGAAGACCTCGGCCACCGAGACGTCGAAGTTGATGGAGGTGGAGAACAGCACGGAGGCGCGCTCCTCGTCCGTGACGGTCTCGCGCAGCCAGTGCAGCAGGACGACCGTGGACGAGTGGCGGATCATCACTCCCTTGGGCCGCCCGGTCGATCCCGACGTGAAGATGACGTGCGACAGGTTCTCCGGCCCGACGCCGCTCTCCGGCGCGATGTCGGCCTCCATGG
The DNA here is from genome assembly GCA_036389055.1 of Longimicrobiaceae bacterium. GTDB lineage: Bacteria > Gemmatimonadota > Gemmatimonadetes > Longimicrobiales > Longimicrobiaceae > JAFAYN01. The sequence goes on along the minus strand of DASVQR010000057.1, from coordinate 929 downwards.
ACAGGTCCTCGCGGTCCAGCAGGAGCAGGTCGGCGGCGCCCGCCGGGAGCCGGCCGGCGAGGTCCGACTCCGCGAGGACGAGCTCGACGGCGGCGTCCTCCAGCATCCACTCCAGCCGCTGGGGCGGGTACGCCGGGTCGAGCGGGACGTACGCGCCGCCGGCCCGGAGCACGCCCAGCAGCGCCACGACCAGCTCCGGCGTGCGCGGCAGGCACACGCCCACGCGCGACTCGGGACCGACGCCGCGGCGGCGGAGGGCGTTCGCCAGGCGGGCGCTGCGCCGGTCCAGCTCGGCGTACGTGGTCCGCTCGCCGCGCCAGGAGACGGCGACGGCGTCCGGGGTGCGCGCGGCCTGCGCGGCGAACAGGTCGTGCACGCACTCGCCGGCGGGGTACGGGCGCCCGGTAGCGTTCCACTCCTCCAGCACCCGCCGGCGCTCGGCGGCGTCCAGCAGCGGCAGCTCCGCGACGCGGCGCCCGGGCTCGCGCGCGAGCCCCTCCAGCAGCGCCGCGAAGTGGCCCGCCATCCGCTTGATGGTCGCCGCCTCCCACAGCTCCGCCCGGTACGAGAGGCCGCCCGACAGCCGCTCGCCGTCGTCCGCCATCCCCAGCGTCAGGTCGAACTTCTCGCGCGCGCCCAGCGGCGGCAGCACCTCGACGCGTACGTCGCCCAGCCCCGGCTCCTCGCCGGGAGTGCCGGGGGCGAAGGTGAACATCGCCTGGAAGAGCGGGGCGTGCGCCCGCGTCCGCTCCACGCGCAGCTCCTCCACCAGGCGCTCGAAGGGCACCTCCTGGTGGACGTGCGCCTCCAGCAGCCGCTCCCTCGCCTGCCCCACCAGCGCGCGCCCCGTCGGACCGCCGGACAGGTCGCCGCGGAGGACGAGCGTGTTGACGAAGAAGCCGATCAGCCCCTCCGTCTCCAGGCGCGTG
>DASVQR010000056.1:0-46768 GCA_036389055.1 Longimicrobiaceae bacterium | reverse complement strand
CCGGCGCCCGCTTCTCCACGCCGTCCCTCCGGTCAGCGCCGCAGCTCGTACCTCACCACCTCGGGCGAGGCCGCGTCGTCCGCCGGGACGAAGCCGGCGCGCTCCATCACGCGGATGGAGGCGTCCAGGTGCGGCAGCGTTTCCGCCACCACCCGGCGCACGCGCGGGTCGGCGAATGCGTACGCCGTCAGCGCCCGCGCGGCCTCGGTGGCGTACCCGCGGCCCCGGGCGGCCGGGAGCAGGCCGTAGCCCACCTCCACGTCGCCCTCCGGCGTGGGCGGCGCGTGGAAGCCGCACATGCCCACCAGCGTGCCCGGCCCGCCGTCCGCCGCCGGCTCCACCACGTACCACGACCCCCAGCGCGGCGGGTCGTCGGGCGAGGCTTCGGCTGCGGCCAGGGAATACAGCACGGCGTCGCGGTCGTACAGCTCCGGCGGCCAGTCCGCCGGCACGCGCGCCCTAGTCGCCGCGGCCAGCGCGTCCAGCCCCTCCAGCTCGGCGCGGAGCATGGCGGCGGTGGCGGCGAGCAGCACCAGGCGGGGCGTGTGGATGCGCCCCGCGTCGAGATCGAAGCGGAATTCAGGAGACGCCACGGACGCGGACGCGCGCGGCGAGAACGTGCTGTGTGAGGACACTGGAGTCGGCTCCCTGTGGGCCGGGGCGCGGAAGCAGCGCACCGGCGGTCATGGCGAGCCGATCGCCACCCTGGCGACCGGCATGGGCGATCACGACCGGACCGCGCAGCGGGCGCCCGACGGCGGGGGAACGACCAGGATGTGGGTGCGGCTCCGCGGGGGAGCCGCGCGTTCCGCCGTCAGGCCGCTCGGTGCGCGGCCGGGGAGACGGCGGCAGGTCCTGCGTGACGCAGAGGCGCCTCGGAAAAAATGGGTCCGGCGCGCGCGGGGAGCGCGGGCCGGGGTGCAAGGTAATGCGCGGGCGGCGGGAGTCAACCGCGGGCCCTCACCCGGCTCGCTTGAGGCTCGCCACCCTCTCCCAATTCTGGGAGAGGGGGCTAACTGCCGTTCGCGGTTCCAGCAGTATCCACATCATCTGTGACGGAGGGAGACAGCCGGGCAGTTTCGGCTGGCTCACTCCGGCGAGGGGAGACCCGCCGGCAGTTTGGCGGGGCTCCCGGAGCCCGCGGAGGAGACCGGCAGCAGTACCGCCGGGCTCCGTAGCGGCCCGCCACGACACGAAGAAATCACCACTCGTGGAAGACCACGAACACCGCCAGCACGATCAGCGCGAACCCCACTAAATAATTCCAGCGGAACTCCTCCTTGAGGTACAGCACGGAGAACACCCCGAACACCAGCAGCGAGATCACCTCCTGCATGGTCTTGAGCTGCGCCGCCGAAAAGTGCTCGCTGCCGAACCGGTTGGCCGGCACGTGGAACACGTACTCGAAGAACGCGATCCCCCAGCTCACCAGGATCACGGCGAGCAGCGGCGCCCCCTTGTGGCGCAGGTGCCCGTACCAGGCAAAGGTCATGAACACGTTGCTCACCGTGAGCAGCAGCACGGGGGCCAGCGGGGAGCGCGTCAGCCAGGAAAGCATCCGGTTGTGGTGGCTTGAGTTGTGCGTTCGAGGGCCCGCCCCATCGTTCCATCCCCGGCAGAACGGGATTCCATGCTCGACTCCAAGAACGTGCGCTCCTTCCTGGGAGGGGCGCTGCTGGCCGCCGGGGCCGTGGGCGCTGCGTGGGCGGCTGACGTGCGCCACGTCCGGCGAACCCGCCGCAGGCTGCACCGCACCATGGTGGAGCTGCTCCTCAACGCGATCACCGCCGGGGACGCGTCCACCGCGCGGCACTCGCGCCGGGTCGCCAACCTCACCGACGCGCTGGCGCCGGCCGTGGGGATGGGCAAGGAGGAGCGCTCCACGCTGCGGGTGGCCGCGCTGCTGCACGACATGGGCAAGATCGACGACCGCTTCTTCGACATCGTGCACTCCCACGGCGCCCTGACCCCCGAGCAGCGGGCCGAGATCAAGAACCACCCGCACGAGAGCGCCGACATCCTGGGGCCGCTGGAAAGGATCCACCCTGGCATCACCCGCATCGTCTCGTCGCACCACGAGTGCTGGGACGGCACCGGCTACCCGGAGGGACTGGAGCGCGCCGAGATCCCGCTGGGGGCGCGGCTGATCGCGGTGGCGGACGTGTTCGACGCCCTGTCCCAGCCGCGCTCCTACCGCGAGCCCATGCCCGCGGACGAGGTGCTGCGGCGCATCCGCGAGGGCTCCGGGACGCAGTTCGACCCGGACGTGGTGCGCCTCCTGGACCGCCCCGAGATCTGGGAGTACTGGAGGGAGATCGCCCGCGGCGGCTGCATGGAGGAGGAGACCGCCGGCGACGAGGACGGCGGCAAGGGCGGCAAGGTGGAGGGCGTCAGCGCCGCCGCTCCAGCGCCGCGCGGATCCCGTGCCGGGGACGGAGGGTGATCATCGGCTCCGGCTCCACCGGGTGCCCGGGAACGGGCCTCACCCGCCAGCGCGCCGCCAGCGTGGCCAGCACCAGGATCTCCTCCGTCCACGCGAAGCCCTCGCCGATGCACTTCCGCGGCCCCCCGCCGAAGGGGAAGTAGGCGAACCGGGGCAGCTCCGCCTCCATCTCCGGCGTCCAGCGCTCCGGGCGGAAGCGCAGCGGCTCCGGCCACCAGCGCGGGTCGCGCTGGATCACCCACGGGCTCATCAGCACGATGGAGCCCTCCTCCACCCGGAAACCCCCGATCTCCATGTCGTGCAGCGGCTGCCGCCCCACCACGTAGGCGGGGGGGAGCAGGCGCATGCTCTCGGCCAGCACGGCGCGGGTGTACGGGAGCGCGGGGAGGTCGTCCACCGTCGGGAGGCGCCCGTCCAGCACCGTGTCGAGCTCGGCGTGCAGCGCCGCCTCGACTTCCGGGTTCCGCGCCAGCAGGTGCCAGGTCCAGGACAGGGCGTTGGCCGTGGTCTCGTGCCCCGCCAGAAAGATCGTCAGCGCCTCGTCGCGCAGCTGCAGGTCGCTCATCCCGCCGCCGTCGCCCTCGGTGTCCTGCGCCAGCAGCAGCATGGAAAGCAGGTCGCCGCGGTCCCCGCCCGCGCGGCGGCGCTCGGCGATGATGCGGTAGATGGTGGCGTCCAGCCGCGCGCGCGCGCGCCGCATGCGCAGCGTCCCCGGGGTGGGGAGGCGGTCCAGCAGCGGCCCCAGCGGGTTGGTGAGGCGCTTGTACAGCCCCAGCGCGGTGGTCAGCGCCCCGGCGATCTCCTCCGCCTCCCCCGCCACCTCCGCGCCGAACAGCGTCTTCCCCGCGATCGCCAGCGTCAGCCGGTTCATCTCGCGGGCCACGTCCAGCACGTCGCCGTCGCGCCACTCCTCCTCCGCCATGCGCGCCGCGTAGGCCACCATGTCGGCCGCGTACGCGGCGATGCGCTCGCGGTGGAAGGCGGGCTGCGCCAGCCTCCGCTGCCGCAGGTGGAGGGGCTGCTCGCTGGTGAGCAGCCCCTCGCCCAGCAGCACGCGGGCGCGCTGCAGCGCGTAGCTCTTGATGAACTCCCGTTGGCGCACCACCAGCACCTCGCGCACCAGCTCCGGGTCCGAGAGCAGGGTGACGCGGCGCGGCCCGAAGCGCATTCCCGCCACGTCGCCGTACGCGGCCACGCGCTCCAGGGTGCCCAGCGGGTCCCGGCGGAAGGCGAGCAGGTCGCCGCCCGGCACGCGGGTGCGCGGGCCGGGCGGCAGGGGCGGTGCGGCGGCGAGGGGAGCCATGCTGCGCTCCGCGGGGTTCAGCGGCGGCTCAGTGGATGGTCGACCCGATGCGCCCCCAGCGGGCGGCGGTCAGGAAGGCGAAGGGGCGCTCCACCTCGGCGTCGTACGAGTAGTAGATGAACATGGGCTTGCCGTGGATCACGTCCCGCGGGATGAAGCCCATGAAGCGCGAGTCCAGCGACTCGTCGCGGTTGTCGCCCATCAGGAAGAAATGCCCCTGCGGCACCACCAGCGGGCCCCAGTCGTCCTTGGTGGGCCGGTAGCTCGCCGGGTTCACCGAGGGGAGGAGCGCCGGGACGTGGTTGTGGTAGCCGTAGCGGCCCGGGTCGATCTCCGGGGGGAGGAAGGCGCCGCCCGTGGTGCCGGTGAAGGCGATGGGCTCCGCCGGCGCCGTGGGGGCCACCCGGTAGGGCTCGGCCAGGCGCCGCCCGTTGCGGACGATGGTCCCGGCGATGCTCTGCAGCGTGTCCCCCGGCTCCCCGATCACCCGCTTCACCACGTCGATCACCGGCTGGTTGTACGTGGGGCGGAACACCACGATGTCGCCGTGGCGCGGCTCGCGGAAGCCGGGGAGGCGCGCGTCGGTGAAGGGGATGTGCGGGCCGAAGACGGCGTTGTTGGCCATCAGGTAGTCGCCCACCAGCAGCGTGCGCTCCATGCTCCGCGAGGGGATGGAGAACGCCTGCACCAGGAAGGTCCGGAGCACCAGGAAGAGCACCAGGGCCACCCCCAGCGACTTGACCCACTCCCACGCCTCGGCGCCGGCGGACTTCTTGGCCTTGCTGGTGCCCGCGCGGGCGGGGCGGGTGCTGCGGGTCTGCGGTGTCGCCACGGTGCTGGACGCTGCGGGGGAAGGGCTCACGGGTCGGTACAGAATACCGGATGTCGGCTAAGTACGCCAAGTGGCCGGTTTGGTTTCAGCGGGTTCGAGCTTGTTTTGTCGTGGCGGGCCGCTACGGAGCCCGGCGGTACTGCTGCCGGTCTCCTCCGCGGGCTCGGCGAGCCAGCCGAAACTGCCCGGCTGTCTCACCTCGCCGGAGGGAGCCTCGCCAAACTGCCGGCGAGTCTCCCTCCGTCACAGCATCATATGGGTACTGCTGGAACTGCAACGGCGCCGGCGCCCGGAGATCCCGGTGCGGGCGCCGTTCACTTTCGCACTCCCGCACTTTCGCACTTTCGCACTTGCCGTTACATCGTCCCGGAAACTTCCCGGCGCGGGCGGGGTTCTCAACGCCCGTCACCCGCCATCATCCACGGATTTGCGCATGAACCGACACGTCGTCCGCTCGCTGGGGGCGCTCGCCGCCCTGTGCGGCGCCCTCCCGCTCGCCGCCCAGGCGCCGGCCGCGGCGCCGCCGCAGACGCCCAGCCTGGTGGTGTTCCTCACGGTGGACCAGCTCCGCGCGGACTACTTCCAGAAGTACGGGAGCCAGCTCACCGGCGGGCTGGGGCGGCTGTATCGCGGGGGGGCGGTGTTCACCAACGCCTTCCAGGACCACGCCAACACCGAGACGGCGCCGGGGCACGCCAGCACCATGTCCGGGCGCTTCCCGCGCAGCACCGGCATCGTGCAGAACGTGGCCGGGGTGCAGGACCCGCAGGCGCCGCTCCTCGGCGGCGGGGGCGTGGGGGCGTCGCCCTTCCGCTTCCGCGGCACCGTGCTCGCGGACTGGCTGCGCATCAAGGACCCGCGCAGCCGCGCGCTCTCGGTGTCCCGCAAGGACCGCGGCGCCATCCTCCCCCTGGGGCGCGCCAAGCAGCAGGTGTACTGGTACGCCACGGACGGGCGCTTCACCACCAGCACCTACTACGCGGACACGCTCCCCACCTGGGTGCGGCGCTTCAACGACCGCCGGGTGCCGCAGCGCATGGCCGGGCAGACGTGGAACCTCCTCCTCCCGGCCTCGTCGTACCCCGAGCCGGACAGCGTCCCGGTGGAGAGCGCCGGGCGCGACTTCACCTTTCCGCACGTCCTCCCGGCGGACTCCGCGGCGGCGGCGCGCAGCTTCCCCGAGTTTCCCTGGATGGACCAGCTCACGCTCGACATGGCCATGGCGGGGTTGAGCGAGCTGGAGCTGGGCACCGGCCCGCAGACGGACGTGCTCGCCGTGTCGCTCTCCACCACCGACGCAGTGGGGCACCGCTACGGGCCGGACTCGCGCGAGGTCCGCGACCAGGTGCTGCGGCTGGACCGCATGCTGGGCGCGTTCCTGGACTCGCTCTACACCGTGCGCGACTCGTCCCGCGTGGTCCTGGCGCTCACCGCGGACCACGGCGTCACCGCCTTTCCCGAGGTGGCGTACGGCGCGGACGCGGCCCGCTACCACGTGCGGCTGGACAGCGTCGCCGCCGGCATGCGGCGCGCCCTGGCCGCGCGCGGCGTGGACAGCGCCGCGGCCACGGTGGAGGACGGGATGCTCCTCCTGGACCGCGGCGCGCTGGCGCGGGCCCGGGTGAGTGCGGACTCGCTGGCGCGCGCCTTCGCGGCGGCGGCGCGGCGCGTTCCCGGCGTGCTCCGCGCCGACCTGGTCCGCGAGCTGGCCCGCGGCGACACCGTGAACGACGTGGTGGCGCGCCGCTGGGTGCACATGCTCCCGCCGGACATGCCGGTGGAGGCGGTGGTGACGCTGAAGCCGGGGCACGTCTGGGGGACCGCGAGCTACGCGCAGCACGGCTCGCCCCAGGACGTGGACGCCCACGTGCCGGTGATCTTCTACGGCCCGGCCTTCAAGCCCGGCCGCTACGGCCGCTTCGCCCGCGTGGTGGACATGGCGCCCACCCTGGCCCGGGTGCTCGACGTCCGCCCCGCCGAGCGGCTGGACGGGCGCGTGCTGACCGAGGCGCTGCGGTAGCACCTCGCCGACGGCGAGCCGCGCAGGGGCGCCGGGCTCAGGTCCGGCGCCCCTTTTCGTTTGTGCGGGTCGTGCTAGGTTTCGGGGAGCGGAGGTTGGCGTGTCAACCCGGATCTGGGGAGGCGACGATGCGGCGGGACGAAGCGCTGCGGATCCTGCGGGAGCACAGGGCGGAGCTGGACGCGATGGGCGTCCGCTCGCTCTCTCTCTTCGGCTCCGTCGCCCGGGACGAGGCAGGGCCGGAGAGCGACGTGGACCTGCTGGTGGAGTTCGAGCGGCCGGTGGGGTACTTCGAGCTGTTCGACGTGCAGGAGTACCTGGAGGGTATCCTGGGGCGCCGCGTCGACCTGGGCACCCCCGACGCGCTCCGGCGGCAGCTCCGCGACCAGATCCTCGCGGAGGCGGTCCGTGCCGCCTAGAGAGTGGAGGCAGCGGGTCGGCGACATCGTCAGGGCCGTCGAAAAGATCGGCAGGTACATCGACGGCATGTCGCTCGCCGCGTTCCTGTCGGACGAGAAGACCGCGGACGCCGTGCTCTGGAACTTCACCGTCGTGGGCGAGGCGGCGAGACACATACCCGCCGAGGTCGAGCTACGACATGCCGAAGTCCCCTGGCACCGCATGCGGGGCCTGCGGAACGTGCTGGTCCACGAGTATTTCGGCGTCAGCCTGACCACGGTCTGGGAAACCGCGACGCGCAACCTCCCGCCGCTCGTTCCGCAGCTCCAGCGGATCCTGGAAGAAGAGCAATCATCCTAGGTCGCAGCCGTTTCCCTGAAATGGATCCGTCCCTCGTCCGCGCCAGCAAGTTCCTCAGCCTCGTGCTGCGCCACAAGCCCGAGCACATCGGCATCGCGCTCGACGCCGCCGGCTGGGTTGGCGTGGACGAGCTGCTCGCCGCCGCCGGGCGCTCCGGCTTCGCGCTGGACCGGGCGACGCTGGAGCGCGTGGTCGCGGACAACGACAAGCGGCGCTTCGCCTTCAGCGAGGACGGCGCGTGCATCCGGGCCAGCCAGGGCCACTCGGTGGCCGTGGAGCTGGGGCTGGAGCCGCAGCCGCCGCCCGACGTGCTCTTCCACGGCACCGCCACCCGCTTCCTGGACTCCATCCGCCGCGAGGGCCTGAAGCCCGGCAGCCGCACCCACGTCCACCTGTCCGCGGACGAAGCGACGGCAATCACCGTGGGTCAGCGCCACGGCAAGCCGGCCGTGCTGCGGGTGGCCGCCGGCGCCATGCACCGCGACGGCCACGCGTTCGTCCGCTCCGCGAACGGCGTCTGGCTCACGGGGGCGGTCCCCGCCGGGTACATCGCCTTCCCGTAGCCGGGCGGAGCAGTGCCGAGCCGGAAAGACGAAGGGGGCGCCGGACTCGTGTCCGGCGCCCCCGCATTCTTTCAGCCTGGCCAACCCGGGTCAGGAAAGATCTTTCAGCATTCGCTGCACCAGCTCTACGAGCAGCGGGACGTGCGAGGTCGCGGCGTCCCACATGATGCGGTCGTCCAGGGCGAAGTATCCGTGCGCCAGGAAGTCCCGCATACCGGCGACCTTGCGCCATTCCACCCCGGGGTACCGGGCACGCAAGTCGTCGGGGATATGCTTGGCGGCTTCCCCGATCGCCAGCAGGCTGTATGCGACCGCCTTGTACCTGCGGCGATCGGCGCAGAAGTCCTGGAACGAGAGGCCTGAGGTGTCGCCCACGATCTCGCGGCCGTGGTCCCGGATGTCTTCCAGGTACAGCCGCAGGTCACGCGACACGGATGAGATCCCGTTCGACGTACGGGCGCACCCGTGGCCGCAAGCCGTCCTCGGTGACCAGGTCCACCTTCCTGCAGAGCAGGTCCTCCAGGTAGAACTTGGCGTCCATGTAGCCCGAGAAGGTAGGCGCGTCGAGATCCACCAGCAGGTCCACGTCGCTCTCCGGCCCAGCCTCGTCCCGGGCGACGGAGCCGAACAGGGCGAGGGAGCGGACGCCCAACGCCTCCAGCTCCGCTCTGTGCTCCCGCAGCATCCGCAGCGCCTCGTCCCGCCGCATGATCCCCTCCACGAACAGGGTCCGTTGCCCTTCTGCCCTCGGCCGATGCAGCAAACCTGGCGCCCCGAGGAGCAAAGTGAAAGGGGCGCCGGACTCGTGTCCGGCGCCCCCGCGTCGCATCCGCCGCCCGGCGGAATCCTATCCCTCGCGCAGGCGGAGCGGCCGCTCCTCCGTCTCCAGCTCGCGGAACAGCCGGTCGCGCGCCTCCTGGATCATGGCGCGCACCCGGTCGCGCAGCGCCGCCACGTCGGCCAGCGTCAGCCCCTCGGTGGGAACCGGCTCCAGCACGCGCACCTCCGCGACCGCGCGCCCGAAGAGCATGGAGCCCTTGGGGAGCGCGTTGCGGGTCCCGGCCACCGCCAGCGGGAGGATGGGGACGCCGGACTCGATCGCCAGGCGGAAGGCGCCGTCCTTGAACGGGAGCATCTCCCGCGTGCGGGAGCGCGTCCCCTCGGGGAAGATCATCACCGAGACGCGCTTGGCCAGCCGGTCGCGGCACTCCTCCAGCGCCTCCGCGCGGCTCGCCCGCTCCGCGCGGCGCACGGGAATGTCGCCCGCCATGCGCATCATCCACCCCATGAACGGGACCTTGAAGATGGACTCCTTGGAGAGCCACTTCATCTCCCAGGGGAGGTGCGAGATCAGGAAGATGTCCGCCATGGACTCGTGGTTGGACACGGCCACGTACGGCCGCCGCGGGTCGCTGACGCGGAGCCCGGACGTGCGGAACTTCCACAGCGGGTTCAGGGCCACCGCGGTCACGGCGGCCCTGCGGAACCAGCGGCCCACCACGTAGCGGCCGGGGTCGAACGGAGCCGTGGCCAGCCACACCAGGGTGAGCCACGGGACCCACAGGATGGCGACCAGCGAGTTGGTGATCCAGATCCAGGAAGAGACCAGGTAGCGCATGCCCTAAAGATGAAGCATCCCGGGCCGGAGCGCTACCGCCGGAGCGTACCGGTCCCGACTCGGAGCCGCGCCGCTTTCAGCAGCCCTTGGCGCAGGCGGCGCAGGTCTTGGTCTCGGGGAAGATGGCGAGGCGCTCGAAGGGGATGGGGCCGCCGCACGCGGTGCACGCGCCGTAGCGCCCCTCCTCGATGCGCCGCAGGGCGTCGAGGATGCTGGCGAGCTGCGCGCGCTCGCGGTCCTGGAGGCTCTGGGCGAGCCCCTGGTTCTGGATGGCGTCGATCCGCGACAAGCGGCCGACCGTGTCCTGCTCCAGCTCCTTGAGCGGGGCGGCCTCGCCGCTGATCTTCATGCTTCGCTCCAGGCGCGAGAGCGTGCGCAGGAGGTCGGCCCGGATCTCGCCGATCTGGGCGTCCGAGAGGGGGGAGCGTGCTGCGATCATGGTTTGCTGCGGTTCCTGCGTGAAGTGGGGTGCTAGCGGGAGGCGACGCGGTCCAGGGCCAGGCCCCAGGTGGCGCCGAGCAGGCCGGTCGGGCGTCCGCCGACGCGCTCCGAGACCTCCCGGAGCGCGTCGGCGATGGTGTCGTCCACGGCGCGGAAGACGGGCTCGGTGGCGGGGTCCGCCCCCGGCTCCATCAGGTAGCTGTAGGCCCGGGCCATGCCGCAGTTGGCGATGACGTCGGGGATCACGGTGAAGCGGCGGTCGGCGGCGCGCTGCACGCGGGTGGCGCCCAGCGCCGCCTCGCGGAAGGGCTGGTTCGCCCCGGAGGCGATCATCCGCACCCCCTGCGCGGCCAGCCGCCCCAGCGCGTCCTCGTCCAGCGAGCCGGACACGGCGGCGGCCACGAACACGTCCGCGGGGACGTCGTGCAGGCGGGAGCGGTCCGTGGTGCAGCGGGGGTCGGCGGCCGGGAGGAGCTTGTCGTCGTCGCGGCCGCGCAGCAGCGCCTCCACCTCCTCCGCGCCCATCCCCTCCGGCGCGAGGAGCGCCCGGTCGCGGTCGGTGATCCCCACCACCAGTGCTCCCTCCTGCGCCAGGTACAGCGCGCAGGGGGCGCCCACCGCCCCGAAGCCCTCCACCAGCACGCGCGCCCCGCGGACGGGGCGGCCCTGCTGCTCGTAGGCGTGGATGATGGAGCGCGCCACCCCGTAGCCGGTCACCAGGTCGGCCAGGGGGAGCGGCATGCCGGGGAGCCCCAGCTCGCCGCTCACGGGGGCCTTGAGGCCGCGGTCCAGCATGGACAGGACGCCGGGCACCGCTTCGGGCGCGGCGCCGCCGTGGCCCCGGACGATCCCCTCCTGCGGGTGGCGGATCCCCAGCTCGGCCAGGCAGGGGATGACGTCGCGCACCTGGTCCACGTTGAGGTCGCCGCCGGTGCCGTAGCACTGGCGCAGGTAGGGCGACACCGCGGCGAACCAGCGGCGGAGCACGCCGTCGCGGCGCGGGTCCGTGGGGTCGAAGTCGATGCCGGACTTGGCGCCGCCGATGGGAGGCCCGGAGAAGGCGAACTTGAGCTCCATCGTCTTCGCCAGGTACGTCACCTCGCGGCGGGTGAGCCCCGGGCGCATCCGGGTCCCCCCGCCCGCGGCGCCGCCGCGCAGCGAGTTGACCACCAGCCAGCCGCGCGCGGGGGTCTGGTCGTCGGCCCACTCCACCACCAGCAGCGGGGGGCGGCGCAGGTACTCGCCGTACAGGCTCCAGGCGGCGGCGGAGGCGGCGCGGGGCGGGGTCGAGGCGGCGGCGACGGCTGGGTTCATCTCGTGGGGCACTCGTGTAGACGGGAGGCGGCGGGCGGCCGTCCCCCGGTCAGATCGGTTCCAGGAACACGTCGAAGACCCCGCCGCACACGGCGGGGCTCCAGGAGAGCAGGTCCTCGGTCAGGTCCACCCGCACCAGGCGCGGCTCGCGGGTGCTCACCACCTCGCGCGCGGCCTCGATCACCGCGGCCTCGCCGCACCCGCCGCCCACCGTGCCGACGAGCCCGCGCTCCGGGTCCACCAGCATGCGGCTCCCCACCCCGCGCGGGGTGGAGCCCCGGCATCGCACGATGGTGGCCAGCACGGCCGGCCGCCCCTGGCGGGCCGCCTCGCCGGCGGCGTCGAACACGGCTTCGCTCTCGGTCATGCGTCCTTCAGCCGGTGCAGGGGATCGTCGGGGAGGGCGTCGGCGATCGCGGCGATCTCCTCGGCCTCGCGCCAGGCGGCCTCCAGCGCGGCCAGCTCCCCCTCCAGCGCGCGCCGCTCGGTCTCCTCGTGCAGCGCCATCTCCACCGCCAGCGACTGCCGCGCCACCAGGGAGCGCCGGGCGCTCCCCCCCGTCAGCGTGTGGCCCCGCTCCGCCACGCGCCGCAGGTACTCCTCCGGGGTGGGGGCGCCGGTGAGGAGCTGCACGGCCCCCTGCACCTGGCCGTGCGACGCGCCCCGGCTGTTCACGTGCACCATGGCGCGCCCCAGCAGCTTGCGCGCGACCGGATCGGCAAAGACGATCGGGGTCTGCTCGCGGATGGTGTGCGTCATGCGCTCCAGGAAGCCGGCGTCGTCGTCCACCCGGGCGACGCGGAGCTCGATCCCCCCGCCCCGGGGCGCGGCGCCCAGCTCGGCAGCGCGCAGGTGCTTGCGGCGCAGCAGCAGCGCCTCGCCCGTGGGCGTCTCGTCGGGGCGGATCCGGGCGACCACGCGCCGTCCCTGCGCGTACCTCCACAGCGGCCTGCCGACGAAGGCGTACGCCTGCCAGGCGCCCGCCACGCTCAGCGTGGTGAGGGCCATCCCCGCCCCCAGCCCCACCGCCGCCGCGCCGGCCAGGACCGCGCCCGCGACCTGGTACTGCCGCCGCCTCCTCACCAGCTGGTCGCCGTAGCGCCAGGCGGCCAGCTCGCCCGGGAGCGCCTCCCCCACGCGGACCAGCCGGGTGCCGTCGGCGAGGCGCGCCAGGCCCACGTTCTCGGACTGGGCGCGCAGCCGGGCGTCGCGGAAGCGCTTCTCCGCCTCCTCCACGGCCTCCCAGCGCTCCTCGATGGGCGCCAGGTTCCAGCGCGAGCACCGGGGGCAGACCGCCCAGAGCCGCCCGCGCGCCGCGTCGAAGGCAAGGCTCTTCCCCACCGGGAAGGTCTCCACCGCCTCGTTGGCCCCGAGCGGGGCCGAGCAGAAGATGCAGGTGCGGTACACGACGGCTACCCCTCCACCCGGGAGGCGCTCCCGCCCGGGCGGCCGCGCAGCCGGCCGAGCGGGTCGTCGGGGAGCGCGTCGGCGATCGCCGCGATCTCCTCGGCCTCGCGCCAGGCGGCCTCCAGCGCGGCCAGCTCCCCCTCCAGCGCGCGCCTCTCCGTTTCCTCGTGCAGCGCCATCTCCAGCGCCAGCGACTCGGGGCGCGAGAGCCGGTCGGCGCGGGCTCGCATGGAGCTCCAGGTCCGCCCCCACGCCACCGGACGCTCGGGGGCGGCCGGGACCGCCTCGCCGCGGAGGACGCCGACGAAGCGGTTCCAGCCCATCGCCACCTGCAGGCTCTGCACGTGCGGGAGGCCGAGCGGCCGGTCGCCACCCGCCGCGCGGCGGAGGTACGCCTCCGCGCCTCCCGGACCGGAGAGCAGCTCCAGCGCGCCCCCCAGGTGCCTGCGCGAGGCGCCGCCCGCGTTGGCGTCCACCATGGCCCGCCCCAGGACGCTGCGCGCCGCGGGGCCGGTGAGGACCAGCGAGCGGGCGGGGAGCCACGCCGCGCGGCCGTCGTCCCCGCGCACCCGCGCGGGCTCCAGCGCCTGCGGGAGGTGCAGGGCGATCTCCCCGTCGTCCGCCGTGGTCGCGCGGGCGCCGTTGAGCTGGTAGCGGCGCAGCAGGAGCGGCTGCCCGGTGGGCGACTCCTCCGCGCCGAGCCGGTGGACCGGGCGCCGCGCCCTGCGATGCTGCCAGGCCAGGTTCGCGATGTTGATCGCCCCCGCGCCGCCGCCCAGCACCCCGGCCAGCGCGAGGCCGCCGTAGGCGACCGCGGCGGCCCCCACGAGGCCCACCGCCACCAGGTACCGCCTGCGCCGCCGGACCAGCTGGTCGCCGTAGCGCCAGGCGGCCAGCTCGCCCGGGAGCGCCTCCCCCACGCGGATCAGCCGGGTGCCGTCGGCGAGGCGCGCCAGGCCCACGTTCTCGGACTGGGCGCGCAGCCGGGCGTCGCGGAAGCGCTTCTCCGCCTCCTCCACGGCCTCCCAGCGCTCCTCGATGGGCGCCAGGTTCCAGCGCGCGCACCGGGGGCAGACCGCCCAGAGCCGCCCGCGCGCCGCGTCGAAGGCGAGGCCCTTCCCCACCGGGAACTCCTCGATGGACTCGTTGCTCCCCAGGTCGGCGGAGCAAAAGATGCACGTCCTGTACATGGCACGCGGTCCTGCAAGGGGGATCGTCGAAGCGTCCCGCTCCCTACGGCGCCCCGGCCCCCGGAGTGTCGCGGAGCCACCGCTCCATCACCCGCTCCCGGTCGCGCAGCGAGGCGCCCGTCCCCCCGCGCCGCACCCGGACGATCTCCGCCAGGATGGCCAGGGCGATCTCCTCCGGCGTCTCGGCGCCGATGTCCAGCCCGATGGGGGCGTGGACGCGCAGCAGCCGCTCCCGGGGGATCCCCTCGCGCACCAGCTGCTCCAGCGCGGCCCGCACCCGGCGGCGGCTCCCCACCATCCCCACGTAGGCGGGGAGCGTGTCGCCCAGCAGCAGCCGGCGGAGCGCCTCGAAGTCGTAGCGGTGCCCGCGCGTCACCAGCACCAGGTGCGAGCCCGGCCCCACCGGGACGTCCCGGAAGGGGTCGGCGAAGTCGGCGCGCCGCACCTCCTCGGCCTCCGGGAAGCGCTCGCGGGTGGCGAACTCCGGGCGGTCGTCCAGCACCCGCACCCGGAAGCCCAGCATCGCACCCATGCGGCAGAGCGGCCGGGCGATGTGCCCCGCCCCCACGATCAACAGCTCGGGGGGCGGGCGGTGCGCCTCCAGGTACAGCGTGCAGCGCCCTCGCGCCGATTCGAGCGTGCGTGGGCCGTCGCGCCCCTGGCCCTGCAGCAGCGCGGCGGCGAGCTCCGCGGCCCGCCCGTCCAGCTCCGGGTCGCCCAGCGTGCCGGCGCGCCGGTCCGCCCACACCAGCAGGCGCGCCCCCAGCGCGGGCCCGCCGCCGTCCGTCTCCACCACCGTGGCCGTGGCGAGCGGGGGGCCGCTGCGCAGCGCCTCCAGCGCCGCGCGCGCGGCGTCCGCCGCGGAGACCGGCTCAGCCGGGCCCACCGCCGTGCTCCTCCAGGAGTCGCCGGTAGTCGTCGGGCGTGTCCACGTCCAGCAGCACCTCGGGCGAGCTCACCTCCACCTCCTCCAGCCCGGCGGCGTGCGCGTGCACCACGCTGCGGGCTCCCTCGGGGAGCGGGTCCCGGAACAGGTCGGCAAAGACGCGCCGGGCGAAGAGCACCGGGTGCCCGTGCTCGCCGGCGTGGACGGCGCGGACCACGGGGGCGCCGCGGGCCCGGAACGCGGCCACCACCGCGCCCACGGCGGCGGCGTCCACCCCCGGCACGTCCACGGGGAGCACCACGGCGGCCTCCGCTCCCGGGGGGAGCGCGGCGAGCCCGGCGCGGAGCGAGTCCACCTGCTCCGAGTCCGGGCGCGGGTTGGCCACCACGCGCGCGCCTGCCCGCTCCGCCTCCGCCGCGACGGCGGCCGCGGCGGGGTCGTTCGGGGGCGCGGCAACCACCAGCACCACCTCGCAGCCGCCGCCCCGCAGCGCGGCCACGGCGGTCCCCAGGAAGCTGGCGCCGCGGAAGCCCAGCAGCGGCTTGGGCCGGCCCATGCGCCGCGAGCGGCCGGCGGCCAGCACGATCCCCGCGATCACCGCCGGCCCGCGCCGAACGCAGGAAGAGCCGCCGCTGCGACCAGCAGCGCGGCGGCCCACGAGCGGGCCATGGAGCCCGGGGCGTTCCTCACGGACGGTTTCCGGGGACTCGGCTGGGTCAGGGGCTCTGCGGGAAGCGCGGCGGAGGCCGCGGGGAGTGTCGAACGGTCGTACGAGGCGACCTGAACAATGGACCCGCCGCCGGATCCTGTCAACGGAAGGCGGGCCCGGCGGGGCAACAGGTGTTTCCGCCGCGGGGGAGGCCGGGCGGTGGGAGGCCGGAGCCTGGAAGCGGCGTATAACTTGCGTTATAATGCCGGTCCGCTCGCCACACCCACAGGAGGCCGCACATGAAGTCGTCCCACACGACCATCAAGCTCCGCCCGGTGGGAAGCTCCACCGGCGCCATCTTCCCCAAGGAAGTGCTCGACGAGCTGCACGTGGGCTCGGGCGACACGCTGCACCTGGTCCGCACCGAGCGCGGCTACGAGCTGACCCCGTACGATCCCGACTTCGAGGAGGCGATGGCCGCGTTCGAGGTCGTGCGGCGCGAGCACCGCAACGCCTTCCGCGAGCTGGCGAAGTAGCGTGGACGAGCCCACCTGGATGTCGCGCCGGGTGGTGGACGCCATCCAGCGGGAGCTGATCGCGGAGCACGGAGGGCTGCACGGCGTCCGGGACGAGGGGCTGGTCGACTCGGCGCTGTCCAAGCCGCGGAACCGCTGGGCGTACGAGCCGGACGCCGACCTGGCGGACCTGGCCGCGTCGTACGGCTTCGGGCTGGCCCGCAACCACGGCTACCTGGACGGCAACAAGCGCATCGCCCTCGCCGTGATGCACGTGTTCGCGCGGCGCAACCGCTTCGCGATCGCCGTGTCGGAGGTGGAGGAGGTCGTGGTGATGCTGCGGCTGGCGGAGGGCTCCCTCCCCGAAGCGGAGCTGGCGGCCTGGGTCCGGGAGCACCTTCGCCCCCTGTGACGGGGCAGGGCGGGGTGGCATCCCCGCTCCGTCGGGCCGCTGCGGCTACGCCGGATCCGCGGGGCGGGAGTGGGCGCGCAGCCAGGCGGCGAGCTCCGCCTCGCCCGCGCTCCCGTCCGCGACGGCGAGCGTGGTCATCACCGCCTCGGGCTCCGGGGCGTCCAGCTCCACCCCGTTGGCGCCCAGGAACACGTACATGGCGATCAAGCCGATGCGCTTGTTGCCGTCCACGTAGCCGTGGTTCTTGATCAGCCCGTAGCCGTACGCGGCGGCGAGCACGAACGGGTCGCGCTCGCCGCCGAAGTGCCACTTGTCCCGCGGGCGCTGCAGGGCGGACTCGACCAGGTTGGCGTCCCGCACGCCGGGCGCCCCGCCGTGCTGCCGGAGCTGGTCCAGCTGCATGGCGTCCACCAGGCGGCGCGACAGCCGGCGCGGCTCCGCCACCGGCCTACTTGGCCAGCTCGCGCAGCGCGTTGCGGTACTTCTTCGCGCCGCGCCGGTACACGTCCATCATCTCCTCGAACTCCGGGTCGAACGGGACCAGCTCGAAGCCGTTCTCCGTCCGCACCAGCGCGAGCTCGTCGCCGTTCTGCACGTTCATCGCCTCCAGCACGTCCCTGGGGAGGATGACGCCGCTGGACGTCCCGATCGGGCGAACCTTGGTCTTGTGGGTCATGGGTGCTCCTCGCGCGGTGATCTGCCGGACGCAATTATTATAATGCAGATTGTATTCCGCGCCAGCTCGCGGATGGCCGCGAAGGGACCGGCTAGCGGCGGCCGCGGAAGTCGCGGAGCAGGGAGGCCAGCGGCGGCTCCGGCGCCAGGTACTGCTCCTGCCGCGGGTTGCGCAGGGGGTGCCCGGCGGGGACCGGCCCGGTCCCGGGGGCCGGCCTGCCGTCGCGCAGGGTGGCGGCAAGGCGCCACAGGTACCCCATCTCGTGGCGCACCAGCCCGTAGGCGATGCGGCGCGCCTCCCACTGCGCCCCGGCGCTCAGCAGCCCGTGCGCGCCGCGCACCGAGCCGTCGCGCAGCAGGAGGCCCAGCGCGGGCCCGCCTCCCGCCGCCGCCGGGATCGCGCCGGAGGCCTGGTCCACGGTGAGCAGCCCCAGGCAGGTGGCCACCGCCTGCACCGTCGCGCGGTCGGGACGAAGCCCCAGGACCCAGGCGCGCCGCCCCCCGCCCGCCACCCGGTAGACGTATCCCGCCGGGGTGTGCGGCGCCCCGCCCGCCGGTCCGCGCACCAGCACCAGGTGCAGCCCGGGGCGGAGCGCCGCCAGCGCCTCGCCCCGCTCTTCCGGGCCGGGGAGGTCGCGGAGGGCTACGCCCACTCCCGCACCCGCACCAGAAGCGCGCCCAGCCCCAGCCAGAAGAGCCCGTACCCGGCCGCGTACGCCACCGCCGCCCACGCCGGCGCGCCGGTCACCAGCCCCTCGTACACCTCCTGGTACGCCCAGTGGGGCGGGAGCAGGAACAGGAGCAGGCGGTACCCGGCCGGGGCGAGCCCGCTCTCCAGGAAGACGAGGAGCTGCGGAAAGAAGGTGGGGAGGAAGAGCGCCAGCGCCACCCAGGCGTCGCCGCGGGGGAGCGCGGCGGACAGGAAGGCCATCAGCCCGCCGTACACCAGCACGGAGAGCGCGGGGAGGAGGAGCCCCTGCCAGCCGCCGCGGAAGGCGCCCCAGGCCAGCGCCTGCCCCAGCACCAGGAACAGGACGCAGACCAGCAGCGCCACGGCGGCCGCCAGCGCCCAGCGCAGCCCGTACAGCGCCAGCGGGCGCACCGGGTGCGACAGGTACAGGTGGGCGTAGCCGCGCCGCCGGTCCGTGGACACGAAGCCGGCGAGGAGGACGATCATGGCGAGCCCCGCCAGGTAGCTGAGCGTGGCGGAGATCCCCAGCGGCCCCAGCTCCTCCACGGGGAGCTCGCCGGCCGCGGCGGCCTCGTGCTGGTGGAAGCCGGGCTCCAGCAGGTACAGCACCCACACGATCAGCAGCAGCAGCAGGAAGCGTGGCGCCCAGTCGCGCAGGGTCACGGGGATCACCGGGCGTCCTCCTCCGCCAGCACCCGGCGGAGCCGCTCCTCCAGCCCCGCGCCCGCCGGGGCCACGGAGCGCAGCCGCGCCCCCCGCCCCAGCAGCGCCGCCAGGCGGCGGCTCAGCTCCGCCTCGTCCGCGGCGCCCACCGTCCACCCCTCCCCCGCCCGCTCGGCGCCGGGAAAGGTCTCGGCCACGGCGGCGGCGGAGGCCGCGCCGTCCGCCAGCTCCAGCCGCCACGCCGCGCCGCGCCGGGGGGCGCGCAGCTCCAGCTCGGCGCGGATGCGCCCGCCCGCCAGCACCGCCACCCGGTCCACCGCCCGCTCCACCTCGGGCAGGTTGTGCGACACCACCAGCAGCACGCGCTCCGGGTCCTCGGCGCGCCACTCGTCGAGCACCTCGCGCAGGCGGGCGACCCACAGCGGGTCCAGCCCGTTGAGCGGCTCGTCCAGCAGCAGCAGGCGCCGCGGCCCCACCAGCGCCTGCGCGATCGCCAGCTTCTGCAGGTTGCCCTTGGAGAGCGCGCCCACGCGGCGGCCGGCCAATCCCTCCAGCCCCAGCAGGGCCAGCGCGCGCTCCACCCGGGCGTGCGGGTCCGGCACCTCGCCCAGCGCCGCGAAGGCGGCGAGCGCGCCGCGGGCGGTCCAGCGCGGCGGGATGGCGACCGTCTCGGGGACGTAGCCGATGCCGTGCCGCTCCGCGTACTCGCGCGGCGCCAGCCCGCCCACGCTCACCTCGCCCGAGGTGGGGCGCAGGAAGCCCAGCAGCAGCCGGATCAGCGTGCTCTTGCCGGCGCCGTTGGGGCCCACGATCCCCAGGGCGGTGCCGGGGGACACCTCCAGCGACACGCCGTCCAGCGCGCGCACCCTCCCCCCGGCGGCGCGCCAGGGGGGGGCGGAATACTCCTTGACGACGTCGGCCAGGTGGATCATGCGCCCAAGGTGAGGGCGCGGGCCGCGGGGACGCAAGGGCGGGGGGTACGGATCCTGCGCCGGGGCGCGGACATGAGCAAGGGCATGGCGTACACCGGGCCGGAGCGCCGCATCCACCCGCGGCACGGGCGGCTGGAGGTGCTGCGGGGGATCCTCTTCGGGCTGTTCCGCTGGATCGGCGGGCGGGTCCGGGGCTTCCACGCCGCGGTGGGCGCCTTCCTGGCGATCGGGCTGGTGGTGGCGGTGGGCGCGGTGGCGGGCTTCGCCGCGGTGGCCGAGGAGGTGATGGAGGGGGAGACCCGCGCCTTCGACGTGGCGGTGCTGCGCTGGATGGAGCGGCAGCACACGCCGCAGTTCGACGTGTGGGCGCTGGAGGTCACCTCGCTGGGGTCGGGGCTGGTGGTGGCCATGACCGTGGCCATCTCCAGCGTGTTCCTGTGGGTGACGCGCCACCGCTACTCGGTGGCGCTGCTGTGGGTGGCGCTGCTGGGATCGGGGCTGATCACCCGCACGCTCAAGACGGTCTTCGACCGGCCGCGCCCGGACGTGTTCCCCTGGCAGGCCCACTACGTGGACCACGGGTCGTTCCCCTCCGGCCACGCCACCACCTCCATGGTGGTGTACCTGACGCTGGCCTACCTGGTGGGGCGGCTGGCGGATACGCGCCGGCTGCGCGCCCTCACCCTGCTGGTGGCCGCCGTGCTGATCGCGCTGATCGGGCTTTCGCGATTGTACCTGGGGGTGCACTACCCGTCGGACGTGATCGCCGGGTACGCGGTGGGGTTCGCGTGGGCCACCTTCTGCGCCCTGGGGATCGAGGCGGTGAGGTACTTCCGCGGGCGGCGGCCGGGGATGGAGCAGGTGGAGGAGGACCTGGAGGGCGGGCTGGAGGGTCCGGCCTCGGCGGGGTAGTCCGCCTCACTTTCGCCGGCCGCGGCCGCGGTGTTACCATCCCCGCGGCCGCCCCCCCGTCCCGACCCGCTTCCCGGAGCCCGCCGTGCCCGCGCTTCCCCTGCTGCTCTCCGCCGCCCTGTCGGCGGCGCCCTGCGCGCCCGCCGAAGTCCGCTGCTCGTGCGTTCCCCCCGGGCCGCCGCGCGAGGCGCTGGCGCAGGCCGGGGCGGTGTTCGCCGGGCGGGTGGTGTCGGTCGGCGAGCGGCGCGGCGGGAACCCCGAGCAGCCCTACCTGGAAGTGCGGTTCGTCCCCGGGAGGCGCTGGAAGGGCGCCGCCGCGGACACGGTGACGGTGCTCACGCCGCCCAACAGCGCGGTGTGCGGCTACGCCTTCGAGACGGGCCGGGACTACCTGGTGTACGCGGAGGGCGGGGACGCGCTGCGCGTCTTCCTGTGCTCGCGCACCGCGGCGCTGGCGGACGCGGGGCAGGACCTGGCCGCGCTGGGCGCGCCGGCGGCCACGCGGATCCCCGTGCGCAAGGAGATCCCCTAGCCGGCGGCCGCCTCCGGGCGGCGCCCCCCGGACCCCAGCATCCCGCGCTTCCGGCTCGCTCCGCGTCCTCGCATGGTCCCGCTCCGCTCCCGGGGTTTCCGCGCCGGCGTCGTGTCGGCTTCTCGCCGTATTGTATGTGACGGCGGAATTGCGTCGACGGTTGCGGGATGGACGGCGGGATCCGCGGGGCGGGCGGCCAATCTGGCCGGGTGAGCGGCGGCGCCCGCTCCCGCTCCTCCCAACCCCCCCGCCTGGCGACCCCCATGTCCGACCTCCACTACCGCGAGCACGCGCCGCCCCCCGAGCTGGCGGGCCGGGTGGAGTGCGTGTGGACGCTGCGCTCCCGGGGGAGGCTGCCGGCCGCCGTGCTGAACCGGGTGCTCCCGGACGGGTGCGCCGACGTCATCTTCGCCCCCGGCGAGCCGCCGCTCCCCGGCACCGGCCCGCACCACCGGCTGCGCGGCTACGCGGTGGGCGCCATGCTGCGCCCGTCGTCGGTGTGGATAGCGGGCGAGGTGGACCTGCTGGGGGTGCGCTTCCGCCCGGGCGGCGCGGCCGCGTTCCTGGCCGTGCCGCTGGGGGAGATCACCGACGCCGTGGTGCCGCTGGCGGACGCGTGGGGAAGGGACGCGGCGGAGCTGGAGGCGCGGGTGCTGGAAGCGCCCGCCGCGGAGCGGGTGCGGCTGGTGGAGGCGGCGCTGCGGCGCAGGCTGGGCGCGGGGCGGACGCCGCACCCGGCGGTGGAGCGGGCCTCGGCGCTGATCGCCCGCTCGCACGGCAGCATCGCCGTGGAGGCGCTCGCGGCGCAGGCGGGGACCGGCCGGCGGCAGCTGGAGCGCCTGTTCGCCGAGCAGGTGGGGCTCACCCCCAAGGCGGCGGCCCGGGTGGCGCGCTTCCGGCGGCTGTGCGGCCTGCTGCGCGCCCGGCCGGAGGCGGGGTGGAGCCGGCTGGCGCTGGAGTGCGGCTACCACGACCAGGCCCACATGATCCGCGAGTTCCGCGGCTTCGCCGGCGTGACGCCGGGGGCGTACCGCCGCGAGCACGCGCGTGTCGCATCCGTACAATACACGGAGGCCGCCGGAGCGTAGCTTGGAGGGTGCCGGCGGACGGCCGGCCCCGTGAACCCCATCTCCCGGACGGAGACCGATGAAGAAAGTGACCCCCGTGCTGTACGTGGAGGAGATCGAGCCCGCGCTCCCCTTCTGGATGGACCGGCTGGGGTTCGAGAAGACCGCCGAGGTGCCCCACGGCGACCGCCTGGGCTTCGTGATCCTGCAGCGGGGCGGCGTGGAGATCATGTACCAGACGCGGGACAGCGTGCTGGACGACCTCCCGGATCTGGGCACCATACCCACGGGCGGGAGCATGCTGTTCGTGGAAGTGGACGACCTGGACGCGGTGGAGCGGGCGCTGGAGGGGATCCCGCCGGTGACGCCGCGGCGGAAGACGTTCTACGGGTCGGAGGAGCTGGTGGTGAGGGAGCCCGCCGGCAACGTGGTCAACTTCGCGCAGTTCCCGGAGTGACCCACGGGGGGCCGAACGACTCGCGGGGGGTGGAGCACGCTCCACCCCCCGCGATCTTCGTCCGGCTCCCGGCCTACTGCGGCCCCAGGATCCCCGCCGCGCGGGGGAGCTCCCGGACCGCGGCGGCCACCTCCGGGTCCAGCGCCGCGGCCACCCGGTAGTAGCCCGCGGCGCCCCACTTCGCCGCGGCGACGCCCAGCACCAGGGCGCGCTGCAGCTGCGCGTCCGCCTCCGCCCCCGCGGGGACCGTCACCCCCTGCCGGGCGGCGAAGGCGCGGAAGTCCGCCAGCGCGGCCGCCGGCAGGGCGGGGCGGGCGGCGAGCGCCTCGGGGGTCGAGAGCTCGCCGGCGTGCGCGCCCAGGTACCCGCCGACCCACTGGAGCGGCAGGTCCACCTCGTGGACGCGGGCCAGCCAGAGCGGCGCCGGCGCCGCCTCGGGGAGCGCCGCGTCGGGGTAGATGCCGCCCCCGCCGTACACCGTGCGTCCCGCCGCCGTGCGGCACGCGGGCCGGCCCACGGTGTCGCGGGCCTCGGCCGCGGCCCGGTAGTAGTCGCGGCGGGCGACGCCCCGGTACTGCCGCTGGATCACCCGGCCGCACGGCGTCTTCAGGTGGCCCACCACCAGCATCACCGCGGAGCCGTCCGTCAGCGGGAAGCCCTGCATCATCAGCGACTTGCCGAAGGTGGGGCGCCCCACCACCAGGGCGCGGTCATGGTCCTGGAGCGCCCCCGCCACCAGCTCGGAGGCGCTGGCCGTGCCCCCGTTCACCAGCACCACGATGGGGTAGCGCCGCTCCCGCCTCCAGAACGAGCGCTCCACCTTGCCCGTATGCCGGGCCTCCGGCTTGCGCCCCTCCGAGGTGTAGACCACGGTCCCTGCCGGGAGGAACTCGCCGGCTACCTGCCCGGCCTCGGCCACGCTGCCGCCGCCGTTGTCGCGCAGGTCCAGCACCAGCCGCCGCATCCCGCCTTTCTCCAGCCCCTCCAGCGCGCGGTGCAGGTCGTCCGCCACGCGGTCCGCGGAAAAGGTGGTGATGCGCGCGTAGCCGGTCTCCGCGTCCAGCATGAAGGCCGCGGGAACGGCGCTCTCGTCCGCGACGCGCTCCCGCTTCACCGTGCGCTCCAGGCGCGCCAGCGAGCCGTCCGCGCGGCGGCGCTCCAGCGTGAGCCGCACCGTCGTCCCCCGCTCGCCCGAGAGCGAGATCTCCAGCTCCGTCTCGCTCTCCGCCCGCACCGGCCGTCCGTCCACCGCCACCAGCTCGTCGCCGGGGAGGACGTCGCCGCCGGCCGCGGAGGAGCCGGGCGCCACCCCCACCACCACCGGCGAGCCGCCGACGAAGGTGAAGCGCACCGGCACCGGGTGCAGCCTGCCCTCGCGCCAGGCCCGCGCCGTCTCCGGGGTGAGGCGGGTGGCGGGGAGCACGTACGAGTGCGGGTCTGCGGCGGCCACCATGGCCTGCACTGCGGCCACGAACAGGTCGTGCGTGTCCACCGAGTCGGGGTGGTTGACGCGGATCTGGTTGAGGACCTGGCTGAACATCTGCAGGTCCTCGTAGGCGGTGGGCCTGCGGACCGGGCCGGGGGCCCGCTCCTGCGCCCCCGCCGCGCCGGCGCACGCGGCGAGCAGGAGCGCCGCGGCCGCCGCGCGCGCCGGGCGCCTCACTGCCCGCCTCCGCCGCCCAGCACGGCCAGCCGGGCCTGGACGTTGGTGCGCAGCGGGTGGGTCCGGGCGGAGCGCGCCAGGAAGGTGGCGTAGGCCTCGCGCGCCTCGCTGCCCTTGCCTGCCTTTTCCAGCACCCCGCCCAGGAGGGCGTACGGGGGCGCGTACCAGGGCTCGGACGCCACCGCGCTCCGCAGGTGCTCCTCGGCCTCCGGGAACCTGCCGGACAGGGCGAGCGCCTGCGCATAGGCGTAGCGCACCCCGGCGTCGTCGCCGCGGATCTGCACCGCCAGGTCCAGCTCCGCCAGCGCGGTGGCCGTGTCGGCGGACGCGAAGGCAAGCGTGGCGAGGGCCACGTGCGCGGGGTAGTAGGACAGGTCCTCCTGGAGGGCGCGGCCGTACGCCTCGCGGGCCTGGTCGGGCCTGCCCTGCTGCTCCAGGATGATCCCGGTGCTGTGCTCGTAGAGCGCCTTGGACTCGTACAGGTACACCATGTCCTTGGCGTCGCGCTCGCGCATGCGCTCCACCGCCCTGCCCATCTCCGTCAGGGCGCTGTCCGGCCGCCCCACCAGCAGGAAGATGCGCGCGCGGTTGGCGTGGATCGGCGACTTGTCGCGGCTGCTGCGCAGCGCGGCCGCGTAGTTGTCCAGGGCGTCCGGGAAGCGGCCCTCGGCGTAGGCCATCCAGCCGCGGGTGGCGGGTCCCCCGTCCCGGAGCCAGCTGTCCAGCCAGAACTTCATCTCGGCCGGGTCGATCCGGTCGCGGGGGTTGTCCCTGCGGATGGACCAGTGCATGTAGTGGTCGAAGAGGTCCTTGTCGAACTTGGTGCGCAGGAACGGGTTCAGCGTCAGCGCGCGGAGGTGCAGCGAGTCCACGGCGCGGACCTCCCGCGATTCCACGATGCGGCGGTTGCCGTCCATGTACCCGCCGAAGCGCTCGGGGCGCGCCATGAAGAAGGCGATGCGCCGGGCGTACCAGGCGTCCGCCATGCCGGGCTCGATGCGGGTGGCCCAGTAGAAGGCGTCCGCGGCCTCGCCGGGCCGGGACTCCATCACCCGCACGCCGTGCGAGTAGTAGGCGGCGGCGCTGTTGGTGTCGGCGGCGGCGTCCAGGCGGGGGCGCCGGGGCTCGCGGGCGCGGTCCTGCGCCCCTGCGGGCGCGCACGGGAGGAGGGCGGCCGCGCACAGGGCGGCCAGGAGGATTCTGCGGAGCACGGGAGTGTCGGGGGTGCGGGTCGTGGGCGGAGCGCCCGCCGCCCGGAAGGGGGCGCGGGCGGGCGTGGCGCGGCGCCGCGGAGGGCGGCGCCGGTCGGCCGGAAACGGCGTGGGAAGCGGGCCCGGAGAGCGTGCCGGGAGACCGGGATCCGGGGAAACATCGGGCGGGCGGCGACAAAATCGGCGCGGCCGCGGCCCGGCGCAAGGGACGCCGCAGGGGTGCCGGGGGTCACGCCGGCGGCGGCCCGGCCCGAACCCGCGGATTCCGCCGCGGGAGGCCGCGGCCGCTCTCCCCTCCCGGGCGAAGCTGGCCGCTCCGGTGCGGAGGGGGTGCGCGGCGCATGGTTTGCGTCTCGAAATGTGCACGCCTACAATGGTGGGGCGGACGTACGCCACGCGCCACGCGCCGCGGGCCCCGGGGCCCGCGGCCTCCCACGAATCCAGGAGGGGACGATGAAGTCACTCGGCAGCATCGGCAGGGGAGCGCTGGCCGCGCTCACGGTGGGCGCGCTCGCCCTGGGAACCACCCAGGCCTTCGCCTCGCCCGGCGCGCCGGCCGCGCGGGACTGGTACTGCAACGTGGGGTGCGACCAGGACTGCAGGTTCCTGGGCTACAACTGGGGGGCCTGCGACTTCGAAGAGCGGTGCCGGTGCGGGTTCTAGGACCGCCGAAGGGCGAGACCCGCCGCAAGTTCGACGGGAGTCTCCACGATCGAGCCGGCCCGTTGGCGTCCCACCCGGCGAATTGACGCCACGGGCACCCACGGGTAAGATGGAGCGCCCCCGGACGCCGCTCCGGGGGCGCTCACGCTCACCCGACCCGCAGCCGCTCCGCCCATGACCCTGCTCCCCCTCGCCACCGCGCTGGTCGCGGGCTTCGCCCACGCGCTGGAGCCCGACCACATGGCGGCGGTGACCACCTTCGTGTCTCGCCGCCCGCGCCCGCTGGAGGCGCTGGGGTTCGGGCTCCGCTGGGGGCTGGGCCACTCCGCCGCCATCGTCGCCGTGGGCGGGGTGCTGGTGCTGCTGGACCTGCGCATCCCGGACGGGGTGGCGCGCGGGCTGGAGTTCGGGGTGGGCGGGCTGCTGCTGGCGCTGGGGCTGTGGCTGCTGTGGAGCCTCCTGCACGGCCGCGCGCACGCGCTGGCGGAGCGCGGCCACGCGCACCCGCACGGCCATCACCGCCACGACCGCGGCGGCTCGCTGTGGGTGGGCGTGGCGCACGGCCTGGCCGGCACCGCCCCGCTGATCGCGCTGCTCCCCGTGGCGCTCACCGCCTCGCCCGCCATGGCCGCGGGCTACCTGCTCTTCTTCGGGCTGGGGACCACGGTGGCGATGGGGATCTACGCGCTGGTGGCGGGCGCCCTCTTCCACCAGGCGGGGCACCGCTTCCCGGCGCTCGCCGGCGCCCTGCGCGCCGCCACCGCGGTGGGGAGCGTGGCGCTGGGGATCGCCTGGATGTACGGCGCGGCGGCGTAAAAGCTAGGGAACAGGGAATAGGGAACAGGGAACAGCCTGCGGGTGCCGGTGCCGCGGGCTGTTTTCGTGCATGGGGCAGGGCCAGGGCGGCGGACGGACCGCCGCGACAACACGCACCCGGGAGGACGGAATGGCGGACGAGGCACCGGTGACCATCAAGGTGAACAACAACGGCCCCTACACGGTGGAAGGGCCCGTGCGCATCGTGGACGCGGACGGCAACGAGTACGACATCTCGGCCAAGAAGAAGATCAGCCTGTGCCGCTGCGGCGCGTCCACCAAGAAGCCCTTCTGCGACGGCGCGCACTCCCGCATGGGCTTCGAGGCCGCCGAGCGCGCCGTGCGCGAAGCGGAGGGCGGGGGACAGGCGGGCGCCCAGGGAGGCACGCCGGGTAGCGCGGAGGGTGGTGCGCCGGGCGGGCAGATGCCGGGGGCGATCTAGGGCCCTCCCTGCGGACGCCAGCGCGGGCCCCGCGTGAGGGATGCCGGCCCGAAGGGGCGAGACCCCAACAGCAGTATCGTTGGGGGCTCGACTCCGTTGGCGAGCGTTGTTTGCTCGCCTACGGAGCCGCAGCCCGACCCCGCGCCAGCGGGGGCACGCCCGAACCCGCCGTACAAAGCAGTTCTGTTGGAGCCTTGACACCAGCCCGTAAACCCGGGT
The DNA here is from genome assembly GCA_036389055.1 of Longimicrobiaceae bacterium. Taxonomy (GTDB): domain Bacteria; phylum Gemmatimonadota; class Gemmatimonadetes; order Longimicrobiales; family Longimicrobiaceae; genus JAFAYN01. The sequence continues at coordinate 19,473 of DASVQR010000056.1, read as the reverse complement.
ACAGTTCAGCCATGAACATCGCCGCTCCGCGCACCGCTTCGTGTACCTGCCGCCCGCTCCCGCACGGGGAGACGGACGGGTGGCGGCGCGCCGCGACGAGCGCGTGAGCCGGCCGGGGACACCCCCGGCGCATCGCCCGGTCCGCTCCCGCGAGCGGACCGGGCGATTTCGTTTGCAGGCACTTCCGGCGGACCCCGTCCGCACGAATCCTTGAGCCAGGAGGCACAGACATGGCGAGCCGTCCGATCGAAGAGCGCGGGTACGCGCACCCCGAAGCGCTGGTCTCCACCGAGTGGGTGGCCCGGCACCTGGACGACCCGAGCGTCCGCATCGCCGAGTCGGACGAGGACGTGCTGCTGTACGACACCGGGCACGTCCCCGGCTCGGTCAAGATCGACTGGCACGCGGACCTCAACGACCCGCTGATGCGCGACTACCTGGACCCGGAGCACTTCGCCGCGCTGATGAAGGCCAAGGGGATCGGGCCGGACACCACGGTGGTCTTCTACGGGGACAAGAACAACTGGTGGGCCACCTACGCGCTGTGGGTGTTCCGGCTCTTCGGGCACGACCGCGTCAGGGTGATGGACGGCGGGCGCAAGAAGTGGGAGGACGAGGGGCGGCCCATGACCACGGACGTGCCGAGCTACCCGGCCACGGACTACCCGGTGCCGCGGCGCGACGACGCCAAGATCCGCGCCTTCCGCGAGGACGTGCTGGAGCACATCGGGCACGCGGGGCAGCTGGTGGACGTCCGCTCGCCCGAGGAGTTCAGCGGCGAGAAGCTGCACATGCCGGACTACCCGCAGGAAGGGGCCATGCGCGGCGGGCACATCCCGGGGGCGAAGAGCATGCCCTGGGCGCGGGCGGTCAACCCGGACACGGGGGAGTTCCGCTCGGCCGAGGAGCTGCGCGGGCTGTACCAGGAGCAGCTGGGGCTGGACCCGCAGCAGGAGACCATCGCGTACTGCCGCATCGGGGAGCGGTCGTCGCACACCTGGTTCGCGCTGACGTACCTGCTGGGGTTCGACAAGGTGAGGAACTACGACGGCTCGTGGACGGAGTGGGGCAACTCGGTGCGCGTGCCGATCGAGCGGTGAGTCGTTCTTGCTGATGCCTTGAGATCTGCGGGCCGCTGCGGAGCCCGGACGGTACTGCTGTCCGGTCTCCTCCGCGGGCTCCGGGAGCCAGCCGAAACTGCCCGGCTGTCTCCCTCCGCCGGGGGGAGCCTCGCCAAACTGCCGGCGAGTCTCCCCCCGTACAGCTTGTGGGAACGGTGGGAACTGCAAAGGCGGCGTCGTCCGTCTTGTTCGCGGGCCGGGTGGGGCGCAGATTGCTCTGGGCTCCGCATTCCACCGCCGACGGTCCGTCCCCGGCGCTCCCCTCCCGCAACGCCTCCTCCCTCCCGAGGTTCCCGTGGCAAGATCCCGTCGTCCGCTCCTCGCCCGCGTGCTCGCGGTGCTCGCCGCCGGGATGGCCGTGCTGCTGGGGGGGGCCGGGTGGGTGGCGCGCGAGCGGCCTTCCAACGCGCGCGCCTGGCGGCCGGAGCAGGCGGTGCTGCCGAGCATCCGCTTCGCGGACAGCCTGGTGCACGTCAGGAACGTGCGCGACTTCACCTTCCGCACCGCCACCGACTTCACGCCGGGGTACCGGGACCGAACCTACGACCTGCGCCGGCTGGAGCGGGTGTGGTTCGTCCTGTCGCCCTTTAACCCGGACTGGCGCGGGCCGGCGCACAGCTTCGTCACCTTCGGGTTCTCGGACGGGCAGTTCGTCAGCGTGTCGGTGGAGGCGCGGCGCGAGGCGGACGAGGAGTACTCGGTGTGGAAGGGGGCGATGCGGCGCTACGAGCTGATCTACGTCATCGGCGAGGAGCGCGACGTCATCGGGCTGCGGGCGGTGGCCTGGAGCGATCCGGTCTACCTGTATCCCGTGCGGGCCACGCCGGAGCAGGCGCGGGAATTCTTCGTCCGCATGATGCGGCGGGCGCAGGCGCTGGAGCGGCAGCCGGAGTTCTACAACACCTTTTTGAACAACTGCACCACCAACATCCTGGACCCGGTGGAGGGGATGGCCCCCGGCACCGTGCCGTTCGGCTGGGAGGTGCTGCTCCCCGGCTACTCGGACGGGCTGGCCCACGAGCGCGGCCTCCTGGACACCGACCTGCCGCTGGCCGAGGCGCGCGAGAGGTTCCGCATCGACGAGCGCGCCCGGGCCGCGGCCGGGGACCCGGCGTTCTCCACACTCATCCGCTCATGACGCCCATGGACGCTTCGGAAGGACGGACGGACCCCGCGGCCGGCTCGGGCGAAGCCGGGGGGCAGAAGCTCTACCACGAGCTCGCCGCCTGGTGGCCGCTGATGTCCGCCCCGGAGGAGTACGTGGAGGAGGCGGAGCTCTACGGGCGGGCGCTGGTGGAGGCGTGCGAGCGGCCGCCGCGCAGCTGCCTGGAGCTGGGGAGCGGCGGCGGCAACAACGCGTCGCACATGAAGGCGCGCTTCGCCATGACGCTGGTGGAGCCCGCGGCGGGGATGCTGGAGGTGAGCCGCCGCCTGAACCCGGACTGCGAGCACGTGCAGGGCGACATGCGCACCGTGCGCCTGGGCCGCCGCTGGGACTGCGTGTTCGTGCACGACGCGGTGGCGTACATGACCAGCGAGGCGGACGTGCGCCGCGCCATCGAGACGGCGTGGGTGCACTGCGAGCCCGGCGGCGCGGCGCTCTTCGCGCCGGACCACGTCCGCGAGAACTTCCGGCCCTCCACCGACCACGGCGGCAACGACGGCGAGGACGGGCGCGGCCTGCGCTACCTGGAGTGGACCCGGGACCCCGACCCGGCGGACTGCACGTACACCGTGGACTACGCCTACCTGCTGCGGGAGGCGGACGGCAGCGTGCGCGCCGTTCACGACCGGCACGTGGAGGGATTGTTCTCCCGCGAGGACTGGCTCCGCTGGCTGTCCGAGGCCGGCTTCCGGCCGGAGGTGGTGCCCCTGGACCACTCGGAGCTGGAGCCGGGGGCGTACGAGATGTTCGTGGCGCGGAAGCCGGCCGGCTGAGCGCGGCCTCCGCGGACGTCAGCCTCCAGCTCGGATGGTGAGGCTCTGTCCGCTCGCCGCCCACGATCCCACGAATCCGAACGCTTTCCTTGATCTCCGACCTGGTCTCGCGCGCGAGCGCCGCCCTGCTCCTGGCCGGCGGGCTCGCGCTGCTGTTCGCCGCGGACGCCGTCCTGCCGCGCCTGGTCCCCGGCTTCCCGCCGGAGGGCGCCTGGCTGGGGCAGCTCCTCGCCGCCGCCCTGCTCGGGCTGGCGGCGCTCGACTGGCTCAGCCGCAACGCCCTGCTCGGCGGCATCTACGGACGGCCGGTGGTCATGGCGAACGCGGCGTTCTACTTCGTCGCCGCCACGTCGCTGCTCCGGCACGCCGCGGGGCGCGACGTGCCCGCGGCGTTCTGGGTCGTGGCCGTCCCCGTCGCGATCCTCGCCGTCGTCTACGGCTGGCTGCTCCTCCGCGGCCCCGCCGAGCGCGACTTCCAGGCGCACGGGCGCTCGCGGTCAGGCAAATCGTGACGACACACGACCGGATGAGGGAGATCATCTTCGAGGTCGCGGACGCGGCGGAGGGCGGGTACACGGCGCGTGCGCTGGGAGCTTCCATCGTCACCGAGGCGGACACACTCCCCGAACTGCGTGAGATGGTACGAAACGGGGTGCGATGCCATTTCGGGGAAGGCGAGGGGCCGGCGATCATTCGCCTCCGCTACGTGCGGGAGGAGGTAATCGATGCGTGAGAACTTGGCTGCCGAACAGCCTGAAAGGGAGGGATTGATGCCGAGTCAACGAGATACGCGTGATGCCCCGGGCTTCCGGGCGGGCAATGGGTTCGTCCGCGACGACGAGGACCGGATCGTCCTGCACCCGCCGGAGCTGATTCCGGACGGCGAGGCCTGGCTGTGGAAGAGCCCGGCTCTGCGCAGCTCCATGGAGCGCGCGCTCCGGCAGGCCGACAGCGGGACATTCGAGGAGCTGGGCTCGTTCACGAGGTTCTCCGAAGACTGTGAGCCCTGACCCGTGAGGTCGGCGGCCGCGCCACCGTTGCGCCGCGGCACGGCGGACGCCAATCTGCACCGTGCAGTGTTCGTCGAACCCGCCTCCACAGGACACCCATGCACGCCAGGTCCATCCTCCGGCCCCGCGCCCTCGCCGCGGCCGGCCTCCCGCTCCTGCTCGCGCTCCACCCCGCCCCCGCGTCCGCGCAGGGCACGCCCGCCACCGCCGCGTACGTGGTGCGGCTGGGCAGCGACACCATCGCGGTGGAGGAGTTCACCCGCACGGCCGACTCCATCCGGGGCCGGCAGGTGGTCCGCTCGCCGCGCACGCAGGTCCGCGAGTACAGCGGCGCCCTGCGGCCGGACGGCACGCTGTCCAGCTTCGCCGTGGCCTTCCGCACCCCGGGCGACGCCCAGCCGTCCATGCGCGGCACGGTGGAGTTCGCCGCGGACAGCGCCACGGTGCGGGTGATGCGCGGCGACAGCACGCAGACCTATCGGGTGGCGGCGGCCGTGGGAGCGATCCCGCTGGTGAGCTACTCCGTGGGATTGTACGAGCTGCCGCTGGCGCGGGCGGCGGGATCGCGCCTGGACAGCCTGCGCGTGGCGCTGGTGCCGGTGGGGAACAGCGCCGCGGTGCCCTCCACCATCCGGCGGACGGGGAGCGGCCAGTACACCGTCGCCAACGTGGCGGGGAGCAACCGGGTGCGGGTGGACGCGCAGGGCCGGCTGCTGGCGTGGGACGGCAGCGCCAGCACGCTCAAGATCGTCACCGAGCGCGCCCCGCGGGTGGCGCTCGACTCGCTGGCGGCGGCCTTCGCCGCGCGCGACGGGGCCGGGCGCGGCTTCGGCACGGCGTCGCCGCGGGACTCGCTCCAGGCGCGCGTGGGCGAGGCCACGGTGTCGGTCAACTACGGCCGCCCCTCGCTGCGCGGCCGCCCCCAGGCGCAGCTGCTCCCGGCCGGGCAGGTGTGGCGCACCGGCGCCAACCAGGCCACCCACCTGCGCACCGACCGCGACCTCGTCATCGGCGGGGCGCGCGTCCCGGCGGGCGCCTACACCCTGTGGACGATCCCCGGCGAGCGCGAGTGGACGCTGATCGTGAACAAGCAGACGGGGCAGTGGGGGACCGTGTACGACGCGGCGCAGGACCTGGCGCGCGTCCCCATGCGGGTGGAGCGCGCGTCCACCCCGGTGGAGACCTTCGCCATCGCCGTGGAGCCGCAGGGCGCGGGCTCCGTGCTGGCCCTCACCTGGGGAACCGTCCGCGCCACGGTGCCGGTGGCGCCGGCCGGAAGCTGACCCGCGGCGGTACGCCGCGAGGAAGACCGGAGGGCGCCCGCGGTCATCCGCGGGCGCCCTCCGCGCGTCGGGGAGCGCCGATCCCCGGGCATGCCGCAACCCCCGCGTGAGGGATGTCGGCCCGAAGGGGCGAGACCCCAACAGCAGTATCGTTGGGGGCTCGACTCCGTTGGCGAGCGTAGTTTGCTCGCCTACGGAGCCGCAGCCCGACCCCGGCGCCAGCCGGGGGCACGCCCAAACCAGCAGCGAAAAGCCGTTCCGGATCACCCCCCCGCGCCGTCGACCCCCGCCGGGAGCCGCAGGGTGAACGTGGACCCCTCCCCCGGTTGGCTGACGACGGAGAGCGTCCCCCCCAGCAGCGCCGCCAGCCGCTTGGAGATGGCCAGCCCCAGCCCGGTCCCCCCGCGCGACGCGGCCGCCGCCGTCTGCTCGAACTCGTCGAAGATCCGCTGCTGGTCCTCCGGCGCGATCCCCGGGCCCGTGTCCGCCACCCGCACCTGCACCCACTCGCCCGCGGGCACCAGCTCCAGCCGCACCTCCCCCACGTCGGTGAACTTGACGGCGTTGGAAAGCAGGTTGAGCACGATCTGGCGGACGCGCGCCGGGTCCGTCACCAGCGGGAACTCCCGCGGCGCCTCCACCCGCAGCTCCAGCCCCTTGTCGCGCGCCTGCAGCTCCAGCGTGGTGGCCACCTCGCGCAGCAGCGCGGCGAGCTCCACGGGCTCCGGGTGCACCTCCAGCTTGCCGGCCTCCAGCTTGGAGATGTCCAGCACGTCGTTGACCAGCTCCAGCAGGTGCCGGCCGCTGTTCACCAGCCGGTCGGCGGCCCCGGCCTGCTTCTCCCCCAGCTCGCCGTACACCCCCTCGCGCAGCAGCTGGCCGTACCCCAGGATGGCGTTGATGGGGGTGCGCAGCTCGTGGCTCATGGAGGCGAAGAAGCGCGACCGGTCCGACATGGCCCGCGCCAGCCGGACCGCCTGCTCCTCCAGCACCCGGGCCTGGTCGCGCGTCTCCGCGTGCAGCAGCGCGTTGTCCAGCGCCAGCGTGGCCTGCCGGGCCAGCAGCCCCAGCAGCGGCGCGTCGCCGGGGTGGCGGAAGGCGCCCTCCCCTTCCGCGAACACCCCCAGCAGCGTGCTGCGGCTCCCCGCGCGGCGCACGCAGGTGACCGCCGCCGAGCGGAAGCCCGCCCCCACCTGCTCCGCGAGGGCGGCCGCGTCCTCCAGCACCGAGGCGTCCACGCCGGCCTCGCTCGCGGGGCAGCGGTCCAGGAGCAGGTCCACCAGCACGTAGAAGCGCGGGTCGTCCGCGGCGATCCCCACTCCGGCGCGCACGTCCGGGCGCTCCGCGCTCCCGGGGAGCACCAGCAGCGCCCCGTCCGCCCGCAGCGCGCGGCACACCACCTCCGCCAGCCGGGACCCCAGCTCCATGGGGTCCAGCGTCTGCACCAGCACGTCCGAGATGCGCGCCAGCGCCGACGTCTCGTCGTAGCTGCGCTTGACCCGCGCCATGGCCCCCACGCGGGCCAGCAATTCCGCGCGGCTGCACCCCTTGTTGAGGAAGTCGTAGGCGCCCAGCTCCAGCCCGCGCACCACCAGGTCGTCGGTGGGGGCGTCGGCGGTCAGGAAGATCACGGGGATGGGGGCGGTCTCCGGGTCCTGCTTGAGCTGCTCCACCACCTGGAAGCCGTCCATCCCCGGCATGTGGACGTCCAGCACCACCACGTCGGGGCGCCACTCGCGGGCGCAGGCGATCCCGGAGGGCCCGTCCTCCTCGGCCGTCACCTGGTGCCCGGCCTGGGCGAGCGCCGACGACACCGCCACCCGCGGGATGCGCTGGTCGTCCACCACCAGGACGCGCGCCATCAGCCGCCTCCGCACATCTCGGCCAGCGCCGGGGCGATGCGCCCCAGCGCCAGGCTGCGCTCCGCGTGGGGCCGCGCCGCCCGCGGCATCCCGTCGATCACCGCCGTCTCCGCGCTCTCCACCAGCGCCCGGCCCCCGGCCTGGCGGATGCGGGCAAGCCCCTCCGCGCCGTCGTTCCCCATGCCGGTGAGCACCACCCCCACCGCGCGCGCCCCCACGGCCTCCGCCACCGAGCCCAGGAGCAGGTCCACCGAGGGCCGGTGCAGCCGCGCGCCCGCGTCGTCCCACACCCGCACCCGCAGCGCGCCGTCCGCGTCGCGCGCCACCGTCATCTGCTTCCCGCCGGGGGCGAGCAGCGCCTGGTCGGGGAGCACCCGGTCGCCGTCGCGCGCCTCGCGCACGCGGATGGTGGAGCGCTGGTCCAGCCGCTCCGCCAGCGTTTCCGTGAAGCCGGGGGGGATGTGCTGCGCCACCACCACGCCCGCGCCCAGCCCGCGCGGCAGGGCGGGGATGATCTCCGTCAGCGCCCGCGGCCCCCCGGTGGACGCGCCGATCGCGATCACCTCGTACGCCCCCGCCGAGGGCGGAGCGCCGCCCGCGGGCACCCCGGCCTCGGGGGCGGGCGATTCCATCCGCGGGGCGGGGAGGGGCAGGTGGGCGGAGCGCAGCACCGCGCGCACCTTGTCGCGGATCACGGGGGCGAGCCCGTGGATGTCCATCACCGTCCCGGCGTCCGTCTTGTCCACGAAGTCCACGGCCCCGGCCTCCAGGGCGCGCAGCGTCACCTCCGCCCCCTCGCTGGTCATGGAGCTGAGGAGGAGGACGGGGGTGGGCCGCTCGGACATGATCCGCTCCAGCGCCTGCATCCCGTCCATGCCGGGCATGTTGAGGTCCATGATCACCAGGTCCGGCTTCAGGTCGTGCACCAGCCGCACCGCCTCCTCGCCGTTGGCCGCGTAGCCCGCCACCTCCACCTCCGCCAGCGGCTCCAGCATGCGCTCCGTGGCGCGCCGCACGAAGGCGCTGTCGTCCACCAGCAGCACGCGCGCGCGCCTCGTCATCTGGACGACCTGACGGCTTTTTCGGGCGTGCCCCCGGCTGCGCCGGGGTCGGGCTGCGGCTCCGTAGCGCACGAAACTACCGTGCGCAACGGAGGCGAGCCCGCGCAAACAGCCGCGCGGTCTCGCCGCTTCGCGCTCGCATCCCTCACGCGGGGTTTGCGCTGGCGTCCGCGGGGGCCCCCCACCCCGGCGCTGCGCGCCACCCCTCCCCCGCAAGCGAGGGAGGGGACGCCTATACGACCTGTTGTGCTCCCCCTCTCCCCTTGTGGGAGAGGGGGCCGAGGGGTGAGGGGCAGCCCCCCGCGCCGGAGCCCGCCTCCACGCGCCGTCGTGCTCCCCTCCCCCTTGCGGGGAGGGGCCGGGGGAGGGGGTCGCCGTCGCCGTTGCAGGCTGTCCCCTGTCCCCTGTTCCCTGTTCCCTGCCGTTCCCGTCCTCACCCTTCCTCCTCGGGCCTGCGGTAGAAGATCGTCCCCGGCCGGCGCTCCACGCGCAGCGGCGTGGGGACGCGGCGCAGCGTCTCGGCGTGGCCCAGGAACAGGTAGCCGCCCGGGGGGAGCACGCAGTGCAGGCCGCCGGCGGCGCGGCGCAGCGCGTCGTCGCCGAAGTAGATGAGCACGTTGCGGCACAGCGCCACGTGCTGCGGGGCCAGCGGGCGCCACCAGGCACCGTCCACCAGGTTGGCGCGGCGGAAGTCCACGCCCTGGCGCAGCTCGGGCTTCACCTCCCAGCGGCCCTCGCCGGCGGGGAGGAACCAGCGCTCCCGGAACTCCGGGGACACCCCGCGGAAGGCGTGCTCGGTGTACTCGCCGGCGCGGGCGCGGTCCAGCGCCGCCGGGTCCAGGTCGATCCCGGTGACCCGGACCTTGCCGGGGGCGAACAGCCCGGTCTCCCGCACCACGGCGGCAAGGGTGTACACCTCCTCGCCGGCGGCGCAGGCGGCGCTCAGGATGCGCAGCTCCCCCCCGGGGCCCAATCGCTCGCGCAGGGCGGGGAGCACCTCGCCGCGCAGCGCCGCCAGCGTCCCCCGCTCCCGGCAGAAGTAGCTCTCGTTGTTGGTCAGGTGCGGCACCAGCCGCTCCCGCTCCGCCTCGCGCTCAGGGTGGAACTTGACCCGGAAGAGCAGGTCCTCGAAGCTGCCGAGCCCCAGCGCCGAGCGGCGCGGCTCCAGCCGGTTGCGGAGCGTGTCGCGCCGCTCCGGCCCGAATTGCAGGCCGTACTCCTCGGCCAGCCACTCGGCCCAGAGCCGGAATTCCTCCGCCGTGAGCTCGGGACGCGTCATCCCTCCCCCAGCGCCTCGGCGGCGGCCCGGCGCACCAGCGGGTCGGGGTCCGCGTCGCGGGCGGCGCGCAGCGCGCCCTGCGCCGCCCCGGCGTCCAGGCGCGCCATGGCGCGCACCGCGCTCAGGCGCACGCGCCAGTCCGAGTCGTGCAGGGCGCCCGCCAGCCGCTGCGCGGCCGCGGGGGGCGCCACCCGGCGGAACGCTTCCGCGGCGGCGCGGCGCAGTTCGCGGTCGGCGGAGTCCAGGCGCGCCTCCACCGCCGCCGCCCCGCCCGCGTCCCCCAGCTCGCCCAGAGCGCGCAGCGCCGCGGCCTGGAGGTCGGCGCCGCCCTCCGCCAGCGCTTCCAGCAGCGGGGGGAGGGCGCCGGGGGTGCGGGTCTCGCCCAGGGCGCGCACCGCGGCGAAGCGGACCGACGGGTCGGGCGAGCGCGCCAGCGGGGCCAGCCGCTGCGCGGCCTCCGGGCCGCCCACCGCCCCCAGCGCGGCCAGCAGCGCGGCGCGGGCCGCGGCGTCCTGCTCCCTTTCCAGCGCCGTGGCGATGCGCGGGCCCACCTCCGGGGCGGGGCAGCGCGCCACACCCTCCGCGGCGGCGGCGCGCACCGCCGGGTCCGCGTCGGACAGGAGCCCGGCCAGCCGGTCGCAGTCCCCGCCGGGGAAGCGGCCCAGCGCCAGGGTGGCCCCCAGCCGCAGCGCCGGGTCCGCGAGCGCGCCCAGCGCCAGCGCGCGCGCGCCCGCCGCGCCCGCCGCGTCCGCGGCGCGGGCCAGCGCGTCGGCGGCCTCGGCGCGCACCTCGTCGTCGGCGTGGCCCAGGAAGGGGAGCACGGCCTCCGCCGCGGCGCGGTCCGGGAGCACGGGGAGGGCGGCGAGCAGCGCGCACGGCTCCCCCCGGCCTCCGGCCAGGCGCGGGAGCAGCTCCGCCAGCGCGGCGTCCGCGGGGGCGAGCCGCAGCCCCGCCTCCGCGGCGAAGCGCCGCTCCGGGTCGGCGAGGGCGTCCGCCAGCGCGGCGGCGGCCGCGGGCGTGCCGGCGGCGCCCAGCAGGCGCGCGGCGCTGCGCGCGCCGTCCGCGGCGAAGCGGCGCATCAGCTCCGCCTCCTCCGCACGGGCGGCCTCCCGCAGCCACTCCGGCGGGCCCTCCGGCAGCGCCGCCAGCAGCAGCCCGGCCGCCTCCAGCGCGGCGAGCCGCCCCTCCGGCGTCCCGGCCGGCGCGCGCAGCGCCTCCAGCCCTGCCGGGTCGCCGATCTCCCCGATCGCCTCGGCCGCCACCGGGCCCACCACGGGGTCGCGCGCGGCCTCCGCGAGCGCGGGGAGGGCGCGGGGGTCGCACAGGCGGCCCAGCGCCGTGGCCGCGGCGATCCGGGTCCAGGGATCCCCCTCGCGGGTCGCGGCCGTCAGCGCGTCCAGGGCGCGCGGGTCGCCCAGCGAGCCCAGCGCGTCCGCGGCGGCCGCGCCGACGTTCGGGTCCGGGTCGGCCAGCGCCCGCTCCAGCGCGGGGCGCGCCTCCGGGTTGCCGGCCTCGCCCAGCGCGGAGGCGGCCAGCACCCGCACGTCGCCGTCCGCCTCGGCCGTCGCCAGGCGCTCCAGCAGCTGCAGCGCCCCGCCGGCGGCGCCGGGGGCGGCCAGCGCCGCCAGCAGCGAGCGGGCCGCGTTGCGCCGCTCGGCGTCGCCGCCGTCGCGCAGCGCCGCCTCCAGCTCCGGGAGCAGCGCCTCCGGGCGGGCCACGGCGCGCACCTCCTCCAGCGCCCGCTCCCGCTCCCACGCCGAGTCGCCGCTCACCGCGGCCAGCAGCGCGGCCGCGTCCCCGGGGCCGCCGGCGCGCTCAGACACGGAAGCTCCCCACCAGCTCCGACAGGCGCTGCGCCTGCTGCGCCACGTCGGCAGCGGCGCGGGCCGCCTCGCGCACCGAGGCCTGCGCCGCGCGCGCCCCCATGGCGATGTTCTCGGTGGCCCGCAGCACCATCTCGCCGCCGCGCTTCTGCTCGGCGGTGGCGGCGAACACCTGCTGCGTCTGCTCGTTCATGTTCTCCGTGGCCTGCACGATCTGCCGGCTGGCCAGGCTCTGCTCGCGGGTGGCGATCCGGACCTCGTCGGCGATCTGGCGGATGTGCTGCGTGGACTCGCTGGCCTGCCGCGCGGCCAGCGTCTGCTGCTGCGCGGCCAGCGCCACCTCCTCCATCAGCTCGCGGGTGCGGGCCGCCGAGCCCACGATCTTTTCCAGGGCGCCGGCCGCCGCCTCCGCCAGCTCGATCCCCTCCGCCGTGCGCTCCGCCACCCCGCCGCTGGAGCGGGTGGCGCGCTCCAGCTCCGCCTGGATCCCGCGGATGGTGCTGCCGATCTCCCGCGCCGACTCCACCGAGCGCTCCGCCAGCCGGCGGATCTCCTGGGCCACCACCGCGAAGCCGCGCCCGTGCTCGCCGGCGCGGGCGGCCTCGATCGCCGCGTTCAGCGCCAGCAGGTTGGTCTGGTCGGCGATGTCCTCGATCAGCTCCGACACCTGCCCCACCGACCTCCCCGTCTCCCCCAGCCCGCGGATCGCCTCCGTGAGGGCGTCCACCTCGGTGTGGATGCGCTGCATCCCGTGCATCACCCGCCCCACCGCCTCGCCCCCGCCGCCCGCGTCGGCCGCCGCCTCCATGGCGATCTGCCGCGTCTCCTCCACGTGCCGTCCCACCTGCTGGATGGAGGCTGCCATCTCGTCGATGGTGGCCGACGCCTGCTCCACCGCCGCGCCCAGGGTGTCCGCGCTGGCGGCGGTGTGCTCGATGGAGCGCCCCATCTGCCCCATGGACGACGAGGTCTGCTCCACCGACGCCGCCAGCGACTCGGTGCTGGACGCCACCCGCCCGATCTGCGCCGCGATCTCCTCCATGGAGGTGGAGGTCTGCTCGGTGGCCGCCACCTGGTCGTCCACCGTCTGCGCCATGCGCTGCGAGGTCGCGGCGATCTGGTCGGAGGCCGCCGCCACCTGGGCCGTCGCGGCGTTGACCCCGCCGATCGCCTTGCGCAGGTCGTCCGACATCCGGTTCAGCGTCCCGGTGAGGATCCCCACCTCGTCGCGCCCCTCCGCCTCGATGCGCTGCGTCAGGTCGCCCGCGGCCACCGTGGACGCGAACTCCACCGCGCGCTGCAGCGGCCGGGCGATGCGCCCCGCCAGCCACCCGGCGATCCCCAGCGCGGCCACCACCGCGCCGATGGTGAGCAGGATCAGCGTCAGGCGGATCTGCTCCACCGCGTCGTCCACCGTGGCCCGCCGCGCCCCGGTGATCTCGGCCTGGCGGGAGTTGAAGTCGGCCAGCTGGTCGTGGGCGTCGCGGACCCATTCCCGCGCCTCGCCGGTGCGGTAGAAGGCGGCGATCTGGTCCACGGCGCCCGCCCGCCGCAGCGGCACCACCCGGTCCGCCACCTCCCGCCTCCAGGTCCGGCTGATCCTCGCCACCGAGTCCAGGCGCTCCTGCTGCTGCGGCTCGGTGTCCCGGACCAGGGTGTCGGCCGCGGCAAGGGCCTGCCCCAGCTCGCGGTCGGCCTCGCGGTACGGCTCCAGCGCCTCCTCCTGCCCGGTGATGGCGTAGTCGCGCATCGCCGAGGCGCGGGTCGCGAAGGCCTGCCCCACCCGCGCCACCTGGTTCTGCACCGCCTCGGCCTCCTCCAGCGCGGCGGTCGCGTCCGCGATCCGCTCCACCTGCACCCACACCGCCGCCATGATCCCCAGCATCAGCAGCAGCACCGGCACGAAGCCCAGCCCGATCTTCCAGCGGATGGATGCGTCGCGGTACCACTCCGCCAGGCGCCTCATTCGTCCTCTCCGGCGAGCACGTTGTCCAGGTGCAGGAGGGCGACCAGCCGCCCCTCCGCCGAGCGCACCACCCCGTCCAGCCACCCCTCCGGGAGCGCCGCCGCGGCCTCCGGCGGGGGCGCCTCCACCGCGTCGCCGGTTTCCACGATCCCGGCCACCCGGTCCACCAGCAGCGCCACCGGCTCGCGCCCCCCGCCCGGGGACACCACCACCATCCGCCCCGGGCGCGCGGCGGGGGCGGCGCGCAGCCGCGTCCCCAGGTCCAGCACCGCCAGCAGCGACCCGCGCAGGTGCGCCACCCCCACCACGTCCGGCGGGGGCCAGGGGGTGCGTGTGACGGGCGGCGGGCGCAGCACCGCGCTCACCCGCTCCAGCGGCAGCCCGAACTCGGCCTCCCCCAGCCCCACGGCGACCGCGCTCACGCGGCGGCCCCCGTCTGCTCGCGCACCGCGTCCAGCAATTCCTGCGGGGTCCACGGCTTGGGGAGAAAGCCGGTGGCGCCGGCCCGCCGCGCCGCCGCCCGGTCGCCCTCCGCCGACTCGGTGGAGCTCACCAGCACCGGCGGACGGACCATCCCCAGCTCCGTGCGCAGCCGCCGCACGAACTCCAGCCCGTCCATCTGCGGCATGTTGATGTCCACGATGAGCAGGTCCAGCTCCGGCTCCTGCGCGGCCACGTCCAGCCCCTCCGCGCCGTTGGCGGCGAACAGCAGGTCGTTCGCCGCCCCCAGCACCAGCCGGTACATGCGGCACATCATCGGGCTGTCCTCCACCACCAGGATCCGCCTGCGCTCACTGGCCACCGCCGCCTCCGCGATACAGGTCCACGTTCAGCTCCACCAGCGCCGCCGCGTCCAGCACCAGCACCACCCCGCCGTCCGTCGCCACCGTGGCGCCGGACACCCCGGGCGGGCTCCCCAGCGCCGCCGGGAGCGCGCGCACCGTGGCCGGGCGCTGGTCCAGCAGCCGGTCCGCTGCGAGCGCCACCGCCCGCCCCCCGCTCCTCACCACCACCAGGAAGCGCGGCAGGGTCCCGCCGTCGCCCCACCCGAAGATCCGCCCCGGGCGCGCCAGCGGAACGGTCTCGCCGCGGAGGCGCACCACCTCCGCCGGGCCGGCGCGCTCCACGGGCCCGGCGCGCAGCGTCTCCTCCACGTCCGCCGTGGGAATGGCCAGCCGCTCGCCCGCCGCCTCGAAGAAGAGCGCGGGCACCAGCGCCACGGTGAGCGGGAGCCGCAGCACGAAGCGCGTCCCCCCCTCGTCGCCCTCCTCCACCTCCACGCTCCCCCGCAGCCGCGACACCGCCCCGCGCACCGCGTCCAGCCCGATCCCCCGCCCGGACAGCGCGCTCGCCACGCGGCGGGTGGAAAAACCGGGCCGGAAGATCAATTCCTCCGCGTCCTCCCCGTCGCCCGGGCCGGCGATCCCCTGCTCCCGGGCCCGCGCATAGATCCGGGCCCGGTCCAGCCCGCGCCCGTCGTCCTCCACCTCGATCCGCACCCGGTCGCCCTCCTGCGCCGCCCGCAGCGCAAGCGTGGCCTCGGCCGGCTTCCCGGCCGCCTCGCGCTCCCCCGGCGGCTCGATGCCGTGGTCCACCGCGTTCCGCACCAGGTGCAGCAGCGGCTCGGCAACCGCGTCCGCGGTGGACTTGTCCAGGCGCGTGTCCTCGCCCTCCAGCACCACCCGCACCCGCTTGCCCTGCTCGCGCGCCAGGTCGCGCACCAGCACGGGAAAGCGCGAGAGCACCCGCCCCACCGGCACCATGCGCAGGTCGGTGGCGGTGCGGCGCGCGGCGTCGGCCGCGGTGGCGAGCGCCTCCACCCGGTCGCGCAGGTCCCGCGCGAGGCCGCACGACCGCAGCGCGTCGCGGCGGGCGTCCGCCCAGTCGTCCAGCGCCGTGAGCTGCGTCGCAACCTCGCCCACCTCGTCCAGCAGCACGTCCAGCATGCGGAAGGGGATGCGGACCACGTCGTCGCGCAGGTCCTCCGGCCGCACCCCCGGCGCCGCGGGCGCGGTGGCCGCCGCATCCGGGACGGGAGCAGCCTCCGCGTCGGCCGCCGGCCGCGCGGCGGACTCCGCCGGGGCAGGCGCCGCGGCCGGCGGGGCGGCTCGGGGAGCCGCCGCCGGCTCGTCGCGCACGGGGACCAGCGCGGCGAAGGCCGCCTCCTGCTCCGCCGTCCCCGCGCGGTCCACCGCCGCGCGCAGCGCCGCGGCCCCGCGCAGCAGCGCGTCCAGCGTCGAGGCCGCCGGCGGCGCGTCGGAGCGCTTCAGGACGCTCTCCACCGAGTGGACGAAGTCCTGGATGGCCCGCAGCCCCAGCATCCCCGCGTTGCCCTTGAGCGTGTGAAGCCCGCGCAGCAGCGGCGCGCGGTCGGCCTCCGCCAGCGCTTCGCCGCGCTCCCAGCCGGCGAGCGCCGCGTCCAGGCGCGCGACCGGGTCGCGCGCCTCGTCGCGGAAGTCGCCCAGCAGCTCGGACAGGTCGAAGAGGTCGGACAGCGCTCCCTCCGGGGCGGGGTCGTGGGCGCGGCGGGCGCCCGCCGCCATGCAGGCAATCCGGGGGCCAGCGCCCGCGGCGGCCGCCCTCCGGCGCCGGGTGTTCCGCGCGGCGCCCTTGTGCGGCGCACCCCGCGCGCGAATCTTGGCTGCTCCCCGGCCGTCCACCCGCACCTCCGCGCCCATGCGCCGCATCCGCTTTCCGCACCCGCTCACGCTGATGGTGGGCTTCATCGCGCTGGCCGCCGCGCTGTCGTGGGTGCTCCCCGCGGGGGAGTACGAGCGGCGCGAGGACCCCGTCACCGGGCGCGACGTGGTGGTGGCGGGGACGTACCACCCGGTGGAGGCCGCCCCGGTGGGCCCCTTCCAGGCGCTGGTCGCCATCCCCCGCGGCATGGCCGAGGCCGCCGACGTGGTGTTCGTGGTGTTCCTGGTGGGCGCCGCCTTCACGGTGCTGGACCGCACCGGGGTGCTGCGGCGCGGCACGGACCGGCTGGTGCTGGGAATGCGGGGCCGCACGCTGGCGGTGATCCCGGTGCTGTGCGTGCTTTCCGCGCTGGGCGGGGTGATGATCAACATGCAGGAGGAGTTCATCGCCCTGGTCCCCGCGCTGCTCATCCTCACCCGGCGCATGGGCTACGACCCGCTGGTGGCCGTCGCCTCCAGCCTGGGAGCCGCGGCCGTGGGCTCCGCCTTCAGCCCCATCAACCCCTTCCAGGTGGGGATCGCGCAGAAGCTGGCCCAGCTCCCCCTGCTCTCCGGCGCGCCCTTCCGGGTCGCATTCCTGGTGCTGGCCCTGGCAATCTGGATCGCGGCGACGCTGCGCTACGCCCTGCGCACCCGGCTCCCCGAGGAGGAGGTGGAGGCCGACGCGGAGGCCGGCTTCGCCGCGCGCCCCACGCGCGGGCGCGACGCGGCGATCCTGGGGCTGGTGCTGGCCACCTTCGCCGTGTACGTGTTCGGGATCCTGCGGCTGGACTGGGCCTTCAACGAGATGGCGGGGCTGTTCTTCGCCATGGGGATCGCGGTGGGGCTGCTGGGCGGGCTTCGCGTGGGGGGGACGGTGGAGGCGTACATCGCGGGGTTCCGCGACATGGCCTTCGCAGGGCTGCTCATCGGCTTCGCGCGGGCCATCTACGTGGTGCTCCAGGACGGCCGCATCGTGGACACCATCGTCAACGGGCTGGTCACCCCCATCGCCGGGCTCCCGGTGGCGCTCTCCGCGCTGGGGATGATGGCGGTGCACGCCCTGATCCACTTTCCCGTCCCCAGCGTCAGCGGCCAGGCGGTGCTCACCATGCCCGTGCTGGTCCCCGTGTCCGACCTGCTGGGGCTGTCGCGCCAGGTGACGGTGCTCGCCTACCAGTACGGCGCCGGCCTCACCGAGCTGGTCGCCCCCACCAACGGCGCGCTCATGGCCATCCTGATCGCCGCCGACGTGCGCTACGAGCGCTGGCTGCGCTTCGTGCTCCCGGTGCTGGCCGGGCTGTTCGCGCTGGGCGCCGCCGCGGTTCTGCTGGCCATCGCCGTCGGGCTTCGCTAGCCGCGCGCCTAACCGCAAGCACCCGGCCGCGGGTCAACCGATCCCCAGCGCGTCACCCCGGCGGACCTCGCCCCTCCGGAGCACTGAGGCATAGATCCCCGCCACCGCGGGGAACACCACGCCGGGCGCCAGCGTCGCGCCGGCGGCCCGGCTGTGGCGGGCCAGCGTGCGCAGGATCTCCGGGTCGCGGGGCAGGCCGTCCTGCGGCAGCGTCGTGACCACGCAGCGCGGCGCCGGGTCGATCGCCTCCAGCCGCGCCTCCTCCCCCACCACGAGTCTCCGTCCCAGCCAGCCGACCTCCACGAAGCCCGCCTCTCCGTCCTCCGTCGTCGCCACCACCAGGTTGGGCCGGAAGCGCCGCGCGTCGAAGCGCCCGGCCGGGTACAGCTCCCGCAGCCGGTCCAGCGTGCCGGTGGTGAGCAGGTGTAGCACCCCGTAGTCGAAGAAGGTGCCCGGCGGCGCGGCGAGCGCCATCTCCTCCCGCCGGATCACCTCCCCGGTCCCGGCCGCGTCCACCGGCGTCCGGTCCGCCTCCCGCATCGGCCTCGCAGGCGCCGTCGTGGTCAGCGTCACCTCCCTTCCCAGCGCCAGCGAGAGCACCCGGTCCACCTGCGGGTCGGTGCTTTCCACGGCGTCGCCGTCCGGCAGCGTGATCCGCACGGGCGGCGGCGGCTCGCCGGACCGTGGCTCCTCCAGGTACGCCGCGCTGCACCGGAACAGCCGCTCCCACTTCCGCGGGTGCTTGGCGCTCGCGACCAGGCCGGTCTCCCGGTCCACCAGCGCGTAGGCGCGGTCTCCCGCGATGCCGCGCCCGGTCAGCACGGCCCCGTCCAGCTCCTCCCCCTGCATCGACTTCACCGGGTATCGCCACAGCGACGCCACCCTCCCGACCGTCTCCCGCATCGCGCCTCCCGTCCGTGGTGCTCGTGAATGCCGCGCGTATATAGAGGTGGCGCAGCGTGGAACTGCAACGGCTCCCGGACAGGTGGACGGCTCACGCATGTCACACTCCCGCGGGGGATCTCGTCTCAGCTGTGGCGGCCGACGGACCAGCAGGCCGCGCACCGACGAACCCCGAGTGGAGACAGGACCATGGAACCGCGGATCGACTACAGGCAGGTGTCCCCGGGCGCGCTGGGCGCCATGTTCGGGCTGGAGCGCTACGTACGCGAGAGCGGGATGGAGCACTCGCTGCTGGAGCTGGTGAAGCTGCGCGTCTCGCAGATCAACGGCTGCGCCTACTGCGTGGACATGCACAGCAAGGATGCGCGCGCCGCGGGCGAGGGCGAGCAGCGGCTGTACGCGGTCTCCGTCTGGCGCGAGACCCCGTTCTTCAGTGCGCGCGAGCGGGCCGGGCTCGCCTGGGCGGAGGCGCTGACCCTCGTGAGCGAGGGCGGCGTCCCGGACGATCTCTACAGCCACGCGCGCGAGCACTTCACCGAGAAGGAGCTGGTGGACCTCACCATGGCGACCGTCTCCATCAACGGCTGGAACCGCATCGCCATCCGTTCCGCCCCCCCGTGGGCGAGTACCAGCCGCCCGCGGCGCTCCGGGCCGAGATGATCGCGAGCTGACGACGGAACGGGACAGGTCGAAGCAGTGGCGCCGGACGACCCTGTGGGCGTCCGGCGCCTTGAGCGTTACGGGATGGAGACAAAGCCCTTGACGACCCGTTGCAGAGCGTGTATCATATGTGCCCCTCGCGAAACGAGCCGGTCACGGCAAAGCGCGAGGGGTTGACGGCGCGGCTTGAGAGGGTTATCCTTTAGGGCTCCACCTCGGACGGAAGCAGGGCGGTCGGCGGCAGTCGAAAGCTGACGAACAGCCCCTTGACGATCCGGCCTAAGTGGAGTAGATTGAAGGACTTGCTCGGCGGCTCCGCCGGACGGAAGGCGGAAAAAGAAGTTCGGGCGAGGGGTTGACGGGCGGGCAGTGCAGGGTTAGATTGAAGGGTTCGCTGAAAGGCGGGCCGCCACGACGAGCCGGGTGAAACTGGCTGGGTCGTCCTGAAGCGAGTCAGAGGCTCGCGCGATGGTTTGACAACTCGGGTTTTGGGGGAGTGCGAAACTTGTGCGCCCCGGGGGGAAGGCATCAC
>DASVQR010000055.1:0-8510 GCA_036389055.1 Longimicrobiaceae bacterium | reverse complement strand
AACCCCGGGAAGCCCTCCCCCGGCACGGGGGAGGGTGGCGGCGATAAAGCCGCCGGGTGGGGGCCCCCGCGGACGCCAGCACGGGCCCCGCGTGAGGGATGTCGGCCCGAAGGGGCGAGACCGCGCGGCTGTTTGCGCGGGCTCGACTCCGTTGCGCACGGTAGTTTCGTGCGCTACGGAGCCGCAGCCCGACCCCGGCGCCCGCCGGGGGCACGCCCAAACCCGCCGTCAAATCCGTTCATGATCCGCCCCAGAACGGAAATCACGAACACGCCGCCCGTGCCGCACGGGGGGCCGCAGGGGAGCGCCGGCCCGCGAGCGCCCGTGCGGACCGACTTCAGCGTGTCCATGAACGCCTTCGGGCCCGCGCCGATCGTGCTGGAGGCGATCCGCGCCGCGCGCCCGGACGTGTACCCGGACCCGGAAAGCATCGCCCCGCGCCGCGCCGCCTCGCGCCGCTGGGGACGCCCGCCGGAGGAGATCGCCTTCGGGGCCGGTGCCGCGGAATTGATCCACGCGCTCTGCTTCGCCTTCGTGCGCCCGGGCGACACCGCGCTGATCCCCAACCCCACCTTCGGCGAGTACGCGCGCGCCGTGAGCCTGTGCGGCGGGCGGGTGCTCCAGGGGATCGCCCCGGCGCCGGCGTACGCGCTGGACACGGAGGAGATCGCCGCCGCGGTGGTGCAGCACCGGCCGCGCCTGGCCTTTTTGTGCGCGCCGAACAACCCCACCGGCCAGCCCTTCCCTGGCGAGGAGCTGTGCCGCATCGCGGACGCCGCCGCCGCGGCGGGGACGCTGCTGGTGCTGGACCAGTCGTACGACGCCTTCCTGCGCGAGCCGCTGGGCTGTCCCGCGCTCCCGGGGCACCCGGCCGTGCTGCACCTGCGCTCCATCACCAAGGAGCACGCCCTGGCCGGGGTGCGCGCGGGGTTCGCCGTGGGCCCGGAGACGGTGATCCGCGCGCTGGAGCGGGGCCGCCCGCCCTGGCCGGTCTCCACCGTGGCGCAGGCCGCCGCGGTGGCCGCCCTGTCGGACGCGGGGCAGGCGCACGTGGCGGACACGACCCCGCGGCTGCGCTCGGAGCGCGAGCTGCTGGAGGCCGCCTTCGCGCGGCTGCGCCTCCCCACGGTGAGGAGCTCCACGCACTACCTGCTGGCCGCGGTGGGCGACGCCGCCGCGCTCGCCGCGCGCCTGCGCGACGAGCACGCGCTGCGGGTGCGCGACTGCGCCTCGTTCGGGCTGCCGGGGCACGTGCGCGTGGCCGCCCGCACCCCGCCCGAGAACGCCGCGCTGGTCGCCGCGCTGGAGGCCGCGTGCTCCGACTGACCCTGGTCCGCCACGGCACCACGGCGTGGAACGACAGCGGCCGCTACCAGGGGTGGAGCGACCCGCCGCTCTCGGAGCAGGGCGTCGCGGAGGCGGAGCGGCTGCGCGCGCGCCTGGCCGGCGAACGGTTCGACCGGGTGGTGGCGAGCGACCTGCTGCGCGCCATGCAGACGGCGGAGATCGCCCTCCCCGGCGTGGCCGTGGAGACCGACCGCCGCTTCCGCGAGATGAGCTTCGGCGCGTGGGAGGGGCTCACCTGGGACGAGTGCACCGCCCGCGACGGCGACCTCCCCGCGCGCTGGGCCGCCGATCCCGCCTCGTGCGCCCCGCCGGAGGGCGAGTCTGCGGCCGAGTTCGAAGCACGCGTCGCCGCCGGCCTGGACGCCCTGCCGGCGGAGGGGAGCGCGCTGGTGGTGGCCCACGCCGGCACCATCCACGCGGTGCTCGCCCGCTGGCTGGGGATCACGCTGAAGCAGACGTTCGCGCTGCACGTGGGCCGCTGCGGCATCACCCGCGCGGAGGTGTTCCCCGGCGGCGTGCGGGTGCTGTGCGTGAACGACACGGCGCATATGTGAACGGCAGGGGAGAGGGGATAGGGGACAGGTTACAGGGGACAGCCTGCAAACGGCAGTAAAGGAGATGCGATGACGGACAGGACCGACCCGATGGCGCCGCCGGAGCCCGTGGAGCGGAAGGAAGGGAGGCGGAAGGCGCCGGTGCCCAAGAAGAAGCGGCCGGGCAAGTACCGGGTGCCGCCGCGGGAGGATCGGCACGGGCTGGTGATCGTCCACACGGGGGACGGCAAGGGCAAGAGCACGGCGGCGTTCGGGATGCTGCTGCGGGCCGCGGGGCGCGACATGAAGGTGGGCGCCTGGCAGTTCGTGAAGAGCGCCGAGACCCTGTACGGCGAGCACGTGGCGGCGGAGCGGCTGGGGGTGAGCATCGTCCCGCTGGGCGACGGCTTCACCTGGCTCTCGGAGAACATCGAGGAGGACCGCGCCCTGGCCCGGCGCGGGTGGGAGACCTGCCGGGAGGCGCTGCGCGGCGGGGAATACGACGTGCTGATCTTCGACGAGATGACCTACCCGCTCAACTTCGGCTGGCTGGACGCGGACGAGGTGCTGGCGGAGATCCGCGCCCGCCCGGCCGGCACGCACGTGGTGGTCACCGGGCGCAACGCCCCCGAGGCGCTGGTGGAGCTGGCGGACCTGGTCACGGAGATGCGGCTGGTCAAGCACCCGTACCGCGACCAGGGGATCGGGGCACAACCGGGAATCGAGCTATGAGCACCAGCGACGACGCGGCCGGGCACGAGACCTTTCTGCGCGAGGCGATCCGCCTGTCGCGCCGCGCGCTGGAGCGCGGCGACGGGCCGTACGGCGCGGTGCTGGTGCGGGGCGGGCGCGTCGTGCTGGCCCGCGAGAACACGGCCAGCACCCGGGAGGACGCCACCCGCCACGCGGAGATGAACCTGGTGGTGGAGGCGCAGGAGAGCTTCGGCGCGGAGGCGCTGGCGGAGTGCACGCTGTACGCGAGCACCGAGCCGTGCGCCATGTGCGCCGGCGCCATCTTCTGGGCGGGGATCCGCCGCGTGGTCTTCGCCTGCCCGTCCAGCCGCCACGAGCTCATCTTCGGCCCTGCGCTCGCCGTGCACGGGCGCCAGGTGCTCGCGACGGCCACGCCGCCGGTGGAGACGGTGGGGCCGCTGCTGGAGGACGAGGCCGCGGCGGTGCTGGAGGACGCGGCGCGGCGGGGGATCGGGTGAGCGAAGCATAGATGCCCACCATCTACCTGATCCGCCACGGCGAGACCGACTGGAACCTCCGCGGCCTCTACCAGGGGACCACCGACGTCCCCCTGAACGCCGCCGGCCGCGCCCAGGCGGAGGCGCTCGGCGAGCGGCTCCGCGGGGTGGACTTCGACGCCGGCTACACCTCGCCGCTGCGCCGCGCCCGCGCCACCGCGCAGGCGGTGCTGGCCGGCACCGGCGTGCCGCTGGTGGAGGCGCCGGAGCTGCGGGAGATGTCGTACGGTCTGTGGCAGGGGCGCGGCTCCCGGCCCGCCGGGCGGTGCAGCCCGGGGCTGGAGTGGCGCTGGAAGCAGGACCCGTGGAGCGTGCGCTTCCCCGGCGGCGAGTCGCTGCGCGACGTGCGCGCTCGGGCGGCGCGGATCTGGGGGCGGGTCGTCGCCGCGCACGCGGGCGACACGGTGCTGCTCAGCGGGCACGGGCACTTCAACCGCGTGCTGCTGATCCACGCGCTGGGCTGGGAGCCCGGCCGCTTCTGGGAGATCGCGCAGGGCAACGCCTGCTGCTGGCGCGTCGAGGTGCCGGAGGAGCCGGGCGCCGCGCCCACGGCGGAGCGGCTGGACCCCGGGGTGCCGGCGCTGGAGACGGGGGCCGCGGGATGAGCGTGCGCCCCGTCCCCCTCCCCGGCGCCCGGCCCGACGGCGAGTTCCCGCCGGAGGCCAAGCAGGCGGTGTACGACGTCATCGCCCTGCGCCGCGACGTGCGCGCCTTCCGCCCGGATCCCGTCCCCGACGAGACGCTGCTGCGCATCCTCGCCGCCGCGCACCGGGCCGGCTCCGTGGGCTTCATGCAGCCGTGGGACTTCGTGGTGGTCCGCTCCGCGGAGCGCAGGGACGAGGTGTACGAGCTGTTCCGCCGCGCCAACGAGCGCGCCGCCACCCGCTGGGAGGGAGACCGCCGCGCCCGCTACGCCGCGCTCAAGCTCCAGGGGATCCTGGACGCGCCGCTCTGCGTATGCGTGACCTGCGACACCCGCCGCGGCGGCCCGCACGTGCTGGGGCGCGACACCATCCGCGAGACCGACGTCTACAGCACCTGCCTGGCCGTGCAGAACCTGTGGCTCGCCGCGCGCGCCGAGGGCGTCGGCGTCGGCTGGGTGAGCATCGTGGACAACGCCGAGCTGGCCGCGGCGCTCCGCCTCCCCGCGGGCGTCGTCCCGGTGGCGTTCCTGTGCGTGGGCTATCCCGTGGAGTTCCCGGCCACGCCCATGCTGGAGGCCACCGGCTGGCGCGCCCGCACGGACCTGGCCGAGCTGGTGAGGTTCGAGGACTGGGAGGGTGACGGCGAGGGCGATCCGCTCCGCGCGCTGCTCGGCCGGGTCGAGCGCGCGCCCGGGGCTTCCGACGACACGCGGGTCGAGGTCCCAGAGACGGTGGACGCCCTGGTCGGACGGGTGCCGGCCGTGGATCCCGGCGGCGGGCGCGCGGCGCGGATCCGGGAGCGGCTGGACGCGCTCACCAAGCCGCGCGGCAGCCTTGGCCGCATCGAGGAGCTGGCCGTGCAGCTCGCCCGCGTGCAGGCCGTCGACCACCCCGCGGCGGAGCGCAGGCGGATCCTCGTCTTCGCGGGCGACCACGGCGTCTGCGCCGAGGGGGTGAGCGCCTACCGCGCCGAGGTCACCGCGCGCCTGTGCTACAACTTCGTCGCGGGGGGCGGGCCCATCAACGCGCTGGCCCGCCGCGTCGGCGCCGAGGTGTCGGTGGTGGACGTCGGGGTGGACCACGACTTCGGCGGGGCGACGGGGATCGTCCACCGCAAGGTGCGGCGCGGCACCCGCAACCTGGCGGCGGAGCCGGCCATGACCCGCGGCGAGGCGGAGCGGGCCCTGCTCGCCGGCACCGCCGCCGTGCTGGAGGCGCCCCCCTGCGACGTGCTCGCCCTGGGCGAGGTGGGGATCGGCAACACCACCGCCGCGTCGGCGTTGCTGGCGCTCCTGCTGGGCGCGCCCGTCGCGGAGGTCGTCGGCGCCGGGACCGGCGTGGGGAGCGGGACGCTGCGCCGGAAGACGGAGGCCGTGGAGCGGGCGCTTGCCCGCTGCGGGGGTCGCGCGCTCGACCCGTTGGACGCGCTGGCCGAGGCCGGCGGGCTGGAGATCGCCGCGCTGGCGGGCGCCGTGCTCGCGGCGGCCTCTCGCGGCATCCCCGTGGTGCTGGACGGCTTCATCACCGGCGTCGCCGCGCTGGTCGCGGTCCGCCTTGCCCCCGCCGCGCGCGAGGCCCTGGTCGCCGCGCACCGCTCCGCCGAGCGGGGGCACGCGCTGGCGCTGGACGCGCTGGGACTGCGCCCGCTGCTGGAGCTGGAGCTCCGCCTGGGCGAGGCGTCCGGCGCGGCGCTGGCCCTGCCGCTGCTGGACGCCGCCTGCGCCCTGCTGCGCGACGTGCGCACCTTCCGCGAGGCCGGGATCGACGAGCCGACGGACGAGCGGGGTCTGCTGTAGCCGTAGCCGTCGCCGTTCTCCCGGGGCCCGTGGAGGGGGGCCGGCCCGCGCGTTGCCCGCCCCGCCCCCAGCGCGTTATCCTCACCCCATCGCATTCCCGTGCCCCCCGGGGCACCCCGCGCCCCCAGCCGCCCCGAGGCCGCGATGTCACGCACCCTGGTCCGTGCCCTGCTCGTCCCCGCGCTCCTGCTGGCGCCCGCCTGCGCGCCCCGCGCCACCATGGCGCCGGCGGACGAGCACGCGGGCCACGCCATGCCCGCCGCCGACACCGCCCGCGCCGGCGCCGTCGCCGCGCTGGACCCCGCGCTCCCGCCGGGCGCGGCCGGGGCGCGCGCCCGGCTGGCCGCGTCGCCGCGGCACGGCGAGTGGACGGTGGTGCGCACCGGCCCCGCGGACAGCGTCCGCGCCTGGGTGGTCTACCCGGAGCGCGCCGACAGGGCGCCCGTGGTGCTGGTGGTGCACGAGATCTTCGGCGTGTCCGACTGGATCCGCTCCGTCGCCGACCAGCTCGCCGCGGACGGCTTCATCGCCATCGCGCCGGACCTGCTCACCATGAAGCGCGTCCCCGCCGGCCCCACCGGCGAGCCCAACCCCGACTCCGCCCGCGCTGCCATCCAGACGGTGGCCGCCGACGACGTGCACCGGCAGCTGCGCGCCGTGGCCGACTACGGCATGGCGCTCCCGGCCGCACTCCCCGCGTACGGCATCGTGGGCTTCTGCTGGGGCGGCTCCACCTCGTTCGCGCACGCCGTGCGGGTGCGCGGGCTGGGCGCCTCCGTGGTGTACTACGGCGGCTCTCCCCCCCCGGCGCAGCTGGCCGCGGTGACGGCGCCGGTGCTGGGGCTGTACGGCGAGAACGACGCGCGCGTCAACGCCACCGTCCCCCCCGCCGACTCGGCCATGAAGGCGCTGGGCAAGACGTTCCAGGTGCACACCTTCGCCGGCGCGGGGCACGGCTTCCTGCGCCAGCAGGACGGGCAGAGCGGCGCCAACCTGGCCGCCACCCGGCAGGCCTGGCCGCTGACCGTCGCCTGGTTCCGCCGCTACCTGGAGCCGGGTCGCGCCGCGAACTGAAGCCCCGCAGCCCTAAAGCGGAAGCGGCGGCCCCCCGGGGAGCCGCCGCTTCCGTTTTCCCGTCAGCCCGCCGCCGGCAGCGCGCCAGGGACACGCGGCAGGGGCGGCGGCGTGGCCGGCCGGGCGAACAGGTAGCCCTGCACGTAGTCCACCCCGCGGTCCCGCAGCCAGCGCCACTCCTCCTCCGTCTCCACCCCCTCCGCGATCGTCCGCACCCCCAGCTCCGCCGCCATCTCCAGCAGCTTGCCCAGCACCGCCCCCTTGTACGGGTCGCCGCCCACGCCCTGCACCAGCTCACGGTCGAACTTGACGAAGTCCGGGCGCAGCGTGGAAAGCAGGTTGAGCGAGGCGTAGCCCGCCCCCAGGTCGTCCAGCGCCACCCGGAAGCCGGCCTCGCGGTACGTGTCCAGGATCCGCAGCAGGTGCCCGGTGTCCCCCACGTCGTCGCTCTCCACCACCTCGAACACGAAGTCCGCCGGCGTGCGGCGCGTCGCGCGGGCCGCGGCGATGGTGGTGCGGAGGCAGAACGCCGGGTCGTAGATGGAGGTGGGGTTGAAGTTGATGAACACCGGCACCCGCACCCCGAACGCCTCCGACTCGCGGATCGCCGTGAGCCGCGCCTCGCGGTCCAGGTGGAAGAGCAGGTCGGCCGAGCGCGCCACGGCGAACAGCCGGTCCGGGAACACCGTGGCGCCGTCCTCGCCGCGGCCGCGCACCAGGCACTCGTACGCCGCCACCTCCCCCGGCTCGCGTGCCGACACGATGGGCTGGAAGTGGCTGAACAGCCGCCGCTCCTCGATCATCGCCCCCAGCCACCCGGCCTGCCCCCGCGCCACCAGCGCACGCAGCGGCTGGGTGTCCAGCAGGTGGCCGATCCCGAACTCCGTCCCCTCCGGTACCAGCACCGCCCGGCACCCCTCCAGCTCCGGCTCGCTCAGCCGCGCCGCCAGCGTCCCCAGCAGCTGCGGGAGCTCGCCCGGCGCCACCGGGAAGCCGAGCACGCCGGCGTGCGGCTCCTCGGCGTGCCAGCGCGGGGTGACGGCGGCGCGCAGCGAGGTGCGGGTGTGCGCGAGCGGGGGTGCGACGTAGAGCACGCCCGCGGAGTCCAGGGGGCGCGGGAGGATCTGGCAACCGGTGCAGGCCATGTGAGGAGAATTCGGGGCAGGTAGAAAATGGACGGGGAGGAAACTTATGGTCCCATGGGCGCGAGCGGGAGGGGCGCGCACGCGCGGGCCCCTCGCAGGGCCGCGCCCTGGCCGCTACGTTGCGCCCGTTCCCCAGTATCGGCCGCCGCCCGCACCTTCTGCATGCCGCGCCCCGCCGTCCCCGCTCCGCCCGTCCGCGCCCTGGCCGCCCTGCTGCTCCTGGCCGCCCCCGCCGCCGCGCAGCAGCCGCCCGCGGGGAAGCACTTCGTCCGCGTCGGCACCAACCCCTGGGGCACGTCCATGGTCGTCGGCCTCCCCCGCGACGGGGTCACGCCACGGAAGCCGCACTCCGTGGTGGCCGAGGAGGTGGGGCTGTGGACGCAGACCGGCGGGCTGGTGGACGGGCCCGTGTACCGCTCCATCTTCACCAGCCTGGCCTACGTGCGGCTGCACGAGCCGGACGAGTACACGCCCTTCAACACCCTCGTTAGAACTGCTTTGAACGGCGGGTTTGGGCGTGCCCCCGCTGGCGCGGGGTCGGGCTTCGGCTCCGTAGGCGAGCAAACGACGCTCGCCAACGGAGTCGAGACCCGGCGGAAACGGCCCCGCCGGGTCTCGCCCCTTCGGGCCGAAATCCCTCACGCGGGGCTGGCGCTGGCGTCCTCCGGGGCCCCCACCCGGCTCGCTCAGGCTCGCCACCCTCCCCCGTGCCGGGGGAGGG
>DASVQR010000054.1:0-11127 GCA_036389055.1 Longimicrobiaceae bacterium | reverse complement strand
AACCACGGGAGCGCGATCGTCTCGCTCCCGTGGTTGGCCCACCGAAGTACTTCGCCGCCAGCCGCTGGCTGGAGCAGGTGCGTCAGTCCCCGGCCGCGACCTTTCGCTTCCGCAGCTGGCCGAGCCGCCCCTTCCCCGCCGCGAGCTTGCCGGACCGGCCGGGGTCGGCCGGCGATGCCGTCTCCGCGGCTTCCCCCCCGGAAAGGTGGCGCGCCAGGGCGGCCACGCTGGGGTGCTGGAAGACGTCCAGCGCCGCCACCTTCCGCCCCAGCGCCGCTTCGAGGCGGGCCACCAGCTGCACCACCAGGAGCGAGTTCCCTCCCAGGTCGAAGAAGCTGGCGCCGGTCGCCACCCGCGGGATCCCGAGCACCCCGGCCCACACCTCCGCGATGGCCCGCTCCAGCTCCGTCCGGGGCTCCACCTCGTCCGCCTCGGGGGCTTCCGGCGCGGGGAGCGCCCGCCGGTCCAGCTTGCCGGTGGGCGTGAGCGGGAGCGCGTCCAGCGCCACGAAGGCCGCCGGCACCATGTACTCGGGGAGCGAGGCGCGCACGAGCTCCCGCACCTCGTCCGCGGCGACGACGCCGTCCGCCTGCAGGTACGCGACCACGCGGCGGTCGCCGGGCCGGTCCTCGCGCACCACGACGGCCGCGCCCCGCACGGCCGGGTGGCGCTCCAGGACCGCCTCGATCTCGCCGGGCTCGATGCGGAAGCCGCGCACCTTGACCTGGCGGTCCACGCGTCCCAGGAACTCGAGGGTGCCGTCCGGGAGCCAGCGCACCCGGTCGCCGGTGCGGTACAGGCGCCCGCCCGGCTCCCTCGAGAACGGATCCGGCACGAACCGGTCCGCCGTCAGCTCCGGCCGCCCCAGGTAGCCGCGCGCCACGCCCGGCCCCCCGATCCACAGCTCGCCCGGCATCGCCGGCGGAACCACTCCCCCGGCCGGGTCGCACACGTACAGAGACGCGCCCGGCAGCGGCGAGCCGAGCATCCGCCGCTCCACGCCGCCCCGCCGAGGCACCGGGTGCGAGGCGCAGATGATGGTCCCCTCCGTGGGGCCGTACAGCACGCGGATCTCCGCCGCGGGAAAGGCCTGCCGCATCTCCGCCAGCAGCTCCGGCGGGACCGCGTCGCCCCCGACGAACACCCTGCGAAGGCGCGAGAAGTCCGCGCGGCCCCCGAGCGCGGCGAGCACGATCTCCCGCATCAGCGCGGGGACGGCGTGCAGCACGTCGGCGCGCTCCACCTCCGCGGCCAGCCGCGCCACGTCCTGCACGTCCTGGCGGGGGAGGATGCGGGCGACCCCGCCCAGCGTCAGCGGGAGCAGCGCCTCGAACGCCCAGATGTCGAAGGCGGGCGAGGCGAGCACCGTGAACACGTCGCCCGGCGCGTAGCCGAACGCCTCGCGAGCCGCCGTCAGCGTCGCGGCCAGGCTGCCGTGCTCCACGAGCACGCCCTTTGGCGTCCCGGTGGAGCCCGAGGTGTAGATGACGTACGCGAGGTCGTCGGGGGACGGCGAGTGCGGGAGTGCGAAAGTGCGGGAGTGCGAAGGTGCGGACGACGAACCGACGTCGACCGGCATCACCTCCGCGGCGGCCCCGGCGAAGCGGTCGCGCGTGGCCGCGTCGGCGAGGAGCACCCGGGCGCCGGCGTCGCCGAGGAGCCGCGCCAGGCGCGCGTCGGGGTGGGTGGGGTCCAGCGGCACGTAGGCGGCCCCGGCCTTCATCACCCCGAGCACCGCGACCACCCACTCCGCGGACCGCTCCAGGCAGACCGCCACCCGCTCGCCGGCCGCGACGCCGCGGGCGAGCAGCCCGGCCGCGAGCGCCTCCGCGCGCGCCTCCAGGCCGGCGTAGGTCAGCGAACGGTCGCGGGTGGCGACCGCGACGGCGTCCGGCGTGCGCGCGGCCTGCTCCGCGATCATCCGGTGGACGGGGGCGGACGCCGCCGCCGCCGGGGGACCGGCGCTCCACTCCCGCAGCACCCGCTCGCGCTCGGCCTCCCGCAGGAGGGGCAGCTCCATCACCGGCCGGGACGGGTCGGCGGCCGCGCCCTCCAGCAGCGCGCCGTAGGCGTCGATCACCCGGTCCAGGGTGGAGGCCTCCCACAGCTCCTCCCGGTAGGCGAAGTGCACGCCGAGCCCGGCCTCGCCCTCCAGCACGCCCACGGACAGGTCGAACTTGGCGGCGAGCGCGCCGGTGCCGAGGGGCTCCACCTCCATCCCCCCGAACGGCCGCGGCGCCCCCGCGGCGTCGCCCACGGAGAACATCACCTGGAACAGCGGGGTGTGGCTGGTGGCGCGCTCCACGCCGACGGACTCCACCAGCTTCTCGAAGGGGACGTCCTGGTGCTGGTAGGCGTCCAGCGTGGCCTCCCGCACGCGGGCCAGCAGGCCGCGGAAGGTGGGGTTGCCGGACACGTCGGCCCGCAGCGCCAGCGTGTTGACGAAGAAGCCCACCAGCCCCTCCGTCTCCCGCCGGTTGCGGTTGGCGATGGGGGTGCCCACCACCACGTCCTCCTCGCCCGACCAGCGCGCCAGGAGGAGGTCCAGCGCGGCCAGGAGCACCATGAACGACGTGGCGCCCTCGCGGCGCGCCAGGGCCCGCACCCCCTCCGCCGCCGCGCGCGGGAGCACCCGCGCGGCGGCCGCGGCGCGGGGGCCCGGCAGGGGCGGGCGGGGACGGTCCGTGGGAAGCTCCAGCACCGGGGGCGCGCCCCGCAGCCGCTCCCTCCACCACCCCACCTGCCGCTCCAGCTTCTCGCCCGCCAGCCAGGAGCGCTGCCAGAGGGCGAAGTCGGCGTACTGCACCGGCAGCTCCGGCAGCGGCGACGCCTCCCCCGCCCGGTACGCCTCGTAGAGCGAGGCCAGCTCGCGGAAGAGCACCCCCATGCTCCACCCGTCCGAGACGACGTGGTGCATGGCGAGGAGCAGCACGTGCTCCCCCTCCCCCAGCCGCAGCAGCGTGGGGCGGAAGAGCGGGCCGGCGGCCAGGTCGAAGGGGCGCCGCCCCAGCTCCACGACCAGCCGGCCGGCTTCGGCTTCCCGTTCGGGGGCGGGCAGACGGGCGAGGTCCACGGGGCCCCGCAGCGGCCCGCCCGCCGGACGTACCGCCTGGAAGGGCGTTCCCCCGTGCTCGCCGAAAGTCGTGCGCAGCGACTCGTGGCGGCGGACCACCTCGGCGAGGGCGCGTCCGAGCACCCGCGGGTCGAGCGGCCCGCGGAGCCGGAGCGCCACGGGCATGTGGTACGCCGTGCTCCCGGGCTCCATCCGGTCCAGGATCCACAGGCGCTGCTGGGCGAAGGACAGCGGCAGCGGCGAGCCGTCGCGCGCGGCGGGCACCAGCGGCGGGGCCCCCTCGCCCGGGAGCGCGTCGGCCCGGATCGCTTCCACGCGCCGCGCCAGCTCCGCGACGGTGGGCGCCTCGAACAGCGCGCGCAGCGGCAGCTCGATCCGGAACGCCTCCCGCACGCGCGACACCACCTGCGTGGCCAGCAGCGAATGCCCGCCCAGCTCGAAGAAGCTTGCCTCCACCCCCACCCGGTCCAGCTTCAGCACCTCCGCCCAGCTCCCCGCCAGCACCTCCTCCGTCGGCGTCCGCGGCGCCACGTAGCGCTCCGCCGCGGCCGCGTACTCGGGCGCGGGGAGCGCCCGGCGGTCCAGCTTGCCGTGCGCGGTCAGCGGCAGCCGCTCCAGCACCACGAACGCCGAGGGCACCATGTGCTCCGGCATCTGCTCCCGCAGCCATCCCCGCAGCCCGCCCGCCGTGAGCGCCGCCCCCGCCTCGGGGACCGCGTACGCCACCAGCCGCCGCTCGCCCGCCTCCTCCCGGACGACCACCGCCGCCTCGCGCACCTCCGGGTGCCCGGACAGCACGGCCTCCACCTCCCCCGGCTCCACGCGGAACCCGCGCACCTTGACCTGGAAGTCCCGCCGCCCCACGAACTCCAGCACCCCGTCCGCCCGCCAGCGCGCCCGGTCTCCCGTGCGGTACAGCCGCGCCCCCGCTTCCCCGCCGAACGGGTCCGGGATCCAGAGCTGCGCCGTCGTCTCGGGCCGGTCCAGGTAGCCGCGCGCCACCGCCGGCCCGCCGATGCACACCTCCCCCGGCACCCCGGCCGGCACCGGCGCGAAGGACCGGTCCAGCAGGTAGATGCGCCGGTCCCCGATCGGCCTGCCCACCGGCACGCGGGCTGCCGCGAAGCCGTTCGGCACCGGGTAGCAGCTGGCGAAGACCGTGCACTCGCTCGGCCCGTAGCCGTTGACCAGGCGCAGCGCGGGGTACAGCTCCAGCGCGCGCCGCACGTGCGCCGCCGAGACGGCCTCGCCCCCGGTCATCACCTGCTCCACCCCCGCCAGCACCTCCGGGCAGCTGTCTACGATCAGGTTGAAGTACGCCGAGGTCAGCCACAGCGTGTTCACCCCGTGCGCGCGCACCTGCTCGGCCAGCAGCGCCGGCTCGGACGACGCGCCCGGGTACAGGACGCACGTTCCCCCCGACAGGAGCGCCGGCCACAGCTCCAGCGTCAGCGCGTCCCACGACATGGAGGAGTGCTGCAGCGTCACGGTGCGCCGGTCCCAGCGCGCGTAGCCCACGCCCCGGAAGAAGCCCGGGATCGCCCGGTGCGGCACCTCGGTTCCCTTGGGCTGGCCCGTCGAGCCCGAGGTGTAGATCACGTAGGCGAGAGATAGGGAACAGGGAACAGGGAACAGGGAACAGCCTGCAACTGCTAGCCCACTCTCAGAACTGTCGTGCTCCCCCTCTCCCCTTGTGGGAGAGGGGGCCGGGGGGTGAGGGGTGTCGACCAGCACCACCTCGCCACCGAACTCCGGCAGCCGGCCGCGCAGCCGCGCCTGCGTCAGCAGCACGGACACGCGTGCGTCGGCCAGCATGTAGGCCAGGCGCTCCGCCGGGTAGGCCGGGTCCAGCGGCACGTAGGCCCCGCCGGCCTTGAGGATTCCCAGCAGCCCCACCACCATCTCCGGGCTGCGCTCCGCGCAGATCCCCACGCGCCCCTCCGGGCCCACGCCGCGCGCCAGGAGCACGCGGGCGAGCGCGTCGGAGCGCCGGTGCAGCTCGGCGTAGCTCATCCGCTCCTCGCCGAAGACCAGGGCGGTCGCGTCCGGCGTGCGCTCCGCCTGCTCGGCGAAGATCTCGTGCACGCACCGCTCGGCCGCCCCCGCCGGCCCGGCCGCCTCGCCCGAGCGGCTCCACGCCTCCAGGACGCGCGAGCGCTCCGCGGGCCCCATCAGCTCCAGGCCGGAGAGGCGAAGCTCCGCGTCGGCGGCCATCTGCTCCAGCACGCGCGCCAGGTGGCCCGCCATGCGCTCGGCCGTGGCGCGCTCGAACAGGTCCGTGGCGTAGGTCAGCCCCCCGCGGAGCCCATCCGGGCCCGCCGACAGCCCCAGCGCGAGGTCGAACTTGGCCGTGTCCCGGCCCGCGTCGACGCTGCCGACGCTCAGCCCCGGCAGCCCGCCCCGCGGGCCGGCCGCGCCGTCGAAGGTGAACATCACCTGGAAGAGGGGCGAATGGCCGAGGCTGCGCTCCGGGCTCAGCTCCGCCACCAGGCGCTCGAAGGGCACGTCCTGGTGCTCGTAGGCGCCCAGCGTGGCCTCGCGCACCCGCCGCAGGGTCTCGCGGAAGGAGGGGTCGGCCGAGAGGTCGCCGCGCAGCACCAGCGTGTTGACGAAGAAGCCGATCAGCTCCTCGGTCTCCCTGCGCCCGCGCCCCGCGACCGGGCTGCCCACCACCACGTCCTCGCTGTCCGCGTACTTCGACAGCAGCGCCTGGAAGCCGGCAAGCGCCACCATGAACAGCGTCGCCCCCTCGCGCCGCCCCAGCGCCCGCAGCCGCTCCAGCACCTCGGCGGAGAGCGCGATGGGCACGGTGCTCCCGCGATGCGTCTGCACCGCCGGGCGGGGATGGTCGGTGGGCAGCTCCAGCAGCTCGGGGGCGCCCGCGAGCTGCTCCCGCCAGTACGAGAGCTGCCGCTCCAGCGCATCCCCCTCCAGCTGCTCGCGCTGCCACACCGCGTAGTCGGCGGGTTGCACCGCCAGCTCCGGCAGCGGCGATTCCCCGCCCTCGCGGTACGCAGCGTACAGCGCCGACAGCTCGTGCGTGAGCACGCCCATGCTCCAGCCGTCGCTGACGACGTGGTGCATGCACAGCAGCAGCGCGTGCTCCTGCTCGTCCAGCCGCAGCAGCGTCGCGCGGAAGAGCGGGCCCGCCGAGAGGTCGAAGGGCCGTGCCGCATCCTCGCGCGCGCGCCGGCGCAGCGCCGCCTCGCGATCCGCCCCGCTCAACGCCGAGAGGTCCTCCACCGGGAGAGCGAACCCGCCGAAGGGCCGGATCACCTGCACGGGAGATCCGTCCGCCTCGGCGAAGACCGTCCGCAGCGCCTCGTGCCTGCGCACGATCTCCCCCAGCGCCGTCTCAAGCGCCGCCCGGTCCAGCGCACCCCCCACGCGCCATGCCACGGGGATGTTGTAGACGGCGCTGCCCGGCTCCAGCCGGTCGATGAACCAGAGCCGCTCCTGCGCGAACGACAGCGGCAGCGGTCCCGTGCGCTCGACGGGCACCACCGGCGGCAGCGCCGGCTGCTCCGCGCGCCGCAGCGCCTCCACGCGCCCGCCCAGCTCCGCCACCGTGGGCCCCTCGAAGAGCACCCGCAGCGGCACCTCCACCCCGAACACCTGCCGCACCCGCGACACCACCCGCGTGGCAAGCAGAGAGTGGCCGCCCAGCTCGAAGAAGCTGTCATGGGCCCCCGTCCGCTCGACCTTCAGGACCTCCGCCCAGATCCCCGCCAGCACCTCCTCCGTCGGCGTTCGTGGCGCCACGTAGCGCTCCTCCGCCGGGGCGAAATCCGGCGCCGGCAGCGCCTTGCGGTCCAGCTTGCCGTTGGGCGTCAGCGGGAGCCGGCCCAGCAGCACGAACGCAGCCGGCACCATGTACTCCGGCAGGCTCCCCCGCAGGTGTCCGCGCAGCCCCTCCGCGTCCGCGTTCCCCACCACGTACGCCACCAGCCGCGTCTCTCCGGCCTCGTCCACCTGCGCGACGACCCGCGCCTCGCGCACGGCCTCGTGGGCCGAGAGCACCGCCTCGATCTCCCCCGGCTCGATGCGGAAGCCGCGGACCTTGACCTGCTCGTCCAGGCGGCCCACGAACTCCAGCTTCCTCGCCCCGCGCCAGCGCAGCCGGTCCCCCGTGCGGTACATCCGCGCACCCGGCTCCGCGGAGAACGGGTCGGGCACGAAGCGCTCCGCCGTCAGCCCGGGCCGCTCCAGGTAGCCGCGCGACACGCCGGCCCCGCCCACGTACGCCTCGCCCGGCACGCCCGGCGGCACCGGGTTCAGCGCACCGTCCAGCACGTAGATCCGCTGGTTTCCCGTGGCATGTCCCAGCGGGACGCTCAGCGCGTCCTCCGCCACGTGCTCCACCGGCTCGTACAGGCAGAACGTGGTCGTCTCCGTCGGCCCGTACATGTGCAGCAGGCGCTGCGGCCTGCCGGCCCTCAGCAGCCGCCGTACGCTGTCGGCGTCCACGGCCTGGCCGCCGAAGAGCACCTCGCGCAGCGGCGCGAAGATGTCCGGCTGCTCGCGGGAGAGCTGGTTGAGCAGCGCCGTCGTCACGAAGATCGTGGTGATGCGCTGCTCCCGCAGCGCCCGGTGGAGGGCTGGGGGGGAGAGGAGCACGTCCTGGGGGATCCCCACCAGGGTGGCCCCGTTGAGCAGGGCGCCCCACGCCTCGAAGGTCAGCGCGTCGAAAGCGGCGTTGGAGGCCTGCGCCACGCGGTCGCCCGGGCGCAGCTGAACGTAGTCGGTCTCGCGCACGAGCTGGACGACGTGGCGGTGGGCCACCATGACGCCCTTGGGCCTGCCCGTGCTCCCGCTGGTGTAGACGATGTACGCCAGGTTCTCCGCCCCGGCCCCGCTGCGCGGCGCATGGATCGGCTCCGAGGCGAGCGCGTCGGCGGCCTGGTCGAGGAGGACGACGGCTCGGCCGCCCGCCTCCATCGCCCCCGCCAGGTCGCTGCGGCTGACCAGCACGCGGATGCGGCTGTCGTCCTGCATCAGGCGCAGGCGCTCGGCGGGATGGGCCGGATCCAGGGGTACGTAGCAGCCGCCCGCCTTGAGAACGGCCAGGAGGGAGACGATCAGCTCGGCGCCCCGCTCCAGCAGCACGCCCACGCGTGCTTCGGGTCCCACGCCCAGGCGGACCAGGTGGTGGGCCAGCCGGTTGGCGCGCGCGTCCAAGCCGGCGTAGCTGAGCGACTCCTCGCCCCATGCGAGCGCCGGGGCACCGGGCCGCTCGCGCACCTGCGCTTCGAAGAGCTCGTGGATGCAGACCCCGCGCGGGTACGGCCGCTCCGTCCGGTTCCACTCCTCCAGCACGCGGGCGCGCTCCGCCTCCCCGAGCAGCTCCAGCCGCGAGAGCCGCACGTCCGCATCGGCGGCGACCTGCTCCAGCACCACGCCCAGGTGCTCCGCCATGCGCTCGGCCGTGGCGCGCTCGAACAGGTCCGTGGCGTAGGTCAGCCCACCGCGGAGCCCCTCCGGGGTCGGCGACAGCCCCAGCGTGAGGTCGAACTTGGCCGTGTCGACGTCCGCCCCCACTCCGCCGACGCTCAGCCCCGGCAGCGCGGCCGCGAGGGTCCCCGCGTCCTGCAGCGTGAACATCACCTGGAAGAGGGGCGAGTGGCCGAGGCTGCGCTCCGGGCTCAACTCCGCCACCAGCCGCTCGAAGGGCACGTCCTGGTGCTCGTAGGCGCCCAGCGTGGCCTCGCGCACACGGCGCAGGGTCTCGCGGAAGGAGGGGTCCCCCGAGAGGTCGCCGCGCAGCACCAGCGTGTTGACGAAGAAGCCGATCAGCTCCTCGGTCTCCTTCCTCGTGCGCCCCGCGATCGGGCTGCCCACCACCACGTCCTCGCTGCCCGCGTACTTCGAGAGCAGCACCTGGAAGCCGGCAAGCGCCACCATGAACAGCGTCGCCCCCTCGCGCCGCCCCAGCGCCCGCAGCCGCTCCAGCACCTCGACGGAGAGCGCGATGGGCACGGTGCTCCCGCGATGCGTCTGCACCGCCGGGCGAGGATGGTCGGTGGGCAGCTCAAGCAGCTCGGGGGCGCCGCGCAGCTGCTCCCGCCAAAAGGCGAGCTGCCGCTCCAGCGCATCCCCCTCCAGCTGCTCGCGCTGCCACACCGCGTAGTCGGCGTACTGCACCGCCAGCTCAGCCAGCGGCGATTCCCGGCCCTCGCGGTACGCCGCGTACAGCGCCGCCAGCTCGTGCGAGAGCGGACCCCTGCTCCAGCCGTCGCTGACGATGTGGTGCATGCACAGCAGCAGCGCGTGCTCCTGCTCGTCCAGCCGCAGCAGGGTCGCGCGGAAGAGCGGGCCCGCCGACAGGTCGAAGGGCCGCGCCGCATCCTGCGTGGCGCGCCGCCTCAGCACCGCCTCGCGATCCGTCCCGCTCAACGCCGAGAGGTCCTCCACCGGGAGCACGAAGCCCTGGAAGGGCCGGATCACCTGCACGGGAGACCCGTCCACCTCGGCGAAGACCGTCCGCAGCGCCTCGTGCCTGCGCACGATCTCCCCCAGCGCCGTCTCAAGCGCGGGGACATCCAGCGCCCCGCCGAGCCGCTGCGCGAAGGGGACGTTGTAGAAGGCGCTCCCGGGCTGGAGGCGGTCCAGGAACCAGAGCCGCTCCTGCGCGAACGACAGCGGCAGCGCCCCCGTGCGCCGCACCGGCACCACCGGCGGCAGCGCCGGCTGCTCCGCGCGCCGCAGCGCCTCCACGCGCCCGGCCAGCTCCGCCACCGTGGGCGCCTCGAACAGCGCGCGCAGCGGCAGCTCCACCCCGAACAGCTCCCGGATGCGCGAGACCACCCGCGTGGCCAGCAGCGAGTGCCCGCCCAGCTCGAAGAAGCTCTCCTCCACCCCCACACGGTCCAGCTTCAACACCTCCGCCCAGGTCCCCGCCAGCACCTCCTCGGCTGGGGTGCGCGGCGCCACGTAGCGCTCCGCCGCTCCGGCGTGCTCCGGCGCCGGCAGCGCCCGCCGGTCCAGCTTGCCGTTGGGGGTGAGCGGAAGCCTTTCCAGCATCACGAACGCCGAGGGCACCATGTACTCCGGCAGGCTCCGCCGCAGCTCGGCCCGCAGCACCTCCGCGTCCGCCCTGCCCGCCACGTAGGCGACCAGCCGCCTTTCCCCCGCGTCGTCCCGCACCACCACCGCGCACTCCGCCCCCCCCGCCGCGCGCCGCAGC
This sequence comes from Longimicrobiaceae bacterium, assembly GCA_036389055.1. Taxonomy (GTDB): domain Bacteria; phylum Gemmatimonadota; class Gemmatimonadetes; order Longimicrobiales; family Longimicrobiaceae; genus JAFAYN01. The sequence goes on along the minus strand of DASVQR010000054.1, from coordinate 871 downwards.
ACCGCCTCCACCTCTCCCGGCTCCACCCGGAACCCGCGGATCTTCACCTGCTGGTCCAGCCGCCCCAGGTACTCCAGGTTGCCGTCGGCGAGGTAGCGGCACCGGTCGCCGGTGCGGTAGAGCCGCCCCGGGCCGAAGGGATTGTCGATGAACCGCTCCGCCGTCAGCTCCGGGCGGTTCACGTAGCCGCGCGCCACCCCCGCGCCGCCCACCAGCAGCTCTCCGGGCACGCCCACCGGAACGGGACGCAGGTGCCTGTCCACCACGTACACCCGGGTGTTGGGCAGCGGCCGGCCCAGCGCCAGCGTGGACGTGGAGGTCGCCGGCCGCTCCGCCGACGCCCGCAGGGTCAGCACCCCGACCGTCGTCTCCGTCGGCCCGTAGTGGTTGAAGACCGTGCACCCGGGCGCCGCCTCCCTCAGCCGGTCCACCCACTCCAGCAGCGCGGGCTCCCCGCCCAGCACCAGCCAGCGGCGCGGCATCAGGCGCGCGGGATCGGCGCCGTGCTGGAGCGCGGCCAGGTGCGAGGGGGTGATCTTGAGGCAGTCCACCGGGTGCAGGCGGAAGTACTCCGCCAGGGCGGCGCCGTCGAGGACCCGCTCCTCCGGGACCAGGTGGAGGCAGCCGCCCCAGGCCAGCGCCGGGAAGAGCGCCGTGTGCCCCAGGTCCGCCGCGGGCGTGGAGACCGTGGCATAGCTGGCGCCGTCCGTCAGCCCCAGGCGCTCGCGGATGCCGTGGACGTAGTTGAGGAGGTTCCGGTGCTCGACGGCCACGCCCTTGGGGTGGCCGGTGGAGCCGGAGGTGTAGATCACGTAGGCCAGGTCCTCGCCCTGGGCCCGGCGCGCGGGGGCGGCCACGCCCTCCCCGGACG
>DASVQR010000053.1:0-24888 GCA_036389055.1 Longimicrobiaceae bacterium | reverse complement strand
CCGGGAGGTGGTGGGGCGGGTGCGGGAGGGGGCGCTGGGGGCGTACGCGCACCAGGAGGTGCCGTTCGAGCGGCTGGTGGAGGAGCTCAAGGTGGAGCGGGACCTGAGCCGGAGCCCGCTGGTGCAGGTGATGTTCGCGCTTCACAACACGCCGGGGGAGGCGCTGGAGCTCGCCGGGCTGCGGGCGGGCTGGCTGGAGCCGGAGGCGGACACGGCCAAGTTCGACCTGGCGATCGACGCGATCGAGGAGGAGGACGGCGGGCTGCGGCTGGCGCTGGACTACCGCACGGAGCTGTGGGAGGCGGGGACGATGCAGCGGCTCGGGGAGCACCTGCGGCGCGTGCTGGCCGGCGCGGCCGCGCAGCCGGAGCGGCGCATCGGGGCGCTGGAGCTGCTCGGGGCGGGGGAGCGGGAGCAGGTGCTGCGGGAGTGGAACGCGACGGCGGCGCCGTACGCGCGGGAGGCGACGGTGCACGGCCTGTTCGAGGCGCAGGCGGCCCGCACGCCGGAGGCGGTGGCGGTGGAGGGCGGGGGCGCGGCGCTGACGTACCGGGAGCGGGACGCGCGTGCGGGCCGGCGGGCGGAGCGGCTGCGGGGGCGTGGTGTGGGCCCGGAGACGCGGGTGGGGGTGTGCGTGGAGCGGGGGCCGGGGATGGTGGCGGCGCTGCTGGGGGTGCTCAAGGCGGGGGGCGCGTACGTGCCGCTGGACCCGGGATACCCGGCGGAGCGGCTGGCCTACATGCTGGCCGACGCGGGGGTGGAGACGGTGGTCGCCACCGCGGACACGGCCGCCCTTCTCCCGGAGTTCGTCGGAGAGGTGCTGCTGCTGGACGCGGCGGAGGGCGCCGCCGATCCGCGCCCGCGCGCCGCGGCGCCCGCCGCGACCGCCGACAACCTGGCCTACGTCATCTACACCTCCGGCTCCACCGGGCAGCCCAAGGGAGTCGCGGCCCCGCACCGCGGGCTGGTCAGCCTGTTCCAGGCAGGCCGGGAGACCTTCGGCATCGGGGCGGGGGACGTGGTCGTCGCGCTGGCCAGCTTCGCCTTCGACATCTGGCTCTTCGAGGTGCTCCTCCCGCTCACGGTGGGCGCCACCGTGCGCGTCCTCCCCCGCGACCGGGTGCTGGACACGGAGGCGCTCGCGGAGGAGCTGGCGTCCGCGACCGTGGTCCACGCCGTCCCCGTGCTGATGCGGCAGGTGGCGGGCGCGGTGCGCGCCTCGGCCCGCGGCGCCCTCCCCGGGATCCGGCGGGCGTTCGTGGGCGGCGACGCGGTCCCCCCCGACCTGCCGGCCGAGATGGCGACGGCGTTCCCCGGCGCGGAGCTGCGCGTCCTGTACGGCCCCACCGAGGCGACCATCCTGGCCTCCTCCCACCGGGTGGGGGAGGGCCCCTCCGGGGGGCGGATCGGCCGGCCGCTGGGGAACGTGGCGCTGTACGTGTGCGACGCGGGCGGCGCCCCCGTCCCGGTGGGGGTCCCGGGGGAATTGCTGATCGGCGGGGCGGGGGTGACCCGCGGCTACCTGGGGCGCCCCGGCCTCACGGCCGAGCGCTTCGTCCCCGACCCCTTCGGCGGCGAGCCGGGCGGACGGCTGTACCGCTCCGGCGACCGGGCGCGCTGGCGCGCCGACGGGACGCTGGAGTTCCTGGGCCGGGTGGACCAGCAGGTCAAGATCCGCGGCTTCCGCATCGAGCCGGGGGAGGTGGAGGCCGCCCTGGCGCGGCACCCGGCGGTGCGCGAGGCCGTGGTCGCCGTGCGGGAGGACGCCCCCGGCGACCGGCGGCTGGCGGCGTACGTGGTCCCCGCCGCGGAGCCCGGCCGCCGCGTGGAGCTGTGGCCCTCCATCGGGGAGTACTTCGTGTACGACCCGCTCATCTACCACGGGCTCAGCCAGGACGAGCGCCGCAACCGCTCGTACCTGGCCGCGCTCCGGCGCCTGGTGCCGGGCCGCGTGGTGGTGGACGTGGGGACCGGGGGCGACGCGATCCTCGCCCGGCTCGCGGTGGAGGCCGGCGCCCGGCACGTGTACGCCGTGGACATCCTGGAGCAGTCGTGCGAGCAGGCGCGGCAGCGGGTGGCGGCGCTGGGGCTGGAGGACCGGATCACCGTGCTCCACGGCGACGCGCGCTCGGTGCGGCTCCCCGAGCCGGCCGACGTGGCGGTGTCCGAGATCGTGGAGGCGATCGGCGGGGCCGAGGGGTCGGCCGTGGTCATCGACGGCGCGCGCCGGCTGCTGCGCCCCGGCGGCGTCATGGTCCCGGACCGGAGCGTGACGCGGGTCGCGGCGGCCACCCTCCCGGACGAGCTCCGCGGGGAGCTCCGCTTCACCCGGGTCTCCGCCCGGTACGTGGAGCGGATCTTCGACGAGGTGGGGCACCCGTTCGACCTGCGGCTGTGCGTCAAGGACTTCCCCCCGGAAAAGCTGCTCTCCGCCGCGGCGGTCTTCGAGGACCTCCGCTACAACGACCCGCTCCTCGCCCCCGGCTTCTCGCGCGAGGTGACGCTGCAGGTCGCCCGCGACGGCGTCCTGGACGGCTTCCTCCTCTGGCTGCGCCTGCACCTGGACGACGAGGAGGTCCTGGACATCCTGGAGGAGCGGACCTCGTGGTTCCCGGTCTGGCTCCCGGTGTTCGACCCGGGGATCCCCGTGGCCGCGGGCGACGTGGTCCGGGCGGTGTGCTCCGGGACGCTCTCCGACAACGGGGTCAACCCCGACTACGCCATCCGGGGGACGCTGCTCCGCCGCGGGGCGGAGCCGGTGGAGTTCGAGCACCTGTCCACCCACCACGGGACGGACTTCCGCGCCACCCCCTTCTACCGGCGGCTCTGGGAGGGCGGGCGGATCCCGGAGGAGAGCTCCAACGGCCGCCAGGCCGCCGGGGAGCTTGCCGCGGAGCTGAGGGCCCACCTGCGGGCCACCCTGCCGGAGTACATGGTCCCGGCCGCGGTGGTGGTGCTCGACCGGCTCCCGCTGACCCCCACCGGCAAGACCGACCGGCAGGCGCTCCCCGCCCCGGTGGAGGCGCGGCGCGCCGCCGGCGCCGGCGAGGCCCCGTCCACCCCCGCCGAGGAGCTGGTGGCGGGCGTGTGGCGGGAGGTGCTTGGCGCCGAGAAGTTCGGGCTGGACGACAACTTCTTCGACCTGGGCGGGGATTCCCTCCTCATGGTCCGGGTCCACGGCCGGCTCCGCGCCGCGACCGGCCGGCACTTCACTGTGACCGACATGTTCCGCCACACCACGGTGAGCTCCCTGGCCGGCTTCCTGGAGTCCGGCGCCGGAGCGGAGCCGGAGCCGCCCGCCCCCGAGCGGGGGGAGTCCCGCCGCGAGTCGCTGCGCCGGGCGAGGGAAGCCCGGCGCAGGCCGGGCGCGCGCCAACCCGAGAGGAGTGGAGAATGACCCCGCAGGTGGAGCACGACGACGTCAGCGACTCCACGGTCGCAATCGTGGGAATGTCCGGCCGCTTCCCCGGCGCGGGCGACCTGGAGCGCTTCTGGGAGAACCTGCGCGGCGGCGTGGAGTCCGTCTCGTTCTTCGGCGACGCCGAGCTGGAGGCGGCGGGGGTCCCCGCCGGGCTGCTCCGCGACCCCCGGTACGTCCGCGCCCGCGCGGTGCTGGAGGGGATCGAGTGGTTCGACGCCGACTTCTTCGGCTTCACCCCCCGCGAGGCCGAGGTCCTGGACCCGCAGCACCGCGTCTTCATGGAGTGCGCCTGGGAGGCGCTGGAGAGCGCCGGCTACGACCCGGAGCGCTTCCCCGGGCCGGTGGGCGTGTACGCCGGGGCAAGCGGGAGCGACTACTTCCTCCGCCACCTCCTCCCCGATCCCGCGCTCATGGCGAGCGCCGGCGAGCTGCAGGTGCAGATCGGCAACGGCTTCGCGTCGCTCCCCACGCGCGTCTCGTACGAGCTGAACCTGCGCGGGCCGAGCATCGCCGTGCAGACCGCCTGCTCCACCTCGCTGGTGGCCGTGCACCTGGCCTGCCAGAGCCTCCTGGGCGGCGAGTGCGACATGGCGCTGGCGGGCGGCGTCGCCATCACCCTGCCGCAGACGGCGGGATACCTCCACGAGCGGGGGAGCATCCTTTCCCCGGACGGGCACTGCCGGGCGTTCGACCGGGCCGCGGGCGGGGCGGTGGGGGGGAGCGGGTGCGGGGTGGTGGTGCTGCGGCGCCTCACCGACGCGCTGGAGGACGGGGACACGGTGCTCGCCCTGATCCGCGGCACGGCGGTCAACAACGACGGGTCCGCCCGCAAGGCGGGGTACACCGCCCCCAGCGTGGACGGCCAGGCCGGGGTGATCCGCGAGGCGCTCTCCGTCGCCGGCGTGGACCCCGCCACCGTCACCTACGTCGAGGCGCACGGGAGCGGGACCGAGCTGGGCGACCCCATCGAGGTGGCCGCGCTCACCCGCGCCTACGGGGCGGATGCCGGCCCGTCGGGACGCTGCGCGCTGGGATCGGTGAAGACCAACGTGGGCCACCTGGACGCCGCGGCCGGGGTGACCGGCCTGCTCAAGACGGTGCAGGCGCTCCGCCACCGGCAGCTCCCCCCCAGCCTCCACTTCACCGAGCCCAACCCGGGGATCGACTTCGCGGCCACCCGGTTCTACGTCAACGCGGCGCTGGCTCCCTGGGAGCCGGCGGGCGTCCCCCGCCGGGCGGGGGTCAGCTCGTTCGGCATCGGGGGGACCAACGCTCACGCCGTTCTGGAGGAGGCGCCCCCGGCGCGGGGGGACGCGTCGTCCCGGCCGTGGCAGCTGCTGCTCCTCGCCGCCCGGACCCCGGAGGCGCTGGAGGCGGCCACCGACCGCCTGGCCGGGCACCTCCTGGCGCACCCGGAGCAGGAGCTCGCCGACGTCGCCTTCACCCTGCAGGCGGGGCGCAGGGAGTTCGAGCACCGCCGGGCGGTCCCGTGCCGGAGCCGGGAGGAGGCCGCCGCCGCGCTGCGCGACCGGACCCCCGGCAGGGTGTTCACCTCGGCGGCGGAGCCCCGCGCCCGTCCCGTCGCCTTCCTCTTTCCCGGCGTGGGCGACCACTACGTGGAGATGGCCCGCGGGCTGTACCGGACGGAGCCCGTCTTCCGCGCCGAGGTGGACCGCTGCGCGGCGATCCTCCGCCCCCACCTGGGCGCGGACGTCCGCGAGCTCCTGTACCCCGCCGGGGACGGCGCACCCGCCGCCGAGGGCGGGGTGGACCTGCGCAGGATGCTGGGGCGGGACGGGGGGGACGCCGGGGAGGCCGCCCGGCGGCTGGAGCGGACCGAGGCCGCCCAGCCCGCCCTGTTCGTGGTGGAGTACGCCCTGGCCCGGCTGTGGATGTCGTGGGGGGTGGTCCCGGACGCGATGATCGGCCACTCCCTGGGGGAGTACGTCGCTGCCGCCCTGGCGGGGGTGTTCTCGCTGGAGGACGCGCTGGCGCTGGTGGCGGAGCGGGCGCGGCTGGTCCAGGAGCTCCCCGCGGGGGCGATGCTCGCCGTCCCGCTGGCGCCGGGCGAGCTCCTCCCCCGGCTGGGGGAGGGGCTGGCGCTCGCCGCGGTGAACGCCCCCTCGCTCTGCACCGTCTCGGGCGCGCCGGAGGCGGTTGCCGGGCTGGAAGCGCGGCTCGCCGCCTCCGGCGTGCTCTGCCGACGCGTGCCGGCCACCCACGCCTTCCACTCCCCGGCCATGGCGCCGGCCGCCGAGCGGCTCACCCGGCGGGTGCGCGAGGCCCGCCCCCGCGCTCCGCGCATCCCCCTCGTGTCCAACCTCACGGGGCGGTGGATCACCGACGCGGAGGCGGCGGACCCGGGCTACTGGGCGCGCCACCTGTGCGAGACGGTGAGGTTCTCGGACGGGGTGGCGACGCTCCTCGCCGGGCGCGAGCGGGTGCTCCTGGAGGTGGGCCCCGGCCAGACGCTGGGGGGCTTCGTCCGGCAGCACCCGGCCGCGGGGGAGCCGCTCCTCTTCCCCTCGCTCCGCCACGGCTGGGACGCCCGGCCGGACGAGGCGTTCCTGCTGGAGTCGGTGGGGCGGCTCTGGCTGTCCGGCACCGCGGTGGACTGGCCCGCGCTGCACGCGCCGGAGCGCCGCCGCAGGGTGCCGCTCCCCACCTACCCCTTCCAGCGCAAGCGCTTCTGGGTGGACGCGCCCGGCGGGGCCGCGCCCTCGCCCTCGCCCGACCCGGCCCGCGGGGGGCCGGCCGGGGACGCGGCGGAGTGGTTCCACCTGCCGTCGTGGCGTCGCTCGCTCCTCCCCCCGCCCGCGCCCGCCGGCCCGGAGCGGTGGCTGGTGCTCGGGGGCGGGGACGGCGTGGCGGAAGCGCTCGCCGCGCGGCTCGCCGAGGGGGGCGACGAGGTCTCCGCCGCCGCCGCCGCGGACGCCGGCCCGGCGCTCGACGCGCTGCGCGCCGCCGGACGCGCTCCCACGCGCGTCGTCCTGCTGGGGGGCGGCTGCCCGGAGCTGGTGCGTCTCGCCCAGGCCCTCGCGGGGGAGACGGCGCGGCTGGACGTGGTGTCCGCCGGCCTCTTCGACGTGTCCGGGAGCGACCCGGTGGACCCGGGGAGCGCCGCGCTGGCGGGCGCCTGCACGGTGATCCGGCAGGAGATCCCGGGCGTCGCCTGCCGGGTGGTGGACGTGGGGCCGGAGACGGCGGGGGAGGACCGCGTCCGCCTCGTCCTGGAGGAGCTCCGGGCCGACGCGCCGGAGCCGGTCGTGGCGTACCGGGCCGGGCGCCGCTGGTCGCGGGCCTTTCTCCCCGCCGGGGCGGAGGCGGTCCGCGGCCCGGTCCCTCCCCCCCGGCAGGGGGGCGTGTACCTGTTCGCCGGGGAGGCCAGCGGCCTCGCGCGGGTGGCGGCGGACAGGCTGGCGGCCACGCCCGGCGCCCGGCTGGTCTTCGCCCCCGGCGCCCTCCCGGCCGACGCCGCGCGCCTGGCGGAGCGCGGCGCGGAGGTGGTCGCGCTGGACCGGGACGCCGCCGCCCCCGCCGAGGCGGTCCGGCGGACCCGCCTCCGCTTCGGCGCGCTCCACGGCCTGGTGCACGTGCTGGAGCGCCCCGGCCCCGCCGACCGGGCGGCGATCCCGGAGCTGGACGCGGCCGCCTCGGAGCGGGAGCTGCGCCGGCTGGCGGAGGAGCTGGCCGCGCTGGAGGACGCGCTCGGCGGCGCCCCGCTGGACTTCTGCTTCCTGGAGGGCGCGCTGGCCGGGGTGCTGGGGGGCGGCGGGCTGCTGCACGCCGCCGCTGCCGGCGCGCTGGCCGCGGGCTGGGCGCGGCGCTTCGCCGGCCTCCACCCCGGTCCCTGCGCCAGCGTGCAGTGCGACCGCTGGTGGCCGGAGGGAGCCGCGGCCCCCGCCGGCGGCGGGGAGGGGCCGGCGGGCGACGAGCCCGCCCTGTCGCCGGCGCAGGCCGAGCGGGCCTGGGAGTGCCTGCTGCGGCTCCGTGGCGAGCCGGAGCTGGTGGTGTCCGCCACCGACCTGGGCGCCCGCCTGGAGCGGGCGGAGGGCGCGCCTCCGGCCCCCGCCGCGCGGGCGGGGGAGGGGGCGCCGCGGTCCCACGCCCGCCCCGCCCTGGACACCCCCTTCCACGCCCCCGGGAGCGAGCTGGAGTCGCGGCTCGCCGGGATCTGGGGGGAGCTGCTGGGGATGGAGGGGCTGGGCGTCCACGACAACTTCTTCGAGCTGGGCGGGCACTCGCTGCTCGCGCTGCAGATCGCCTCGCGCGTCCGGGAGGCGTTCGGGGTGGAGCTCCCGCTCCGCGCCATCTTCGAGGCCCCCACGGTGGCGGGGCTCGCCGCGGCGGTGGAGGAGCTCGTCTTCGAGGCCGTCGCGGCGCTCAGCGAGGACGAAGTCCGCAGCCTGGCCTGACCATCAATCAAGCCGACCTTCCCACGCGAGACGCCAGCATGCACACCCACGACGGCACGTCGGCACGGCCCACCCTTTCGCCGGAGCGCCAGGCGCTCATGGAGAAGTGGCTGCGCGGCGAGGCCCGGCGCCCCGGCCCCCAGCCGATCTCGCGCCGCGCGCGCGGGGAGACCGTCCCGCTCTCCTACGCGCAGGAGCGGCTCTTCTTCATGGACCGGCTCGACCCGGGGAGCTACGTCTACAACCTCCCCATGGCGTGGCGCCTCACCGGTCCGCTCGACCGGGACGTGCTGGAGCGGGTCCTCAGCGAGATCGTCCGGCGCCACGAGGCGGTGCGGACCGTCTTCCGGCTCCAGGACGGCAGGCCGGTGCAGGCCTTCCTTCCCCCCTTCCGGCTGGAGATCCCGGTGGAGGACGTCCCGCCGCTCCCCAGATTGGAGCGGGAGGAGGCGCTGCGCGCCCGGGTGCGCGCCGAGGCGCAGAAGCCGTTCGACCTGGAGCGCGGGCCGCTGGTGCGCGCCGCCCTGTTCCGGCTCGCCCCCGAGGACCACGCCCTGGTGCTGACGCTCCACCACATCGTCTGCGACGGGTGGTCGTTCGGGGTGTACTTCCGCGAGCTGCGGGAGCTGTACGGGGCGTTCGAGGCCGGGCTCCCCAGCCCGCTCCCCGAGCTCCCCGTGCAGTACGCCGACTACTCGGAGTGGCAGCGCGAGTACCTGGCGGGGCCGGTGAGCGCGCGCCAGCTGGAGTTCTGGAAGCGGCACCTGGAGGGAGCCCCCGCGCTGGAGCTCCCCACCGACCGGCCCCGCCCCCCGGTGCAGAGCTTCCGCGGCGCAATCCACCGCTTCGTCCTCCCGGCCGGGCTCTCGGACCGGCTGCGCCGGCTGGCGCAGCGGGAGAGCGTGACGCTGTCCATGCTGCTGATGGCGGCGTTCGAGGTGCTCCTGCACCGCTACAGCGGGCAGGACGACGTGGTGATCGGCATCCTGGCCGGCAACCGCAACCGCGCCGAGATCGAGCCGCTGATCGGCTTCTTCATCAACACCCTCCCCGTCCGCACGGACCTGCGCGGCGACCCCGGCTTCCTGGAGCTGCTGCGGCGGGTGCGCACGGCGAACGTGGACGCCAACGACAACCAGGACCTCCCCTTCGGCCGGATCCTGGAGGCGATGGGGGCGGCGCGCGACCTGAGCCGCAACCCGCTGGTGCAGGTGCTCTTCTTCCTCCACACCTTCGTGGTGCAGAACGCCCCGCCGCCCACGGACACGGTGCGGCGGCTGGCGATCGACACGCTGGAGGGGGAGAACGACATCATCCTGGTGGACACCGGGACCGCCAAGTTCGACCTCACCCTGGGGGTCGTGGACCTGGGCGCCCACCTTTCCGCCGGGTTCGAGTACGCGGCCGACCTGTTCGACGAGGCGACCGTCGCCCGCATGGTGGAGCAATTCCGCGTGCTCCTGGAGGAGGTGGCCGCCGACCCGGAGCGCCCCATCGGGTCGCTGCCGCTGGAGCGGGCCGAGGAGCGGGCCGCGATCCTCGCGCGGGGACGCGGCGCGGGCACGGCCCCGGCCGCTCCCGCCACCCTGCACGGGCGCTTCGCCGAGCGGGCGGGGCTCGCCCCGGACGCGGTGGCGGTGGCGTGCGGGGACGCGCGCCTCACCTACGGCGAGCTGGACGCGGCCTCCGACCGCGCCGCGCGGCGGCTGCGGGCCCTGGGGGTGGGGCCCGAGTCGCGCGTGGGCGTGTGCCTGGAGCGCGGCGTGGAGCTGGTGGTCGCGATCCTGGCGGTCCTCAAGGCCGGGGGGGCCTACGTCCCCCTGGACCCGTCCTACCCGGAGGAGCGGCTGCGCTTCCTGACCGGGGACTCCGGGATCCGCGTCCTCCTCACCCGCGGCGGCCTCCGGGGGGCGCTCCCCGGCTACGCGGGCGAGACCGTGTGCCTGGACGAGCCGGAGGACGGCGGCGCCGAGCCGCCGCCCGCGGTCGACCCCCTCCCCGACTCCCTCGCCTACCTGATCTACACCTCGGGGAGCACGGGGACGCCCAAGGGGGTGGAGGTCACGCACGCCGCCGTGCTGCGGCTCTTCGCCGCCACCGACCCCTGGTTCGGCTTCGGCGAGGGGGACGCGTGGACGCTGTTCCACTCGTACGCCTTCGACTTTTCCGTGTGGGAGATGTGGGGCGCGCTGCTGTACGGCGGCCGCCTGGTGGTGGTCCCCTGGGAGACCAGCCGCGACCCGGAGGCCTTCCGCGGCCTCCTGGCGCGGGAGCGGGTGACCGTCCTCAGCCAGACGCCCTCCGCCTTCCGGCAGCTCGCCCGCGCCGACGAGGCGGCGCCCGCGGACGACCTGGCGCTGCGCTGGGTGGTGTTCGGCGGGGAGGCGCTGGACCCGGCGAGCCTGCGCCCCTGGACCGACCGGCACGGCGACCGGCGGCCGCGCCTGGTGAACATGTACGGGATCACCGAGACCACCGTCCACGTCACCTTCCGCCCCGTCTCCCGCGCCGACGTGGAGGCGGGGCGGCAGAGCCCCATCGGCGTCCCCATCCCCGACCTGGACCTGTACCTCCTGGACACGCGGGGGGAGCCGGTGCCGGAGGGGGTGCCGGGCGAGCTGTACGTGGGCGGGGCGGGGCTGGCCCGCGGCTACCGGGGCCGCCCCGCGCTGACGGCCGAGCGCTTCGTCCCCGACCCGTTCGGCGCCGCGCCCGGCGCCCGCCTGTACCGCAGCGGCGACCGGGCGCGGTGGAGCGCCGCGGGGGAGCTGGAGTACCTGGGCCGCACGGACGAGCAGGTCAAGGTGAGGGGCTTCCGCGTGGAGCCGGGCGAGATCGAGGCCGCCCTGCGCGCCCAGCCCGGCGTGGCCGACGCGGCCGTCGTGGTGCGGGAGGACGCCCCCGGCGACCGGCGGCTGGTGGCGTACGTGGCGGGCGCCGCCGACCCGGCCGGGGTGCGCGCCGCGCTGCGGCGGACGCTCCCCGACCACATGGTCCCCGCCGCGGTGGTGGCGCTGGAGGCGCTCCCGCTGACCGCCCACGGCAAGCTGGACCGCGGGGCGCTCCCCGCCCCCGAGGCCGGCGGCGGGGCGGGCGCGGAGCCGCCGGCCCCGGGGGCGGAAGCGGCGCTGGCGGAGATCTGGAGGGAGGTCCTGCGCGTGGAGTCGGTGGGGGCGCACGACAACTTCTTCGAGCTGGGGGGCGACTCCATCCTGATGCTCCAGGTGGTCGCCCGCGCCAACCAGGCGGGGCTGCGCCTTTCCGCCCGGCAGATGTTCCAGGCCCAGACCGTCGCCCAGGCGGCCGCGCTGGCAGGGACGGCCGCGGCGACCCACGCCGAGCAGGGGCCGGTGGCCGGCGAGACCCCGCTCACCCCCGTGCAGCGCTGGCTCCTGGAGCGCGAGCCGGAGGAGCCGGACCACTGGAACATGTCGTTCGCCCTGGAGGCGCGGGAGCCGGTGGAGCTGGAGACCCTCCGCGAGGCGGTCGCCCGCCTCGCGCTGCACCACGACGCGCTCCGCTCCCGCTTCGAGCGGACGGACTCCGGGTGGCGGCAGGCCGTGGCGGCCCCCGGCGAGACGACCGAGGCCGTGGTGGAGCGGGTGGACGTGTCGGCGCTCCCGGAGGCCGAGCGGGAGGCGGCCGTGGTCCGGGCCGCCGCGGCGCTCCAGCGGGGGATGGAGCTGCGGGCGGGGCCGCTGCTGCGGGCGGCGCTCTGCGAATTCGGCCCGGGGCGCCCGCAGCGCATCCTGCTGGTGGCGCACCACCTGGTGGTGGACTGGGTGTCGTGGCGGCTCCTGGCGGAGGACCTGGAGGCCGCGTACGGCCAGCTGGCCCGCGGCGAGGCGGTGCGGCTCCCCCCAAAGACCACCTCGTTCCGGCACTGGGCCGGGCGGCTGGCCGAGCACGCCCGCTCCCCCGCGCTGCGCGCGGAGGCGCCGTTCTGGGCCGCGGCGCGGGCGGCCCCCGCCGCCCGCCTCCCCCGGGACGGGGACGGCGGCCCCGGCGACGAGGGGTCGGTGCGCGCCCTCGCGGTGGCGCTGGAAGCGGAGGAGACCCGCCTGCTCCTCCACCACGTCCCCGCCGTGTACGGGACGCAGGTCAACGAGGTGCTCCTCGCGGCGCTGGCCCGGGCGCACGCCCGCTGGACCGGCGGCTCCGCGCTGGTGGTGGACCTGGAGGGGCACGGACGGGAAGCGCTCTTCGACGACGTGGACCTGTCGCGCACGGTGGGGTGGTTCACCACCGTCTTCCCGGTGCGGCTGGAGACCGGGCGCGCCGCCGGCCCCGGGGAGACGCTCAAGGCGGTCAAGGAGCAGCTCCGCAGCATCCCCGGCCGGGGGATCGGCTACGGCGTCCTCCGCTACCTGGGCGACGACGACGTGGCCGCGCCGCTGCGGTCCCAGCCTGACGCGGAGATCAGCTTCAACTACCTGGGCCACTTCGACGGCGCCCCGTCCACCCCCGGCCGGTTCCGTCCCGTGGAGCAGGACGCGGGACCCCCGCGCGCGCCCGGCGGGCGGCGCCGCCACCTGCTGGAGGTGGTCGGCGCGGTGGTGGGGGACAGGCTGGAGCTCACCTGGGTGTACGGCGAGGGGGCCCATTCCCGCGCCACCGTGGAGCGCTTCGCCCGGGACTACCTGGACGAGCTGCGGGCGCTGGTCGCCCACTGCATGTCGCCCGGGGCCGGCGGCTTCACCCCCTCGGACTTCCCCGAGGCCGAGCTGAGCCAGGACGAGCTGGACGCCCTGCTCGGCGAGCTGGGCGGGGAGGCGCGATGAGCCGGCCCGACGTCGAGGCCATCTTCCCGCTCACCCCGCTGCAGCAGGGGATCCTCTTCCACGTCCTGCTCGCCCCGGGCTCCGGGCTGTACGTGGAGCAGATCCGCTACTCGCTGCGGGGGCGGCTGGACGCGCCCGTGCTGCGGCGCGCGTGGGAGCGCGTGGTGGCGCGGCACCCGTCGCTGCGCACCACCTTCGCGTGGGAGCGGCGCGACCGGCCCCTGCAGGTGGTCCGGGGGGCGGTGGAGCTCCCCTGGGCCGAGGAGGACTGGCGGGAGGTCGCGCCGGAGGGCCGGGCGGAGCGCCTGGAGGCCTGGCTGGAGGAGGACCGGCGGCGGGGCTTCGACCCGGCGCGGCCGCCGCTGACCCGGGTCGCGCTCCTCCGCCTGGAGGACGACGTGTGGGAGATGGTGTGGAGCCACCACCACCTGCTCATCGACGGCTGGTCCATGGCGCTGGTGACGGGCGAGGTGTTCGCCGTTTACCGCGCCCTGGCGGAGGGCGGCGACCCCGCCCTGCCGCGCCCGCGCCCCTTCCGCGACTACGTGGCCTGGCTGGGCACGCAGGACCTGCGCGAGACCGAGGCCTTCTGGCGGCGGGAGCTGGGCGGGGTGGAGGCGCCCACCCCGTTCGCGGTCGACCTCCCCCCCGGGCAGGGTCCCGGGCCGGCCGGGGAGCCCGTCTACCGGGAGGCGCGGACCCGGGTGGGGCGCGGGGCCACGCAGGCGCTCGCGGCGCTCGCCCGGCGCCGGCGGGTGACGCTGAACACGCTGTTCCAGGCGGCGTGGGCGCTCCTCCTCGCCCGCTACAGCGGCGAGCGGGAGGTGGTGTTCGGGGTGACGGTGTCCGGCCGCCCCGCGGAGCTGCCGGGGGTGGAGGAGATGGTGGGGATGTTCATCAACACCCTCCCCATGCGGGTCCGCGTCCCCCCCGGGGCCCCCCTTCTCCCCTGGCTCGCCGAGCTGGGGGAGCTGCAGGCCGCCATGCGCCAGCACGAGCACACCCCGCTGGTGGAGGCGCAGGGGTGGAGCGGGGTGCCCCGCGGCCGGCCGCTCTTCGAGAGCCTGCTCGTCTTCGAGAACTATCCCGCCAGCGAGTCGTTCTCCAGCGCCGTCGCGGAGGGGCTGGAGCTCTTCGACTTCGCCTCCGCCGAGCGCACCGGCTACCCGCTGACCGTGTTCGCGGTCCCGGGCGACGAGATGCTGCTGGGCTTCAGCTACGACGACGCCCGCTTCGCCCCGGAAGCCGTGGAGCGCATGGCGGAGCACCTGCGGGCGCTGCTGGAGGAGATGGCGGCCGACCCGGAGCGCCCCATCGGGGCGCTGGAGCCCATGGGCGCCGCGGAGCGGGAGCAGGTGCTCCTGACGTGGAACGCGACCGGGGCGCCGTACCCGCGGGACGCGACCATCCACGGGCTGTTCGAGGCGCAGGCGGCCCGCACCCCGGACGCCGTGGCGGTGCAGGGCGCGGGCGGGTCGCTGACGTACGCGGCGCTGGACGCGCGCGCGGAGCGGCTGGCGGAGCGGCTGCGGGCGCGGGGGGTGGGTCCGGAGGCGCGGGTGGGGGTGCTCCTGCGGCGGACGCCGGAGATGGTGGCGGCGCTGCTCGGGGTGCTCAAGGCCGGGGGCGCGTACGTGCCGCTGGACCCGGCGTACCCGGCGGAGCGGCTCGCGTACATGCTCGCGGACGCGGGGGTGGAGACCGTGGTCGCCACCGCGGATACGCCGCCCGTGCTCCCCGGCTGGGCGGGGGCGACGGTGCTGCTGTTGGACGACAGTACGGAGTACGAAGTACGCAGTACGCTACAAACCGTGGGGCAGGGGGACGGCGGTTCGTCGTCCGAGGACGGAGTGTCGTCACGTACTCCGTACTCCGTACTTCGTACTTCTTCTCCCGAGAACCTCGCGTACCTCATCTACACCTCCGGCTCCACCGGCGCGCCCAAGGGGGTGATGATCCGGCACCGCGGCGTGGTCGCGCTGCTGGCGTGGGCGCGGGGCGTCTTCGCGGACGAGGAGCTGGCGGGCGTGCTCGCCTCCACCTCCATCTCCTTCGACCTGTCCGCCTTCGAGATCTTCTTCCCCCTGGCCGTGGGGGGGCGGGTGGTGCTCGCCGACGACCTGCTCCACCTCCCCGAGCTCCCCGCCGACGCGGGGGTCACGCTGGTGAACACCGTGCCCACGGCGATGGCCGAGCTGGTCCGCGCGGACCGGATCCCCGCCTCGGTGCGCACCGTGGTGCTCGCCGGCGAGGTCTTTCCGCGCCCGCTCGCGGACGAGCTGTGCCGGCGGCCCTCCCTGCGGCGCGTGTGGAACCTGTACGGCCCCTCGGAGGACACCACCTACTCCACCGGCGCCCTGGTGGAGGCGGGGGCCCCGGGGCCGCTCCACGTCGGCGGGCCGATCTCCAACACGCGGGCCTACGTGGTGGGGACGGCGGGCGAGGCGGTCCCGGTGGGGGTCCCCGGCGAACTGTACTTGGGCGGCGACGGGCTGGCGCGCGGCTACCTGGGGCGGCCCGCGCTCACGGCGGAAAAGTTCGTCCCCGATCCCTTCTCCGGCGCGCCCGGGGAGCGGCTGTACCGCACCGGCGACCGCGTGCGCCGCCGCGCCGACGGGGCGCTGGAGTTCCTGGAGCGCATCGACCAGCAGGTCAAGCTGCGCGGCTTCCGCATCGAGCCCGGCGAGATCGAGGCAGCGCTGCGGGCCCACCCCGCCGTGCGCGAGGCCGTGGTCCTCCTCCGCGAGGACGCCCCCGGCGAGCGGCGGCTGGTGGGCTACGTGGTGGGCGGGCCGGGCGACGTCCCCCCCGCCGCCGAGCTGAGGACGCAGCTGCGGGAGCGGCTCCCGGAGCACATGGTGCCCGCGGCCATCGTGGCGCTGGAGCGCCTTCCGCTCACCCCGAACGGCAAGCTGGACCGCCGCGCCCTCCCGGCCCCGGAGGGCCCGGGCTCCGGCGGGGAGCAGACCGCCCCCCGCACCCCCACGGAGGAGCTGCTGGCGGGGATCTGGGCGGACGTGCTGCGCCGGGAGCGGGTGGGCGTGGGGGAGAGCTTCTTCGAGATGGGCGGGCACTCCCTGCTGGCCACCCGGGTGGTGTCGCGCATCCGCGAGGCCTTCGGGGTGGAGCTGCCGCTGCGCGCCCTGTTCGAGGCCCCCACCATGGAGCGGCTTGCCGCGCGCGTGGAGGCGCAGCGCGCGGGCGGGCCAGGCGCGGGCGCGCCGCCGCTGGTGCCCGCCGAGCGCACGGGGCGGCTGCCGCTGTCCTTTGCGCAGGAGCGGCTCTGGTTCCTGGAGCAGCTCTCTCCCGGGGGGCACGTCTACACCATCCCCGGCGCGCTGCGCCTGGAAGGGCTGCTGGACGCCGGGGCGCTGGAGGCTGCGCTGGGGGAGATCGTGCGCCGGCACGAGGCGCTGCGCACCCGCTTCCCCAGCGACGGGGGCCGGCCCTGGCAGGAGGTGCTCCCCCCGGAGCCCTTCCGCCTGCCCGTGGAGCCCGTCGCGGCGGTGGAGCTGGAGGGGCGGATCCGGGCGGAGGTGGAGCGCCCCTTCGACTTGGAGCGCGGGCCTCTGTTCCGGGCGGCGCTGCTGCGGCTTCACGCGGACGAGCACGTGCTGGTGCTGGCGATGCACCACGCGGTCAGCGACGGGTGGAGCCTGGGGGTGTTCTTCGGAGAGCTGTCGGCTCTGTACGGCGCCTTCCGGGAAGGGCGCGGGTCGCCGCTGCCGGAGCCGGCGGTGCAGTACGGGGACTACGCGGTGTGGCAGCGCGCGTGGCTCCGCGGCGAGGCGCTGGAGGCGCAGCTGGCGTACTGGCGGGAGCGCCTGGCCGGCGCGCCCGCGCTGGAGCTGCCCACCGACCATCCCCGCCCGGCGGTGCAGGGCTTCGCGGGCGCGCGCCACGAGCTGCTGCTGGCCGCGGAGGAGATGGAGGGCGTGCGGCGCTTGGCGCGGCGGGAGGGAGCCACGCCGTACATGATGCTGCTCGCCGGGCTGCAGGTGCTGCTGGGGCGCTACGCGGAGTCGGAGGACGTGGTGGTGGGGAGCCCGATCGCGGGGCGGACGCGGCGCGAGACCGAGGGGCTGATCGGCTTCTTCGTCAACACGCTGGCGCTGCGCACCGACCTGTCGGGGGATCCGGCCTTCCGCGAGGTGGTGGGGCGGGTGCGGGAGGGGGCGCTGGGGGCGTACGCGCACCAGGAGGTGCCGTTCGAGCGGCTGGTGGAGGAGCTCAAGGTGGAGCGGGACCTGAGCCGGAGCCCGCTGGTGCAGGTGACGCTCGCGCTCCACAACACGCCGGGGGAGGAGCCGGAGCTTGCCGGGGTGCGGGCGGAGTGGCTGGGGCTGGAGCAGGACACGGCTAAGTTCGACCTGTCGCTGGACGCCTTCGAGGAGAGCGGCGGCGCGCTGCGGCTGGCGGCGGACTACCGGACCGACCTGTTCGAGCGGGGGACGGTGGAGCGGCTGGTGGAGCACCTGCGGCGCGTGCTGGCGGGCGCGGCGGCGGCCCCGGAGCGGCGCATCGGGGAGCTGGAGCTGCTGGCGGACGACGAGCGCGAGCAGGTGGCGCGGTGGGGGAGCGCGGCGCGGGCCCCGTACGCGGGGGACGCCACCCTCCACGGGCTCTTTCAGGCGCAGGCCGCCCGCACCCCGGGCGCGGCCGCGGTGACCTTCGAGGAGCGCTCGCTCACCTACGCGGAGCTGGACCGGGGGGCCAACCGGCTCGCGCACCGCCTGCGCGCGCTGGGCGTGGGCCCGGAGACCCGGGTGGGGGTGTGCCTGGAGCGCGGCCCGGAGATGGTGGTCGCCCTGCTGGCCGTGCTCAAGGCCGGCGGGGCCTACGTGCCGCTGGACCCTGCGTACCCGGCCGGGCGCCTCGCCTTCCTGGCGGAGGATTCCGGCCTCGCGGCGCTGGTCACGGAGGAGCGGCTCGCGGCGGCGTTCCCGCGCGGCGGGGAGGCCCGGGTCCTCCTGGACCGGGACGCCGCCGAGATCGCCCGGGAGAGCGACCTTCCGCCCCCCGACGCCGGGGTGCCGCCGGAGGGGCTGGCGTACGTGATCTACACCTCCGGCTCCACGGGCAGGCCCAAGGGGGTGCAGGTCACCCACGCCAACGTCATCCGCCTCTTCGAGTCGACCCGCGAGTGGTTCGGCTTCGGGGCGGAGGACGTGTGGACGCTCTTCCACTCGTTCGCGTTCGACTTCTCCGTCTGGGAGATGTGGGGCGCCCTCCTCCACGGCGGCCGCCTGGTCGTCGTCCCCCACCTGGTCAGCCGCAGCCCCGAGGAGTTCCACCGGCTGCTGGTGTCGGAGCGGGTGACGGTGCTGAGCCAGACGCCCTCGGCCTTCCGCCAGCTCGTCCAGGCGGACCTCGCCCCGGGCGTGCCCGCCGGGGGGCTCGCGCTGCGCCGGGTGGTCTTCGGGGGGGAGGCGCTGGAGCCGGGGAGCCTGCGCGAATGGGTGGACCGGCACGGCGCCGACCGGCCCGCGCTGGTGAACATGTACGGGATCACCGAGACCACCGTGCACGTCACCTTCCACCCCGTCGCCCGTGCCGACGTCGCCGCGGCCGCCGTCAGCCCCATCGGCCGGCCGATCCCCGACCTCGCGGTGCGGGTGCTCGACGGGCGCCTCCAGCCCGTGCCCGCGGGGGTGCCGGGCGAGCTGTACGTGGGCGGGGCCGGGGTGGCGCGCGGCTACCTGGGCCGGCCCGGGCTGACCGCGGAGCGCTTCGTCCCCGACCCGTTCGCGGCGGAGCCGGGGGCCAGGCTGTACCGCAGCGGCGACCGGGTGCGCTGGCGCGCGGACGGGTCGCTGGAGTACCGGGGGCGCGTGGACCACCAGGTCAAGCTGCGCGGCTTCCGCATCGAGCCGGGCGAGGTGGAGGCCGCGCTGCTGAGGCAGCCGGGGGTGCGCGAGGCCGTGGTCGTGGTGCGGGACGACGCCGCGGGAGGGCCGCGGCTGGTGGGCTACGTCGCGGCGGACGGGGAGGGGAGCGGGCTGCGCGAGCGGCTCAAGGCGGAGCTGCCGGAGCCGCTGGTGCCCGCGGCCGTGGTGGTGCTGGAGCGCCTGCCGCTGACCCCCAACGGCAAGACCGACCGCGCGGCGCTCCCGGCGCCGGACTGGGGGCGGCCGGAGGGGGAGTACGTGGCGCCGCGCACCCCGCTGGAGGAGCTGCTGGCGGGCATCTGGGCGGAGGTGCTGGGGGTGGAGCGGGTGGGCGTCCACGACGGCTTCTTCGACCTGGGCGGGCACTCGCTGCTGGTCAAGCGCCTCCTGTTCCGCATCGGGGAAGTCGTCCCGGTGGAGATCCCGGTGCGGGCGCTGTTCGCGGCTCCCACCGTGGAGGGGCTCGCCCGGGCGGTGGAGGAGCTGGTCGCGCGGGCCGTGGCGGAGATGGAGGAGCTGTCGGACGACGAGGTGAGGGCGCTCCTCGCCGAGGACGCAGACGAATCGTACGCGGGCCGCGCCGGCGCCGCGAACACACCCGAGGGGGGAGCCCGATGAAGCCAAGTTCCGGGAGCTGGAAGGGGATGCGCCCGTTCCTGCTGCTCTGGGTCGGCCAGCTCGTTTCCGTGGTCGGCAGCTCCCTCACCCGCTTCGCGCTGGGGGTGTGGGTGTTCCAGCGCACGGGATCGGCCACGCTGTTCGGCCTGATCCTGCTGGCCGGGGTGATCCCCGGGTTCGTGCTCTCCCCCTTCAGCGGGGCGATCGTCGACCGGTTCGACCGGCGGTGGGTGATGGTGCTGAGCGACACCGCCGCCGCGCTGACCTCGCTCGCCCTCGCCGCGCTGCTGGTGACGGACCGGCTGGAGATCTGGCACATCTACCTGGTGGTGGGGCTGAACTCGGCCGCGTCCACCTTCCAGCGGCCGGCGTACACCGCGGCCGTCACCCTGCTGGTCCCCCGCGAGCAGCTGGCCCGCGCCGGCGGGATGGCGCAGATGCGGGGCGCGGCGGCGAACGTCCTCGCCCCCCTGCTCGCCGGCTTCCTGGTGGGCTCGGTGGGGCTGGGCGGGGTGATCGTGGTGGACTTCGCCACCTTCCTCTTCGCCCTGGTGACGCTCGCCATGGTGCGCATCCCCAGCCCGCCCAAGCGGGAGCGGAAGGCGGGGGACCCCGCCACCTTCCTGCACGAGGCCACCTTCGGCTGGAAGTTCATCCTGGGGACCCCCGGGCTCCTCGGCCTCGCCCTGTACTTCGCCGTGGTCAACGTCAGCATGGCGGGGGTCAACGCCCTGCTCACCCCGCTGGTGCTCAGCTTCACCTCGGCCGAGGCGCTGGGGGCGGTGGTCTCCTTCGGCGGCATCGGCGCGCTGCTGGGGAGCGCGGCGATGAGCGCGTGGGGCGGGCCCCGCGCCCGGATGCGGGGAGTGGTGGTCTCCGGGATCGTGCTGGGCGTGTGCATCACCCTGGCCGGGGTGCGGCCCTCGGCGCTCCTGGTGTCCGCCGCGCTCTTCGGGATGTTCGCCGCCATCCCCATCGGAAACGCCTGCGACACGGCGATCTGGCAGAGCAAGGTGAGGCCGGAGGTGCAGGGGCGGGTGTTCGCCGCCGAGGGGATGGTCTCCATGGCCACCGTGCCGCTCACCTACCTGGCCGCCGGACCGCTGGCCGACGCCGTCTTCCGGCCGCTCCTGGTGCCCGGCGGGCCGCTGGCGGGCACGCTGGGGCCCGTGCTGGGGGTGGGTCCCGGGCGGGGGCTCGGGCTCCTCCTGGTGCTGATGGGGCTGCTGACCACCGCGGCGGCCGTTCTCCTCCCCCTGTTCCCGCGCGTGTGGAACGTGGAGCGCGAGCTCCCCGACGCCCACGACGACGAGCCGGCCGCCGTGCCGGACGCGGAGGCGGTCCCCGCCGCCGGGTGAGCCGGGTCCCGCGGCAGCCACACGATCCAGCGAGCACCAGCCGATGAACGACATCCTGAGCGCCCTGGCGCGACTTTCCCCCGAGCGGCGGAAGCTCCTGGAGCGGCGGGCACGGCCGGCCGGGGGCGCGTCCCCGCGCGCCCCCATCCCGCGCCGGAGCGGGGAGGGCGGCGCGCACCCGCTCTCCTTCGCGCAGCAGCGGCTCTGGTTCGTGGACCAGCTCCTCCCCGGGGGAGGCGCCGCGTACAACCTGTCCCGCGCGATCCGGCTCTCCGGCCCGCTCGACGTCCCGGCGCTGCGGGGCGCGCTCGGCGGGGTGGTGCGGCGCCACGAGTCGCTGCGCACCGTTTTCCCCGAGGCGGGGGGGGAGCCCGTGCAGCGGGTCGCCCCGGCCCGGGAGGCGGCGCTCCCCTGCGTGGACCTGTCGGGGATCCCGGAGCCCCGCCGGAGCGGCGTGCTGTCCGCGCTGGCGCGGGCGGAGGCGGCCCGCCCTATGAGCCTGGCCCGGGGCCCCCTCTTCCGCGCCGCCCTGTTCCGCCTGCGGCCGGAGGAGCACGCGCTGTTCTACACCCTGCACCACATCGTCGGCGACGGGTGGAGCCTGGGGATCCTGTTCCGGGAGCTGGCGGAGCTGTACGCGGCCCGGGTGGAGGGGCGCCCTCCCGTCCTCCCCGAGCTCCCGGTGCAGTACGCGGACTTCGCCGCCTGGCAGCGGGAGTGGCTCTCGGGCGAGCGGCTGGAGGCGCAGCTCGCCTACTGGAGCGGGCGGCTGGCGGACGTCCCCGCGCTGGAGCTCCCCGCCGACCGGCGCCGCCCGCCCGTCCCCTCGCACCGGGGCGCCGCCGAGCCGTTCGCCGTGCCGCCGGAGACGGCCGCCGCGCTGCGGGCCCTGGCGGCCGCGGAGAGCGCCACCCCGTTCATGCTGCTGCTGGCGGCGCTGAAGACGCTGCTGCACCGCTACACCGGCGAGGAGGACGTGGTGGTCGCCTCCGGGGTGTCCAACCGCTACGGCCCCGAGACCGAGCCCCTCATCGGCTGCTTCATCAACATCCTGCTGCTGCGCACCGACCTGGGCGGCGACCCGCCCTTCCGCGAGCTGCTGCGCCGCGTGCGCGAGGTGGCGGCGGGCGCGTACGCCCACGACGACCTCCCCTTCGAGAAGCTGGTGGAGGAGCTGCGGATCGCGCGCGACCCCGGGCAGACCCCGCTCTTCCAGGTGATGCTCGTCTTCCTGAGCGCGCCCGGGGAGGAGGGGAGCCTGCCGGGGCTGGCGGTGGAGCCGGTGGAGGCGGAGAACCCCACCGCCCAGTTCGACTGGACCCTGCACGCGTGGGACGAGGGGGAGGGGCTGGCGGGGGTGCTCAACTACTCCACCGACCTGTTCGACCGGGGCACCGTCCGCGCCGTGCTCGACCACTTCGTGAACCTGCTGCGGGGGATCGCGGCCAGCCCCGACGCGCGCCTCTCCGACTTCGCCCTGCTGGGCCCCGCCGAGCGGATGCGCCTGGTGGTGGAGCCGAACGCCACCGCGACCCCCTTCCCGGACGACGCCCGCCTCCACGACCCGTTCGAGGCGTGGGCGGCGCGCTCGCCCGGGAGCGTGGCGGTCGTCGCCGGAGGGGCGAGGACCACGTACGCGGAGCTGGACGCCCGGGCGAACCGGCTCGCCCGGCACCTGCGCGGCCTGGGGGTGGGGCCGGAGGTCCGGGTGGGGGTGTGCGTGGAGCGCACCCTCGACATGGTGGTCGCGCTGCTCGCCGTGCTCAAGGCGGGCGGCGCCTACGTCCCCATGGACGCCGGCTATCCCCCGCAGCGCCTGGCCTTCATGCTGGAGGACGCGCGGGTCCCGGTGCTGGTGACGCAGGCGGCGCTCCTGGAGCGGCTCCCGGAGGGCGCGGCGGGGGCGGTGGTCCGCCTGGACGCCGACCGCGCGCGGATCGCCGCG
This sequence comes from Longimicrobiaceae bacterium, assembly GCA_036389055.1. Classification (GTDB taxonomy): domain Bacteria; phylum Gemmatimonadota; class Gemmatimonadetes; order Longimicrobiales; family Longimicrobiaceae; genus JAFAYN01. The sequence continues at coordinate 2,462 of DASVQR010000053.1, read as the reverse complement.
GAGAGCCCCGCCCCGCTGCAGAGCGCCGCCGGCCCCGAGAACCCGGCCTACGTGATCTACACCTCCGGCTCCACCGGGAGGCCCAAGGGGATCGTGGTCCGCCACCGGGGGGTGGTCAACAACGTCACCGACCTGAACCGCAGCTTCGGGGTGGGCCCGGGAGACTCGGGGCTCGCGCTGTCGTCGCTCAGCTTCGACATGTGCGTCTACGAGGTGTTCGGGATGCTCGCCGCCGGGGGGACCGTCGTGCTCCCGGATCCCGACGAGGCCCGCGACGTCCGCCACTGGGCGGAGCTGCTGGTGAAGCACGGGGTCACCGTCTGGAACTCCGCGCCGGCGCTGCTGGAGGCGGTGGTGGAGCTGGTGGAGTCGCGCCCGGAGCTGCGGCCCCGCTCCCTCCGCCTGGCGCTGCTGGGCGGGGACTGGATCCCGGTGACGCTCCCCGAGCGGCTCCGGGCCGTGGCGGAGCGGGTCCGGGTGATCAGCCTGGGGGGCGTCACGGAAGCGTCCATCCACTCCACCGTCTACCCGGTCGGGGAGCGGGACCCGCGCTGGACCAGCATCCCGTACGGCCGCCCCATGGCCAACCAGACGGCCTACGTGCTGGACCGCCTCCACGGCCTCCTCCCCGTGGGGGTCTCGGGCGAGCTGTGCTTCGGGGGCGTCGGGCTGGCGCGCGGCTACCTGGGGCGGCCCGACCTCACGGCGGACCGGTTCGTCCCCGACCCCTTCGGCGACGCGCCCGGCGGGCGGCTGTACCGCACCGGCGACCGCGCCCGCTGGCGCGCCGACGGCCAGCTGGAGCTGCTCGGGCGGATGGACTTCCAGGTCAAGGTGCGCGGCTTCCGCATCGAGCTGGGCGAGATCGAGGCCGCGCTGCGGGCGCAGCCCGGCGTGCGCGAGGCCGTGGTGATGGCCCGGGCCGACGCGTCCGGCGAGCGGCGGCTGGTGGGCTACGTGGTGGGCGAGCCGGGCGCGGTCCCCCCCGCCGCGGAGCTGCGGCAGGCGCTGGGGCGCTCCCTGCCGGAGTACATGGTGCCCGCGGCCGTCGTGGCGCTGGAGCGGCTCCCGCTCACCCCCAACGGCAAGGTGGACCGCGGGTCGCTCCCGGCCCCGGAGCTCGGCGCCCCCGCCTCCGCGCACGTGGCGCCGCGCACCCCCACGGAGGAGCTGCTGGCGGGGATCTGGGCGGACGTGCTGCGCCGGGAGCGGGTGGGCGTGGGGGAAAGCTTCTTCGAGCTGGGCGGCCACTCGCTGCTTGCCACCCGGGTGGTCTCGCGCATCCGCGAGGCGTTCGGGGTGGAGCTGCCGCTGCGCGCCCTGTTCGAGGCCCCCACCCTGGAGCGGCTTGCCGCGCGCGTGGAGGCGCAGCTCGCCGGCGGGCCGGGCGCGGCGCCGCCGCCGCTGGTGCCCGTCGAGCGCACGGGGCGGCTGCCGCTGTCCTTTGCGCAGGAGCGGCTCTGGTTCCTGGAGCAGCTCTCTCCCGGGGGGCACGTCTACACCATCCCCGGGGCGCTGCGCCTGGAGGGGCCGCTGGACGCCGGGGCGCTGGAGGCGACCCTCGGGGAGATCGTGCGCCGGCACGAGGCGCTGCGCACGCGCTTCCCCAGCGACGGCGGCCGGCCCTGGCAGGAGGTGCTCCCCCCGGAGCCCTTCCGCCTGCCGGTGGAGCCCGTCGCGGCGGCCGAGGTGGAGGGGAGGGTCCGTGCGGAGGTGGAGCGCCCCTTCGACCTGGAGCGGGGGCCTCTGTTCCGGGCGACGCTGCTGCGGCTCCAGGAGGACGAGCACGTGCTGGTGCTGTCGATGCACCACGTGGTCTCGGACGGGTGGAGCCTGGGGGTGTTCTTCGGGGAATTGTCGGCGCTGTACGGCGCCTTCCGGGAAGGGCGCGGGTCTCCGCTGCCGGAGCCGGCGGTGCAGTACGGGGACTATGCCGTCTGGCAGCGCGCGTGGCTGCGCGGCGAGGCGCTGGAGGCGCAGCTGGCGTACTGGCGGGGGCGCCTTGCGGGCGCGCCCGCGCTGGAGCTGCCCACCGACCACCCCCGCCCGGCGGTGCAGGGCTTCGCGGGCGCGCGCCACGCGCTGACCCTGGACGCGGACGAGGCGGAGGGGGTGAGGCGGCTGGCGAGGCGGGAGGGGGCGACGCTGTACATGGTGCTGCTCGCCGCGCTGCAGGTGCTGCTGGGGCGCTACGCGGAGTCGGAGGACGTGGTGGTGGGGAGCCCCATCGCGGGGCGGACGCGGCGCGAGACCGAAGGGCTGATCGGGCTGTTCGTCAACACGCTTGCGCTGCGCACCGACCTGTCCGGCGATCCGGCGTTCCGGGAGGTGGTGGGGCGGGTGCGGGAGGGGGCGCTGGGGGCGTACGCGCACCAGGAGGTGCCGTTCGAGCGGCTGGTGGAGGAGCTCAAGGTGGAGCGGGACCTGAGCCGGAGCCCGCTGGTGCAGGTGATGTTCGCGCT
>DASVQR010000052.1:0-34549 GCA_036389055.1 Longimicrobiaceae bacterium | reverse complement strand
CCCGCGTGAGGGATGCGCGCCCGGCAGGGCCGAGACCCGCCGGCAGTTTGGCGGGGCTCGGCGGAGTTACGCACGGTAGTATCGTGCGTTACTCCGCGCGCAGCCCGACCCCGGCGGAGCCGGGGGCACGCCCAAACCCGCAGTCAAAAGCCGTTCAGTAGTACGCCCCCGGTCCCCTCGCGATCGCCTGCTGGGCCAGCTGAATGAGCAGGATCGCCACGATCGGGGACAGGTCCATCCCGCCCAGGCTGGGAAGCATGGCGCGCATGGGGCGGAGGATCGCGTCGGTGACGCCGCGGATCCAGGCCACCAGCGGGTTCGCGGAGCGCGGGTCCACGAACCAGGACATCAGCGCACGCGCGATGATGAGCCACTTGAGCACTTCCAGCACGTTGACCAGCACCATCCATCCCAAAGCGGCACCCTCGTCGTGGAGTGTGGAAGCGGCTCGCGGCCGGGTCAGTCGTTGGCGGCGGGAGTGCCGGCCTCGAAGGGGCCGAGCACCACCAGCGTCGCGGGGCGCAGGCCGCGCGCGGCGGCGAGCAGCCGGTCGGCGTCCAGGCGCTCCAGGTCGGCAAGGCGGCCATGGCCGCCCACGAACAGCTCGCGGGCGGCGTCCTGCGCGCGCGCCTCGGGCGTGTCCAGCTCGCGCAGGCGCACCCCGCGGAAGCGGCGCGCGCGGTCCGCGAACAGCCCGGGCGCCATCGCCTTGTCGGCGTAGCGGGCCACCGCCTCGTCGATGCGGCCGGCCCACGCGTCCACCTCGCGCGGCGGCACCACGATCTGGATGCGCAGCTCTCCGCCGTCGGCGCGGCGCACCACCTCCGAGCGGGCGTTGTACACCGTGCGCCGGCTCGGGCCGAAGGACAGTCCCTCCACCGCCAGCTCGCCCAGCAGCCGCACCGCCTCCTCGTCCACCTCGGGCGGGAAGGGGTAGCTCGCCGCGATCCAGGCGGTGATGGAGCTGTACTCCCGGCGCACCGGCGCCTCCACCGGGGCGGGGGGCTCGGCGCGCGGCGGCTGCCACGGCGTGCCGCGCAGGAAGGCGGCAAGGTGCTCGCGCGCCGCCGCGGAGTCCACCGGGCCCACCACCGCGGCCACCGTGCGCTCCGGCACCAGGTAGCTGCGGATGAAGCCGTCCACGTCGGCCAGCGTCAGCTTCTCCACCGTGGTGGAGTAGCCCGCGGCGGGGCGGCGCCAGGGGTGCTCCGGCCCGAACACGGCGGCGTCCACCTCGCGGGCGAGCGCGTCGGCCGGGCTCGCCTCGCGGCCGATCAATTCGGCGCGCAGGGCGGCCCGCTCGCGGGTCGCCGCCAGCGAGTCGGCGGGGTCGCGGAAGAGCGCCACCAGCAGGGTGCGCGACGCCTCCTGCCAGGTGTCCGGCGCGGCGGTCAGGGTGAAGCCCAGGGCGTCCTTGTGCGCCTGCACCGTCAGGTGGGCTCCCAGCGAGTCCAGGATCGGGCGGATGGGCGCCGTGGCGACGCGGGCGGTCAGGTACGCCAGCCCGGCCTGCTCCGGGGTCTCCTCGGCGGGGCCGGCGGCCACCAGCACCTCCACGGCCACCACCGGCGTGCCGGGCTCCGGGCGCACCAGCACGTGCTCCTGCGCGCGGAGCGCGCCGGGCGCGGCCGCCCCGAGGAGCGCGAGCGCCGCGAGCGCGCGGCGGAACAGCGGGGAGCGGGTCATGGCGTCCGGTTGGGCAGCTTCTGGGGCGGCACGTCCACCGCCGCGGGGGTCTGCTCGGCCAGGCGGGCGAGCACGGCGCGCACGGCGTCCTCGTCCACCCGCTCCACGTCGGCGTAGAAGCGCTGCGCGGCGTCGGCCTGGCCCGCCCGGTCGATGAACTGCCCCACCACGTCGGCCATGCGCTCGGGGCGGCGCGCGTAGAACAGCATGTCGCGGCGCACCCGGGCCGCGGCTTCGCGCACCCGGGCCGCGTCCAGCGACTCGCCCAGCGACGCCAGCGAGGCGCCCGTGGCTCGGCGCGCGGCGGCCAGCCCCGCGGGCTGCGCGGCCACCACCAGGGCCAGCGCCTGCCCCTGGCGCGTCCACCAGTGCTCGGTCTCCACCGCGGCGGAGGGGAGCCGCTCGCGCAGGTGGTCGCGCAGCAGGCGCGCCGTCACCGTCACGGCGGCGGGGTCGGCGTCCGCCGCGGACCACCCCAGCCCGATCCACCCCCGCGTCGCCTCGGGCGACACCGGCGGGGCGGCGGGGACGGTGTCGGCCGCCGCGCCGTCGGGCGCGCCCTCCGGCGCGGCGGGGAGCCGCGCGAACGCGTCGCGCACGCGCGCCACCTGCACGTCGCCCACGGCGACCACCGCCACGCGCTCCGGCCGGTACATCCCGGCCCACAGCGCCTGCACCGTCTCGGCGGTGAAGCGCTCGGCGGAGGCCGGCGTCCCGGCGGGGGACAATTCCTCGGGGAAGAGGCGCCCCCGCAGCATGGCGCGCACGTGCCCCGCCGCGGTCTCCCACTCGGCGTTGCGCTCGTCGCGGAGCTCGCGCTGCGCCGCCACCAGCTGCGCATCGCCGAACCGGGGCTCCCGCAGCGTGGAGCGCAGCACCCCGGCCAGGTAGTCCAGCTCGGACGCGGGGCCCACCACGGTGTAGACCACCGCGTCGGCGCCGCGGGTGATCTGCACCTCGCCGCCCACGCGCTGCACCTGGTCGCGCAGCGAGGGGAGCAGCAGGTGCTGGAGGAGGTGGCCCGCCCCGGCGTACCCGGGCGGGTCGTCCGCCAGCAGCGACAGGCGGAGCGCGACGAGCGGGATCGCGGGCTGGCGGTGCACCGCCACCATCCCCGCCGCCGCCGTGGCGGGGGCGGGCGTGGGGGAGAGCGCCGCGGTGTCCGCGGCGGCGGTCCCGGCCGCGAGGGTCAGGGCGAGCAGGAGCATCTATCGATCGTGCCGTGCTGGATGCGGCGGTTTCACGGGTGCGTATAGTCGGGGCGCGCCCCCGGTGTTCCCCGGCCCGGAAATGCGCAGAGGAGCGCCGGTCGGGCGCTCCTCGCGGGTTGGGTCGGGGCGTGGGGCCTCGCCCGGCTCAGTCGGGGATCTCGTCCTCGATGATGAAGTTGAGCGGGTCCACCTGGCTGCCGTTCACCTCCACCTCGTAGTGCAGGTGCGGCCCGCTCACCAGCCCGGTCGCCCCCACCTCGGCGATCACGGCGCCGCGCTGCACCTCCTGACCGCGCTTCACCAGCAGCCGGGAGGCGTGCGCGAAGCGGGTGACGTAGCCGAAGCCGTGGTCGATCTCCACCACGTTGCCGTAGCCGCCGGACTTGGGGCCCGCGAAGCGGACCCTGCCCTTCGCCGGGGCCAGGATCGGCTCGCCCACCGGGGCGGCGATGTCGATCCCCTTGTGGGGCCGGGTGATGCGGAGGACGGGGTGGTGACGTCCGCGGCTGAACAGGCTGGACAGGTGCCCGTTGGACGGGGCGATGGACGGGGTGGCGGCCAGGCGCTCGGTGTTGGTCTCCATGGCGTCCAGCGCCTCGTCCATGCTGGAGCGCAGCAGCGCGGCGCGGCGCATCAGGGCGCCCAGGTCGGACGAGGTCTCGAACACCTTCTTGCCGCGCCCGGGGCTGACGCGGAAGAGCGAGGCGGACTGGAGGGTGGCCGTCCCCGGCCCCCCGATCCCCACCCGCTCCACCTGCGGGTCGATGGCCGGCAGCCCGGCGACCACGCGGTACTTCTCCCCCTTCTCGGACAGCTCCTCGATGGACTCCGAGAGCGTCGCCATCTGCGACCTCATCTCGTCCACCTCTGCGGCGAGCAGCTCGTTCTCGCGCTCCAGGGCCGCGGCGCGCACGTGGTGGCTCTGCTTGACGAAGAAGCCGATGCTGAAGACCGCGAGGACGAAGGCGAGTGCGAGTGCGGTGGAGACGGCTACGCGGACGCTCCGGCTGGAGATCTGGATGGATCTGACGCGCTCGTTGTCGTGCGGGACGAGCATCAGCGTCCACTTGGATCGTGCCATGGCCTCGGTTTTCGGTTCGGAAAAATACGGGGGAAGTCGATGCTCCCGGACGTGACCTGGTTGTAGCGGAGGGGCGTACTATACATCCCCGCGTGGGGGAGTGTCAAGCAACTCCACGCGTTGCGCGGATCTTCGCCAAGGGAGTGGACGCCCGCGAGGTGGCCCGGCGGGCCCCGGGGGCGCTCTTGCGGAGCGGGCGGGGCGGACCCATCCTTGCACGTTTGGCACGAAAACGACGCCGCGCCCGCCGCGGCCCTCCGACGGGAGATCCAGGAAGCGCATGCCGACCGAGCCCGCAACGTTCTACATCACCACGCCGATCTACTACGTCAACGATCGGCCCCACATCGGCCACGTGTATTCCAGCACCGTGGCCGACGCGGTGGCGCGCTACCACCGGCTCCGCGGCGACGACACCTTCTTTCTCACCGGCACGGACGAGCACGCGGCAAAGGTGGTGACGGCCGCGGCGGAGCGCGGGCTGGGGCCGCAGGAGTGGGCGGACCGCAACGCGGCCGCCTTCCAGGACGCGTTCGCGCGGCTCGGCATCTCCAACGACGACTTCATCCGCACCAGCGAGGCGCGCCACCGCGAGCGCGTCACGGAGTACGTCCGCCGCCTGCTGGACTCGGGCGACGTGTACATGGGCGACTACGAGGGGTGGTACGACGCCGGGCAGGAGGAGTACGTCCCCGAGAACAAGGCCAAGGAGTCGGACTTCAAGTCGCCCATCAACGGGCAGCCGCTGGTCCGCAAGTCGGAGCACAACGCCTTCTTCCGGCTGAGCGCGTACCGCGACCGCCTGCTGGAATTGCTGGAGGCGGGGCTGGTGCAGCCGGAGGCGCGCCGCAACGAGCTGCTGTCGCGGGTGCGCGAGGGGCTCAACGACGTCCCCGTCTCCCGCACCGGCACGCAGGGGTGGGGGATCCCGGTTCCCGGCACGCCGGACCAGACCATCTACGTCTGGATCGACGCGCTGATGAACTACCTGACCACGGTGGACACGGACGACCGCCTGAAGTACTGGCCGGCGGACGTGCACCTGATCGCCAAGGACATCCTCTGGTTCCACGGCGTGATCTGGCCGGCGCTCCTCCTCGCCCTCGGCCGCCCCGTGCCCCGGCGGGTGTACGCGCACTCGTTCTGGATCAGCGACGGGCGCAAGATGAGCAAGTCGCTGGGCAACTTCGTGGACCTGGAAAAGATCGACGAGTTCGTGGAGCGCTTCTCCCTGGACGCGTTCCGCTGGTTCCTGCTCACCCAGGGGCCGCTGGGCACCACGGACGCGGACTTCTCCGAGGCCAAGTTCATCGAGGTGTACAACTCCGACCTGGCCAACACGCTGGGCAACTCGTTCAGCCGTGTGTCCAACATGATCGGCCGGTACTTCGGGGGCGAGGCGCCTGTCGGCGGGGCCGGGGAGGGGAGCGAGCTGCGCGCGGCGGCGGAGCGGTGCGTGGCCGCGTACCGTGGTGCCATGGACGCGCTCCAGCTGGACGAAGCGGCGGGGGCGGCCATGGACCTCGTCCGCGCGGTCGACGGCTACATCGAGCGGATGGCACCCTTCAAGCTCGCCAAGGACCCCGAGCGGATGCCGGAGGTCGGTGCCATCCTGTACGACTGCGCCGAGGCCATGCGGATCGCTTCGCTGCTGTTGTGGCCGGTGCTGCCCGAAAAGATGAGCGAGGTATGGCGGCGCATCGGCGGGGACGAGTACTTGTCGGCGGTCGCTCAGGGCGGGCGGGGGCGGCTGGACGAGTGGACCGCGTGGGGGCTGCTGAAGCCGGGGACGCCGATCGCCAAGGGAGACGCGCTGTTTCCGCGGTACCAGCCGTAACGGCTTTGCGGCCTCTGGATCACGCTGCGGCGGTCGGGGCGGGGGTGCTCTCCGGAAAGAGTTAATGCCACCCCACCCGGCCGCTCCCCAAACTCTTTCCTCCGAGCACCCCCACACCCTCCCTGCGGATATCCCTGTTGCCTCGGGTGCCGTCGCCGTTCTCCCCTCTCCCGCTTGCGGGGGAGGGGCCGGGGGAGGGGGCCGCTGCGGGCGCCAGCCCAGAGACAGAAGAGCCGCCCCGTCACTCGACCGGGCGGCTCTCCGTTTTGCGGCCATGCTGCGCTAGCGGCCGGGCTGCGCTACGCGGCCATGCTGCGCGGCGCTCAAGCCTGCGCCGGCGGGCCTCCGGGGCCGCGGCGATCGCCGCGGAGGCGGGGACGGCGCGGGGGGCGCTGCTGCTCGGCCGGGGTGGGGAGCGGCTCGGCGGGCGCGGCCTCGCGCTCGCGGCCGGTCGGGGCGGGAGCGGGGCCGGCGGCGGCCATCTCCTCGCGGAGCGCGTCCAGCTCCACCACGCGGCGCTGGCGGCTCTCGTCCATCAGCGTCACCTGGTTCTTCCAGATGTCGATCCCCACCACCTTCTCGTTCCCCACCGAGGTCCTCACCGTCTTCCCCTCGCGCGGAAAGCGCTTGCGGGCGGCCAGGTAGGCGTCGTGCTCGTAGGTGAGGCAGCACATCAGCCGGCCGCAGGTGCCGGAGATCTGCGTGGGGTTCAGCGACAGGTTCTGGTCCTTTGCCAGCTGCAGCGAGATGGGCTTGATCTCGCGCAGCCAGGTGGAGCAGCACAGCTCGCGGCCGCAGCGCCCCACGCCCCCCAGCAGCGCGGCCTCGTCGCGCACGCCGATCTGCTTCAGCTCGATGCGAGTGCGGAAGGTGCGCGCCAGGTCGCGGACCAGCTGGCGGAAGTCGACGCGCCGCTCGGCGGTGAAGTAGATGGTCAGCTTGTTCCGGTCCCACTGCCACTCCACCTCGCTGACCTTCATCTTCAGGCCGTGCTGCTCCACCATCTCGCGCGTGGTGCGGCGCACCCGCTCCTCGTCCACGCGCAGCACGCGCAGGGCCTCCAGCTCGCCGGGCTCGGCGCGTCGCAGGATGCGCTCGGCGGGGGCGGCGTCCTCCTCGCCGGAGCCGTCGCCCTTGCAGCTGGCGCACTTGCGGGCGGCCACGCCGCCCACGGACTTGACGCGCCCCAGGTCGCGCCCGCGCTCCACCTCCACCAGGACGTGGTCGCCCACGCGAAGGTCCGGGTCCGTCGTGCGGAAGTAGGCACGCCGCGTCCCCTTGAACGCGACCTCCACCACGCGCGGAAGCTCGCGCAGGTCGGGGCCCGGCTGGAAAACGGGAAGTGGAAGGCTCACGATTTGGTACCTCATCTATGCGGAGCGCCGTGCCCCCGCGGGGGCGCGGCGCCTCGGGTCGTGTTCGGGGTCAGCGGACGGTGCGCCACTCCCCCATGGACATGTACTTCTCCCAGCGCGCGCGCCGCAGCTCGTCCACGGGGACGCCGCGCAGCTCGCCCAGGTGGCGGCCCAGCGCCTCGCGCAGCGCCTCGGCGGTCCGCTCCCAGTCGGAGTGGGCGCCGCCCGCGGGCTCGGCCACGATGTCGTCGATCACCCCCAGCCGGAACAGGTCGCCGGCGGTGATCTTCATGGCGGCGGCCGCCTTGTCGCGCTCCGTGCCGCTCTTCCACAGGATCGCCGCGCACCCCTCGGGCGAGATCACCGAGTAGATGCCGTTCTCCAGCATCAGCACCCGGTCCGCCACCCCGATGGCGAGCGCGCCGCCGGAGCCGCCCTCGCCGATCACGACGGCGACGGAAGGCACCCGGAGCGCCGCCATCTCCAGCAGGTTGCGGGCGATCGCCTCGCCCTGCCCGCGCTCCTCCGCGCCGATGCCGGGATAGGCCCCTGGCGTGTCGATCAGCGTCACCACCGGCCGCCCGAACTTCTCGGCCTGCTTCATCAGGCGGAGCGCCTTGCGGTACCCCTCGGGGTGGGGCATCCCGAAGTTGCGCCGCAGGTTCTCCTTCATGTCGCGGCCCTTCTGCTGGCCGATCAGCATCACCGACTCGCCGTCCAGCCGCGCCCACCCGCCCACGATGGAGTCGTCGTCGCGGAACATGCGGTCGCCGTGCAGCTCCACGAAGTCGTCGAACACCATCTCGACGTAGTCCAGCGTGTACGGCCGCCGCGGGTGCCGCGCCACCTGCACCCGCTCGATGGGCGACAGGTTGCGGAAGGTGTCCTGCTTCAGCTCCTCCAGCTTGCGCTCCAGGGAGCGCAGCTCGTTGGAGACGTCCAGGCCGCGCTCGCGCGCCAGGGTGCGGAGCCGGAGGATCTGCTCCTCCACGTCCGCGATCGCACGCTCGAAATCAAGATGGGCTACGGTAGCCAATGTTCCTCGCTGTCGCTCGGGAAGGTTACAGGTTACAGGTTACAGGTTACAGCCTGCTCGAACATCGCCCTTGCTGGCTGTCCCCTGTCCCCTGTCCCCTGTCCCCTGCTGTTCCTACCCCTTCACCAGCTTCACGCGCTCGTCGCCCAGCACCGCGCGCAGCTCCGTGAGCAGCACCTCGCTGGGCGCCACGCGCACGCTGCGGGAGCGCAGGCGCGGCTCGTCGCCGGGGGCGAGGGTGCCGCCGTTCCGCCACACCACCTCCAGCGGCCCCGGCCCGGGGTAGCGGGCGAAGCACTCCTTGGCGCGCTGGATCCGGTCGTGGTCCGCGCCGTCGGAGCCCAGCTCCACGCACACGCCCACGCTGCCGCTCTCCCGCAGCTCCGCCATCCGCACGGCGCCGTCCAGGAAGATGGGCGGGTCCTCCTCGTCGCGGTCGCGGCTGGAGACGGCCCCGCGCAGCAGGATGGGCGTGTCCTGCTGCAGCACGTCCTTCCACCGGGCCCAGCTCTCGCCGAAGGCGAGCACGGTGGCGGTGCCGTAGAAGTCCTCCACGGTGATCCGCCCCCACTCCGAGCCGTCCTTCTTGCTGATCTGCCGCGCCGCCTCGGTCACCACGCACGCCAGCTCGATCTTCTGGTCGCGGAACTCGCGCAGGTTCGCCGTGTTGACCCGCTCGAACAATGCCACGTCCTCGCGGAACTTGTCCAGGGGGTGGCCGGAGATGAAGAAGCCCAGGATCTCCTTTTCCCGCGCCAGCCGGTCGCCCTCCTGCCACTTCTCCACCGGCGGCAGCGGCGGCTCCGTCATCCCCGCGGTGGGCCCGGACTCGCCCCCCAGCAGGGCGTCGAAGATGTTCTCCTGCACGCTCTCGCGGTCGCGCTGCACCTGCTGCGCCGCCGAGAACGCGGCGTCCAGCCCGGCAAGCAGCTGCGCGCGCCCGCCGCCCTGGTCGAAGCCGTCCAGCGCCCCGGCGCAGATCAGCGACTCGATCACCCGCTTGTTGCACAGCCGCAGGTCGATGCGGCAGAGCAGGTCGAACATGCTCTTGAACGGGCCCTCCGTGATCCGCGCGGCCAGGATGGAGCGCACCGCGCCCTCGCCCACCCCGCGGATCGCGCCCAGCCCGAAGCGGATCTTGCCGACGCCCTCGCCGACGACGTTGAACTTCCAGTTGGACTCGTTGACGTGCGGGGGGAGCACCTCGATCCCCTCGCGGCCCACGCGCGGCAGGTACTTGCCCATCTCGCGGCACTGGGCGATGTACGCCACCACGTCGTCGATCTTGTCCACCACGGACGACATCAGCGCGGCCATGAACTCGGCCGGGTAGTGGCACTTGAGCCACCCCGTCTGGTACGCCACCAGCCCGTACGCCGCCGAGTGCGACTTGTTGAAGCCGTAGCGGCCGAACGCCTCGATCTGGTCCGCCAGGTCCTGGATCATGCGGCGGTCGTGCCCCTTCTCCACCGCCTTCTCCACGAACTTGCCCAGCTCCTTGGCGATCAGCTCCGCGTCCTTTTTACCGACCGCCTTGCGGAGCACGTCGGCCTCGGCCAGCGACAGGCCGCCCAGGATCTGCGCGATACGCATCACCTGTTCCTGGTACACGATCACGCCGTACGTGGGCTCCAGCACGTCGTGCAGGCTCGGGTGCGGATACGCCACCTTTTCCTGCCCCAGCTTGCGGCGGATGTACACCAGGTCCATCCCCATGTCCAGCGGGCCGGGGCGCACCAGCGCGTTGGCGGCCACCAGGTCGTCGAAGCGGTCCGCCTTCATGGCGCGGATCTTTTCCGTCGCCAGCGCCGATTCGAACTGGAACACGCCGGCGGTGCCGCCGCGGGCCAGCATGCGGTACACCTCGGGGTCGTCCAGCGGGATGTCCTCGGGGCGCGCGTACACGTCGCCGCTCTCCGGGTGGCGGAGCGCGCCGTGCCGGTCGCGGATGGCGGTCACGGCGTCGTAGATCACCGTGAGCGTCTTCAGCCCCAGGAAGTCCATCTTGAGCATCCCCGCCTTTTCCAGGCAGGTCATGTCGTACTGCGTGACGATGATGCTCTCGCCGCTGCCGCCCGCGCCCTTGGTGCTCTGCGTGCAGATGGGGACGTACTCGTCCAGCGGCCCCGGCGCGATCACCACGCCGGCCGCGTGCACGCTGGAGTGCCGCGACAGCCCCTCCAGCGTCTTGGAGTAGTCCAGGAGCCGGCGGTAGCGCTCGTCCTTCGCGTACTTCTCGCTGATCTCCGGGATCTTGTCGATCGCCTCCTCCACCGACAGCGAGTACGCCGGGCCGTTGGGGATCAGCTTGGCCAGCGCGTCCGTCTCCGCCGGGAGGAAGCCCAGGGTGCGCCCCACGTCCTTGACCACGGCGCGCGACTTCATCGTCCCGAAGGTGATGATCTGCCCCACCGCGTCGCGCCCGTACTTTTCGCGCACGTACTCGATGACCTCGCCGCGGCGCTCAAAGCAGAAGTCCACGTCGATGTCGGGCATCGACACGCGCTCCGGGTTCAGGAAGCGCTCGAACAGCAGGTCGAACTTGATGGGGCAGCAGTCCGTGATCCCCATGCAGTACGCCACGATGCTCCCCGCCGCCGAGCCGCGGCCCGGCCCCACGGGGATGTCGCGCCTGCGGGCCTCGCGGATGAAGTCGGCGGTGATCAGGAAGTAGCCGGAGTACCCCAGCTTGGTGATCACGTCCAGCTCGTACTCCACCCGCTCCACGATCTCCGGCGCCAGCGCCGCCCTGATCTCGGCCTCGGGGAGGTTCGACATCTCCCCCACCGGCCCGGTCGGGCCGTCCCCCTTCGGCCCGTAGTGCTTCATCGCGCCGCTCCACACCCAGGCGCGCAGCATCTCGTCCTCGGTGGCGAAGCCCTCCTCCTGCACCGGGAAGGCGGGGACGTTGTAGCCCTTGGGGTACGACCAGTTCACCTCGTCGGCGATCTTCAGCGTGTTCTCCAGGACGTCCGTCCGGCCCGGGAAGCGCTCCGCCATCTCCGGCCCGCTCTTGAAGTAGAGCTGGTCGTCGTACTTCATCCGGTTGGGGTCCGAGAAGTCCTTGCCCAGCCCGATGCAGAGCAGCACGTCGTGCGCCTGGTGGTCCTCCGCCTTGAGGAAGTGCGTGTCGTTGGTGGCCACCACCGGCAGGCCGATGTCGTCGGCCAGCTTGAAGATGCGGCGGTTGAGCTCGTCCTGGCCGCTGGAGTCGTGCCCCTGCACCTCCAGGTAGTAGCGCCCCTGGAACAGCTCGGCGTACCACGCGGCGGCCTCGCGGGCCTCGTCCCAGCGGTCCTCCATCAGGTGCTGCGCGATCTCGCCCGCCAGGCAGGCGGAGGTCACGATCAGCCCCTCGGAGTGCTTCGCCAGCACCTCGCGGTCGATGCGCGGCTTGGAGTAGAAGCCTTCCGTGTAGCCGATGGAGGTCAGCTTGGTGAGGTTCTTGTAGCCCTGGAAGTCGCGGGCGAGCAGCACCAGGTGGTAGTAGCCCTTCTCGCCCTTGACCTTGCCGCGGTCGTGGCGGCTGTTGGGGGCGACGTACGCCTCCATCCCGATGATGGGCTTGATCCCCGCCTTCTTGGCCTGCTCCTGGAACACCCACGCGCCGAACATGCAGCCGTGGTCGGTGAGCGCGAGCGCCGGCTGCTCGAACTCCTTGGCGCGCTTGATGAGGTCCCCGATGCGGTTGGCGCCGTCGAGGAGCGAGTATTCCGAGTGGCAGTGCAGGTGGCAGAAGCCGCACATATGGGGACGGATGCCTTGCGCAGGACGTGCTTTCAGGTGGCGGCGGATCGTCAAGCCGTACAACGAGTTGGCTCGGCCGGGTCCGGCGCGGGGAGTGGATTCCCCCGGGTCCGGAATATCGCCCCGACAGGGGGTCCAGGGCAAGGGAAAACGGGTGGGTGAGCCCGGTTCAGTGGTTTTCGCCTCAGGCTTCGTGGGGCCGCTACGGAGCCCGGCGGTACTGCTGCCGGTCTCCTCCGCGGGCTCCGGGAGCCCCGCCAAACAGCCGGCGGGTCTCCCTGCGCCGGAGGGAGCCAGCCGAAACTGCCCGGCTGTCTCCCTCCGTGAAAGATCATGTGGATACCGCGGAACTGCGGGGCGGCCCTGCCTTTCGTGCGCTCCGTCAGCCTCCCGGCTCCCGCAGCGCCGCCAGCGGCAGGTCGCGCTCGTCGGCCCAGGATTCCCACTCGGCCGCCGAGCGCGCGCCGAGCGCTGCTTCCAGCGCATCGCGCGTCAGCTCCGCCACGCCGAGCTCGTCCCGCAGCCTCGCCGCGAAGTGCGGCTCCAGCGCCGCGACCGCCACGTGCCCCTCCCGCGCCGCGTACACGTCGTACGCCGGCAGCCCGCCGCCCAGCAGCCCGCCCGGCGCGGTGAGCCCGTGCCGCAGCGGCGCCGCGAAGTCCTCCGCCACCTCGGCCAGCGTCACCTCGGCGCAGCCGGCGCCCGCCCCGCGCTCCCGCGCCAGCAGCAGCCCCAGCGCCGCGCCCACCACGCGCTCCGCGCTTGCCAGGTCGGCGAGCAGCGTGCGCGGGAGCCCGGCCGGATCGGCGAGCCCGTGCGCGGCCTGGTAGGTCAGGTCGTGCCCCGCGCGGTCGCGCTCCGCGCCCGGGTACCCGAACACCGCCACCTGGCAGAGCCGCGGGAAGCGCGCGTGCAGCGCCGCCCACCCCAGCCCCAGCCGCTCCAGCGCCGCCAGGCGCGACGAGGTCACCAGCAGGTCCGCCCCGGCGAGCAGCCCGTCCAGCGCGCCGCGCCCCGCCGGGTCCTTGAGGTCCAGCCGCATCACCTCCTGCCCCCGGGCCAGCTCCCGGTACCACGCCGCGCAGTACGCCTCCAGGGGATCGCCCGAGGGTGGCTCCACCTTCACCACGCGCGCGCCCAGCGCGCGCAGCCGCGCGCACGCGACCGGCCCCGGCACGTTGGCCGCCAGCGAGACCACGGTGAAGCCGCGCAGTGGAAGGGAAGCCGGGGAATCGTCGGAGAGCATGGCGGCGGCGCGAGAGCGAGAGGAAATGGAGGAATGCCACGGAGCCGCGTGAGGGATTTCGGCCCGAAGGGGCGAGACCCCAACAGCAGTATCGTTGGGGGCTCGACTCCGTTGCAGACGGTCGTTTCGTCTGCTACGGAGCCGAAGCCCGACCCCGGCGCAGCCGGGGGCACGCCCGACCCAGCAGTTACCCATCAGTCCGGAAAACGTCAAGGGCGCCCCTGGTCGGGACGCCCCTGAACAAACCGGCTCAGAAGATCAGGAGAAAGCTCAGCCGCTCGCGCCCACCTTGGTCGCCACGCGCTCCCCCGAGATCGGCGTGTCGAGCGGCACCTGCGGCCCCGTGGGCACCTTCAGCGACACCCCGTCGGGGATCGCCTGGATCGCGCCCTCCTCCAGCCACGCGTACTTGCCCTTGAGCACGTCCTGCGCGACCCGGTAGGTAGGGTCGTCCGCGTTGGACCACAGCTCGTTGAACAGCTTGCGGATCCGCAGCCGCGCCCGCAGGCACGCCAGGTCCGCCAGCCGCATCGCCTCCGCGCCGTGTGGCGTGTTCCGCATGCTCTGCGCGCGCACGCACGACGCCGAGATCGCGTACAGCTCCGCGCCGATGTCCACGAAGCGGCCCAGCAGCGCCTGCTTGCGCTCCAGCTTGGCCTGGTACTGCGCCATCGCCCGGAACATGCTGCGGGCCAGCTTGCGCGAGGTCCGCTCCGCGTAGCGCAGGTGCTTGGCGAGCCGCCCGAACTCGCCGTACGAGGGGAGCTGCCCCTTGCCGAAGAACTGCTTGGGGAGCCACCCCGCGTAGAACGCCCCGGCCTTCGCCATGGCGCCCACCTTGGTCCCCATGCTCGCCTTGGGGTTGATCAGCTCGCCGGCCACCGACAGGTGCGTGTCCACCGCCTCGCGGGCGATGAACAGGCGCATGATCTCCGAGGAGCCCTCGAAGATGCGGTTGATGCGGAAGTCGCGCAGCATCCGCTCCACCGGGATGGGGAGCTCGCCGCGCGCCGCCAGCGAGTCCGCGGTCTCGTAGCCGCGGCCGCCGCGGATCTGGAGCAGGTCGTCCACGATCCGCCAGCCGATCTCCGTGGTCCACAGCTTGGCGATCGCCGCCTCCAGGCGGATGTCGTTGCGGGCCTGGTCGGCCAGCGCGGACGACAGCTCCGCCATGGACTCGATGGCGAAGGCGTCCGCCGCCATCCCGCCCAGCATCTGCGCCACCGCGTCGTGCCTGCCCACCGGGGCGCCCCACTGCACGCGCTCCGCCGCCCACTTGCGCGCCACCTCCACCGCCACCTTGGCGCCGTACGCGGCGCTCATGGGCAGGGTGAGGCGTCCGGTGTTCAGCGTCATCAGCGCCAGCTTCAGCCCCTTGCCCTCGCCCCAGATGATGTTCTCGCGGGGGACGCGCACGTTGTCGAAGCGGATCACCGCGTTCTGGATCGCCTTGAGGCCCAGGAAGCGGCAGCGGTGCGTGATCTCCACGCCGGGAGTGTCCACCTCCACCACGAACGCGGTGATCTGGGGGATCTCCTTGCCGTTCTTGACCTTGGAGGGGGTGCGTGCCATCACCACCAGGAGCTCGGCGATGGTGCCGTTGGTGCACCACAGCTTCTCGCCGTTGATGATGAAGGCGGAGCCGTCCTCGGTGGGGGTGGCGGTGGTGGTCATCGCCGCCGGGTCGGAGCCCACCTCGGGCTCCGTCAGCGCGAAGGCCGACACGGCGCCCTTCGCAAGGCGCGGGAGGTACTTCTTCTTCTGCTCCGGCGTCCCGAACATCTTCAGCGGCTGCGGCACGCCGATGGACTGGTGTGCCGAAAGGAGCGCCGTGAGGTTGCCGTCCTTGCTGGTCACCATGCCGATGGTGCGCCCGTATCCCACCTGCGACAGGCCGATGCCGCCGTACTCCTCCGGGATCTTGAGGCCGAAGGCGCCCAGCTCGCGGAGCCCGTCCACCACGTCGGCGGGGAGCTCGCCGGTGCGGTCGATCGCGTCCGAGTCGACCTTTTCCTCCATGAAGCGGCGCAGCTTGGCGATGTACGCGTCGGTCTTGCGCTTGTCGTCGGGCGACTGCTGAGGGAAGGGGTCGATCAGGTCCAGGCGGAAGTTCCCCAGGAACAGCTCCCGCACGAAGCTGGGCGCGGTCCACTCGGTCTCGCGAGCGGCCTCGGCGACTTCGCGGGACTCCTGCTCGCTGGGAGCGTTCCGGCCGTTGGTCTCACTCATCAGTCCACTCTCCTCGGTGTGGGGTCGGTACCCGCCGCGCGGCGTCTCGTGCACCTTCCTGCGCTCTGTGACCCCAACTTAGGAGTGAGCCAGGTTCAGGCAATAGAGGCCCCGCCGCGCCGGGCGAGGCGGCGGCGCGGGCGAAGTGGACCGCGGCGCAGGGTTGCCGACCCGAAACGTGTGGGCGTCCGGCTCCCCGCCGTCAGCCGTTTTGCGACCTGGCGGTTTCCGTACTCAAAACGTCCGGAAAGGATCGATTGTGGGTACGAGAGGATTGGGCGCGCCTTCTGGAGGGGGGCTAGCTTACGACCAGGCTCGCCAAAGCTCTGGTGAAACTCCCCCCACATGAAGGACGCGCCCCATGAAGAACGCACGCCTGCTGTTCGTCGTGCTTGCCGTTGCCGCCGCCGCCGCCGCGTGCTCCGTCGGCGGTCCGACCGGGCCGCTCCCGCAGGCGCCGCGGAACAGCGCCTACCTCGGCGGAGGAAACGGCACGCCGTCCGATACCGTCCCGCCGGCGGACTCGACCAAGAAGGGGGGCTGAGCGTCGGCGGACGGGCTCCCCCGCGGCCGTGGGCGATCAGCCCACGGCCGCGTACTCGTCCAGGGTACGGACCAGGTCCGTCGCCAGCCCGTCCACTTCGGAGGTGACCTCGGCCGCGCGATTCTCCTCCACCCGGCGCTCGGTGCGGATGGACGCCAGCACGGATGCAGCGGTCAGGGCGAACTGCGCCTGCTGCCGCTCGGTCGCCATCTCCTCGGCGGTCCGGGCGGCCTTTTCCGCCTCCTGCCACTCACCCAGGCTCGAGGCTCCCCGGGCGAGGTCGATGAGGGCGTCGGCCGCGATCTCGCCGCCGTCCGGGGCGCTCACGAGGCTCCAGATCTCCGGCCGCACCTCGTCGAACAGCTCCCGGTTCCCCACGCCGCCCGCCGCGCGGGCCACGCTGCCAAGGCTCCCGAGCCGGTCCACGGGGTTGCGGAGGTGGGGGAGGAGCGCCCGGAACACCGACAGGGCCGGAGCGAACTGTCCCCGCTCCGTCCAGAAGTACGCCACGTCGTGGGCGAACGCCGGGATCCGCGAATGCTCCGGGTCGTGCGCCTCGAAGGCGGTGCGCGCCAGCGCCTCCGCCTCGTCGTGCTGCCCGCTGCGCGCGGCGATGACGAACAGGTAGTGCAGCGAGTTGGCCTGCAGGCTGCGCAGGCTGTGCCGCTTGGAAGCCCGGTACGCGCGGATGAACAGCTGCCGCGCGACGGGGAGGTTGCCCTTCTGCATGTACAGGGCGCCCAGCGCCGAGAAGGCCTCGGCGTACGAGGCCCAGTCGCGCGCCTGGCGCGCAAGCCCGATGGTGCGCCGGAACCAGGTCTCGGAGCGCGCGTACTCGGTGCGGCGGCGGGCGACCTGGCCCACGCGCAGGCCGGAAGCGGCGTTGCCGGGGCAGGCGAAGGCGGCCGCCTGCGCGAAGGCGAGGGCGGTCGCCAGGGTGCCGCGGGAGTCGGCCCACACGGAGATCTCGCGGCAGGCCAGCATCACCTGCTCGGACGAGGTCCCGGCGGGATCGTCCAGGATGCGGGCGATGGTGGCCAGCGCGGGAGCGATCTCCGGGTCCGGGTCGGCGGCCGCGATGGAGGCCGCGCGGCGCTTGCCGGCGCTGGGGCCGAAGAGGCCGGCGCGCGACTCGGGCGGGGTGACGCTGGACCACAGGGAGATGTCGCGGACGGCCTGCCACAGCACGAGGCCGAGCTCGCCGGTGTACTCGCTGAGGATCTCCGTTCCCTCCAGGGCCTCGGCGCCGTGCACGATGGCCGGGGGAACGTGCCACCGCCAGCGGCGGCGGGGCTTGCGGGGCGGGGCGTCGGGACGACGAGGCTGCTTCATTATGGTCAGCTCCGGGGCTGGCTCGGGACCGGGAGGGAGTTTTCGGCTATGCTGCGCATAGCATAACCGTGGGAGCGGAGATAATCCAGAGATTTTTGGGGGGGGCAGGGCAAGGACGGCGCAATCGGAGCGGATGGGGGTCCTCCGTGCGCGGTGTCTCCGGATCGTCGCCCCACAAGGTAGTCGGGGACCCCCGACCCGTCCATCCCGCGGGCGCGCGCCGCTGGCATCCGGCGTGCGTTCGTCGGCGCCGACCCTGACCCGGAGCATCCGACATGAAGGTTCTCGTCACAGGCGGTACGGGGGTGGTGGGCAAGTCCGCGGTGGACCACCTCCTCCGGCGCGGGCACACCGTCCGCCTCCTTTCGCGGCACGCGGACGAAGACGCCCGGCAGTGGGCGGAGGGGGTGGAGCCCCGGGCCGGCGACGTGGGCGATCCCGCGGCGCTGCGCGGCGCCGCCGACGGGTGCGACGCGGTGCTGCACGTGGCCGGGATCGTGGCCGAGAGCCCGCCGGAGGTCACCTTCGACAAGGTCAACGTGCAGGGGACCCGCAACCTGGTGGAGGAGGCCGCCCGCGCCGGCGTGCGACGCTTCGTGTACGTGTCCTCGCTGGGGGCGGAGCGGGGCGCCTCGGACTACCACCGCTCCAAGAAGGCGGCCGAGGACGAGGTGGCGGCGGGGTTCCCGCGCGAGTGGCTGGTGGTGCGCCCCGGCAACGTGTACGGCCCGGGGGACGAGGTGATCTCGCTGCTCCTCAAGATGGTGAGGACCCTCCCCGCGGTGCCGCTGGTGGGCGCGGGGGACCAGCCGTTCCAGCCCGTGTGGGTGGAGGACTTGGGCGAGGCGCTGGCGCTGGCCGTGGAGGGCGAGGGCGGCTCGGGCGCCATGCTGGACATGGGCGGGCCTGAGCTCACCACCATGGGCGAGCTGTTCGACCTGCTCTCGGAGCTGACCGGCAAGAGCCCGGTGCGCATCCCCATCCCCGAGTGGCTGGCGCGCTCCGGCGCAGGCGCCGCCGACGCGCTGGGGCTGGACCTGCCGGTGAACGCCGGGCAGGTGACCATGCTGCTGGAGGGCAACGTGGTGCCGGAGGGGCAGCCCAACGCGCTCACCGGCGTGTTCGGGGTGCGGCCCACGCCGCTGCGCGAGGGGCTGCGCAGGCTGGCGGACGCCCTCCCCGAGCGGCTCCCCTCCGACGGCACCGGCGAGCTGCACCGCCAGAGCTACTGGGCGGACATCCGCGGCAGCCGGATGGAGCCGCGCGCCATCCTGGAGCTGGTGCGCTCCGACTTCGACGGGCTCACGCCGGACGGGCTGGTCAAGGCCGGAGCGGAGCCGGGGACGCAGAAGCGGATGGAGGTGGGCGAGACGCTCACGCTGGCGATCCCGCTGCGGGGCAACATCCAGGTGCGGGTGCAGGAGGTCACCGAGGAGGCGGTCACCTGCGTCACGCTGGAAGGGCACCCGCTCTCGGGGATGATCCGCTTCTCCGCCAGGGAGCAGGACGGGGCGACGCGGTTCGAGGTGCGGTCGTACACGCGGGCCTCCGACCTGGTGGACCGGGTCGGGATGATGATGGGCGGGCACGCGGCGCAGGCGGCCACCTGGACGGGGATGGTGGAGGAGGTGGTGCGGCGCAGCGGGGGCGAGGCCGTGGACGGGGTGCACAGCGAGATGGACGCCGTTCCCGAGGAGGAGGCGGAGCGGATCGAGCGCTGGGTGGAGGAGCTGGTGATGCGGCGGCGGCGGGACGAGAGTCCGACTCCGGGGGAAGGAACGTCAACGGCGGGTTAGGGCGTGCCCCCGGCTGGCGCCGGGGTCGGGCTTCGGCTCCGTAACGCACGATAAAACTGTGCGTAACGGAGTCGAGCCCGCGCAAACAGCCGCGCGGTCTCGCCCCTTCGGGCCGAAATCCCTCACGCGGGTCCGGCGCGGGGTCCGCCGTTCACTTTCGCACTCACGCACTTCGCACTTTCGCACTTCCGTCCGCCGGGGGCGGGTCGCCGAGCCGGACGGTGCCGACCTGCCCCGTGCGCAGGTCGATCGTGCGCAGGGCGTGGTTGTTGGTGTCGGCGACCCAGGCGCGGGCGCCGTCGGGCGAGACCGCGATGCCGCCGGGCTCCCAGAAGCCCGCCCGGTCCGGGGGGCCGTCCGCGAGGCCGGGGGCGCCGGTGCCGGCGAAGGCGCGCGCCTCGCGGGTGGCGGGGTCCACGCGCTTGACGCGGTGGTTGTAGGTGTCGGCCACCAGGAGGGCGCGCTCCGCGGGCCACCAGGCAAGGCCCTGGGCGTGCTGGAGGCGGGCGTCGTCGCCCGTGCCGTCGCGGTCGCCGAAGTCGAACAGGCCGGTGCCCACGAGGGTGCCGGTCTCGCCGCCGGGGACGGCCCGGCGGACGGCGGACGCCTCCGGGTCCACGAAGTAGACGCGCTCGCCGTCCGTCGCCAGGCCGCTGGGCTGGGCGAGGGCGGCCATCGCCAGGGGCGCGTCGTACAGCTCCTCGGCGCCGGAGCCGGCCCAGACTTCCGCGCGGCCGGCCGCCGGGTCGATCCGCCAGAGCTGGTGCGGGCCGGCCATCGCGACGAGCAGCGCGCCGTCCACCCACAGCAGGTCCCAGGGCGAGTTGAGCGGCGTCGTCCGCGCGGGTCCGCCCGCCTCGATGCGCCGCGCCTGCACGCCCGTCCCCGCCACCGTCCGCACGCTCCCGTCGCGCAGCTCCACCGCACGCACCAGGTGGTTGGCCGTGTCCGCCACGTACAGCGTCTCCTCCACCGCGGCCAGGCCGTGCGGGGAGCTGAACAGCGCCTCGCCCGCCGGGCCGTCCGCCCACCCCGCGGGCCCGCTCCCGAACGTCCGCAGCACCCGGCCCGACAGGCCGTCGGCGGCGACGTCCACCTCCAGCACGCGGTGGTGCCCCGTGTCCGCCACGAACAGGCGGCCGTCCGGCGCCGCGTGCACCTTGGCGGGGAAGCGGAGCACGCCGGGCGCGGGCGGCGCGCTCCGCGGCTCGGCCGGGAGCGGCGCCGAGGCGCGGAGCTTTCCCGCCGCGCGCGCGTCCTCGACCACTCCGCGCAGCAGCTCCGCCAGGCGGTCGGCGGTGATCTCGCCGGCGCGCGTGTGGAGCACGTACCCGTCCGGCGAGACCACCACCAGGGTGGGCCAGGCGCGGACGGCGTACTCCCGCCAGACGCGGAACTGCCGGTCGTTGACCACCGGGTGCCGCACGCCCAGGCGCTCGCAGGCGCGGGCGATGTTGGCCGTGTCGCGCTCGTTGATGAACTTGCCGGAGTGCACCCCCACCACCGCCAGCTCCTCCGCGGGGAAGCGACGCTCCACCTCGTGCAGCTCGGGGAGGAGATGCTGGCAGTTGATGCAGCCGTAGGTCCAGAAGTCGAGCAGGAGGACGCGCCCGCGGAAGTCCGCCAGGGCGAGCCGGCGGCCGCCGGTGTGGATCCACTCCAGCTCGGGGCGGAAGTCGGGGGCGCGGACGGCCATGGCCGGCGGGGTGGGGGGGAGGAGGGATGGGCCCGACCTGCGGCCAAAAAGCAAGTTCCGGGCCCGTTCTCCGTAAGTGCGGCAGAGACATGCGTTTGGCACGATCTTCGCTTTTCGGTCGCGGCGGACACCCGTTCACACGAACCCGCGAAGCGAGGCACATGTCGATACACGGTAAGTGGTTGGCGATCGGGGCGGTGGCGCTGGCGGGGGCGGCCGCGCCCCTGGCGCACGAGACCGAGGCCGCCCCGGCGCCCAAGGCGGACGCGGTGCGGCTGGTGGTGGACCTGTCCGACCGGCAGTTGTCGGTGGTGCAGGGCGACGAGGTGGCGCGCACCTACTCGGTGGCGATCGGCAAGCCGGCGCACCCCACGCCGCAGGGCGAGTTCACGATCCGCCGCATCATCTGGAACCCGAGGTGGGTTCCGCCCGATGCCGGCTGGGCCCGCGGCAAGCGCGCGCGCGCGCCGGGCGACCCCCGCAACCCCATGGGCCGGGTGAAGATGTTCTTCAAGGAGCCCGACTACTACGTCCACGGGACGCACCAGGAGGACTCCCTGGGCCAGGCGGAGTCGCACGGGTGCATCCGGATGCGCAACGCCGACGTGATCGACCTGGCCAAGGTCGTGATGGAGCACGGCGGCGAGAACCGCGAGCCGGGGTGGTTCCAGCGCGTGGTGAACCGCGTGACCCACACGCAGGACGTGCGGCTCTCGGCGCCGGTGCGGTTCGAGGTCCGCGAGTAGCCCGGAACCCGGACCCGACCGCGTGGAGCCGCCCCCCCGGCGGCTCCACGCTTCTCTTTCCAGCAATCGAAGATGCACCTGGTCCAGATCCTTCTCCCCGTCCGCGACAACCAGGGCCACCCCTTCGGCCACGACCTCTTCGCGCGGGTGCGCGAGGAGCTGACGGAGCGCTTCGGCGGGGTGACGGCCTACCTGCGCTCCCCCGCGGAGGGCGCCTGGCAGGACCCCGGCGGCGACGTGGCCCGCGACGACGTGGTGATCCTGGAGGTGATGGCCGACGAGCTGGACCGCGCCTGGTGGGGGGAGTACCGCGGGGAGCTGGAGCAGCGCTTCCGGCAGGACGAGGTGGTGGTGAGGGCGACGGAGATGGAGCGGCTGTAGGGGAACGGCAGTGCGAAAGTGCGGGAGTGCGGGAGTGCGGGAGTGCGGGAGTGCAACGGCGGACCGCCGCGGGCGCCAGCGCGGGCCCGCGTGAGGGATGCGCGCCCGGAGGGCCGAGACCCGCCGGCAGTTTGGCGGGGCTCGGCTGCGTTGGGAACGGTAGTATCGTTCCCTACGCAGCGCGCAGCCCGACCCGAGCGTCAGCGAGGGGCACGCCCAAACCCGCCGTCAAAGCAGTTAAGCCGTACAAGAACAAGGGCCGATCCGCAACCACGGACCGGCCCTTTGCAACGCCTTTCAGAAACCGCTACTCGCGCGGCGGATCGCCGTGCTGGTAGGGCAGCTGGTTCATCAGGTACCGGACCACCCCGTCCACCTTGGAGGTGCGGAGCCGGTCGGTCCGGACGACGACCACCGTGGACGGCCCGTGCCGGTGGACCTCGATCTCCACGTTGCCCTCGGCGCCCGCGTAGGTGGCACCGTGGCGCGACTCCGCCGTGCGCTCCAGCTCGGCGCGCGCGGTGAGGACCTCGTGCGCCTTCTCGAACACCTGCCGGGTGGATAAGACCGTGCTGCGCTCGTAGTCCGACATCTCCCTCGTCTCCTTTCGCTAAGCCCGGCGCCCGGCGATCGCGTCCCGGAGCGCCGCGTACGACTGCGCACCCACCAGCACCTCCGCGTCCGGCCCGGGCCCCACCACCAGCAGGGGGACCGAGCGGATCCCGCTCCGCTCCGCCAGCGCCTCGTCGGCGAGGACGGCGCCGGTGTGGCGGTCGATGTCCAGCTCCACCTTGAGCTCGGTGCGGTCCAGCCCCAGCGCCTCGCCCAGCTCCACCAGCACGTCGATGCGGCCCACGTCGCGCCCCTCCGCGAAGTACGCGGCGAAGATCGCCGCGCGCATCTCGGCTTCCACCCCGTGCTCCCGGGCGAAGCGGGCCGCCTCGTGGGCCTTGCGGGTGCGCGACCGGTAGCCCGGGTGGCGCAGCTCCACCCCCGCCTCGGCGGCGAGGGGGGCGAGCGCCTCCGCCCACTCCATGCCGGCGTCCGCCGGGAGCGGCGCGGGAACGGGGTACAGCTCGAAGGCGCGGTGGCGCACCCGGGCGCCGGCCTCGGACGCCGCCCGGCGCAGCGCCGCCTCCGTGACGTAGCAGAACGGGCAGGTGAAGTCCGAGAAGATCTCTACCTGCACGGCCATGCGCGGCGGCGTTCGTGGGGTGCGGCTCCGGACGCGGGGAATCTGCCCCGGTGCCCGCCGCGCCGCAAGGCCGCGCCACCGCGCCGCCCGGGCCCTACGCGGGGCCGTCCGCCACGCGGTACGCCCCGCGGTCGCGGCGGGTGATGGGGGCCGCCGCGACCGCGGGCTCTGCGTCGCGCCGCTCGTCCACGCGGCGGGCCAGGCGCTCCACCGTCAGCTCCTCGAACACGGCGCGCACCGGCAGGTCGGCGCCCAGCCGCTCGCGCAGGCGGGAGACCACCTGCGTGGCGAGCAGGGAGTGCCCCCCCAGCTCGAAGAAGCTGTGGTCGACGCCGACGCGGTCCAGCTCCAGCACCTCGGCCCAGATCTCCGCCAGGGCGGCCTCGGTGGCGGTGCGCGGCGGGACGGGCGCGCGCCCGGTGTCGGGGGCCGAGCCGTCCGGGTCGGGGAGGGCCCTGCGGTCGGTCTTGCCGCTGGCGGTGCGGGGGAGCGAATCGAGCACCACCCACGCGCCGGGGATCATGTGCTCGGGGAGCTCGCCGCGCAGCGCGTCGCGCAGCCCGGCCGCCGTGGGCGGCGAGGCGGGGTCGGCCGGGACGACGTAGCCGACCAGGCGCCGCGACGCGGGCGTGTCGCCGCGCGCCTCCACCACCGCTTCGCGCACGCCGGGGTGGCGCAGGATGGCGGACTCCACCTCGCCCGGCTCGATGCGGAAGCCGCGCACCTTGAGCTGCCGGTCCAGCCGCCCCAGGAACTCCAGCACCCCGTCGGTCCGCCACCGCGCCAGGTCGCCGGTGCGGTACAGCCTGGCGCCCGCCGCGCCGGAGAACGGGTCCGGGACGAAGCGGTCCGCCGTCAGCTCCGGCCGGCCCAGGTAGCCGCGCGCCACCCCGGCCCCGCCGATCATCAGCTCGCCCGCCGCGCCCTCCGGCACCGGCTGCATCCGCGCGTCCAGCACGTAGGCCCGCGTCCCCGCGAGCGGCCTGCCGATGGGGATGACGGCGCCCGCCTCCGCCACCTCGTGCGCCACGTTCCACACGGTGGTCTCCGTGGGCCCGTACATGTTGAGGATCCGGGCCGACGTCGCCCCGCGGAGCTGCTCCACCAGCGCCTCCGACAGCGCCTCGCCGCCCAGCAGGATGCAGCGCACCCCGGCCAGCGCCCGGAAGGTGTCGGTGTCGGCCGCCAGGATCGCCGCGCGCGTGGGCGTGCACTGCAGGTGGGTGACGCCGTGCCCGCGGATCAGCTCCGCAAGGGATTCGCCCCCCTCCTCCCACTCGCCCCCGGCGTGCAGCACGGTCGTGGAGCCGTGCGTCAGCGTCCACAGCAGCTCCACCACCGAGATGTCGAAGGTGATGCTGGAGAGCCCCAGCCACCGGGCCGGCTCGCCGCCGAGCCGCTCCGTCATCGCCGCGAAGAACGCCGCCGCGTTGCGGTGCTCGACGACCACGCCCTTGGGGCGGCCGGTGG
Source organism: Longimicrobiaceae bacterium (assembly GCA_036389055.1). Taxonomy (GTDB): domain Bacteria; phylum Gemmatimonadota; class Gemmatimonadetes; order Longimicrobiales; family Longimicrobiaceae; genus JAFAYN01. The sequence continues at coordinate 9,961 of DASVQR010000052.1, read as the reverse complement.
AGCCCGAGGTGTAGATGACGTAGGCGCCGTTCTCCCCCGCGGCGCCGCCGTCGGTGCGCTCCCGGTCGTCCGGGGCGATCCCCTCCACGTCGCGCTCCAGCAGCAGCCGCTCGCCCGCGAAGTCGGCCAGCGCGCCCTCGGTGGCCCCGCTCGCCAGCACCAGCGCGGCCCCGGAGTCCGCCAGCGTCCCGGCCAGCCGCTGCCGCGGGTGGGCGGGGTCCAGCGGCACGTACGTCCCCCCGGCCCGCAGCACCCCCAGCAGCGCGGCCACCATGTCGGGGGTGCGCTCCAGGCACACCCCCACGCGCGACTCGGGCCCCACGCCCCGCCGCCGCAGCGTCCGCGCGATCTCCTCGGCGCGGCGGTCCAGCTGCGCGTACGTCACCTCCCGCCCCAGCCACACCAGCGCGGTCGCGTCGGGCGTGCGCGCCGCCTGCGCGGCGAAGGGCCCGTGCAGCGTCCCGGCATGCACGGGCAGCGCCGGGGCGGGCGCCCACTCCTCCAGGATGCGGCGGCGCTCCTCGTCGTCCATGACGCGCAGGTCGGCGACGGGGGTGTCCGGGGCGGCCGTGACCTGCTCCAGCGCGCGCAGGTAGTGGCGCACCAGGCGCACGATGCTGTCCCGGTCGAACAGGTCGGTGGAGTACTCCACCAGCCCGCTCAGCGAGCCGGGGATGTCGTGGAAGGCGAGGGAGAGGTCGAACTTGGCGGTGCCGGTGTCCACCAGCGCCACGGGGGTGTCGTCGTACATGGGGACGGCGCGGAGCACGTCCTCGTCCTCGCCGGGGAAGGGGACGGTGTGGCGCACGAAGTTGTGGACGAACGCCATCACCTGGAAGACGGGGTGGCGGCTCAGGTCGCCCCCCGCTCCCACCTCGTGGACGATGCGCGCGAAGGGGAGGTCCTGGTGCGCGTCGGAGTCGAGCACCGCGTCGCGCACGCGGCGGACCAGCTGCCGGAAGGTGGGGTCGCCCGACAGGTCGATGCGCAGCGCGGTGAGGTTGACGAAGTACCCCACCACCCGCTCCGTCTCCGGCCGGCCCCGCCCGCCCAGGAGCGAGCCGATCACCTGGTCGTCCTGCCCGGTGTGGTGCAGCAGGGTGGCGCTCAGCGTGGCCACCAGCAGCATGTGCAGGCTGACGCCGGCGTCCAGCGCCAGCGCGCGAGCGGCCTCCGCCAGCGGCTCGGGGAAGCCGAAGCGGTACATGGCGCCGCGCCCGGACTGCACCGGCGGGCGGGGACGGTCGGTGGGGAGCTCCAGCTGCGGGGCGTCGGCCAGGCGCTGCTTCCAGTACTCCACGTCGCGGCGGAAGGCGCCGCTCCCGGCCAGGTACTCGCGCTGCCACAGCGCGAAGTCGCGGTAGCGCACCGCGGGCTCCGGGAGGTCGGGGGCGGGGGCGCCCAGGGCGTAGTGCTCGTACAGCGCCGACATCTCGCGCGAGAAGAGCCCCTGCGACCAGCCGTCGCTGGCGATGTGGTGCACCACCTGGACCAGGACGTGCTCCCGCTCCGACAGGCGGAAGAGCACGGCGCGGATCAGCGGCCCGTGCTCCAGGTCGAAGGGGCGCGAGCCCTCCTCCCGTACCATGCGGGCCACCGTGGCCTCGCGGTCCTCCCCCGGCACCTCCGGGACGTCCACCACCGGCACCGGCACACGCAGCTCGGGGAGCACCACCTGCATGGGCTTCCCGTCGATGAGCGGGAACACGGTGCGCAGCGACTCGTGCCTCCGCACCGCCTCGGTGAGGGCGCGCTCCAGCGCCGGCGGGTCCACCGGGCCCAGCAGGCGGATGGCGCCGGGGAGGTGGTAGCGCGGGTGCCCCGGCTCCATCTGCTCCATGAACCAGAGGTGCTCCTGGGCGAAGGAGAGCGGGGCGGGGCCGTCGCCGGCGCGGCGGGTGATGGCGGACGAGGAAGGCCGGCCGGCGGCCTCCCCGCGCATGCGCTTCTCCAGGAGCGCGCGCTTGGATTCGGACAGGGCGCCGCGGACGGGCGTGCCGGGAGGGGTCTGCATCCTGTGTCTCCGGGAAAGGAGCGCGGCGGCGCCGCGCATTGCCGTTCGTGTCTCGAAATAAGTGTGGGCCGGGCGGGCGGAGCCGCCGGGGCGGAGGCGTCCTCCGCCGGCGCACGCGCTCCGGGCCCCCTCTGACGCTACACTCCCGGGCCACGTTCGGGCAAGGGTGGCCCCATGGTAGCCGGCGGGTTGGACAATGGTTGAGAATGATTCGCAACTTCTTGTAAAACGCGTACTTGCGTGCTCGCGGAGTGGTCCGCATCTTGCTTTCCGTTGCGGGCAGTCGGCGAACCCCATGCAAGGAGGCTGGAATGGCGAATCCACAGGAACGGCGGGCGGAGGCGGCTTCGGTGGTGGGTGCCTGCACCGTCACCGACTGCAAGTTCAACGAGAACCACGAGTGCCACGCGGGCGAGATCCGCGTCGAGATCGGCGCCCAGGGCGCGGTCTGCGGCACCTACACCCCCGAGAAGGGCCGCGCCCGGCCGTAAGCGCCGCGCCGGCAGGGGGATAGCACGACAGGGGCGGCTCCGCGGGCGCGCGGGGCCGCCCCTTCGCGCGCCGTCGACGGAAAGGTTTGACAGCGGGGGGAGGAGAGAGTACTATTCTGCTGCGTTTGAGAATCTTTCTCAACTAGAGGCGAATGGCTCCCATCTCTCCCGTCGTGCAGGCTGCCGCGGTCGCGCTGCAGCAGATCTCCGAGAGCTCCCCGGGCGAGCGCGGCCGCCGCGCCGCGGCCGGGGCGCTGGTGCTGCGCGCCGTGGAGCAGGCGGTGGAGCGGCACGCCGCCTCCGCCTTCCTCGCCGCGCGCGCCGGCGCCGAGGTGTCGGGGCTGGAGAAGGGGGCGGAGCGCGCGGCGCTGCGGCGCATCCTCCTGCTGCTGGAGGGCGAGGGCGGGGTGGAGCCGGCGCGCCTGGCGGGCCCGCTGGTGGGGTACGCCTGCGAGCTGGAGCGCACCCGCCGCCTCCCCGAGGCGGACGCCGCGCTCTCGCTGGCGCGCTCCGCCGCCCCCGCCGACGCGGAGACGGCGCTGCACGCCGCGCGCGTGGCGCGCAAGCTGGGCGACCGGGCGCGGGCGCTGGAGCTGTACGCGGCGGTGCGCGACCTGGACGGCGCGGACGGATCCATGGCGCGCCTGGCCGAGGTGGGGGAGGCGGTGGTGGCCGACGACCCGGAGCACGCGCTGACGCGGGTGGTGCGCGCGGCGCTGCGCGCCGGCGACGCGGAGGCGGCGGCGGTGGGGCTGGAGGAGCGCGCGCGGGTGCGGCGCGCGGCCGGGGACCGCCGCGGCGCGGCGCGCGACCTGTGCCTGGGCACGCTGCACTTCACCGACGGCGTGGACCGCGCCCGCCTGGCGCACGAGCTGGCGGACGTGGCCGTCGCCTCGGGCGATCCGCTGGCCGCCCGCGAGGCGCTGCTGGTGGCGCTGGACTGGGGCGACGCCCCGCAGAAGGAGCACGCGCGCGCCCGGCTGCACACGCTGGCCCGCGACCTGGGCGACCAGGTGGGGGCGCGGCGCTGGCGCTCCTCGCGCCCGCCCTCGCTGACCTCCATGTCGCTGTACCGCCCCAAGCCGGTCGCCCGCACCGCGGCGCCGCGGCTTTCGCGCTGGCGGGAGGCGCTGGGCGACCGCCGGGCCGTCCCGCGCTGAAGCGCGGGGGGAGAGGGGAAACACGAGGAGGGTGACGCGGCGCGTCGCCCTCCTTATTCTTGTATCCGTACCGACCGCTCCGGCCCCCATCCACCACCGCGGAGACCTCCCCATGCGCAGGAAGTCCGCCCTCGCCGCCCTTGCCGCCGCCGCGCTCCTCGCCGCCGGCTGCGACCGGAACGCAACCGCCCCCGCCGAGGGAACCCTGGCGTCCGCCGACGCGGCGCTGCTCGCCGAGGAGCTGGACGCGCTCACCGGCGTGGCCCTGAGCAGCCAGATCGGCTCGTTCCTCCTGTTCTCGGAGGCGCCGGTCACCGCGGCCCCGCTCCCCGTGGACCGCTCGTTCACCACCACGCGGCAGTGCCCGGCCGGCGGCTCTGCGACCGTCGCCGGCACGATCAAGGGGAGCGTCGACCGGGCGGCGCGCTCCGTGGCCCTGGAGACCACCGCGACGCGGACGGAGAGCGCCTGCGCCTTCCCGACGCGCCGCGCGGGCGGGGCCACCCTCACCGTCAGCGGCAACCCCGACGTGGTGGTCCGCGCCAGCTTCCGGGCGGCGAACGGCCAGCCCACCGGCCCGCAGACCGTGACGCACAAGGGCGCATTCAGCTGGTCGTCCAGCGACGGCCGCTCCGGCTCGTGCGCGCTGGACCTGGTCTCCACGGTGGACTTCGCCGCGCTGACCTACAGCGTCAAGGGGACGCTGTGCGGGCAGACGGTGGACGTGACCAAGAAGGGCGTGCAGCCGGGGCGGTGACGGGGGACGGCAGTACGGAGTACGCAGTACGCAGTACGGAGTACGCTGGACTGTCGATCGAAACGGGGCGAGGAGGAGGCGGGATGCCGCAGCGGGAAGACTACCTGATCCGCCTGATCCGGCAGGCGTTCGACGTGCTGCGGCGGCTGCGGGCCAGGCTGATGGACGACCCGCTGGCCGCGGACGAGGTGGTGCGTGGGTCGCGCGACGCGCAGGCAGAGCTGCTGGGGCCGCTGTTCGGGGCGATGACGGTGGTGGACGCGGACACCGCCGTGGGGCTGATGCGCGACCGGGAGCGGCTGGAAGCCTGGGTGGAGCTGATGCGGCTGGAGGCGGAGGCGCTGCGGGTGGCGGGAGACGCGGCGGGGGCGGACGTGGTGGCGCGGCGGGCGGACGCCGTCGTCGGGGCGTGCGACCGGCTGCTGGAGCCGGCGAGGCAGTACTGGACCCGCTGAGCCGCGGGGGACATGACAGGGCGGGGCGCCGGATCCGATCCGGCGCCCCGCTTCGTTCGTGTCCGGGAGTCCGGCGGGTCAGCGGATGAACCGCGCGAGGGCGGAGTCGGCTTGGACGGCGCGGAGGACGGCGGCGTGGACCTCGCGAGGGGTGAGGCTCCCCGGAGAGGCGATGCGCGCGGTCCCCACCACCCTCGGGGGCCCCGCCGTCCCGTCCGCCGAGTCCACCAGGAGCACGTTGTCGTCGCCCAGCGCCACCTCGCGCCCGGCGACGCGGACGATGCGCCGCGCGGGGTCGGTCTCCCACTCCGTGAGCGCAGTGCCGCTGCGGCGCCACTGCCGGATGGGACCGTCCTCCGCTCCGCCGGACGTGCCGGCGCCGCCCACGCCCGCCGCCCAGTTGGGCGCCCCGCGCCAGAGCACCAGGAGCGCGAGGCTCCGCCCCGCCACGGGGTCGCCGCCCAGGTACCAGGATGCCGTGGTCGTCAGCGACAGGGGCGTGGACCCCGAGGCGAAGGGCGCCACGGCGGCGCGCGCCGGCGCGGCGTCCGGCGCCTGCGCGGCCGCCGGACGCGCGAGTCCCGGGGCGAAGGTGCAGAGCGCGACGGCGAGCGCGAGCGACTTCCGCATGCGGCCTCCACGGTGCGGGGGAGCGGGGAACGAGGCCGGCGAGGCGCCCCGGCCGGTCTGCACGATAACGCGGCCGGCGCGCCGAGTCACGCGCCGCGTGCCGGAGGACGCGTCCCGGAGGACGCCAGCGCCGAACCCGCGTGAGGGATGCGCGCCCGGCAGGGCCGAGACCCCGCGGGGCAGTTTCCGCGGGGTCTCGGCGGAGTTACGCACGGTAGTATCGTGCGTTACTCCGCGCGCAGCCCGACCCGAGCGCCAGCGAGGGGCACGCCCGAACCCGCCGTTCAAAGCCGTTCCGTCAGGTCTCCACGCCCAGGTCCCGCAGGCCGCGGCGGAGGGCTTCGGGGCCCTCGCCGCCCTGGAAGTGGAGGACCCGCATCCCCAGGGCGCGGGCGGGCTCCAGGTTCTGGGCGCGGTCGTCCACGTACACGGTCTCGCCGGGGGCGCGCTGGCTGATCTCCAGGGCGGCGCGGTAGATCTGCGGGTCGGGCTTCATCCACCCCAGGAACGACGACGAGAAGAAGCTGGTGAAGCGGCGCCGCAGGCCGAAGCGGGCGATGCGGTACTCGTTCAGCTCGCGCGACTCGTTGTTGAGCGTGGCCAGCAGGTAGCGGCCCCCGGCGGCGAGCGCGTCCACCACCTCCAGGTTGCCCGGGAACGCCACCGACTGGGCGAGTATGAACTCGCGGAACTGCACGGCGGTGAACGGGCGCGGGGCGTGGAAGACGACGGCCCGCAGGTACTCGTCCAGCGAGCAGCGGCCGGTCTCCAGGCTGGAGGCCTTTTCGCGGTGGCGGTCCTCCAGCTCGTCGGCGTCCAGGGCGAAGCGCTCCACGGCGGCGGCGCGCTGCTCGCGGTCCCAGCCGTTGCTGAGCAGCACCCCGCCCAGGTCCCAGAAGATCGCGGTGGTCTTCATCGAGGGTCGGCGGAGAGGGAAGGGGCGGCACGTGGCGTGTCGCCGCGGGGGAGCATATCTTGTTCCGCGGCGAACCTTTCAGCGATCCCCGGCGACGCGGCCGGCAAGGAACAGCATGGCGACGACACGACAGAAGAAGCTGGTGGCGGTCCCCCGCGGGAGCTCCGCGCCCGAGCCCACGCACGACGGCGAGCGCAACCCCGGCACCCCGCTGGACCTGGACTGGGTGGCCGACGTGCGGGTGAACCGCAGCGCCGTGGAGCGGCGCGCGTCCACCATCGGCACGCGGCGCACCGTCAAGAAGGAGTGGCAGGCGGCGTGGCTGCTGCGCGCGATCACCCTGATGGACCTCACCACCCTGTCCGGCGACGACACCCCCGGCCGGGTGCGCCGCCTGTGCGCGAAGGCGCGGCAGCCGGTGCGGCAGGACCTGCTGGAGGCGCTGGGCGCCGCCGACCTCCCCATCCACACCGGCGCGGTGTGCGTCTACCACACGCTGGTGGAGACGGCCGTGGAGGCGCTGCGCGGCTCGGGGATCCCCGTGGCCGCGGTGTCCACCGGCTTCCCGGCGGGGCTCTCGCCCTTCCGGCAGCGGGTGGAGGAGATCCACGCCTCGGTGGACGCCGGCGCGGACGAGATCGACATCGTCATCACCCGCGCCCACGTGCTCACCGGCGATTGGGCGGCGCTGTACGACGAGGTGCGGGCCTTCCGCGAGGCGTGCGGGCCGGCGCACCTCAAGACCATCCTGGCCACCGGCGAGCTGGCCACGCTGCGCAACGTGGCCAAGGCGTCGCTGGTGTGCATGATGGCGGGGGCGGACTTCATCAAGACCTCCACCGGCAAGGAGACGGAGAACGCGACGCTCCCCGTGGGGCTGGTGATGGCCCGCTGCATCCGTGACTACAACGAGCGCACCGGGCACCGGGTGGGGTTCAAGCCCGCCGGGGGCATCCGCACGGCCAAGCAGTCGCTGGAGTGGATGATGATGATGAAGGAGGAGCTGGGCACGGACTACCTGAAGCCGGAGCTGTTCCGGTTCGGGGCTTCGTCGCTGCTCACCGACATCGAGCGGCAGCTGGAGCACCACGTGACGGGGCGGTATTCGGCGGAGTTCCGGCACCCGATGGGGTGATTGGACTGCTTTTTGACTGCCGGTTCGGGCGTGCCCCCGGCTGGCGCCGGGGTCGGGCTGCGGCTCCGTTACGCACGATAAAACTGTGCGTAACGGAGTCGAGCCCCGGCGGAAACTGCCCCGCCGGGTCTCGCCCCTTCGGGCCGACATCCCTCACGCGGGCTCCGCGCTGGCGTCCGCGAGGGCCCCCTCCCCAACCCCTCCCCCGCAAGCAGGGGAGGGGCTTTTTGTTTCCCTTGTCGTCCGTATCGTCGTGCTCCCCCTCTCCCCTTGTGGGAGAGGGGGCCGGGGGGTGAGGGGTAGCCTCCGCGCCGGCGATTGCCTCGGCACCCCGTTGTTCTCCCCTCCCCCTTGCGGGGAGGGGCCGGGGGAGGGGGTCGCCGTTGCTGAAGGGCCCGCCGGGCTCCGTCGCCCCCGTTGACCGTTGTTCCCCATCGGTTTACGTTGGACGCTCCCTCTCGCCCGCTCCCCCGCTGGACCCTTCCCATGGCCGACCTCTCCTCCCCGATCGTCCAGATCCCAAGCATCGCGGTGCAGTCTCCCGCGGCGACCGACTCCGGCGATGTGGCGGCTGCCGGCGCTCGTGCGTGCGCGAGCTGCGGGGCGCTGCACGGGGGCGAGTTCTGCGGCGGGTGCGGGCAGCGCGTGGTGCCGGGGCGGTTCACGGTGCGAGGGATCCTCACGCACCTGGTGACCGACGCGTTCGACCTGAACCGGGGGCTGCTCTTCACGGCGGTGGCGCTGTTCCGGCGGCCGGGGGAGGCGGTGCGCGAGTACGTGTCGGGCGCGACGGTGCGCTACACCAACCCGGTCAAGTACCTGGTGGTGTGCGTGGCGCTGGCGGTGTTCGCCACCATCCAGGTGGGGGCCACCGGGGAGATCGCGGGCGGGTTCGCGGAAGGGGCCGGGGAGCGCGGGGCGATGGAGGCGCAGCGGGTGACGGAGGTGCTCGACCGCTACATGAACGTGCTGATGGCGGCGGCGGTGCCGTTCATGGCCGCCGCGTCGCGGCTCTTCTTCCGGCGCGCGCGGCTCAACTACGCCGAGCACCTGATCTTCAACCTGTACGTGTACGCCCAGCAGAGCCTGCTCTTCCTCCCCTTCGTGCCGCTCATGGCGCTGCGCACGCCCGGCCTCAAGGCGCTGCCGATGCTCGCCTACTCCCTGGCGATGCTGGCGTACTACGCGTGGGCGGCCACCTCGTTCTTCGGGGAGCGGCGGGCGTCCGGCGTGCTCCGTTCCGCCGCCACGCAGCTCGTGGGGGCGGCGGCGTACTTCGTGGTGGTCTCGGTCGCACTGGCGGCCGCCGTGCTGTCGGCCGGGGGCTGAGCGCGCGACGGCGGAAGAAAACGTTTGACTTCGCCGCGGCACAGGCGCATCTTGCGGCGCGGCAACCCTTTCCCTCTCCCCGCGGCACCTCCCCGCCATGGCCTCCGTCTCCGTCCCGCTCGCCCCGGCCCCCGGGGCCGTCCCCCTCGCCGCGACCTCCGCTGCCGCGCCCCTGCGGACCGCGTGCGCCAGCTGCGGCGGCCGGCTGCTGGGGGACTTCTGCCACGGCTGCGGGCAGCGCGTGCAGGCGGGGCGGCTCACGGTGCGGGGGATCGCCGCGCACCTGGTGACGGACGCCTTCGACCTGAACCGGGGGCTGCTCTTCACGGCGGTGGCGCTGTTCCGGCGGCCCGGCGAGGCGGTGCGCGAGTACGTGTCCGGGGCGACGGTGCGCTACACCAACCCGGTCAAGTACCTGCTGTTGCTGGCGGCGCTCGCGCTGCTGATGATGGTGCGGCTGGACGTGTTCGAGACGCAGATGCGGGCGCTTCCGGGCGTCGCCGCGGCGCAGGAGTCGGTGCAGGCGCAGCAGATGCAGGCGGAGCTGAGCGCCTGGATCAGCCGGCACATGAACCTGCTGATGATCGCCGGGGTGCCGGTGATCGCCTGGCTCTCGCGGCGGTTCTTCCGGGCCGCGGGGTTCAACTACGCGGAGCACCTGGTGTTCAACGTGTTCGCGTACGCCCAGATGTGCCTGCTCTCGCTGCTGGTGCTCCCGCTGACGCAGGCGGCGGGGCTGGGCGCCCGGGGGATGATGGCCGCCTCCCTCGTCAACGTCGGCTACTACGTGTGGGCGCTGGCCTCGTTCACGCGCGCGCGCCCGCTGCGCGGCATCCTGGGCGGGGTCGCCGTACAGGCGCTGGGGATGCTGGGCATGGCGCTGCTGGGCGGCGTCGCCGGGGCGGTGTACGCGGTGGTGGCGCTGTCGATGAGGTGACGGCGGAACGGAAGCGCGGAAGTGCGAGAGTGCGAGAGTGCGGAAAAGCGCCCCCGCCGGGACATCCCGGCGGGGGCGCAGTTGCGTGAGGGATGTCGGCCCGAAGGGGCGAGACCCGGCGGGGCAGTTTCCGCCGG
>DASVQR010000051.1:0-75148 GCA_036389055.1 Longimicrobiaceae bacterium | reverse complement strand
GGCTTCGTCGTGCTCCCCCTCTCCCCTTGTGGGAGAGGGGGCCGGGGGGTGAGGGGCCGCCCCTCGCGCCGGTGCCTGCCCCGGCTCCCCGTCGTTCTCCCCTCCCCCTTGCGGGGAGGGGCCGGGGGAGGGGGTCGCCGGGTCGTCCGATCCGGGTCGAACGTCCCATCCCCGCCGCACGTGCGGCGCTACCTTCCGCGCCGTCCTCCTTCCCGCACCCGGCCGGGTGCGGCGGCGCGGTTCCCCACCCACTTACCACCGGAGCCACCATGACCCGCACCACCCTCGCCCTCGGCGTCCTGTGCGTCGCCGCGTCCGCAGCGTGCAGCGACGCGCGCACCCCCGTCCACCCTGCCGGCGCCGCGCGCGACGTGGCCGCGCTCGCCGTTCCCGCGGGCGCACCCGTGGCCTCCGGGCCGGAGATGGACTACCAGTCCTCGCTGCTGCGGGTGCAGCCCGCCGGCACGCTGATGATGGCGATCGAGCGGCTGAACCCCGCCACCCTCTCCGGCGACCTGTACCTCGCCACCTCGGCGGACGGCGGCGCCACCTGGACGGCGCCGCGCCTGGTCGTAGGCACGGCGATGAACGAGCGGCACCCCGCGCTGGTGCAGCTCGCCTCCGGCGGCTTCGCGCTCTTCTACCTGGCGGACCAGGGGGGCGGCGCGTACCGCATCCACCGCGCGACCTCGCCGGACGGCGTCGCGTGGACGCGGCACGGCGCCGTGAACCTGGGGTGGCGCACGGCCGGGGAGATCAACCCCGCCGTGATCGTGGAGAGCGGCGGCGCGCTCACCATGACCTACCACCGCAGCGGCGGCCCCGCCTACATCGCCCGCTCCACGGACGGGGGCGCCACCTGGGACACCCGCCGCACGGGCATCACCAAGACGGCCGCCATGCTCCCCCGCGTCGCGAAGCGCCAGACGGACGGGCGCTACCTGGTCACCTACCAGGTGAGCGGCGCGGGCGGCGCCATCCAGCTCTTCGCCGAGACCTCGGCGGACCCGTACGCCTGGAACGGCACCGCCGTGCAGGTGTCGCCCAACAGCAACGACCACGACGCGCAGCCCATCGTGCTGGAGGACGGCACCTTCTTCCTCGCCTACGCCCAGTCGGTCGCCGGCACGCAGTACAACCTGGTCTACCGCCGCAGCCCGGACGGCGCCGCCTGGGGCCCCGCCGTGCAGCTCACCGACGACCCCGACCTCGCCGACATCCAGCCGCACCCGGTGCTCCACGGCACCCCCGGCCACGTGGTGATGGCCTGGACCCGCCAGAAGACCGCCGGCACGAACGACTACGACATCTGGGTGAACCCCGACCTGGCCGTGCAGTAAGGCCGGTTCAACCGGCCGTCCCCGCCCCACCGGGAGGCACGCAGGGAGGGTGTGGGGATGGTCGGAGGAAAGAGTTTGGGGCGCGGCCGGGGTGGGGTGGCATTAACTCTTTCCGTAGACCATCCCCGCCCCGACCGCCACGCACGGAACCCGCCGCCGGACACCGTACCGGCACTCGCTACCGGCTTGAGCGTGGGGTGTGCGAGCTGACAGCATCTCCGGATGGCCTGAAGCCCCACAGCGCTTCCGGCCGGCGCACGGCAAGGAGCGCGACGAGCGCGGTCAAGCTCGCTGTCGAGCCGACGATGATCGCCACGAGCATCACACGGTTCGCCTCGGACCAGACCGCGAGCCAGCCGTGCACTGAAACGAGGAGCACCAGCGCCAGGGTGAAGAACCCAAGGGGTGTCTCCACCTTCACCGAGCCGACAGCGTACCTGATCAGGTTCGTCATACATCCGTTCCATATGGTGTGGGAGCGATTCCCGAGCGGTTCCTCCGCCCGACAGGACTATCATAAACGCCTCCGGGATCGTCCCACAGCCTGAACAGGTTCAGGGTGTACTTCTCGGCAGTGCCGTGTTATTGATCCGGGTTCACCCCACCGCGCGTCGTGCTCGCTTTTCCCCGGCGCGGGGCCTCTGGCGCGCCGGATGCAGGACCCGGCTCTCTTCCGGTCCCGCCACAGCTCCGGCTGCGCGACGGAGTGACCAAAGGAGGTGTGAGATCATGGGTGAGATGTTCGACATGTACGGCGCCTATCCGGACACGGAGCCGTACGTTCACAGTCACAACCCCTGTGACGGGGACAGGGATCTCGTGGAGCTGACGGAGCTGACCCGGCGCCGTGGAGCCGGAGAGATCTTGGACGACGAGGACTTCGAGAGGGTTCGGCGTGCCGCTATGAAAGCGGTATCACGAGCACGCAGGCAAGGCGAGCTGAAGCCCACGCCCTGCGCCCGGTGTGGGTCCGACGACTACGTGGAGGCGCATCACGAGAGCTATGCACGTGAGGACTGGCTGCACGTGACCTGGCTATGCCGGTCCTGTCACGACGACCAGCACCCGGGGCACACCCAGCGCTTCAGGCGCAGACGGAAGTGAGCGACGAGGAGCTCGCCACGCTGCGGCGCGTGCGGGAAAGGGACTTCGAGGTGGTGAAGATGGGGGAGGCGGCGACCCGCTGAGGGGGCGCCGCCGGGCCGGGCCGCTACTCCGGGCGCGGAGCCGCCGGGCGGCCCTCCGCCAGCTTGCGGTTCAGCGCGTGGAGCGCGCTGCGCAGGTGGTTCCGCGGCGGGAGGATGTGGTCGCGGATCGTCAGGCGCTCGCGGATGGGGAGGCGCGTCGCCTTGCCCACCGCCAGGTCCAGCTGGTCCATGGCCTGGGTCACCAGCTCCAGGACCTCCGCCATCCGGTCTTCCTGCGCCTCGCTCATCCACGCCTCCAGGGACTGTGCACTCTCCGTGACCGCACGGATGTTACACGCCCGGGGGCGGCCCCCGGAAGGGGCGGGCCACCCTCTTCCCGACAGGCCGGATCTGTGCGCTCCCGGAGAGGAAATCCGGCCGCCCGGCGTGGCAGGAGCTAAGCGCGCGGCGCGGGGTCCTCTGTCGCGGCCCGGGCCCGGCGCCACGCCTCCAGCACCTCGCGCTCCCGCTCCCGCGGCATCCCCGCCCGGCTCCCGCGCTCCCCGGCGGGGCGCGACCGGTCCCACTCCAGGGTGTCGCGGACGGTGTCCGCCAGCGGCCGGTGGGTCAGCCCCGCCTCCACGGCGCGGGACACGTCCACCTCGTAGGCGCCGCGCAGCGCCGGGTCGCCCTCCGGGAACCAGAAGGGGAGCTCCGTCCAGGGCTTCACCCCCTGCTCCAGCAGGAACTCCTCCGGCACCCAGGTGAAGCGCGCGTCGCTCCCGGACGCCTCGCGGCAGCGTTCCAGCACCTCGCGGATGGTCCAGGCGTGGCGCGAGCCGTCCACGTTGAAGCGCCCCGTGCGCCCCGCCTCCACCATCCTCACCATCCAGCCCCCCAGGTCGCGCACGTCCACGAACTGCCAGAATCGCCCCGGGTCGCCGGGGGCGAGCACCTCGCCGCCCTCCGCCACCCGGCGCGGCCAGTAGGGGAAGCGGTCCGTGTAGTCGTCCGGGCCCACGATCAGCCCCGGCCTCACGACGAGCGTGCGCCCCGGGAGCGCGTCCTCCACCGCCCGCTCGCAGAGCACCTTGAGCCCGCCGTAGCTGTCGGAGGTCACCTCCTCCGTGTCCGGGTCCTCCAGCTCCACCAGCGGCGAGTCCTCGCGGGAGGGGAGCGGCCCGTCCGGCCGGTACACCGAGATGGTGGAGACGAACAGGTACAGGTCGGCCGCGTCGCGCAGCTCCTCCGCCGCGATGCGCGCCACCCGCGGCACGTACGCCGAGGTGTCCAGCACCGCGTCCCAGCGGCGGCCGCGCAGGGCGCCCAGGTCGCGCTCCCGGTCGCCGCGGATGCGCTCCACCTCCGGGAACAGATCCGCCCCGTGCTCGCCGCGGTGGAAGAGCGTCACCTCGTGGCCGCGCTCCAGCGCGGCCTCCACCAGGTGCCGCCCCACGAACTGCGTCCCGCCCAGCGCCAGGAGCCTCATCGCGCGCCGCCCCCGCGCTCCCGCAGCGCGCCCAGCAGCTTGTCGTGGATCCCCCCGAAGCCGCCGTTGGACATCACCAGCACCACCTCGCCGCCGCGCAGCTCCGGCCCCAGGCGGGCCACGATGTCGTCCGCCGCGGGGATGTAGTGCGCGTCCTTGCCCTGGGCGCGCCACGCCTCCACCATGCGCTCCGGGTGGATCGCCGTTTCCTCGGTGTAGCGCTCCGGGTGGAAGAGGCCCGCCAGCACCACCGCGTCCGCCCCGGCGAAGGCCGCCACGTACGGCTCCTGGAATTCGCGCCGCTGCGCCGTGTAGCTGCGCGGCTCGAAGATCGCCACCACCCGGCGGCCCGCGTACTTCTGGCGCACCGCGTCGATGGTCTCGCGCACCGCCGTGGGGTGGTGGGCGAAGTCGTCGATCACCGTCACCCCCTCCACCTCGCCCCGCACCTCCATCCGCCGCCGCACGCTGCGGAAGGTGCGCAGCCCCTCGCGCACCCCGTCCCGGTCCGCCCCCACCGACTCCGCCGCCGCGATCGCCGCCAGGCAGTTGCGCACGTTGAAGGAGCCGGCCAGCGGCGTCTCCACCCGGCCCCAGGGCACCCCGTCGCGCACCACGTCGAAGCGCGAGCCCTCCGGCCCGAACTCCGCGTGCAGCGCCGTCCAGCGCGGGTGCCCGCCGCCCCCCGCCGAGGCGTCGCCGTAGCCGAACGACTCGACGGGGGCGAAGGAGCCCCCCGCCATCTCCCGCACGATCGGCGAGTCCCACCCGGCGACCAGCGTCCCGCTGGACGGGATCAGGTTGATGAAGCGCGAGAAGGCGAAGCGGTACGCCTCCTCGTCGCGGTAGATGTCCGCGTGGTCGAACTCGATGTTGTTCACGATGGCCGTGTCCGGCAGGTAGTGCCACATCTTGGGGCCCTTGTCGAAGTACGCCGTGTCGTACTCGTCGGCCTCCACCACGAAGTAGCGGGAGTCGGTGAGGCGGAAGGAGGTCCCGAAGTTCTCCGCCACCCCGCCGATCAGGAACGACGGGTTCAGCCCCGCGGACTCGAGCACCCAGGCCAGGATGGAGGTGGTGGTGGTCTTGCCGTGCGTCCCCGCCACCGCCAGCGAGTGCCGGCCGCGGATGAACTCCTCCTTGACCGTCGCCGCCGCGGAGGTGTAGGGGATCTTGCGGTTCAGCACCGCCTCCAGCTCCGGGTTGCCGCGCGAGATGGCGTTGCCCACCACCACCACGTCCGGCCGGGGCTCCAGGTTGTCCGGCGAGTACCCTTCCCGGAAGGGGATCCCCAGCTCACGCAGCTGCGTGGACATGGGCGGGTACACGTTCTCGTCCGACCCCGTCACGGTGTGGCCCGCGGAGCGGAGCAGGCCCGCCAGGGATCCCATCGCGGTCCCCCCGATGCCGATCAGGTGGTAGTGGCGAGGCTGCATGTACGCCCTCCTGCGTGCGTGGGTTGAGCTGAAGCGGTGCGCCGCGCCCATGCGAGCGGTGTGCCGCGGCGGCGCGGAGGCACTATATTGGCAGTGGCTCCTGCGGCGAGCAACCGCACCCCATTCCCGGGAAGCAACTTCGGATGACGAGCAAGAACACCGCGCGCCTGGCCCTCGCGGCAGTCGGCGCCACCGTCCTGGCGGGCTGCCTGGACACCACCGAGCCCGACCCCAGCTACGCGTGCGCGGTAAGCGCGAACCCCACCGTGGCCATCGCGGGCGACACCGTGCGCGCGGCCAACGGGCTCAAGTACATCGCCGGCACGGTGGGCGACACCGCCCGCGGCGACGTGGTCCAGGGCACCAACACGGTCGAGGTCTGCTACGTGGGCTTCTTCCCCAACGGGCAGGTGTTCGACCGGGGCGCCCTGGTGGTGAACGTGTCCGGCAACGACGTGATCCCCGGCTTCTCGCAGGGGCTGGTGGGGATCCGCGAGGGGGGCACGCGCCGCCTGGTCATCCCGCCCTCGCTGGGGTACGGGAGCACCGACGTCAAGAACCCGCAGACCGGAGCGGTGGTGATCCCGGCCAACTCCACGCTGGTGTTCGACGTCGGCGTCCTGCGGATCCGCTGAGCCGGCGAGCATGAGCGGAGAGGCGCTCCTCGCCGTCGCGGACGACCTGTGGGTGCCCCGCGCGGAGCTGGACTTCCGCGCGACGCGCTCCGGGGGGCCGGGCGGGCAGCACGTCAACACCTCGTCCACGCGGGTGGAGCTCACCTGGGACGTGGCGGGCTCCCCCTCGCTCACCGAGGAGCAGCGCGCCCGCGTCCTGGACAAGCTCGCCAACCGCATCGACGGCGGGGGCGTGCTCCGGCTGGCCGCGAGCGAGCACCGCAGCCAGCACCAGAACCGCGAGGCGGCCGTGGAGCGCTTCGTGGAGCTGGTGCGCGCGGCGCTGCACGTGCCCAAGCCGCGCAGGAAGACCCGCCCCACCCGGGCCTCGCGCGAGGTGCGGCTCCAGTCCAAGAAGCGCCGCTCCGAGGTCAAGCGGATGCGCGGGTCGGTCAAGCCGGACGAGTAGCCCGATCGTCCCGCCGGGTTCGTCAACCCGGCATTCCTCTTGCACTTCGGGGAGGCGACGGCCGCGGGAGCGGTCGGATGGGACCAACTCACCCGAGAGAGCCGAGGGAACCATGGAATTCATCTGGATGCTCATCATCGGCCTGATCGCCGGCGCGATCGCGAAGCTCATCATGCCGGGGCGGGATCCGGGCGGCATCATCGTGACCATCCTGCTCGGTATCGCGGGCTCGTTCGTCGGCGGGCTGCTGGCCAACATGCTGGGCCGCGGCGGGGACGGGGACAACACGGCGGGGCTGATCGGGTCCATCATCGGCGCGCTGATCCTGCTGTTCCTGTACCGGATGATCGCCGGCCGCCGCCACACGCGGGTCTGAGGCGCGGCTTTTCCGGACATCTCCGAGCAGCTCCTGACGAGCGGGGCCGTCCTCCGGGGCGGCCCCGTTTCTCGTTTCTGCGCGTCGTGGCGGGCCGCTCCGGAGCCCGGACGATACTGCCGTCCGGTCTCCTCCGCGGGCTCGGCGAGCCCCCGCAAACGGCCGCGGGGTCTCACCTCGCCGGAGTGAGCCTCGCCAAACCGCCGGCGAGTCTCCCTCCGTCACGGATCACGTGGGTACCGCGGAAACCGCCAACGGCAACGGCGGAACGGCGCCCACCTGGGCACCGTTCCGCCGTTCGTCTTGCTCCCCCTCTCCCAGCATTGGGAGAGGGGGCCGGGGGGTGAGGGCCGCAGTCGCAGGCTGTCCCCTGTAACCTGTCCCCTGTAACCTGCCGTCCCCTACCCCCGGCCCGGGTCCGACCTCACCAGCAGCACGCCGGAGAGCGTCACCACCACGCCCAGCAGCGCCAGCGGGCCGGGGCGCTCGCCCAGCCACAGGGCGCCGACGGCGAGGGCGACCAGGGGGGTGAGGTTGGAAAAGATGGAGGTGCGCGTGTTGCCGATCTTTTCCACGCCGCGGTACCAGATCAGGTAGGCGAGGCCGATGGACATGATGGCCGAGAACCACAGGCCGGCCCAGGCGCCCGCGCCCACCGCGCCCCAGTCCTGGCCGACGAGGCCCGGCGTCCCCAGCAGCACCAGCCCCAGCGTCCCCACCCACAGCGTCCAGGCGGTGGTCTTCACCGAGCCGTACTTCTGCACCACGGGGCGGGCGCCCACCGTGTAGAGCGCCCAGGCGAAGCAGGCGCCCAGCAGGATCAGGTCGCCCGTCAGCGCGCGCTTGCTCCCACCGCCCAGCGTCAGCGCGCTCCCCGTCACCAGCGCCACCCCGGCGGCGGCGAGGGCGGCGCCGAGCCAGGTGCGGGGACCGGGGCGCTCGTGGCCCGTCACCGACGACAGGAAGGCGGTGAACACCGGGGTCAGCGCCAGGATCAGGCTGGCGTGGCCGGCCAGGGTGCGGTCCAGCCCCAGGATGAAGGCCATCTGGTAGACCACGTTGCCGAGCACGCCCAGCAGCAGGATCCGCGGCCAGTCGCGGCGCTCGGGGAGCTCCAGCGGGCCCTGGGCGCGCAGCACCACGAACACGAACGCCGAGGCGATGGGGTAGCGCAGGGCGTTGAACGCCAGCGGATCGAACGCCTCCAGCGCGCGCTTCACCACCGCGAAGTTCACCCCCCACACGAACACCATCAGCGCCAGCGCCGTTTCCGTCCACCCCCAGGGCGGTACCGGTCCCGTCGCTTCCGCGCCCAGCGTGCCGTCCACCCCCTCGCCGTCCGCCCCGTCCGCCGTCGTGCGTGCCATCCCAGGATCCCCGCCGCTGCTGAAAAAGGAGCACAAACATGCAACCGGGGTGCCCCGGGTGCCACCCGGCCCCGCCCGGGCGACGGAATGACCGTTCTTGCGCCCCCGCGGAGCAAAGCATATACTGTCGGAAACTATCTGGCCGCCCGGCCGCGTCCCGCCCCAATCCTTCCCCACGAGGCAGACATGAAGCACACCAGATCGGTCCCCGCCGCCCTGCTCGCCCTGGTGTTCA
Source organism: Longimicrobiaceae bacterium (assembly GCA_036389055.1). Classification (GTDB taxonomy): domain Bacteria; phylum Gemmatimonadota; class Gemmatimonadetes; order Longimicrobiales; family Longimicrobiaceae; genus JAFAYN01. The sequence goes on along the minus strand of DASVQR010000051.1, from coordinate 66,695 downwards.
CCGCAGCCTGCGAATCGTCCGACGTGCCGGTCGGGCCGGAGCCCGCGGACGCGGCGGCCGGCCGGGCGCCCCAGTCGTTCCGCACCCCAGACGACGAGTTCGCGCGCGCCTCGCGGGCCGAGGCTCCCGGCTTCGCCGGCTTCTACCTCCGCGAGGACGGCACCCCGGTGATCCGCCTGGTGGACGGGTCCAAGCGCGGCGAGGTGCAGCGCTACCTGGCGCAGGAGCTGGCCGCCGCCCGCCGCGGCCGCCACGCCGACGCGCCGCAGCAGCCGGTGTTCGTGCCGGCCGAGCACGACTTCGCGCAGCTCAAGGAGTGGGCGGAGCAGCTCACCCCGCTGATGCAGTCGCGCGGCGACGTGTACCTGGTGGACGTGGACGAGGTGGGCAACCGCGTGCTCCTGGGCGTGGCGGACGCCACCGCGACCGGCGCCGTCCGCGCCGAGGCCGCGCGCCTGGGGATCCCGGCCAGCGCCGTGGCCACGCAGACGCAGGCCGCCCCGCAGCAGCGCGCCTCGCTCCGCGACCGGCAGACCACCCTCAAGGGCGGCGTTCAGATCGCCTTCGGGCAGTACCTGTGCACGCTGGGCTTCCCGGCCACGCGCAACTCCACGGGCGCGAGCATCTTCGTCACCAACGCCCACTGCACCGGCACCCAGTACGCCAGCGACGGCATCGCCATCTACCAGAACACCGTCGCCAGCGGCAACCAGATCGGCAACGAGGTCGCCGACCGCGCGCTGTACGCCTGCGTCAGCGGCGTCGCCTCCTGCCGCCAGGCGGACGCCGCCTACATCAGCAACAACGGCACGCGCGCCACGGCCCGCGGCCTGATCGCGCGCACCGCCTGGGCCACCGGCGCCAACGCCGGCACGACCATCACCGGCGACTTCCGCATCGTGGCCCGCTACACGGGCTCGCTGCCGGTGGGGACCTCGCTGGACAAGACGGGGCGCACCAGCGGCTCCACCTACGGCAACGTCACCAACTCCTGCGTGACCATCGGCAGCCTGCGCTGCCAGGACATCTCCAAGGTGTGGTCCGAGGGCGGCGACAGCGGCTCGCCGGTGTACGTGTGGGTCAGCAACAACGACGTGCAGCTGCATGGCGTCATGTGGGGCGGCCCCGGCACCGACTACACCACCACCTACTCCAGCCGGCTCGCCGGCATCGAGGCGGACCTGGGCGCGCTTAGCAACCTGTGCGTGTCGGGCTGCTGAACGGATAGGGAACAGGTTACAGGGAACAGGGAACAGCCTGCAACTGCAACGGCGCCCCCGTCGGGAGATCCCGGCGGGGGCGCCGTTGCAGTGCTCCCCTCTCCCGCTTGCGGGGGAGGGGCCGGGGGAGGGGGTCCCAGCGGACGCCAGCACCACCCCCGCGTGAGGGATTACGGCCCGAAGGGGCGAGACCCGGCGGGGCAGTTTCCGCCGGGTCTCGACTCCGTTACGCACAGTTGTATCGTGCGTTACGGAGCCGAAGCCCGACCCCGGCGCCAGCCGGGGGCACGCCCGAACCCGCGGTTGAAATCAGCCGCCCCCGCCGCGCCCCACCGCCGATTCGTCGAAGTGGTCCAGCAGGTCCGCCGGGTCCTCGTAGACGGCGACGGCGCCCTCGAGGTCCTCGTCGCCCCAGCCGCCGGAGCGCACGGCGATGATGGGCACGCCGGCGCGGTTCGCGGCCTCCACGTCGTAGGGCGTGTCCCCCAGCATCACCGTCTGCTCGGCGGGGAAGCCACCCTCGTCGCGCGCGGCGTGGACGATGTCCGGGTCCGGCTTGGACGCCTCCACGTCGTCGGCGGAGGTGGCCTCCTGGATCAGGTCCTGCACCCCGGCCCGCTCCAGCAGCGCGTCCAGGTCCTCCCGGTCGGCCGAGGTGGCCACCACCAGCTTGATCCCGTCGTCGCGCATGCGGTGCAGCAGCGCGCGGGCGCCGCGGGTGGGCTGCAGGGTGGGGAGGAAGCGCTCGCGGAAGATCTCGCCCTTGCGCGCGTTCAGCTTCTCGCCCTGCTCGCTGTCCTTTTCGAAGCCCCACACCTGGGGGATCAGCTTGTCCCCGCCCATCCCGATCCGCCGCCACACCTCCCGGAACTCCGGCACCTCCAGCCCCAGCTCCTCCGCCGCGTCCAGGAACGCCTGCGCGTGGGCGTCGTTGCTGTCGATGAGGGTGCCGTCGATGTCCAGGATCACCACCCGCACCCGGCTCATCGGGCGGCCTCCGGCTCCACCGGCTTCAGCGGGTACGGCGCCGGGCCGTTGAGCACCGCGCCGTCCGGCGCGAAGCGCGAGCCGTGGCAGGGGCAGTCCCAGCTGCGCTCCTCGGTGTTCCAGTGCACGATGCACCCCAGGTGCGTGCACACCGCCGAGCGCTCCACCAGCACGCCCGAATCGTCGCGGTACGCGGCGATCTTCTGGCTCCCGCGCTGCAGGACGGCGCCCGTCCCCGGGGCGATGGCGTCCGCGGACGATTCGCCGGTGCGCAGCCAGTCCAGGTAGCGCACCCCCACGTCCAGGTTCTCGACGAGGAACTCCTTGACCGACTCGCGCGACAGCGTGGTCCGCGCCGGGTCGTAGATATTTTCCCAGGGGTTGCGGTTCCCCAGCACCAGGTCGGAGATGAGCAGCCCGGCGATGGTGCCGTGCGTCATCCCCTGCCCCGAGTCGCCGGTGGCCAGGTACACGTTCTTCATCCCGGATCCCGGGTCGCGCCCGATGAAGCCCAGGTAATCCATCGGCTCCAGCACCTGGCCGGACCAGCGCAGGTCCACCGAGACCACGGGGAAGCGCTCGCGCGTCCACGCCTCCAGCCGGGCGTAGCGCTGGTCGGCGTCGTCGTGGTGGCCGGTCTTGTGGTCCTCGCCGCCCACCACCAGCATCTCGTGCTCCGGGTCGCCCTCCAGCGCGGCCAGGCGCACGTAGTGGTACGGGTCCAGGGTGTCCCAGTACAGCCCGTGCGGCACCGCGCCCTTTTTCACCCGCGCCCCGATCACGAAGGTGCGGTAGGGCGCCTGCTTGGTGTGCATGGTGAAGCGGTCGCTGATGGGCGAGTTGGTGGCCACCACCAGCGCCCCCGCCCGCACCGCGAACCCCTCGCCGCGCGCCTCGGGGCGATCCCCGCCGCGGACCTCCAGCACGTGGTTGCCCGTGTGGATGCGCCCGCCCAGCCGCTGGATGGCGCCGATGAGCCCCTCCAGGTACTTGAGCGGGTGGAACTGGCCCTGCCGCGGAAAGCGCAGCGCCGGCCCGCTGTCGAAGGGGAGCCCGGGGATCCGCTCCACGATCTCGGCGTCCGCGTGCCCGGCCCGGACCGCGGCGTCGCGCTCCTTTTCCAGGAAATCGCGCGTCTCGTTGGGCGCCAGGAAGAAGTACCCGTCCACCCGCTCGTACTCGCACTCGATCCCCTCGGCCGCCGCGATCTCGCCGATCAGCTCGATGGCCGCCTGGTGGCTCTCGTGCACCCGCGCCGCGCCCTCCTCGCCGTGGATCTTCTCGACGACGTGGTAGTAGTCGTCGAAGGCGCTGGCCAGGTGGGCGGTGGTCTGCCCGGTCTCCCCGCCGCCCACGGCGTTGTCGTCCAGCACCACCACGCTGCGCCCCGCCTTCGCCAGCAGGTACGCCACGGTCATCCCGGCGATCCCCGCCCCCACCACGCACACGTCCGCCTCCGCCTCTCCCGCCAGCGGCGGCAGCGAGCGCTGCGGGCGGGTGGCCTCCCACACCGACACCGAACGTTCCGACGATCGCATCATCTCGCGCTCCTCCGTTCCCCTTGTTCTCCTCACGTTTCCAGGGCGGAGCGGCACTGCAATGTTGGTTCCCGGGAGAGAGCTACATACGACTTTACGGCTTCACGGCGGGTTCGGGCGTGCCCCCGGCTGCGCCGGGGTCGGGCTTCGGCTCCGTAACGCACGATAAAACTGTGCGTAACGGAGTCGAGCCCCGGCGGAAACAGCCCCGCCGGGTCTCGCCCCTTCGGGCCGGAATCCCTCACGCAACTGCCTGCCGCACCTGGATATCCAGCAGTTGCCCCCTCTCCCAGGATTGGGAGAGGGTGGCGGCTCTCAGGCCGCCGGGTGAGGGCCTGCGACGCTCACCTCCGCGGATCCGCTCCTGCAGCCGGCCGGGTGAGCCCCTGGGCTTCCAGCCAGAAGTAGAAGGCGTCGATCCAGTGGTCGCTGCTGGTGCCCTGCCGCCGCATGCCGAAGCCGTGGCCGCCGGAGGCGAAGACGTGGGTCTCCGGCCTGTGGCCGGCCGCGGCCAGGGCGTCGTGGAACCGGACCACGGGCCCCCGCGCCACCGCGTCGTCCTGCGCCCAGGCGAGGAACAGGGGCGGCAGCTTCGCCGGGATCGTCGGCATCACGCCGAACGGACCGCCGTAGACCATCGCGGCGAAGCTCGGGCGCGCCGCGGAGTCCGGCTGGAGCAGCGCCCCGCTGGTGACCATGGCCCCGGCGGAGAAGCCCAGCAGGCCCACCCGGTCGGGGGCGACGCCCCACTCCGCCGCGTGCCGCCGGACCACCCGGAGCGCCTGGATCCCGTCGGCGATGCCGTACCTGCCGGCCTGGTCCATGTCCAGGTTCCGGGGGACGCCCTCCCCGCGCTTCTCCAGGATCCGGTACTTGAGCACGAACGCCGCGATGCCCCTTTCCTGGAGCCAGCGCGCGACGTCGCTCCCTTCCTGGCTGACGGCCAGCGCGACGAAGTAGCCGCCGGGGGCGATGACGACGCCCGTCCCCGTCGCCCTCCCCGGCTCCGGCAGGTAGGCCGTGAGCGTGGGGGTGACCACGTTGAAGACCACGGTCCCTACCGGCGTGCCCTCGACCGTCCGTTCCTGCTGGGTCCAGCTCTCGGTGCCCGGGGCCGCGCCGGGCCAGAGGTTCACGACCTGCGCGCGGGCCGGGAAGGCCGCCAGGAGCGCGAGGGCGGCCGCGCCCGCGGCGCGCGCCGCCCTCACTCCCGGGCTCCTTCGCGGCCGCCCGCGGCCGGCGCGAGCACCGCGCGGAACGCCCGGAGGGCGGCCGGGTGGTAGATCGTGGAGTGGCGCTCCTCCGGCATCCGCTCGTAGTGCCAGCGGAGCTCCGGCGGCGCGCTCCGGGCGAGGACGTCGGCGAACTGCTGCATGGCCCCGGAAGTCATCGCCTCGGAGCCGCCGGCCAGGTAGAGCGTCTTCGGCCGCTTCGGCAGACGGCGCAGGTCCTCCGCGGCCCCGTTCACGAGACCCTGGTCGTTCCACCACACGCTCGGGTCGAACGCGATGTAGGTGTCGAACAGGTCCGGCTCCTTGAAAAGCGTCTCCACCACGAAGAGCCCCGCCAGCGACTCCCCCACCACGGCCGTCTCCGCGGTGGTGCGGTAGCGGGCCCTGACCTGGGGCATCAGCTCCCGCCGGATGAACGCGCGGAAGGCGGCCGACCCGCCCACGCGCGGCGCGATCTTCCTGTCCTCCTCGTTCCGGGTGGGTCCGGTCATGTCGCGGCGGCGCTCGGTGTTCTCGATCCCCACCAGGATGAAGGGCCGCATCGTCCCGTTGCCCACCGAGACCTGCACCAGCCCCGCCACGTGCAGGAAGTCCTCGGCGATGCCGCCGTCGGGCATGTACAGCACCGGCATGGGCGCGGCCGCGGAATCGGCGTAGCCGGGCGGCAGGTAGACGTTGATCCGCCGCGTCTCCCCGAGAGCTTCGGAGCGCAGGGTGAACGTCTCGCCGATCACCAGCGGGGCCGCGCTGCCCCCGGCCTGCGCGGCCCCGAGCGTCGGAAGGGCGAGCACGCACGCGGCGGCCGCCAGCACGATTCTGGACCCGATCACGCCGATCCCCTCTGGTCTGGTGTGAGATGCGCGGCGCGCGGCCGCCCGACGCCCCCAAGTTCGGTCGCGAGGGACCGAGTGCACAAGAGGCGCCGCCCGACCGGGCGACGGCCCCTACGACGGCGCCCCCACCTCGATCCCGAGGCGGGGGCGCCGCTGCAGTTGCAGGCTGTTCCCTGTTCCCTGTTCCCTGTTCCCTGTTCCCTGTTCCCTGTTCCCTGTTCCCTGTTCCCTGTTCCCTGTTCCCTGTTCCCTGTTCCCTGTTCCCTGTTCCCTGTCCCCTGTCCCCTGTCCCCTCGTCCGTTCACGCCGGCGTCCCCCGGCGCTCCGCGGCCGGCTCCGCCTCCACGCGGGGGCCGGGGCGGGCCATCCCCTCCCAGCCGCAGCGGGGGCACCAGCGCCGCTGGAGCTGCCCGAAGAGGAGCCACGACGTCGCGCGGCCCACCGGGCCCATCCGGAGCAGCAGGGTGTCGCCGTCGCACTCCGTGCAGCGCGGGTCCGCCGGGAGCAGCAGGTAGATCATCGCGACGGCGAGCACCAGCTTGGAGCCGAAGGCGACGAACAGGAACAGCAGGTAGTACAGCATTGCACTGCTCGTCGGGGTACACCGCTCCGGGGGCACCTGCGGCCGGATGCACGCGGCGGGCCAGACCCGCCCCGCCCGCGTCACAGTACCTCCGCCGCCCGGCGCGGTTCCACGTCTCCCCCACCCTCCCGGGCACGCCACGACCCGTGCACGACGCCCGCTTCAGGGCTGCGTCCGCGCCGCTCCCTCCTCCGGCCAGCCCAGCAGGTACGTGACCGGGGCGGGGGCGCCGCGGCTCCGCGCCCGGCCGATCTCCCAGCGGTATCCCTCCCCCGCCAGCTCGTCCGCCATCGCCCGCAGCTCGTCCGGGGTGTAGGTGCGCAGGCACGACACCACGCCGTCCCACAGCACCAGCGCCGGGACCGCGGGGAGCAGGTACGTCCACAGCAGCCGCGAGGGGCGGAAGGGGCGGATGAACGGGGTGGCGAGGAGCACCGCCAGAGGCGCGGGGAGCATGGCGGCGAGGCCCGCGGGGGAGCGCTCGGTGGCCTCGAACACGCCGATCCCCTGGCGGGCGCGCACGGCGTCGCGGAGGATGGCGCGGGCCCGCTCCGGCGGGAAGTGGTGGAACGCGGTGAACACGGTGCGGAAGCCGTCCAGCCCCGGCGGGATCCGGGTGGCGTCCACGGACTCCTCGCGAAAGGCCAGGCGCCCGCCCGTGGCGTCGCGCACGCGGCGGAGAGCCTCCAGGTTGGGGTACAGGTCGGTGAGCACCACCTCCACCGGCCCGCCCTCCCGCTCCAGCTCCGGCAGCAGCCGCGGCCAGGGCCCGCCGCCCCCCGAGCACAGGTCCACGATCCGCCGCGCCCCCGTGCGCCGCAGCGCCCGGCGCAGCAGCGGCGCCACGGGGGCGTACGCGTTCCCCAGGCGGATCATGAGCTCCAGGTAGTCCGTGGCGGCGTCCCGCACGGGGCGCGGGCACCAGGGCTGGTCCTCGATCTCGGCCAGGTGGAGGCGGCGCACGGCGGCCTCCTCAGGCGCGCGGGAAGGCCGGGTGCTCCAGCACCGCGCGCGCCTGCGCCAGGTGGCGCCGCTGGTGCACGGCAACCACCTCGAACCACGAGCCGATGCCGATGCGCAGCAGCGGCGTCACCGGGGAGCGCGCCCTGACCCGCGCCAGGTCCAGCCCCCGGGCCCGCTCCAGCGCCGCGGCAAGCTCGTCCTGGAGCGCCAGGAAGTCGTCCAGCGCGCCGGTCGGCGGGCGCCCCTCGCGCGGGCGGAACACCCCCGGCGCGCGGACGGGCCGGCCGGACGGGGAGTTGGCGCGCACGAACCAGGGGCCCAGCCACCCGTAGCGGAACGGCGGCGAGCCGGCCAGGCCGCGCGCCCGCCCCCGGGCGATGGCGGCGTCCACCTGCGCCAGCACCTCCTCGCCGGTGACGTGCAGGTGGTCCAGGCACTCGGCGATGGACCAGCGGCCCGGCTCCGGCCGCCAGGCGAGCTGCGCCCCGGTGAGGGCGCCGAAGCGCTCGCGGGCCTCGGCCGCGGCGGCCTGGTAGTCGCGGCGGCGCTCCTCCAGCTCGGGGACCGGGGAGCGTGGCGGGGCGGACGGGGATGCTGCGGCGTTCATGGACGGCCTCCGGTGCGGGTGGCGCGAACCGCTCATCCCCTCAGGATAGGGGGCCGCGCCCGCGGGCGCAGCAGGGAAGAGTACGCATTCCGGCGCGGGGAATTTCCCGACCAGGGCGCCCGCCGCCGTTCAGCGGGTCACCGACTTCGCCGCCACGGCGGAAGCCTGGAGCAGCGCCGCGGCCGCGGGATCCAGCCGGACCTCCGCGCCCGTGTGCAGCTTCAGCGTGTACGGCAGGCCCAGGGGCGACTCCCCCGTGAGGCTCTGGAAGACGGCGAGCGCGGCCGCGTAGGTGCCGACGGCGTTGGGATGGCCGCCGTCGGGGTCGTACAGGTCGAGCGCCGGGTCGCGGAGCGCGGCCTCGCGCCACACCTCGCCGGCGGGGACGAACTCGGCCCCCGTCTCCGCGGCGACCTGGCGGAAGGCGCGGTGCACGTCGTCCGAGTACTGCCGGGCGGGCCGCGGCGGCCAGGGCATCATCAGCGCCACCCGGCCCCGGGTCTCCCCCTGGAACAGGCGGACGTGCTCGCGGAGATAAGCCCTGCCCTCCTCCGAGACCAGCGCGCTCTCCTGGAGGAGCACCACGTCCCAGGGGCCCTCGCGCTCCAGCGCCTGGCGGGTGCCGGAGTCGTTCCAGTGGTCGCGCAGCGACATCCCGCTCCACGCGGTCGAGCGCACCTCCAGCGGCCTTCCCCGCCCCGCGGCCTCGCTCATCGCGCGCACCATGGCGGGCATGTCGTGCCAGGTGGTCAGGCTGTTGCCGATGAAGATCACCCGCAGCGGGCGCACCGGCTCCGTCGCCGAGTCGCACCCGGCCAGCAGGAGCAGGATCGCCAGCAGCAGGCTTCCGGTGCGCTTCGAGAGCTGCATCGGCATTCGGGTCTCCGGTCGAGGGGAACGGCGGATTTGGGCGTGCCCCCGCTGACGCGGGGTCGGGCTGCGGCTCCGTAGCAGACGAAACAACCGTCTGCAACGGAGGCGAACCCCAACGGTACTGCTGTTGGGTTTCGCCGCTTCGCGCTCGCATCCCTCACGCGGGGCGGGTGCTGGCGTCCGCGGGGTGCTGCACGGTAACGCCCGGCGGCGGCGCGCGGATGGGGAGATCGCCCCATGTGCGGGCGCCGCGGCACGTCGTTGCCCGCGGCGGGGGCGGCGCCGTATTTTTCCGGCCATCCCAGCGTCCGTGCCCGGCTCCCGCAACCCCGCACCGTCCCGATGACCACACCCCGCTCGCTCGTCCGCCGCTTCGCGCTTGCGGCGGCGCTCACGCTCGCCCCGGCCACGCTCGTCGCGCAGGTGGCGCCGCCGCCGGGGCTGGACCAGGAGGTCGCCCGCGCGCTGCGGGAGTTCTCGGTTCCCGGCATCGCCGTCGGCATCGTCAAGGACGGCCGGGTGGTGCACGTGCAGGGGTACGGCGTGCGCCGCATGGGCGACGACACCGCCCGCGTGACGCCCAACACGCTGTTCCAGATCGCCTCCAACACCAAGGCGTTCACCGCCGCCGCGCTGGCCATGCTGGTGGACTCGGGCCGGGTGTCGTGGGACGACCGGGTGGTGGAGCGGCTCCCCTGGTTCCGCCTCTCGGACCCGTACGTCACCCGCGAGCTCACCCTCCGCGACCTGCTCTCGCACCGCAGCGGGCTGGGGCTGGGCGGCGGCGACCTGCTCTGGTACCGCTCCACCTACCCGCCGCGCGAGGTGCTCACCCGCATCGGCGCCCTGGCGCCGGCCAGCAGCTTCCGCACGACCTACGCGTACCAGAACATCCCCTTCCTGGCCGCCGGCGAGGTGATCCCCGCCGTCACCGGCACCCAGTGGGACGCCTTCGTGCGGCAGCGCATCCTCCAGCCGCTGGGGATGACCTCCACGCTGCTCTTCGCCCGCGACCTGCCGCAGGCGGGCGACGTGGCCATGCCGCACTCGCGCTTCCAGGGGCCGCTGCGGGTGGTGTCGCGCGACAACATGGACAACGCCGCCCCCGCCGGCTCGCTGGTCAGCAACGTCGCGGACCTCACCAAGTGGATGATCGTGCAGCTGGACTCCGGGCGCGTGGCCGGGAGCGACCGGCGGCTGTGGAGCGCGCAGCGCACCCGCGAGATGTGGAGCGGGCAGACCATCCTCCCCATCGGCGCCCCGCAGCCGGGGCTGGAGGCGTACACGCCCGAGTTCTCCCAGTACGGGCTGGGGTGGTCGCTGCGCGACTACCGCGGGCACAAGGTGGTCACCCACACCGGCGGCCTGGCGGGGATGACCTCGCGCACGCTGCTGGTGCCCGACCAGAAGCTGGGCATCGTGATCCTCACCAACGCCGAGACCTCCGCGCACACCGCGCTCGGCTGGTGGATCATGGACCGCTTCCTGGGCGCCCCGCAGACCGACTGGACCGCCGCCTTCGCCGCCCAGGCGCGCCGCGGCGAGGAGCGCGCCGCCGAGGCCGAGCGGCAGGCCGCCGCCGCCCGCGCCCGCAACACCCGGCCCTCGCTGCCGCTGGCCCGCTACGCCGGCCCCTACACCGACCCGCTCTACGGCGACGCCTCCATCGCGCTGGAGAACGGAAAGCTGGTGCTGCGCTTCTCCCACTCGCCGTCGCTCACGGCCGACCTGGAGCACTGGCACTACGACACCTTCGTGGCCCGCTTCCGCGAGCGCACCTCGGCCGACGCCTTCGTCACCTTCACGCTGGACCCGGCCGGGCAGGTGGGGGCGTTCGAGATGGAGGCGTTCTCGCAGCTGGCCGACTTCAGCTTCGACTACCACAACTTCAAGTTCGTCCCGGTGCGTAAGCAGTGATTCCGGACACGGCGAACTGCGGGTGTGGGCGTGCCCCTCGCTGACGCTCGGGTCGGGCTGCGCGCTGCGTAGGCGAGCAAGCAACGCTCGCCAACGCAGCCGAGCCCCCGCGGAAACTGCCCCGCGGGGTCTCGGCCCTCCGGGCGCGCATCCCTCACGCGGGGAATTGCGCGGGGCGCCGAAAGCGGGAGGGGGCGGGGACCGTCGCGGTCCCCGCCCCCTCCGTGCTTCTGCCCGCGGTGCGCGTCAGCGGCGCGCGGCGATCTGCACGGTCTGCTGGTACTCCATCTCCACCGGAACGCCGTCCACCAGCCCCGGCGCGTACTGGTACCGCTCCACGTTGCTCCTCACCCAGCGGTCCAGCTCCTCCTCGCCGGAGCTGCGCAGCACCTGCGCCCCCACCACGCGCCCGTCGGTGGAGACGCGGATGCGCAGCAGGATGGGCTGCGGCTTGGAGAGCGGGTCGAGCTGCGGGGCCACCAGGCGGAAACTCATCGCGGAGCCCGGCCTGCACACCTGGGAGCGGCCCACGCGGATGATCGGCTGGGCGTCCGGGCGCACCCGCAGGCGCACGCTGCCGCCGCCCGGCTGCGGCTTCAGGTGCCGCGAGACGATCGCGGCGAGCGGGTCCACCGTGCCCTCCGGCATCCACCACTCGATCCCCCGCACCCGCTCCACCCGCCCCTCCCGCCCGAAGGCGACGGAGAACAGCGTGTACGTGGAGTCGCGCCGGGCATCGAACCGGTGCTGCGCCGCGTAGGCGGCGATCGCCGCGGTGAGCGCCGCGGAGTCGGCCAGCTCGGAGAGCGCGGGGAGCCGCATGGGAACGGGCGCCTGCCCGCAGTTCTCGCGCGGGGCCGGCCGCGGCGACAGGTAGACGGCCTCGCGGGAGAGCCCCGGGGCGGCCGGCGAGCCGGACCCGCCGGCGGCTCCCGCGCACGCGGCGAGCAGGGCCAGCGCCGCGGGCATCGCGGCGCGAAAGGAGGTGCGGATGTGCATGTGCGGCGGAGAATGGCGTGTGGCGAGGAGCGTCCGCAAACGGACGATTCGCGCGGCATGTTACCTCCCGCCCGCGCCCGGCACAAGGGAATTGCACCGGCGCCGGGTCGAACGACGCCGTCCGAGCGTACTTCGTACTCCGTACTGCCGTTCACTGTACTGCCGTTCACTCCTCCCACTCCGCCGCGTCGCCCACCCGGATCGTCCCCGAGTCCAGCACCTCCGCGAAGGCGCCGCCGCCCCAGTCCGGGTACATCGCCGCGCGCAGGCCGGGCTGCACCTCCTCCATCCGCTCGCACGGCTTGGTCTCGCCCGCGATGCGCAGCCGGATCCCGCCGATGCGCAGCACGCGCCCGCGCGTCCCCGCCAGGCGCACGCCGCGCAGCAGCAGGTTGGCGCGGCGCGCCGCGGGGGGCGCGCTCCCGCCCACCCGCTGCATCAGCTCGGTCCACACCTCCTCCTCCAGCAACGTCACCTGGCGGCGGCGCCCCTGGTCCGCGTTGCCCACGATCCCCCGCCCCGCCACAAGCTCCGCCGCCTGCGCGGCGTCCATCACGCCGCGGTGCGCGCGCTTCACCCAGATCGCCGCCAGCTCTCCCTGTTCCATGGCTCCGCCTCCGGTGCGTCCTTGCTCGGTCCCGGGGTTGCTTCGATATTCCGGGACTATGGCTACTCCAGTACTGACCGTGCAGGACCTGCACAAGAGCTTCGGCCCGCGCGTCGTCTTCGACGGCGTCGCCTTCGCCGTGGACGAGGGCGAGAAGGTGGGCTTCATCGGCGTCAACGGCTCCGGCAAGAGCACGCTGTTCCGCATCGTCGCCGGCATCGACGGGCACGAGGGGGGCACCCTGGCCTTCCGCCGCGACGCCCGGGTGGGCTACCTGGCCCAGGAGCCCGAGTTCGAGGAGGGCGACACCATCCTGCGCGCCGTGGCCGCCGGCAAGCCGGAGCTGCGCGACGCCATCGCCGACTTCCACGAGGTCGCCGGCCTGCTCTCGCAGGGCGGGGGCGACCTGGACCGGCTGCTGGCCCGCCAGGGCGAGATCGCCGGGCGCATCGAGGCGCTGGGCGGGTGGGACTACGAGCACCGCATGGAGGCGATCCTCACCCGGCTGGGGGTGGAGCGCTGGGAGCGGCCCGTGGAAGGGCTCAGCGGCGGCGAGCGGAAGCGCGTCGCCCTGGCCCGCGTCCTCCTGCAGCAGCCCGAGCTGCTCCTGCTGGACGAGCCCACCAACCACCTGGACGCCGACACCACGGCCTGGCTGGAGGAGCACCTCCAGGGGTACCCCGGCGCGGTGATGCTGATCACCCACGACCGCTACTTCCTGGACCGGGTGGTCAGCCGGATGATCGAGGTGTCCGTGGGGGAGCTGACCGCCTACCCCGGCGGCTACACCGAGTACCTGGAGGCCCGCGCCGAGCGCATGGAGCGCCTGTCCACCGAGGAGGACAAGCGGAAGAAGCTGATCGCCCAGGAGCTTGCCTGGGTGAAGCGCTCCCCCTCCGCGCGCACCGGCAAGCAGCAGGCGCGCATCAACCGCCTGGGCGACCTGCAGAAGGAGCAGGCCGACCGGCGCCTCCCCTCGCGCGACACCGTGGAGATGGCGACGGGCGCCGTGCCGCACCTGGGGCGCACCGTGCTCAACCTGCACGGCATCTCCAAGGCCTACGGCGGCCGGACGCTGGTCCGCGACTTCAGCACCATCCTCCAGGCCGGCGAGCGCATCGGCATCATCGGCCCCAACGGCGCCGGCAAGACCACGCTGCTGCGCATCATCATGGGGCTGGAGGCGCCCGACGCCGGCGAGGTGGAGACGGGCAAGAACACCCGCATCGCCTACTTCGACCAGCGGCGCGAGGACCTCGACCCCGACCTCAGCATCTACGAGTCGGTCAGCAACCAGGACTGGGTCACGGTGGGCGGGGAGCGCACCCACCTGCGCAGCTATCTGGAGACCTTTTTGTTCTCGCCGGCGCAGCAGCGGCAGGTGGTCCGCTCGCTGTCCGGCGGCGAGCGCAACCGCGTGCTCCTGGCGCGGCTCCTCCTCCAGGACGCCAACCTGCTGATCCTGGACGAGCCCACCAACGACCTGGACCTGGTCACCCTCCAGGTGCTGGAGTCGGTGCTGGCCGACTACCCCGGGTGCGTGCTGCTGGTGACGCACGACCGGTTCTTCCTGGACAAGGTGGCCACGGGGCTGATCGTCTTCGAGGGCGAGGGGCGGCTGCGGCGCCACGCCGGGAGCTACGACCTGTACCGCCGCCTGCGCGCCGAGCGCGAAGCCCAGGAGGCCGCGCAGCGCCCCGCCGAGCGGAAGCCCGGCCCGGCAGGGGCACCCGCCGCCCGCCCCGAGAAAAAGGACGGCCCCCGCAAGCTGTCCTTCAAGGAGCAGAAGGAGCTGGGGGGGATGGAGGAGGCCATCCTGGAGGCCGAGGCGCGCAAGGAGGAGCTGGGCGCCCGCCTGGCCGACCCCGCGCTCTACTCCGCGTCCCCCGACGAGATCGCGCGCGCCACCGCCGCCTTCCGCGAAGCGTCCGAGCGGGTGGACGCGCTCTATGCCCGCTGGGAGGAGCTGGAGGCGGTCCGCTCCGGCGCGGCGTGACGTTGCAGGGCGCAAGGCGCTGCCGCGTTCCGCAACGGGAACGAGCGCCGCGCCGAACGCGCCCTTTTGCGCAAGCCGTTCATCGACAAGGCGTTCTCCGCGGGCCCCTCCATGGGGCCCGCTTCTTGTCGTTGACACGGCCGCGGGCGCACGGCAGCTTGTGCTCACCGCTCGCACTCACGCCCGGTCGTTCCCCGTAGCAAAACAGCCCCGCCATGCTCTTCCCGCTGCTCCTTTCCGCGGCGGCGTCCCTGCACGCCGCCCACGGCCCGGCAGTCCCCGCCGCCGCCCCGTCCGACTCGCTCCGCCCCGTCGCGTCCGCACCCCGCGCCGACGTGGCCACCCTGGACGCGTACCACGCGCTCCCCGGCGCCGCCGCCGCCGGGCTCAGCCTTACCTCGCTGATCCGCGCCGAGACGGCGATCGCCGACGAGGTGCGCCGCGGGGCCTTCCCCGGGGCCGCGCTCGCCGTGGGCCGCCGCGGGCAGGTGGTGGTGGAGCGCGGCATCGGCACCACCGGCTGGACCGCCGAGGACGTGCCGGTGGACCCGGACCGCACCGTGTACGACCTGGCCTCGCTCACCAAGGTGGTCGCCACCACCACGGCGCTGATGCTGCTGGTGGAGGACGGCAAGGTGCAGCTGGACGCGCCCGTGTGGCGCTACCTGCCCGAGTTCTACGGCGGGGGCAAGGAGTCCGTGACCATCCGCCACCTGCTCACGCACACCTCCGGCCTTCCGTCCTGGGCGGAGCTGGGCGGCCGCACGCCGGAGGAGGCGCTGGGGCGCGCGGTGCGCATGCAGCTCCAGTCGGCCCCGGGCGCGCGGGTGGAGTACTCGGACATCGGCTTCGTGGTGCTCTTCGCCGCCGCCGAGCGCGCGGCGGGCGAGCCCATCTTCCGGCTGCTGGACCGGCGCGTGTACGGCCCGCTCAAGATGCGCTACACCACCTACGCCGCCGGCCCGGGGTGCACCATCTGCGCGTCCACCGCCCGCACCCAGGGCGACGCCTTCCAGGGCAAGGTGCACGATCCCATCGCCCGGCAGCTGGGCGGCATCGCCGGCAACGCGGGGCTCTTCTCCACCGCGCACGACCTGGCCCGCTTCGCCGCCATGCTCGCCAACGAGGGCGAGCTGGACGGGGTGCGGGTCCTGAAGCCGGAGACGGTGAGGATGTTCGGGCGGCGCCAGGTGGGGACCCGCGCGCTGGGGTGGGAGTCGCCCAACCGCAGCGGCGGCGGCGCGGCGGGGCTGCGCATCTCCCCCAACGCCTACGGCCACACCGGCTACACGGGCACCTCCATCTGGATCGACCCGGACCGCGGCACCTGGGCGGTGCTCCTGGCCAACCGCACCTACCAGACCGAGGCCAACAACCGCATGCAGACGCTGCGGCGCACGGTGAACAACTGGGTGGCCACGGCCGCCGACGCGGGCACGCCGGTGTACGGCGGCGAGAACTGACCTTTTCGGTCGGACCGACGGCAGGCGAAGGGGACCGGAGCGATCCGGTCCCCTTCTGCGTTTCCGGGTGCGGCTGAACGGCTGAACTGCTTTCCGGCCGGGTTGGGCGTGCCCCCGCTGGCGCGGGGTCGGGCTGCGGCTCCGTAGGCGAGCAAACAACGCTCGCCAACGGAGTCGAGCCCCGGCGGAAACTGCCCCGCCGGGTCTCGCCCCTTCGGGCCGGCATCCCTCACGCGGGGCCCGCGCTGGCGTCCGCCGCACGCCTTCCTTCCCTCCTCCGCTCCTGTTCCGGCGACGACCTGCCGATACTCACGGGATTCCCGCCAGCCTCCCCTCCCCGTGATGCCCGTGTCCCCCCCATGACCACCAGGAATCCAAAGACCGGTCCGTCCGCCACGCGCTCCGCGGCGTGGCCGGACCAGTGGCTGATGGACGAGTTCAGGAGGATCGGGCACGGGTCCGCGGCGGCGGCGGCGGCCATGCCGGCGCCCACCGCGTGGGAGGCGCTCTCCGCGGCGGGCGTGGCGGACTCGGTCATCCTCAAGGCGGCGAGCGCGGCGTCCCGGCTCCCCGCCGCGGACCTGTCCCGGGCGGGAGCCGAGCTGGCGCCGCTCCTGCCGCGCGCGGCGGCGCTGCGCTTCGACGTGGCACCCGTCCGGCTCCACGAGGGAGCCCTGGAGGTCGCCGCGGCGAACCCGGTGCGGCACGGGCTGGCCGAGGAGCTCCAGGCGGCCGCTTCCCGTCCCGTCCGCCTGGTGCTGGCGAGCCCCGCCCAGCTCCGCACCGCGCGGGAGAGCGTGTACCGGGCGCCCGCTCCGCCCCCGCCGGCCGCGGCGCACCGGCGCCCGCCGGCCACCGCGCCCGCGGCGACTCCCGCCGCGGCTCCCGCGCCGCTGGACCTCGGCGGCGCCCCGGTGGAGGTCCTGGACCGGATCCTCGCGGCCGCGCTCCGCGACAAGGCGAGCGACGTCCACCTGGAGCCCAAGGCGGACGGGATGCTGGCCCGCTTCCGGGTGGACGGCGCCCTGTACGACGCCGGGTGGATCCCCGCGGAAACGGCGCTGCCGCTGGTCAGCCGCATCAAGGTCACGGCGAACCTCGACATCGCCGACCGCATCCGCCCGCAGGACGGGCGGGCCGTGACGCGGCTCGACGGGCGGCCCGTGGACCTGCGCGTCTCCACCCTGCCGCTGGGCGGGCTGGGGGAGAAGGTGGTGATCCGCATCCTGGACTCCGCCGTGGCCAGCACCGGGCTGGCGAGCCTGGGGTTCACGCCGGCCGAGCTGCACCGCCTGGACCGGCTCCTGGCCATGCGCGAGGGGATGATCCTCGCCACCGGGCCCACGGGGTCCGGCAAGACCACCACGCTGTACTCGGCGCTCCGGCACGTGCAGTCGTCGGAGAGCAACGTGGTGACGGTGGAGGACCCCATCGAGTACCGGCTGCCGGGGATCAACCAGGTGCAGGTGAACGACCGGGCGGGGCTGGACTTCGCGGCGGCGCTCCGCTCCATCCTGCGCCAGGACCCCGACATCGTGCTGGTGGGGGAGATCCGCGACGCCGAGACGGCGCAGATCGCGATCAAGGCCAGCATGACCGGGCACGTGGTGCTGTCCACGCTGCACACCAACGACGCGCCCTCGGCCATCTCCCGCCTGGCGGACATCGGCGCGGAGGCGGGGGCGCTCTCGGGAGCGCTCAAGGGGGTGCTGGCCCAGCGGCTGGTGCGGCGGCTCTGCGGCGAGTGCAGCCAGCCGCTCGCCCTGTCGGACCTTCCCCCCGAGCAGCAGGTGCTGCTGATGGGCAGGCGCACCGACGGGCTCCGCCGGCACGTGGGCTGCGCCGCCTGCCGGGGGACCGGGTACCGGGGCCGGATGGTGGTGGCGGAGATCCTGGTGGTGGACGCCGCGATGCAGCACGCCATCGCCCGGGGGGCCGGCGTGCCGGAGCTGACCGAGCTGGCCCGCGGCAACGGGATGCGCACCCTGTGGGAGTCCGGGCTGGAGCGCGTGCTCGCAGGCGCCACCTCGCTGCACGAGCTGGTGGACAACGTGGCGGCCCCGGCACAGCAGGAGAGCGCTGCCCAGAGCGACGTCGACGCCCTGCTCGCCCAGCTGCTGGGAGGTGGAGGCAAGGCACCGGCCGCGGCGTCAGCCCCGGCAGCGCCGGCCGCCCGCCCCCCGTCCGTCCCGGCGCGCGCCGGCGGCGGGCCCGGCGCGCGGGTCCTGGTGGTGGACGAGGACCGGGAGGCGCGCCGGGCGCTCCGGGCCGAGCTGGAGGGGGCGGGGTTCCGGGTGATCGAGGCCGCGGACGGCGAGGCGGGGGTGGCCTACGCCCGCCGGCTGCGGCCGGACCTGGTGGTCACCGAGATCGCAATGCCGCGGCTGGACGGGATCGGGCTCCTGCAGGCCCTCCGGGACGAGGCCGGCAGCCCCCCGGTGGTGGTCCGCACCGGCCAGGACGACGCGGCGCTCCTGGAATGGGCCCTGGAGCTGGGGGCGCAGGGGGTGTACGACCGCTCCGCGGACGCGCGGCTGCTCACCGCCTGCGTACAGGCCCCTCTGCGCAGCGCCGCCTAGCCGGCGGCTCCCGCGCGCGGGCGGCCCGTCAGCTCCCCGGCGCGCGCGCTCCGAGCCGCGCCAGGATGTCGCGCGACCGGGTCCACAGGATGGAGCCGCCCTCCTCCGGGTCCAGCGTGTACGACGCGTCCGGCAGCCGTGCGGCCAGCGTCGCGCCGTGGTCCGGGGAGTGGACGGTGCTGGTGTCCAGCGCCCCGTACCACAGGTCCACGGGCACGCCCACCTCCTCCGGCTCCACCGGCCAGGGGCCCAGCGCGTTGACGAGGTCGCGGGCGTAGCCCCCGGCGCCCTGCGAGAAGCCCTCCCGCAGCGCCCGCTCGTAGGCGGCGCCGAACTCCGCGTCCCCGTACAGGGCGCGGTCGCGCTCGCCGCTCATCCCCAGGACCAGCGCCCACAGCCCCTCGGGCGTGGCCATCCCCGCGAACCACCGCTCGAACTCCTCCGGGTCCCTCCGGGCCGCGTCGACCATCCCCGCCACGTCGGGGTGCAGGAGCGGCCGCAGGCGGGGGTGCGAGAGCTGGTCCTGCCCGGACACGACCGCCAGCGCCCGCACCACCCCGGCGCCCGCCAGCGCGAAGGCGAACGGCGCCCCCTGCGAGAAGCCCACCGCCAGCGGGTCGCGCAGCCCGCCGTCCTTCACCAGGGCGCGCACGTCCTCCACCCACGAGCGCAGCGTCTTGGCGGGGTGCGGGTCCGAGCGCCCCAGCCCCGGCCGGTCCACCGCCAGCAGCCGCATCCCCAGCTCCCGCAGGTCGCCCGCGCCGAACCCCAGCCACCCGCTCATCGCCGCGCCCGTGCAGAACAGCACGGGAACCCCGCCCTCCGCTCCCCACTCCGACCACGCCAGCCGACGCCCGTCCGGCAGGCGCATCTCCGCCCGCATCTCCGGCGCCGCCACCACCCCCCGCTGCTCGCGCATCCTCGCTCCTCCTTGTCATTTCGGGCGCCCGCGAACTCCGGCACCCTGGATGACGGAGCCCCCACCGAGATCTCGCGGTGGGGGCTCCGTTGCAGTTGCAGGCTGTTCCCTGTTCCCTGTTCCCTGTTCCCTGCCGTTCAGGGCCGCGTCTGCCCCCCGGCGGCGGGCACCGGCCGGGCCTCCGGCGTGGCCTCGGCGGGGGCGTTCCGGCCGGGCTTCACGGCGGACGAGTCGCCGCCGGGCTCGGGGCGGCCCGCGCGCGCGGCCTGGGCGGCCGCCGGGTCGCTGACGTCGCCGCGGGCCTGCTCGGACGCCTTGCGGCGCGCCTCGGCCACGCCCTCGCGCTCGAAGCGCCGGACCATCGCCTGCACGTCGGCGGGAGCGGTGTAGGAGGCGGCCCGGTGCGACCGCGTCTCCTTTTCCAGGCCGGCCAGGAAGGGCTCGTACTTGGAGCCCGGGTGCCACAGGACCCAGTCGTCGTAGCCCACGTCGTACACCGCCTTGGTCTGCTGGCGGATCTGCTCGGGCCCGTACGTCTGGTGGTTGCGGCCCAGCCAGGGGGCCGAGAAGGCCTGGAGCCAGGGGATCACCCGGGCCGGCTTCACCCCCGCCCCGGCGAGCGCGTCGCTGCGCAGCCGCGCCATCCCCACCGACTTGAACACGGTCTCGTACGGCATCAGGTCCGGCTTGGGGACGCCGGGCAGGTGCACGGGGAGGTAGTGCGACGGGTAGCTCATGGGGAGCAGGTGGTCCGCGATGGCGGAGAGCGTCTCCCACTGCTGCCCGATGTTGACGTCGTGCGGGTCGTTGGGCGACAGCCCGAACACGTCCGCCGTCACCGTCACCCCCAGCGGGTGCAGGCGGCGCTTGGCCTCGTTGAGGAACGCGGCGATGGCGTCGGTGCGGTCGCCCCGGGCCTTGGGGTGCACCTGCGGCGGCAGGCTCTTGTACGGCTCCGCGAAGCGCACGTAGTCGAACTGGATCTCGTCGAAGCCCGCCTTGGCGGCCTCCTCGGCGATGTCCAGGTTGTAGTCCCACACGTTCTCGTCCCAGGTGCTCACCCAGGTGTTCCCGGCCTTGTCCACCCACAGCCCGCCGCCGGGGCGCTGCACCGACCACTCCGGCTTGGCCTTGGACAGGATGGGGTCCTTGAACACCACGATCCGCGCCATGGTGTAGATGCCGTGCGCCTTGAGCGAGTCCACGAAGGTCTTGAGGTCCTCCAGCGTGTTCTCGCCCGGCTGCTGGAGCTGCTTGGCCAGCGGGAGGGAGGTGGTGTAGTGCACCCCCCGCTCCGACTTGACGTCCACCACGAAGGCGTTGATCTCCGTGTCGTCCGCCATCTTGATCAGCTTGGGGAGCCGGTTGGGCGACCCCGCCGCGTAGGCGTTCAGGTACAGCCCACGGATCTGCGCGGGCGCCTCGTCGCGCGGCGAGCGCGCCGGGGCGGCGGGCTGCGCCGCGCTTGCGGTGTCGCCGGCCCCCGCCGCGGCGGAGTCGCCGCCGGCGGAGGCGGCCTGCGCGCCCCCGCCCTCGCCGCCGCCGCAGGCGGCGAGCAGGGCGAGCGCGGCGACCAGGACGGAATCGCGTAGCTTCAGCATGGGGATCGGACGGTCTGACGGGGTTTCCGCAGGAGGCGCGCGGCGCCGGAGCGCAGGAAGGATGGCGACATTCGCCCCGCTTGCCAACCCCTTGGCACAGCGACGGATCGCCGGACGTGCGACACCCTCGGGGCGGACGCCGGCGCGAACCCCGCGTGAGGGATGTCGGCCCGAAGGGGCGAGACCCGGCGGGGCAGTTTCCGCCGGGGCTCGACTCCGTTGAGCAGCGTTGTTTGCTGCTCTACGGAGCCGCAGCCCGACCCCGCGTCAGCGGGGGCACGCCCAAAACCGCAGTTCAATGCCGTTCAGAACGTCGTCACCGGTCCCGCAGGTACTGGTGCACGAAGGTCACGGCCATGGACCCCTCGCCCACGGCCGAGGCCACCCGCTTCACCGACCCCGCCCGCACGTCCCCCGCCACGAACACGCCCGGCACGCTGGTCTCCAGCAGGAACGGGTCGCGCTCCAGCGGCCACTCCTCCGGCCGCCCCCCGTCGCGCATCATCTCCCCGCCGCACAGGATGTAGCCGTCCTCGTCGCGCAGCACCGTCCCCTCCAGCCACTCCGTCCGCGGCGCCGCCCCGATGAACACGAACAGGGCGTTTGCGAGCACCGTCTCCGTCTCCTCGCTCGAGACGTCCTGGATGGTGATGCGCTCCAGCCGCCCGTCGCCGTGCGCCTCGACGACCGTGTGCCCGGTGCGCACGTGGATGTTGGGCGTGCCCCGGATGCGCTCCACCAGGTACGTGGACATGCGCGCCTCGATGGACTCCTCCAGCACCAGCATGGTGACGCTGCGGGCGAAGCGGGCCAGGAGCATGGCCGCCTGCCCGGCGCTGTTGCCGCCGCCCAGCAGGTACACGTCCTTATCCCCCACGGCGTGCGCCTCCGCCCCCGCGGCGCCGTAGTACACCCCGGCGCCCACCAGCCGCGGACACCCCGGCGCGTCCAGCACCCGCCAGGCGACCCCGGTGGCCAGGAGCAGGGCGTGGCAGCGCAATTCGTCGCCGCCGTCCAGCGCCACCGCGCGGTACGCGCCCGCCGCCCGCACCCGCTCCACCCGCCGGGCGGCGAGGATCTCCACCCCGAAGCGCCGGGCCTGGTCCACGGCGCGGCGCGCCAGCTCCGCCCCGGTGATCCCCTCGGGGAAGCCCAGGTAGTTCTCGATGCCGGCGCTCTGCCCGGCCTGTCCGCCCGGGGCCTCCTGCTCCACGATCAGCGTCCGCAGGCCCTCGCTGGCGCCGTACACCGCCGCCGCCAGCCCGGCGGGCCCGCCGCCCACGATGATCAGGTCGTAGAACGGGCGTTCCGCCTCGGTGCGCAGCCCGATGCGCTCGGCCAGCTCGGCGTCCTCCGGCGCGGCCAGCCAGGCGCCGTCCGGGAACACCAGCACCGGCAGGCGGTCCGTGCCCGCGCCCACCCGCTCCAGCAGCCGGCGGCCCCGCTCGCCGCGCCCCAGGTCGGTCCAGTGGTAGTGCACGCCGTTGCGCGCCAGGAAGTCGCGCACCTGGTGCGAGCGGGGGGACCACTGGTCTCCCACCACCTCTACCGCTTCGGGCGCCTGGTCCGTCGATCGTCTGGGTTCTGTCATTTGATTACTGCGGGTTCGGGCGTGCCCCCGGCTGCGCCGGGGTCGGGCTGCGGCTCCGTAGCAGACGAAACGACCGTCTGCAACGGAGTCGAGCCCGCGCAAACTGCCGCGCGGTCTCGCCCCTCCGGGCCGAAATCCCTCACGCGATTTCGAGCTGGCGTCCGCACTCGTGACCTTCCGTCGCAGGCTGTCCCCTGTAACCTGTCCCCTGTAACCTGTCCCCTGTAACCTGTCCCCTGTAACCTGTCCCCTGTAACCTGCCGTTCCCCTACTCCCCCTTCTTCCCGCGCAGGTGGATCTCCCGGTTGCTCTCCTCCAGGAACTTCTCGTCCACCGCCAGCGAGCCGTCGCGCACCATGAAGGCGCCGCGGGACAGGACGTGCACGATCTCCAGCGACTCCTTTTCCAGCAGCAGGATGTCGCCCCAGCGGCCCTTCTCCAGCACGCCCTTGTCGTCCAGCTTGAGGATGCGCGCGGGGTTGCGGGTGACCAGGGGGAGCACCCGCTCGATGGGGAAGCCCTCGTCGCGGATGCAGCCGCGCACCTGCTCGTACAGGACGCGGGGGCTGCTGATGCCGGCGTCGGACGAGGCGGTCAGGCAGTCGGGGTCGCCGCCCCGGTCCAGGTAGAAGCGGAGCCACTTCGGCAGGTCCTCCTCCACCGTGTCGACGTCCACGGCCATCCCCCGGCCGGCAAGCTCGATTGCCTCCTCCATCAGCTTCTCGCTGCGCTCCACGTGCGTGGCGTACAGCCACTCCGGCTCCACGTCGAAGCCCTCCAGCAGGTCGCACAGCGGCTGGAGGCGGCGCGGGCTCTCGCCCACGTGGAAGTGGGTGAGCCCCGCCTTGCCGGCCAGCATCCCGCCCACGTAGCAGTCGGTGGCCACGCGGGCCAGGTCCTGCACGGGCGGGTTCATCCCGCGCAGGTCCGAGATGGCGATCTCGCCGGCGCCGATCACCTCCTCGATGAACATGATGTCGTCCCGCACCGACGCCATGATGGAGGTGGGCGGCACGTTGTAGCCGCCGGTCCAGCAGTAGGCGTTGAGGCCCTGCTCCCGGAGCGCCTTGACCTTGGCGAGCAGCCCCGGCATGGTCTTCATGGTGGTGTCCACCCCCAGCACCCCCACCACGGTGGTGATGCCGAAGGGGACGATCTCGCTGATGAAGAACTCCGGCGTCTGGCTGCTGAAGCCCTTCTCGCCGCTCCCGCCCAGCAGGTGCTGGTGCGGGTCGATGAAGCCGGGCACCACCAGGCAGCCGGTGGCATCCACGATCTCGTACTCCACCCCCAGCGTCTCCACCGCGCGGCGGTCCACCTCGCCCACCTTGGCGATCTTGCCGTCGGTGAGGAGGATGGACCGCTTCCCCGCGGGCTCCGGCGTGTACACCTCGCCGTTCTCGATCAGCGTCAGCACGGCGCGGTCACTCCCAGTCGGTGAGCGCGGCGACCACGGCGGTCAGCACCGTGAGGCCCAGGAAGAAGTTGCGCGCCCCCCGGTGCCCGGCGAAGCCCAGCAGCCGCGGGAGCGCGGGGAGCGCCAGCCCCACCAGCCCCTCGGCCGCGCCGTGGGCCTTGAAGGGGACCGCGCGCTTCACGCTGAGCGGGTAGTCGGTGAGCGCCGAGAGCGCGGCGTAGCCGCCTCCCAGCGCGTACGAGGCGCGGGCGGCGCTCTCCGGGAAGCCCAGCAGCCGCGGGGCCAGCAGCGTCGCGCCGACGGTGGCGTAGTCCAGCACCCCGTGCGCGCGGGGCGAGATGGGCTTGTTCATCGGTCCTCCGTGAGATGTCGTGTGAAGGAAAGCCGGGGGAGCCGCACCCGCCGGGCGGGCGCCTCCCCTCCCAGGCGTTCGGCGAAGGCGCGCAGCGCCTCCCCGTAGCGGCGGCCGGCGACGGCGGCCACGTCGGTGTGCCCCGCGCCCTCCACCCAGAGCGCGGCCTTGGGGCCCGGCGCGGCCGCGAACAGCTCCCTGCCGTGCCACACCGGCACCACGCGGTCCTCCACTCCGTGGATCACCAGCACGGGCACGCGCACGCGGCGGATCCCCCGCAGGTTGGGGAAGCGGTCGAAGGGGAGGAGCGCGGAGCGCGTCATCACCCGGAAGGCGCTGACGAAGGCGTTCTCCACCACCAGCCCGGCGACGGGGAAGCGCGCGGCCAGGTGCACCGAGGGCCCGGAGCCCACCGAGTAGCCGTACACGACCAGCCGCGACGGGTCCACCCCCAGCGGGCCGGTCACGTGGCGGTAGACCGCCTCCGCGTCGCGCAGCACGCCGCGCTCGGTGGCGGGGCCGCCGGTGCTGGCGCCGTAGCCGCGGTAGTCGTACGCCACCACCGAGAAGCCCGCCCGGCGCAGCGCCTCCAGCCCGGGGAGCGCCGTCCCCAGGTCCTCGCCGTTGCCGTGGCTGTACAGCACGGTGTAGCGCGCGGTCGGCTCCGGCAGGTGCAGCACGGCCACCCGCGCCCCGTCCTCCGCCGCGACCGTGGTCACCGGGAGGGTGCGCGCGTCGTAGGAGGGCCGGGGCGCGGGGAAGATGAGCCGGTCGGCGGCCAGGTGCGCGAACGCGGCGAAGGCCGCGTACAGCAGGGCCAGGGCGAGCAGGGTGGCCGCCACGCGCCGCCTCCTCAGCCGCCCCGGCGCAGCCGCTCGGCGGCCTGCACGGCGCGGCGCTCCACGCTCTCCACCACGTCGGCGGTGCGCCCGTGCACCTGCTCCACGGCCTGCTGCGCCAGCCCGGTCAGGGTGTCGGGGCCGGCGCCCAGCCGCTCCAGCATCTCCTCGGCCCAGCGGTAGTGCGTCTCCTCGTCCGCGGCGGCGCGGCGGATCACCTCCTGGACGTCCGCCGGGTGGGCGCGGCCGGCGGCGCGGCGGTACTTGTCGCGCGCCTGCCCCTCGTTGGTCTTGAAGGCAAGGAGCACGGCCCGGTGCTCGCCCAGGGTGCCCAGCGCCTGCACGGCCAGCTTGAAGGCGCCGGTGGGGACATGGGGCAGCGCGGCGGGGGCGCCGCCGCGGCGGGCGACCAGCTCCGTGAGCTCGGCGACGTGGCGCTCGTGGTCCTCGCGGAAGCCCACCAGCTTCTGGCGGTACGCGTCCAGGGGGAGCGCCTGGATGGCGAGCGTGTAGGCACCCACGGCGTCGTGGTCCAGCTGGAGCAGGTCGTTCAGCTCGGCGACCAGCTCCGCGTCGGTCGGCAGGCGATCGTCCTCCATGCGGCCTCGCGGGTGAGCGGCGGATCGGCCGGGCGGTCGGCCCGGGGGGTGGCGCGCATACGCAAGACCGCCGCCACCCCGGCGTCGGCATCTCCGCCGAATTCATTTGTTTCCATGCCACGGCGGCCTGGGTCCGCAGCCGCGCGGCATGCCGCACGGGCCATCGAAGCGATCCGTCGCAGGGGGGAGAGCGGCGGCACAGCCGTGGCGTCCCAGGGCGATCTGCTCCCGATCCGGTCGCGGGCCGAGCTGGTCCGTGAATTGCGGAATCCGGCGGGAACTTTTGGTTCGCCGGGGTGCCCTGCTCCCGCGGTGGACCGCCCCGGCCGCCGCCCGCCGAAGCAGCTCCTCTCCTGCGCGGCCGTCCTCCCGGTCCGGGGCACCCCATTCGAGCCGAAGCGGGACCCATGAAGACTCTCGGCAACATCACCCGGTACATCGAGGCCACTTCCTCGCGCCTGGACGACCTGGCCGTGCGCGCGCGCTCCGTCACGGACGTGGGGCGCCCCATCGTGCAGGAGTCGCTGATCCACCTGGCCTCCACCCTGGAGGAGCTGCGGGTGAGCGAGGAGCAGCTGCGCAGCCACGCGGACGACCTGGCCGCCTCGCACTACGACCTGGAGGCCGAGCTGCGCCGCTACCGCGACCTGTTCCTGGCGGCGCCGGACGCGTACCTGGCGACCGACTCCGAGGGGGTGGTCCGCGAGGTGAACCACGCCGCCGCCGCCCTGCTGGGCGCGCGGACCGAGTACCTGGCCGGGAAGCCGCTGGCGGTGTTCGTCCACGAGGAGGACCGCAAGGCCTTCCGCCGCCAGCTCGGCCTGGCGCGGGAGACGGAGCGGCTGGGGGGGTGGCGGCTGCGCCTGGTGAGCCGCGCCGGCGCCGAGCTGCCGGTGGAGGTTTCCGTGTCCGCCGCTCGCCAGGCCGACGGCGGGACGGAGCTGCGCTGGATCCTGCGCGAAGCGGCCGCGGCGCCCGTGCCGGCGGCGCAGGCCGCGGCGGCGGACGCCCCGCAGGCGTCCCCCGCCGCCCCGGAGCCCGAGCCGCACCGCATGGCCGACCCCGCCTGGTGCGAATCGCTGCTGGAGGAGGCGGGACGGACGGTGAACCCCGTCTCCCGCGCCTCGGCGGAGCGGCTGGCGGGGCTGTTCCGCGGCTCGCTGTCGCTGGCGCTGTACCTTGGGCTCCTCCGCCCCGGCGACCGCATCCCCGGGATCCGCGAGGTGTCGCGCGCCACGGCGCTCAACCACAAGACCGTGGCCCGGGCGTACCGCACGCTCCAGAAGGAGGGGATGCTGGAGGTGCGCGACCGCTCCGGCGTGTACGTGGCGGCGCTGGGGTGGACGGACCGCCGCCCCGCCGGCGACGACGAGGCGTGGGCGGCCGAGATGCTGACCGGGGCGTGGCAGCGGCGCATCGGGATCCCCGCGCTCCCGGAGGCGGTGAAGCGCTGGACGGCGGCGGCGCCCCTGCGCTGCGCCTGCGTGGAGGCGGACCCGGCGCGCCGCGACGCGCTGTGCGCGGAGCTGGCCGGCGCCTTCGGGTTCGAGTGCGTTCCCGTCGCCCCCGACGAGGCCGGCGAGGGCGCCCTGGCGGCCGCGGTCGCCGGGGCGGACCTGGTGGTCACCACGCCCTTCCACGCGGCCGGGCTGCGCCCCCTGGCCCGCTCCCACGGCAAGCCGCTGATGGTGGCCACCGCCGCGGCGCAGGCCGCGCCCTCGTGGCCGCCGCGGGAGGGCGCGCCGCTCCCCGCGCTGACGCTGGACACGGCGCGCAGCATCTCCGAGACGGTGGTGCTGCTCAGCATGGAGCGCGCGCCGCGGGGCGGCACGGCGCTGGCAGGACAGGCGGTGTGAAGTCGCCCGCGCGGGCAGACCGCCCGCGGGGCTGAACCTCCGACAAGGAGACCGGTATGCGCGCAGGGCGGATCCTCTCGGTGCTGGCCGTGGCGGCCATGATGGGCACGGCGGCGTGCGGCGGCGGCGCCGAGGGCGGGGACAGCGAGGGCGGCGGCGCGTCCGAGGGCGCGATGACCGCCGACAACGGCGCCACCTCGGCGGGCACCGCGACCGACACGGTGGGGATGGGCACCGGCGGCGGGAGCACCGGGATGCAGACGGGAACCGGCACCGGCACCATGCCCGCCGACACCGCGATGGCGCACCCCACCCCCATGGGGACCGGCACGCCCACCGACACCACGGGCGGAACCACCACCACCACGCCGTAGCGCGGCGGTCCGGACGGCGGCACGAGAACAGAGGGGCGGCCGGATCCCGGCCGCCCCCTGTTCTCGTCCGCGCCCCGCCGCGGCCTACGCCGCGCCCGTTTCCCGGTGGGGGCGGTGGACCGGCTTGGACTCCGGCGACCCCTTCTGCCGCAGGAAGACGGAGAGCACCACGATGGACACCACGGCCAGGAACTCGCTCTGCCAGTTCTGGAGCGACTCGAACCAGAAGCGCGGCCCGGCCACGTACTCCCAGGTGGAGACCGGCGCCCCGCCGTGGGCCGCCTGCTCCTCGCTGAACTCCGCGGCCCCGCTGGCGGCGTGCCCCAGGAGGCTGGCGGCGAACAGGAGGAAGAAGGCCAGCGCCAGCGAGTTCTCGTAGAGCTTGAGCACCCACCCGCCCCGCTTCACCGGCCAGGGCGCGTCCGGGTCGCCGCGGTGCAGCCGCGGGTCCTCGTCGATCTCCTCCCCGCCCGGGTCCCGCTCGTCCTCCGGCTTCCTGGACTCCGCCGAGCCCCGCTGCACCAGGAAGGCGGTCAGCAGCACGTACATCCCCATCTGCAGGAACTCGGACTCCCAGTTCTCGAAGGTCGCCTCGGCGAAGTGGGGCGTCCGCAGGTACTCCGGGAGCCCGGCCTCCGGCTGTCCGTGGTCCCGCTGCTCCTCGTTGTACGCCCCCAGCCCCGCCAGCGCCTGCCCCGCCATCGCCAGCACGAACAGGAGCGACGCCACCAGGGTGAGCCCGTTGTCCCGCAGGCGCCGCCCCGCTCCGCCCCGGGGACTGGCCGGGCGCCCGCCGCCGCTCCCGCCCCGCTCCCGCGCCTCCGCCACGACACCCGTCGGCCGGCTGCCCATGCCTCCTCCGTCGCCTGGTGGATGCCCCTCCCCGCGCCCGGCGCCCGCCGGGCCAGCCGGGCGAAAAGCAGGACACGTGCCGCGCGGCCCGTGTCCATGCTTCGTGCAATCTGTTGAAGCGACGAGGGATACGGACCCCCGGCGCGCTTCACGGCGGCCCGTGCCGCTCCTCGCCGGGGCGGGGGGAGCCGCGCTGGACGTGCCGCTTCCCCGCGCCGTGGATCTGCTCGCGCAGCTCGCGCTCCAGCTGCGCCTGGTCCAGCGGCTCCAGCAGCCTCCCCAGCTCCTCGTCCCTGCCGATGGGGAACCCCAGCCGCGAGTACAGCCCCAGCACCAGCTGCAGGATCTTGGTGGTCTCCGCCTCGGTGCTCAGCTGCACCGCCAGCGTCACCTCCTCGCGCAGCTCGGCGATCTCCGACTCGCGGCCCTGGGTGATCAGCACGAAGATGGAAAGGAAGATCGCCTCCAGCGACACCACCATGGTGAGCAGGCCGAAGGGGAAGGGGTCGAACGGACGCAGCCCGAACGCCCCCACGTTCCACGCGATCCAGACGGCGAACCAGGCCGCGTGCAGCACCAGGAACGGCGTGGAGCCCGCCACGGCGGTGAGCGCGTCGGCGGCGCGCTCCACGGGAGTCCGGCTCGCGTTGTAGCGGGCCTTGACCGCCTCCATGTGGCGGTCCGCCATGTCCCGGCGCATGCGGCGGTCGGGGACGTCGGAGCCGGCGGGGAGCTGCGGCTCGGCGGGGAGTGGGTCCATGGGGGCTGGCTCCGGGGTCGGGAGGACGGCGCGGCGGCCGCCGCGTGCAGCAGACAAGTAACCGTCCGCCGCCGCGGCGCGCCAGCATTGCCGCCGCCGCGGGCGTGCCGGGGCGATCGTTTCGTGCGGTAGACTGGCCGAATCCCCCTGTTTAGTATAGGCCCGTAAGGTCTGATGATGAATCGTGGACACTCCCGTCCCGCCGCACCCGGTCCCGATGCAGCGTCGCAGCCGGAAGGAACGCCCGCGCCTCCCCCCTGCGCCGCTGCTGTTCGCCCGGCCCCTGCACCTCGCGGGGGGAGCCGTCGCGGGCGCGGCGGTGCTGGACGAGGTGGAGGCGGACCGGGCGGTGTGGGCGTTCGTGGCGCTGCGGGCAGCGCACGCCTGGGCCGCCGGAGCCGAATCGGGGCAGGTGCTCCTCCCGGCCGGCGAGGAGGACCCGGGGGAGGCGGAGCTGCTGGAGCGGGCCTGCGCGGAGGCGGAGGCCGTCCCCGCGGACGAGCCGCCGCTCCTCGCCGCCCTCGCGGCGCTCGTTTCCGGCCTGCGCCGTCCGCGCGAGACCACGCCCGAGGAGATGGCGCTGGCGTGCCTCTGCGTGACGGAGTGGGCCCTGGGCCGGGGGATCGTGGAGACCTCGCTCGCCTTCGCGCGGGCAGCGGCGCTGGCGCGGCCGGAGAGCGCCGGCCTGGCCTGGACGGCGGGGAAGATGCTGCGCAACCGGGGGCGGCTGCGCGAGGCGGAGTGGTGGCTGCGGCGGGCGATCCGGGTGGCGGTGTGGACCCGGGACTGGAGCGTGCTGGCGCTGGCGCTGAACAGCCACGGCAACCTGGCGTACGCGCTGGGGGACTTCGCCGCCGCCGGGAGCGACTACCGCAAGGCGCTCCGCATCGCGCGGCGGCACGGCCTCAGGGAGTGCCAGGCCGGCATCCTCCACGACCTGTTCGTCTTCAACTTCGCCGCCGGCGACGCGCGCAGGGCGGAGCGGTACGCGGAGCTGGCGCTGCGGAGCTACGGCCCGGCGCACCGCCACCTCCCGGAGCTGGCGTGCGACATCGCGTACTTCACGCTGCACCAGGCGCACTTCGGGCGCGCGCTCCCGGTCCTGCGCCTGCTGCTCCAGCACTTCCGGTCGCAGCCCAGGCGCTTCCAGCTCGTCGCGGCGGCCGCCCGCGCGGCCGCCGCGTGCGGCGACCGGGAGCTCTTCGAGCAGCTGTGGAGCGAGGCCTTTCCCGTGGCCCCGGACCTGGAGGCCAGGATCGAGCTCGCGCCCGCGCTGGTGGACCTGGGGCTCGGCGCGGCGAGCGTGGAAAGCTGGGACCGGGCGGGCGACGCGCTGGGCAGGGCCGTGCAGCTCGCCGACGCCTGGGTCGCGACGGACGTGTCCGCGCGCGCCCGCACCGCCCTGGAGCAGGTGCGGACGCGCAGGTCGCCCGACCTGGCCGCGCGCGCGCCGGCGGGGAGGCACGGCGACGCCCCCGTGGGAGTGCTGGCCGAGGTGCTGAGCGCGCTGCGGCTCGGGCCCCTCCCGGAAGGCTAGCGCGGTGCGTGGACGCGCGGCCGGCCCGGTCGCCGCGGGAAATGTGTGTGCAATGTCTTCTTGAGTCGGAGCCAATTCGAGATTGCATGTAGCTGCATCCATTCCGGGAACCGGAGCACCGGTGCCCGCCGGCCGCGCGCGCCTTCGCGGAGCGGCCGACAGGGGCGGCGACTTCCGTGGGACCACGGAACGCACGGGCTCCGGGCGAATTCCCGTCCGTGATCATTCCCAACCGGTGCAGCGGATGAAGACATTGCCCGCCGGGCGTATTGCCCACGTATGAGACGCAACGAGATCCGTGCCGTCCTGGCCCTCGCCTCGCCGCGCCTGGACGTCCTGCGCGAGCTCCCCGCCCCCTACGCCGTTCACCCCGTGGACGGGTGGGACGAGCTGCATGCGCGGCTGCGCACGGCGCCCCCCTCCACCGCGGTGCTGGTGGACGCGGACGCGCCCGGGGGCGGGCTGGACGGGCGGGTGCGCGAGCTGGTCGCCCGCTTCGCCATGAACCCGGTGGTGCCGGTGCTGGAGCTGGAGCCGGGCAGGGTCGACGACCTGCGGGAGCTGCTGCGCTGGGGGGTGAGCGAGGTGGTGAACTTCCCGGTGGAGATCCTTCCCGGCGCCGTGGCGCACCGGCTGGCCCACGCGCACGCCCGCCCGCTGAAGCGGCGGCTGGAGGCCCTCGCGCCGCGGACGCTGTCGGAGGACGCGATGACGCTGCTGTACGCCGCCGCCGAGGTGGCCGTGGACGTCGGCGGCGCCCCCGACCTGGCGCGGCGCCTGGGCGCCCGCCCCCGCACGGTGGCCGGCTGGTGCGCCCGCGAGGGCTTCCCCCCGCCCCGGCGCCTCCAGGCCTGGGTGCGCCTGCTGCTGGCCGCCGCGCTGCTGGAGGACCCCGGGCGCACCGTGGTCGGCGCCGCGCGGGCCTGCGGCTACTCCAACGACCACTCCCTGCGCCGCGCCATGCGCGAGCTCGTCGGCGAGCTCCCCCCCCGCGCCCGCGCCTACGAAGCCGCCGCCGCCGCCTTCGCCGCCGAGCTGAGCCGCCGCGACGGAGACCGGACGAGAAACCCGCCCGGCGACGAGGGATAGCCCGCCGCAAAGAGCCGCGGCCCACATGCACACGGCCCCGCGCCCCTCGGGAGAGGCGCGGGGCCGTGCGCGTGAGCGCGTGAGGGATTTCGGCCCGAAGGGGCGAGACCGCGCGGCTGTTTGCGCGGGCTCGACTCCGTTGGGCTGCGTTGTTTGCAGCCCTACGGAGCCGAAGCCCGACCCCGGCGCCAGCCGGGGGCACGCCCAAATCCGCAGTTCAATGTAGTTCGAAGCCCTAGCGACCCCGCACGACGCCCGGATACCGCTCCACGATCTCCCGGTACCCGTCCAGCGTCTCCTTCATGGTCTGCGCGGTCTGGATGCACGACTGCGTGATCGCGACCGCCTCCTCGGTGCGCCGGTTCGCCTCGGCAAGGAGCCGCCCGCGCCGCTCCGTCTCCGCGTGGAGCGCAGGGTCGGAGCTTGTGGGCGCGGTCATGATGACCACGGCGATCACCGCCCCGCCGCCGGCGCACACCCCGTGGAAGAACGCGCGGGTGCGCTCCACCTCGGCGCCGCCGTCGAAGACGATGACCTGCGCACCCCTGCACCGGGCCTTCCATTCCACGAGCCAGCGCAGGAGTGTGTACATGGCGGAGAAAGGGGTGGACGGAGCCCGCGGCTCAGGCCGCCAGCTCCAGCTCGATCTGCTCGCGCACCGCCGGGCAGGCGGCGCACGACAATTCGCCGCGGCGTCCCTGCATCCAGCTGCGCCCGCCGCAGCGCGGGCAGCGGGGCTCCACCAGGCGGCTGAGGCCCAGCAGGGTGTGGTGGGTGATCCAGAGGCAGACGGGGAGGGCGAGCCAGAGGGTCCAGGTACTCATCGGAGCGTGGCGGGTGCGGCGTTGGCGCGGGGTGCGAGACCGAAGGGCTGTCCGGCTCGGGCGCCGAGCAGCGGGAACGGGTTGACGGCGGCGCCCTCCCACCAGCGGCGGGCGTCGTCCAGGACGGAGATGGAGAAGTGCAGGTGGAAGTCGCCCGGGGCGGCGTTGCCGGTGTCGCCCACGTAGCCGATGACGTCGCCGCGGCGCACGGTCCGCCCCTCCTCCAGCCCCTGGGCGTAGCGCTCCAGGTGGGCGTAGTAGTAGCGGGTGTGGCCGTCGCGGCCCAGCTGGGAGACGGTGATCCCCCCGCGGCTCCCGGTGTGGAGCCGGAGGATGGTGCCGTCGTCGGCGGCCACCACCGGCGTGCCGCGCGGGGCGTGGATGTCGATGGCCTGGTGCTCGCGGCCTCCCTCGCGGCCCGCGTGGTAGCTGTCGCGCAGCTGCCCGGCCTCGACGCCGGCCACGGGGATGAGCAGGGCGGGGGCGGGCGCTTCCGCCCGGGCCGCCAGCGGCGGCAGGGGCGCGGCCAGGGCGAGCTGCGCGTGGGCGGGCGCGGCGGCGAGCGCCAGCGCGGCGGCGAGCAGCGCGCGCCGGACGTGGCGGCGCGCTCCGGCGGATGGAGCGGTGTGGTGGAGCATGGTCGTCTCTTCTTCGGCGGCCCGACTGGCGTGGCGGGGCGGGGAGCCCGCGCGGTAGCCTCGTGGCTTTGCGTCCCCGCCTTTCGACGGGTTTGCCGTTTGTCGGATTTCCCGCCGGCGGCGGCGGGAGGGACGATGCCGGGGTGCTGCGATGGGGCGACCGGGGTCGCGGCGCTGCGGGCGGTCTGCGGGGGGTGTCCTCCGTGCGGGGGGTGGGCGCGCCGTCCCGGGCGGGCGCGGCGGCAGAGTACATCATCGGTCGGGGTCCGCCGGAGCTGCAGCAACCCGCATTCCGTTTCCGCGGCCGCGGGGGCGCCGCCGCCTAACGCGGCGACGCCGCTCGACTTGGCCCGCGGGGCCGCCTTCGCGGGGCGGCGGCCGCGACGCGTGGAGGGGCGAAAACCGGTGCGGGCCGCGCAAACTTTTCCGGGCCGCGGGCCCCGCCTTGCGTCGCCTCCCCCTCCCCCCGCAGACTGTCGGCTCGCCCCCGTCCACCCCCCGACCCCAGGCCCCATGCGGATCCTCCGGCTCCTCCTCGTCGTGCTGGCGCTCGCCGCCCCCGCCGCGGCACAGACGGTGCAGCCGGCCCGGCGCGTCCTGCTGCGCCCGGCCCGCGTCTTCGACGCCCTGTCGGAGCGCGCCCACGAGGGGTGGACGGTGCTGGTGAGCGGCGACCGCATCGAGGCCGCCGGACCCGCGGAGCGCGTGGGCGTCCCCGCCGACGCGCGGGTGGTGGAGCTGCCCGGCGCCACCCTCCTCCCGGGGATGATCGAGGGGCACTCGCACCTCCTGCTGCACCCCTACGACGAGACCTCCTGGGACGACCAGGTGCTCCGCGAGTCGGAGGCGCTGCGGGTAGCCCGCGCCACCGCCCACGCCCGCGCCGCGCTGCTGGCCGGCTTCACCACCACGCGCGACCTGGGCACCGAGGGCGCCGGCTGGGCCG
The DNA here is from genome assembly GCA_036389055.1 of Longimicrobiaceae bacterium. GTDB lineage: Bacteria > Gemmatimonadota > Gemmatimonadetes > Longimicrobiales > Longimicrobiaceae > JAFAYN01. The sequence goes on along the minus strand of DASVQR010000051.1, from coordinate 32,104 downwards.
ACGTGGGGCTCAAGCAGGCTGTCGAGCAGGGGATCATCCCCGGGCCGCGGATGCTGATCTCCACCCGGGCCATCGTGGCCCGCGGGAGCTACGGCCCCAAGGGCGCCGCGGAGTGGGACCTCCCCCAGGGCGCCGAGGAGGCGAGCGGGGTGGACGAGGTGGTCCGCGCCGTCCGCACGCAGGTGGGCAGGGGGGCGGACTGGGTCAAGCTGTACGCCGACTACCGCTGGGGCCCGGACGAGCCCGCCCGCCCCACCTTCTCGCTGGAGGAGATGCGGGCCGCCGTGGAGGCGGCGCGGAGCGCCGGGCGGCCCACGGTGGCCCACGCGAGCACCCCGGAGGGGATGCGCAGGGCCGTCCTGGCCGGGGTGGAGACGGTCGAGCACGGCAACGCCGGCACCCCCGAGGTGTTCCGGCTGATGCGGGAGCGGGGCGTGGCGCTCTGCCCCACCCTGGCGGCCTCCGAGGCCACGCGCACGTACGCGGGGTGGCGCAAGGGCGTGGACCCGGACCCCGTCCAGATCCGCGACAAGAAGGCCAGCTTCCGCGCCGCGCTGGACGCCGGCGTGACCCTGTGCATGGGCGGCGACTCCGGCGTCTTCCCCCACGGCGACAATGCCCGCGAGATGGAATTGATGGTGGAGTACGGGATGAGCCCCGCCCGCGTGCTGCTCGCCGCCACCGCCGTCAACGCCCGCCTCTTCCACCTGGAGGAGCGCCTGGGCACCATCCGCCCCGGGCTGCTCGCCGACCTGGTCGCCGTGGACGGCGACCCCACCCGCGACATCGCCGCGCTGCGCCGGGTGCGCCTGGTGATCAAGGGCGGCGTCGTGTACCGGGAGCCGTAGCCGGCCGCCGCGCCCGCGCGTCCCCGAAGCACCCCGCACGATCCTTTTCCGGGGGCGGCCGCCGCCCTATCTTGTACCTCTCCCCACGCCATGCACACCCACCGCAGTCGCCGCGTCCTCCGCATGATCCGCAGTCCCTGGGCGAGCCGGGCAGCCGTCCCGCTCGCCGCCGCAGCCGCCATCCTGTGCCTGGGCGGCGCCGCCGTCGCTTCCTGGTCCCGCCCCGAGGGCGACCCGTCCGCCCCCGCGCCGACGCTGCTCCCCGCCGTGCAGGCCACGCCGGGACACGTGGACACGCTGTTCCTGGGCGGCTACGCCGAGGGGAGCTTCAGCCAGGCGCTGCGCACCCTGGCCAGCGACCTGTCGCCCGCCGAGCGCGGCATGATCGGCCGCCACCTGGACAAGATCTTCGTCCCCCTCCTCCCCGACGACGGGCTGGGAAGCGGCGGGCGCCTGCGCGTGGCGTACGAGCGGGTGGTCCGCCCGGACGGCAGCACCCGCTCCATCCAGGTGCTCGCCGCCGAGGCCGCCGTGGCCGGGTCGCTGCACAAGGCCTTCTTCTTCGAGGGGCACGACAAGCCCGGCTACTTCGACGAGATGGGCCGCTCGCTCGATCCCACCGCCTGGGCCCGGCCGCTGGACGCGGCGCGCGTCACCTCGGGGTTCCGGCTGGACCGCATGCACCCCATCCTGCGCCGCATCCTCCCGCACACCGGCATCGACTACGCGGCCGCCGCCGGCACCCCGGTGCGCGCCACCGGCGACGGCAGCGTCGCCTTCGCGTCGCGCCGCGGCGGCTACGGCAACCTGGTGGAGGTGCAGCACCCCAACGGCTACAGCACCCGGTACGCGCACCTGTCGCGGATCGCGCCGGGCGTGGCCGAGGGGCGGATGGTGTCGCAGGGCGACGTGATCGGCTACGTGGGGATGACCGGGCTCGCCACCGGGCCCCACCTCCACTACGAGGTGCGCCGCCGGGGCCGTCCCGTGGACCCCATGACCGTCGCCGACGCGGGTCCCGCCGTGGACCTGGGGCTCGCTCCCGCCTGGCGCACGGAGCGCCGCCAGCTGGGGCGCCTGCTCGCCAGGGCTCCCACGCTGCTGTCCCGGCGCCACGCCGCGTCTGGCGACTGAACGGATTTTCACGGCTGGTTCGGGCGTGCCCCCGGCTGGCGCCGGGGTCGGGCTTCGGCTCCGTAGGCGAGCAAACAACGCTCGCCAACGGAGTCGAGCCCCGGCAAACTACCGCCGGGTCTCGCCCCTTCGGGCCGTAATCCCTCACGCAACTGCGAAAGCGCCCCCGCCGGGAGATCCGGGCGGGGGCGCTTTTCAGCGTACTTCGTACTGCCGTTCTACTTTCGCACTCCCGCACTCACGCACTTTCGCACTTCCGTTCGTCAGTCGCTCCGCAGCGCGGCCACCGGGTCCACGCGGGCGGCGCGGCGCGCGGGGAGCCAGCTGGCGAGCACGGCGACGGCGGCCAGCAGCAGCGGCGCGGCAAGGAAGGCGACCGGGTCGCCGGGGCCCACGCCGTACAGGGTGCCGCGCATCAGGCGCGAGACGCCCCAGGCGCCCAGCAGCCCCACGGCGATGCCGGCGGCGGCCAGGAGGGCGCCCTCCCTCACCACCATCCCCACCACGTCCGGCGCGCGGGCGCCCAGCGCCATGCGGATGCCGATCTCGCGCGTGCGCTGGCCCACCGTGTACGCCATGACGCCGTACACCCCGAGCGCCGCCAGCAGCAGCGCGAACAGCGCCAGGCTGGCGAAGGCCTGGCCGGCGGCGCGCTGCAGCCACAGGGTGGAGGCGCGGTACTCGCTCATCACCTGCACGGTGTACAGGGGGAGCGAGGGGTCGAGGGCGCGCACCTCGCCGCGGACGGGCGCGGCCAGGGCGGCCGGGTCGCCGTCCGTGCGCACGGCGAGCGCCGCCAGCCGCCAGCCGGCGGTCGCGAAGGGGACGTGCACCTGGCGCCGCTCCCGCTCCCCGTCCTCGCCCGGCCGGGCGTAGCCCAGCGTCGGCGCGACGCCCACCACCGTCAGCCAGGGCGTCTTCCCCTCCACCTCCACCCGGATCCGCCGGCCCAGCGGGTCCGCTCCCGGCCAGAGCCGCTCCGCCAGCTCCCGGCTGACCAGGGCCACCTCCGCGGCGCTGTCGGCGGCCTCCCGCTCGCTGAAGTTGCGCCCGGCGAGCAGCGGGCGGCCCACCGCCTCCCAGTAGCCGGGCGTCACCCCGATCCAGCGGGCGCGCACCCCCCCGTCCGGATCCGCCGCCGCGCCCTCCGCGGCCACCCGCGTGGCCGCGCCCTCGTCGCCGGCGGGGAGCCCGGTGGCCAGCGCCGCGCCCCGCACGCCCGGGAGCGCGCGGACGCGGCGCTCCAGCTCCCGGAAGAAGGCCGCGCGCGCCGCGGGCGAATCGTAGCGGTCCCCCGTGAGCGAGGTGCGCGCGGTGAGGATGCGCTCCGCGTCCACGCCGGGGTCGGTGCGCGCCGCCGCCAGGAAGGAGCGGACGGTGAGCGCCGAGCCCGCCAGCAGCACCAGCGCCAGGGCGATCTCCCCCGCCACCAGCGTGCCGCGCAGGCGGCTGCGGCGGGTGCCGCCCGGCGCGCCGTCCCCCAGCGACCCCGACAGCTCCGTGCGCGAGGCGCGCAGCGCCGGGAGGCTGCCGAAGAGGAGCCCCGTCGCCACGGATAGCGCCGCGGTGTACGCCAGCACCCGCCCGTCCAGCTCGAAGGTCATCCAGTACGGCACCTCGATGCCCAGGGTGGAGACCAGCCAGTGCAGCCACCAGGTCCCCACCACGACCCCCGCCGCGCCCCCCGCCAGCGCGATCAGCACGCTCTCCGTGAGCAGCTGGCGCACGATGCGGCGGCGCGCCGCGCCCAGCGCCGCCCGCACCGCGATCTCCCGGCGGCGGGCCGCCCCGCGCGCCAGGAGCAGGTTGGCGACGTTGGCGCAGGCGATCAGCAGCACGAACGCCACCGCGCCCATCATCAGCCCCAGCATCGTCCCCCGCTCGCCGCGCACGTACGCCGAGCCGTAGTCGCGCGCCCCGAAGCGCCACCCCGCGTGCGTGGCCGGGTGCTCCGCCGCCAGCTCGCGGCCCACCCGCGCCAGCTCCGCCCCGGCCTGCTCCACGGTCGCGCCGGGCCGCAGCCGGCCCACCGCGATCATCCAGCCGCGCGCGTCCAGCGCATCCGCCGGGTCCGGCCGGGCCGGCACCCACAGCTCCGCCTTGACCGGGAAGCGGAAGCCGGGCGGCATCACCCCCACCACCGTGGCGGGGACCCCGTTGACCATGGCCCTGCTCCCCACCACGTCCGCGCGTCCGCCGAAGTGGCTCCGCCAGGTGTCGTGCCCCAGGATCACCACCCGCTCCGCGCCGGGCCGGTCGTCCGCCGGCAGGAAGCCGCGACCCAGCGCCGGCCGCACCCCCAGCAGCGGGAACAGGCCGTGGGTCACCGGCGACCCCTGGAGCCGCACCGGCTCCCCCTCGCCCGCCAGGTTGAAGCCCCGGGCCCCCGCCCCCTCCACCCCGGCCAGCGTCCGGCTGCGCGCCCGGATCTCCGCCAGCTCCCCCATGCTGAAGAGGTCCTCCTCACCCCCCTCCCCCGGAGGCTGCGAGTACAGCCGGACCACCCGCTCCCCATCCGCGAAGGGGAGCGGCCGGAGGAGCACCGTGTTGACGATGCTGAAGACCGCCGTGTTGACGCCGATCCCCAGCGCCAGGCAGAGCACGGCCGCCGCCGCGAAGGCGCGCGACCTGCCCAGGGTGCGGAGCGCGTAGCGGAGGTCCTGCAGGAGCGTGTCCATGATGCTGTCGAGAAGTGGCCGGATGCCGGACGGCCCCCGCGTCGCGGAGGGCCGTCGTCCCGTTGCAGGCTGTCCCCTGTAACCTGTCCCCTGTAACCTGCCGTCCCTTATTCAGCCCGCAGGGCGATCGCCGGGTCCACGCGGGTGGCGGCGCGCGCGGGGAGCCAGCTCGCCAGCCCGGCCACGGCCAGCAGCACCACGGCCACGCCCGCGTAGGTGGCCGGGTCGGTGGCCGCCACGCCGAAGAGCAGGCCGGACAGCACGCGGGTGCCGGCGAGCGCGCCCAGCAGCCCGATCCCCACGCCCAGCGCGGCCAGCCCCAGGGCGCCGCCCACCACGATGCGCAGCACGCTGGCCGGGTCGGCGCCCAGCGCCACCCGCACCCCGATCTCGCGGGTGCGCTGCGCCACGCTGTACGAGATCACCCCGAAGATGCCGATGGCCGCCAGCGCCAGCGCCACCCCCGCGAAGATGCAGAGCATCAGCATGTAGAAGCGCGGCTGCGACACCGAGTCCGCGGTGAGCTGCTCCAGCGGCTGCAGGTCGCCCAGGGGGAGGTTGGGGTCCAGCGCCCGGACCTCGCGGCGCACCGCCCCGGCCACCGAGAGCGGCGCCACCGCCGTCCTCACCACCACGCCCATGGAGCCCGCCGGGGCCTGCGCCTGCGGGAAGTACATCGCCGGCTGCGCCTCCGCCTCCACCCCGAAGTGCCGCACGTCGCCCACCACCCCCACCACCTCCCAGGGGACGGTGACCGTGTCGGCGCCCAGCGCCATCAGGATCCGCTGCCCCAGCGGCTCCTCGCCCGGGAAGAAGCGGCGGACGGCCGCCCGGTTGAGGACCACCACCCGCGGCGTGCCCGCGCGGTCCTGCTCCGAGAAGGCGCGCCCCCGCTCCACCGGGATCGCCAGCGAGCGGAAGTAGCCGGGGGTGGCGCGCAGCACCTGCGCGGCCGGGTCGTTCCCCGGCTGCACCGGCGCGCGCCCGTCCACCGCGAAGGTGAGGAACTGGGCGCTCCCCCCCATGGGGAGCTGCGACACCGCCGCCGCCGAGCGCACCCCCGGCAGCCCCTCCAGCCGCTCCAGCAGCCGCTCGTAGAACGCGGCGCGCGCGGCGTCCTCGCCGTACGCCGCCGAGGGGAGCGACAGCGTGAACGACAGCGCCCCCTCCGTGCGGAACCCCGGGTCCACCTCCTGGAGGCGCACGAAGCTGCGGATCAGCAGCCCGGCCCCCGCCAGGAGCATCACCGCCAGCGCCATCTCCACCACCACCAGCGCGCTGCGCACCCGGGCGCTCCCCCGGCCGGAAAGCGCGCCGCGCCCTCCCTCCCGCAGCGAGCCGAACAGCCCGGAGCGGGTCACCTGCACCGCCGGCACCATCCCGAACAGCACCCCCGCCAGCAGCGCCGCGCCCAGCGTGAACGCCACCACCGTCCCGTCCACCCGCACCTCGTCCAGGCGGGGGATCCCCTGCGGGTCCAGCGCCACCAGCGCGCTGGTCCCCCACACGGCGAGCAGCAGCCCCGCCAGCCCGCCCAGCAGCGCCAGCACCAGGCTCTCGGCCAGGAGCTGGCGGATCAGCCTGCGGCGCCCCGCGCCCAGGGCCACGCGCACCGCCACCTCGGCCTCGCGGGCCGCCGCGCGCGCCAGGAGCAGGTTTGCCACGTTGGCGCAGGCGATCAGCAGCACCAGCCCCACCGCGCCCAGCAGCACCAGCAGCGAGGTCCTGACGTCGCCCACCATGTTCTCGTACAGCGAGATCGACGTCAGCCCCACGGTGGCGTTGGTCTCCGGGTACTGCCGGGAGAGCCGCGCGCCCAGCGCCGCCACCTCGCGCGCGGCCCGCTCGTGCGGGACGCCGGGCTTGAGCCGCCCGATCCCCACCATGAACCAGGAGCCGCGGCTCGCCTCGCTCATGAAGAACTCCTCGTACTCCTGCGGTACCCACACCTCCCGGTCGCCGGGGTAGCCGAAGCCCTCCGGCATCACGCCCACCACCTGGTAGGGCTCGCCGTCCAGCGTGATGGTCCGCCCCACCACCTTGGGGTCCGCGCCGAAGCGCTGCCGCCACACGCCGTGGCCCAGCACCGCCACGCGGTTGTGCCCCGGCTCGTTCTCGTCCGGGCGGAAGGTGCGCCCCAGCAGAGGGCGGGCGCGCAGCACGTCGAAGAAGCCGGCCCCCACGCTGGCCGCGTCCAGCTGCACGGGGTCGCCCACGCCGGTGAGCGTGCGGCCGCTCCCCGAGTACGACCAGAACGACAGCTCCTCCAGCGAGCGCACCTCCCTGCGCGCGTCGCGGAAGTTGGCCGGCGACATGGGCGCGCGGTCGCCGGTGCTGGTCAGGTGCGTCACCAGCACCAGGCGCTCGGCGTCCGCGTAGGGGAGCGAGCGGAGCAGCACCGCGTTGACCACGCTGAAGATGGCGCTGTTCGCCCCGATCCCCAGCGCCAGCGTGAGGATCGCCACCGCCGCGAAGCCGGGGCTCTTGCGCAGGCGCCGGAAGGCGTAGCGTACGTCCTGGAGGAGCGTGTCCATGGAGGTCGTCTCGTCGTCTTGTTGAACTGCTGCCGAACTGCTCTGTACAGCGGGTTCGGGCGTGCCCCCGCTGACGCGGGGTCGGGCTGCGGCTCCGTAAGGCAGCAAACAACGCTGCCTAACGGAGGCGAGCCCCGCCAAACTGCCGGCGGGTCTCGCCGCTTCGCGCTCGCATCCCTCACGCGGGGCTCGCGCTACGTCCGCGGGCCGTCGTCAAAGCGAGGCGCGTGCCCTCCTCGCGAAAACCCAGGTCGTTGCTGCGCAACGACCTGGGTTTTTCGCGGTCCACGGGCCTGTGCGCCCGTGGGAAACTCCGTCCCGGAAACGGACACCCCACGGCCGCACCGTCCGCAGTTCAGCGTGCCTCGTACTCAGTACTGCCGTTCGCAGGCTGTCCCCTGTAACCTGTCCCCTGTCCCCTGCCGTTACTCGCTCCGCAGCGCGGTCATCGGGTCCACACGGGTGGCGCGGCGCGCCGGGAGCCAGCTCGCCAGCGCGGCGACCGCGGCGAGCAGGAGCGGCGTGGCCAGGAAGGCGGCGGGGTCGGAGGGGCTGGTGCCCAGCAGGAAGCCACCCAGCAGGCGGGCCGCCGCCCAGGCGGCGGGGAGGCCGATCGCCACGCCCACGGCCACCATCGCCAGGCCCTGGCGCAGCACCAGGCGCAGCACGTCGGCGGCGCGGGCGCCCAGCGCCATGCGCACGCCGATCTCGTGGCGGCGCTGCGCCACCGACTGGGCCAGCACGCCGTACACCCCCACCGAGGCGAGCAGCAGGGCCAGCGCGCCGAACAGGGTGAGCACCCGGCCGGCGGCCCGCTGCGGGAACAGCGACGTGCCCACCTGCTCCTCCATGGTGCGCGGGTCCTCCAGCGTCCACCCCGGCGCGGCGGCCGCCACCTCGCGGCGCAGCGCGGGGAGCACGCGGCGCGGGTCGCCCGAGGTGCGCACGTGCAGCACCGTCCCCCAGGGCTCCTGGAGCGCGGCGAAGTAGGCGTAGGGGCGCGGCTCCTCCGCCAGCGAGCCGTAGCGCCCGTCGCGCGCCACCCCCACCACCGTCAGGAAGGGGCCCTCCGGCCCGGACACGCTCACCTGCCTGCCCAGCGGGTCCTGTCCCGGCCAGAAGCGGCGCGCGAACGTCTCGTTCACCACCACCACGCCGGGCGCGCCCGCCCGGTCCGCGTCCGTGATGCCGCGGCCGCGCGGCAGGGCGATCCCCATGGTCTCGAAGTAGCGCGGGCCCACCACGTTGAAGGGGAGCTCCATGTCCTCCCCCTCCGCCGGCTGGTAGCCCTGCACCGTCATCCCCCGGCGGCTCCCCTGCATCCCCAGCGGCACCGCCTCCGCCCAGCTCGCCTCCACCACCTCCGGCACCGACCGGGCGCGCAGCTGCACCTCGCGGGCGACCCGCGCCCGCTCCTCCGGCCGCGCCTCGCCCGGGGGCGCGGCCAGCGCCACCAGCAGCAGCTTCTCCGCGCGGAAGCCGGGGTCGATGCGGGCGGCGCCCTGCAGCGTGCGTACGAAGAGCGCCGCGCCCACCAGCAGCAGCAGCGACATCGCCACCTGCGCCACCACCAGCGCCCCGCGCAGCGTGAAGCGCCGCCCGCGCCCGCCGGCCGCCGGGGCGCCCTTGAGCGCGCCCACCACGTCCGGGCGGCTGGCCCGCAGCGCCGGCGCCAGCCCGAAGAGCAGCGCCGTCGCCAGGGTCACGGCCACCGTGGCGGCCAGCACCCGGCGGTCCGGGCTCAGGTCCAGCCCGATCCGCACCGGCAGCGGCACCCGCACCCGGGCGAGCAGGTCCGTGGCCCACACCGAGGCCAGCACCCCCACCGCCGCCCCCGTCCCCGCCAGCAGCGCGCTTTCCGTGAGCATCTGCCGCACGATGCGGCCGCGCCCGGCCCCCAGCGACAGCCGGATCCCCATCTCCCGCAGCCGGCCGGTGGCCCGAGCCAGCATCAGCCCCGCCACGTTGGCGCAGCAGATCAGCAGCACCAGCCCCGCCGTGGCGCCCAGCAGCGCCAGGAAGCTCAGCGCCGGCCCGCGCACCTGCGGCAGGATGCGGGCTTCGCGCTCCGGGAGCAGGGTGATGCGCCGCCCCTGCCGCTTCAGGTCCGTCCACACGTCCGGGTGCTGCGCGTGGAGCCCGCGCGCCACCCCATCCATGCGCGCCTGCGCCTGCTCGCGCGTCACCCCCGGGCGCAGCCGGGCCAGCACGAAGGCGACGCGGTTGCCACGCCCCGTCAGGTCGCCCTCGCCGAAGCCCGCCGCCTGCGCCGCCCCCACGGGGATCCACAGGTCGAAGGCCGCGCCGCGCAGCGAGCCCCGGAACCCCTCCGGCGCCACCCCCACCACGGTCATGGGCTGCCCGTTGACCCGCACCGTCCTCCCCACCACGTCCGGCACGCCGCCCAGGAAGCGCCGCCACAGCTCGTGGCTCACCACCACCGCCGGCGCCGCGCCCGGCCGGCCCTCCTCCGCCACGAAGAAGCGCCCCAGCCCCGGCCGCACCCCCAGTACGCGGAAGTAGTCCTCCGACACCACCTCCGCCCCGGTGCGCTCCAGCCGCTCGCCGTCGCCCACCGCCACCGGCCGCGGCGCGAACATCGCCACCCCCGAGAACACCCCCGTCTGCGCGCGGAAGTCCAGGTAGTCCGGGTACGACGACGAGCCGAACGCCGGGCCGCTGAAGTCGCTGGTGTACACGGACACCAGCCGGTCCGGCTCCGCCACGTGCGCCGGGGGCCGCAGCAGCACCGCGTTGACCAGGCTGAACAGCGTGGTGTTCGCCCCGATCCCCAGCGCCAGCGTCAGGACGGCCGCCAGGGTGAAGCCGGGCGCCCTCGCCAGCGTCCGGGTCGCGAAGCGCAGGTCCTGGAGAAGGGTTTCCATGTGGGTGCCTCGTGTTTGCTTCGTTGAACTGATTGAGCGGCGGGTTCGGGCGTGCCCCCGCTGGCGCGGGGTCGGGCTGCGGCTCCGTAGGCGAGCAAACAACGCTCGCCAACGGAGTCGAGCCCCGGCGCGGCACCTTTGAACTGAGGTGCCCCGCCGGGTCTCGCCCCTTCGGGCTCGCATCCCTCACGCGGGGCTCGCGCTGGCGTCCGCCGGGGCCCCCACCCGGCGGCCCGAGAGCCGCCACCCACCCCCCTGCCGGGGGAGGGCTTCCCGGACGTCGGCATCGTCATTCTCCCCCTCTCCCCTTGTGGGAGAGGGGGCCGGGGGGTGAGGGGTCGCCGCTCGCTCGGAGCCTGCCCCGGCACTCCGTCGTGCTCCCCTCCCCCTTGCGGGGAGGGGCCGGGGGGGAGGGGGTCGCCGTTGCAGTTGCAGGCTGTTCCCTGTTCCCTGTCCCCTGTCCCCTGTAACCTGTCCCCTGTCCCCTGCCCTCACTCGCTCCGCAGCGCGGTCATCGGGTCCACGCGGGCGGCGCGGCGCGCGGGAAGCCAGCTCGCCAGCAGGGCCGTCGCCAGCAGCAGCGCGGCGACACCGCCGAAGGTCAGCGGGTCGCCGGGGCGCACGCCGAAGAGGATCCCCTGCATCACGCGAGACACCCCCCAGGCCCCCAGCAGTCCCACGGCGACGCCCGCGGCGGCGATGGCGGCGCCGCGGCCCACCACCATGCGCAGCACCTCGCCGGCCTGCGCGCCCAGCGCCATGCGGATGCCGATCTCGCGGGTGCGCTGCGCCACCGCGTAGGCCATGACGCCGTACACGCCCAGCGTCGCCAGCACCAGCGCCAGCACCCCGAACGAGCCGAAGATCTCCCCCATCAGGCGGCGGTTCCAGGTGGAGTACGCCTGCGTCTCGCGCATGGTGCGCACGTCCCAGAGCGGCAGGGCGGGGTCCACGGCGCGCACCTCGCGGCGCACCGCGGGCGCCAGGGCCGCGGGGTCGCCCGCGGTCCTCACCACCAGCGTCATCATCCCCCAGCCGGCCCGCGCGTAGGGAAGGTAGGCGTGGAGCGCCGCCTGCGGGTCGCCGTCGCCCGGCTCCTCGTAGACCAGGTCCGGCGCGATCCCCACCACCGTCAGCCAGGGCGTGCGCTCCCCCGTCACCACCTGCACCCGCTTCCCCAGCGGGTCCTCCCCCGGCCAGAGCCGCGCCGCCACCGAGCGCCCCAGGATCACGCTGGTCGACAGGCTGTCCGCCGCCTCCGCCGCGGTGAAGTCGCGGCCCGCCAGAAGCGGCGCCCCGAAGGCGCGGAACACCCCGGGCGTGGCGGCCAGGTACCGCACCGCCATCTCCTCGCCGGGGGCGCGCGGCTGCCCCTCGGCCACGATGGTGGTCCCCACCCCGCCCGCGTCGCTCCCCGGCACCCCCAGCGACCAGGCGGCCGCCCGCACCCCCGGCAGAGCCTCCACCCGCGCCGCGATCCGCTCGAACGCCGCGTTCTTTGCAGCGGCGCCCTCGTAGCGGCTCCCGGTGAGCGAGGTGCGCAGGGTGAGCACGTGCTCCGTGTCCACCCCCACGTCGGCGCGGGTGGCCGCCAGGAAGCTCCTCACCATCAGCCCGGCGCCCACCAGCAGCACCAGCGCCAGCGCCACCTCGCCCGCGGCGAGCGCGCCGCGCAGGCGGCTCCGCCCCGGCCCGCCGTCCCCGGAGCGCGCCCCTTCCTTGAGCGAGCGGGTCAGATCCACCCGCGAGGCCCGCAGCGCCGGCAGCAGCCCGAAGGCGATCCCCGTCGCCGCCGAGAGGGCCAGGGTGAACGCCAGCACCCGGCCGTCCACCCGGAACACGATCCAGTACGCCAGCTCCTCCGGGATCCGCGACATGGTCCACTCGATCCACCAGGTCGCGACCAGCGTCCCCAGCGCGCCGCCGGCCAGCGCCACCAGCAGGCTCTCGGTGAGCAATTGCCGGACGATGCGCCGCCGCCCCGCCCCCAGCGCCGCCCGCACCGCGATCTCCCGCCCGCGCCCCGCCGCGCGCGCCAGGAGCAGGTTGGCCAGGTTGGCGCAGGCGATCAGCAGCACGAAGGCCACCGCTCCCATCATCAGCGCCAGCGACAGGCGCAGCTCCGGGTCCACCCACTCGTCGCGCCAGCGCTTCGCCCCGAAGCTCCACCCCGCGTTGGTCGTCGGGCTCGCCGCCGCCAGCTGCCGGGCGATCCCCGCCAGCTCCGCGTCGGCCGCCTCCACCGTGGCGCCGGGGCGCAGCCGCGCCACCACCAGCAGGTAGCGCTCCCCGCGCGACTCGGCCGGGTCCGCCTGCATCGGCAGCCACAGCTCCTCGGTCTCCGGGAACTTGAACTCGGGCCCCATCACCCCCACCACCACGCGCGGCCTGCCGCTCACCAGCACCGTGCTCCCCAGCACGTCCGCGCGCCCGCCGAAGCGCCGCTGCCACAGCCCGTGCCCCAGGATCACCACCGGCTCCCCGCCGGGGCGGTCCTCCTCCGGGAGGAAGTTGCGCCCCAGCAGCGGCCGCTCGCCGGTGAGGGGGAACAGGTTGCGGGTGATCCACGCCCCCTGCACGCGCTCCGGCTCGTCGCCGCCCGCCAGGTTGAACCCGCCCCGCGCCACCGCAGCCACGTCGGCCAGCGTGGTGCTCCGGGCGCGCACGTCCTCCAGGTCCGCCACGCTGAACGGCGCCCCCTCGATCCCCTGCTTCGCCTGCCGCGTGAACAGCATCACCACCCGCTCCGCGTCGCTCATGGGGAGCGGCCGGAACAGGAAGGTGTTCACCACGCTGAACACGGCCGTGTTCACCCCGATCCCCAGCGCCAGCGAGAGCACGGCCACCAGCGTGAAGCCGCGGCTTTTCGCGAGCGTGCGGACGGCGTAGCGGAGGTCCTGCAGCAGGGTGTCCATGGCGGCAGCTCGGTGTGAGGTTCGGAAAGGACTGAACTGCAGGGCTTGGGCGTGCCCCCGGCTGGCGCCGGGGTCGGGCTGCGGCTCCGTAACGCAGCAAACAACGCTGCGTAACGGAGTCGAGCCCCCAACGATACTGCTGTTGGGGTCTCGCCCCTTCGGGCCGACATCCCTCACGCGGGGCTCGCGCCGGCGTCCACCAAGGCGAGGTGCGTGCCCACCACGAAAAAACCGCAGGTCGTTGCGCTGCAACGATCTGCGGTTTCTGTCCACCTGTCCGGCTGTGCGCCCGTGGGAATCAGCGTCCCGGAAGCGGACACCCACCGGAGTCCCGCGTCCGTTGCCGTTGCCGTTGCCGTTGCAGGCTGTTCCCTGTTCCCTGTAACCTGTTCCCTATCCGTTCAGGCCACTTCGAACCCGTGCCTCTCCAGCTCCGCGGCGACGGGGCTGCGCTCGTCGCGCACGATCTGGCCGTCGAACAGGTGCACCGAGCGCTCGGCGTGCTGCGCGTAGCGGGGGTCGTGCGTCACCATGCAGATGGTGGCGCCCTCGCGGTGGAGCTCCTGGAGCAGGCCCATCACCGCCTCGCCGTTCACCGAGTCCAGGTTCCCCGTGGGCTCGTCGGCCAGCAGGATCAGCGGCTTGCCGGCGATGGCGCGGGCCACGGCCACGCGCTGCTGCTGGCCGCCGGAGAGCTGCGACGGGTAGTGGTTGGTGCGGTGCCCCATCCCCACGCGCTCCAGCGCCTCCTGCACCCGCTGCTTGCGCTCCGCGCCGGACATGCCGCGGTAGGTGAGCGGCAGCTCCACGTTCTCGTAGACGGTCAGGTCGCCGATCAGGTTGAACGCCTGGAAGATGAAGCCGATCTCGCGGTTGCGGATGCGCGCGCGCTCCGCCGCCGAGAGCCCCGACACCGGGCGCCCGTTGAGGCGGTAGGTCCCGCCGGTGGGCGAGTCCAGCAGCCCCAGGATGGAGAGGAGCGTGGTCTTGCCGCCGCCGGAGGGGCCGGCGATGGCCACGTACTCGCCGGAGCGGATCTCCAGGTGCACGTTGGAAAGGGCGTGGGTCTCCACCTCCTCGGTGAGGAACACCTTGCTCACGCCCTCCAGGTGGATCAGCGGCTGCTCGTGGTTCTCCATGTTCGATTCCTTGGGCTCGGGAAGGGTGTGAGGGGGCTACTGCTTGAGGCGGACCCGGTCGGCCGAGTCCCACTGCGACATGTCAGACAGGATGACCACGTCTCCGGGTTGGAGTCCGCCCTGCACCTCGATGGTGCTGGCCGACCCGCGCCCCAGCCGGACGTTGACCCGCATCGCCTCCTTGCCGCCGTCCACCAGCTTGAAGAGGCCCACGGTGCTCTCGGGCTGCCCGTAGGCCGGGCGCCCCACGTACATTACGTTGCGCAGGTGCTCGATGTCCACGGTCCCGTCCACGCTCAGGTCGGGGCGGGCGCCGCGGGGAAGCGCCCCCTGAAGGGCCACGTCCACGGTGACGGTGCCGTTCTGCGCCGCCGGGTCGATGCGCACCACCCGGCCCCGGACGATCCCGTTGCGCGTGTCGATGGAGGCCGGCTGGCCCACCGTCACGTCGCGCACCTGCGTCTCGGGGATGCGCAGCACGGCCTTGAGCCGCCCCGGCTGCACCACCCGGGCGAGCGTCGCGCCGGAGTTGACCCACTGGCCCATCTCCACCGGCAGGTCCTGGAGCACGCCGTCGGTGCCGGCGCGCACCTGCATGGAGGTCACCTGCCCGCGGTGGAAGGCCACGATCCCGCGCAGCATCTCCACCTGCGCCTCCTGGGCCGCCACCTGCGTCTTCATGGACTCGCGCAGGAAGCCCAGGCGCTTGCGCTCCACCTCCAGGCGCGTCTGCAGCTCCGTGCCGCGGTCGCGCGCCTTTGCCACGTCGTTGGGCGCGGCCAGGCCGCGCGACGAGAGCCCGTCGTTGACCTCCGCCTGCCGGAGCGCCTCGCGGTACTCCGAGTTGACGGTGGCGATCACCGCCTCCTGCGAGAGGATCTGGTTGTGCAGGCTGGCGCGCAGGTTGGCCAGCTCCGACTGCGCGGCCACCAGCTGCCGCTGCGCCTCCAGCGCCTGCCGGTCCACGTCCGGGTTGCTCAGCTCCAGGATCACGGTGCCCGCGGTGACCGCGGTGCCGGGCTGGATCAGCTTCTTCTCCACCCGCCCCTGCGTCACCGCCGAGACCCAGCGGACCTCCTCGGCGGCCAGGGTGCCGGGGCCGCGGACCTGGCGGAGCATGTCGCCCTTGCGCACGGTGTCGGTCCAGAGAGTGCCTCCCTCCACCGTGGGCGCGGCGGGCTCCAGCCGGGAGAGCGCCAGGGTGACCAGCGCGATCGCGGCCAGGCCGGCTCCGCCGTAGAGCCAGTGCCGGCGCTTGCGGGTCGATTTGCGCGGAACGTCCACTGTAGGTGTCTCCTGCGTTGCTTGAGCGATTTCGGTGAGGTGCGTGGGTGGGGCCGCCGGTCAGGCGGCGGCGCGCCCGCGGCGCGACTCTTCCGCGAGCCGGTCCACCGCCCGTCCCAGGTCGTCCAGCCCGCGCTCCAGCGCGGCGAAGCGGCCCTCCAGCGCCTCGGCGTCGGGGCGCGCCCCGGCGGCGCGGAGGCGGGCCACCGAGTCCAGGAGCGGGCGGATCCCGTAGCGGGCGGTGATCCCCGCCAGCGGCACCAGGAGCACGGAGCCCCCCATCCAGATGGCGGCCAGGGCGGTCAGGTCTACGTTGAACTCCGGCATCGTCCGTTCTCCGGGCGTGGTCGTGGGTCGGGGGTGCGGTCGGACGCCAGCGGCCCCTTCGCTCTCGGGGGGCGGGCACCCCTCGCGGCGGCTGGCGGTTGCCCACGAACAAGACAAGGAGCGTGCCCGGGAGGAGAATCCGCCCAAGCCGCAGCGGATGAAGGCTTTGCGCCGATTCTGCACCCGGCCGCCGCGGCCCTTCCTGCCCGCCTCTGGGAATCGGCGTCCCAGAACCGGACACCGGGGCCCGGGGGGCGCGGCCGTCGCCCTGCAGCGGGGCGGCACGCCGCGGGAGCGGCGGGGTGCCGGGGTCCGGGGGGAGTGAAGGTGGCGTAAAGTAAACTTGGGCCATCGCGGCGCGCGGGTCAATGCGCCCCCTCCGGGCCGACTCGCGAGGTCCGTGGGCGCTGCGGGGCACGGGGGTTGCGCTTGGGCGCCGCGCTGCCCACACTCTCCGGGCCCGCGAACGCGGCTCAGGACATCACGTGCATCAGGAGACAGAAGGGGATGAAGAGCGCACAGGCTGACGAGCGGTTCGACGCGCTCGTCGCGCAGGTCCACGATTGGGTGGAATCCGCCGTGGCGCTGGACGCGGGGCATTTCCCGAGCGAGCTGCTGAGCGACCTGCAGGACCTCATCGAGGAGCTCAAGGCCTTCCTCGAGGACGAGGGCGGCAGCTACGAGCGCAAGGACGTCACCGAGCTGTTCGTGACGCCGGAGATGGCCGAGGTGATCCAGCGCTTCCCCCGCGTCCGCCGCCTGATGGAGAGCTCGTGGGGCGCCCAGCTCACCGAGCTCATCGAGGAGGAGGGCGGCGGCTTCGAGGGCTTCGAAGACGATGACGACGACGACTAGCCGGACCCGGCGCCCCCGTGGATGAGGGGCGCCGGACCATCCTGGTCGTGGACGACCAGCCGGACGAGCGCACCATCCAGCGCGCCATGCTGACCCACCTGGGCTACGAGGTCCGCGAGGCGGCGGACGGGGCCTCGGCCCTGGCGGCCGTCGCCGAGTCCCCGCCCGACCTGGTCCTGCTGGACGTCGCCATGCCGCGCATGGACGGCTTCTCGGTGTGCCGCGCCCTGCGGACGGACCCGCGCACGGCGGGCGTGCCCGTGCTCTTCTTCACCGCCTCGGTGGCCGGCGACATGGCGCAGATGGCGGCTTCCGTCGGGGCGCAGGGGATCCTCGCCAAGCCGGTGGACCCGCGGGTGGTCGCCAGCGAGGTGGCCCGCGTGCTGGGCGGGGCGCCGGGCTGATCCCGCCGGCCGGCCGCCGACGAGGGGCCCACCCGCCGCGGGTGGGCCCCTCGCCGTTTCCCGTCGCCCCTGGTGCGGGACTTGCCCCCCGGCGCGCCGGACGCCTCCTCCTTCCCGGAACCCGAGCGAGCCATGGCCGACGCCCCCCCGGAACGCGCAGCCGCCGACCCCACCTCGCCCTCCGCTTCCGCGGTGGCGGCTCCTCCGTCTCCTCCGGGCGCGCTCTTCCTCCGTCCCGCGCACCTGTACCGGGCGGTGTGGCTCGCCTTCCTGCTGGCGCTGCTCTTCCACTTCTTCGGCACCCTCGCCGAGACCCTGCTCCTGGCGTACGCGGCCGCGATCCTGGCGGTGGCGCTGAACGCGGCCACCTCCCGGCTCCCGCTGAACCGCAAGTGGGTGGCGGCGCTCACCGGCATCCTGGTGCTCGGCGGGGTGGTGGCGCTGCTCTGGTGGGGGGCCCCCGCCGTGGTTGCGCAGTTCCGCGACCTCGCCGGCGACCTGCCGCGCATGCAGGCGCAGCTGCGGCAGTGGGCGGAGTGGGTCTACCAGCAGACCGGCATCCGCGTCCCCTTGGGCGGCGGGGGCGGGGGCGGCCCGCAGCGCGCCCTCCCGCAGGTGGGCGGCGGCGAGGTGCTGGGACGGGCGGCCGGGCTGCTGGAGGTGATCCTGCTCGTCCTGATCGTCCTGTTCGGCGGGCTGTACGCGATGGCGTCCCCCAACGAGCGGCTGCTCACCCCGCTGCTGCGCACCGTTCCGCGCGGCGCGCGGCCGGCGGTGTACCGCATCCTGGACCTGCTGGGAAAGCGGCTGGTGGGGTGGCTCAAGGGAACCGGGATCGCCATGGTCGCGGTGGGCGGGCTCAGCATCCTCGCCTTTTCCCTGATCGGCGTCCCCAACGCGCTTGCGCTGGGGCTGCTCAACGGGCTGGTGGAGTTCATCCCCATCTTCGGCCCGTGGATCGGCGGCACCACCGCCACGCTGGTGGCCTTCATCGCGGACCCGGTCAAGGGCGCCTGGGTGGCGGTGGCTTCCCTGGCCATCCAGCAGATCGAGGCCAACGTCATCACCCCCTGGGCCATGTCGCGCGAGGCCGAGGTGCACCCGTTCGTCACGCTGTTCGCGCTGCTCCTTTTCGGCGGGCTCTTCGGGTTCCTGGGGATCTTCCTGGCGCTGCCGCTGGTGATCTTCTTCTGGACGGTGGTGCAGGTGCTGTGGGTGGAGCGCACCATCGACACCGACCAGGACCGCATCGCGCCGGTGGTGCAGGAATAGCCGGAACGGTGGGGAGCCCGGAGCGGTTCGAGTTCATCCTGGACGGCCCGCCCGTCTCCCAGCAGACGAGGCGACGGGAGCGGCTCCACGCCTGGAAGCTGTTCGTGAGAGGCGAGGCCACGAAGCGGTGGCCGCAGGGACAACTTCCGTTTCTCGGGCCGGTGGGGGTGTCGATCACCTATTTCTACGAGCTGGCCGGGGTGGACGTCGACAACATCATCAAGCCGATCCTGGACGCGCTGGTCGGCCTGGTGTACGTGGACGACGAACAGGTCACGGATCTGCAGAGCAGGAAAAGGATCCTCGGCGGTGTACGGGTCGGCCAGGTGTCCGACGTGCTTGCAGAGGGGTTCGGGCGGGGGCGAGATTTCCTGCACGTCCTCGTTGTCCCTGCCCCGGACCAGGAGATCGACTGATGCGATACGCAGAGCGGAGCAGGACGGACCGGAGGGAGCAGGTCGTCCGGGAGTACCGGGCCAGGGGCTACGACGTGATCGTGCAGCCCGGGCGCGAGCAGCTCCCGGAGTTCCTTGCGCCGTTCCGGCCGGACGTGGTGGCGCGCGGGCCGGGCGAGAACGTGGTCATCGAGATCAAGCCGCGCTCCGAGCTGGCGAGCTCCGGAGAGCTGGAGCGCATCGCGGAGGCCGTCCAGCACCAGCCCGGATGGCGCCTGGAGCTCGTCGTCACCGAGGAGCCGGGCCCGTCCAGCGGGACCGGACCGTCGCTCGGCCGCGAGGATCTTGCCGGCATCCTCCGCAACGTGCAGACGATGCTGGACCTGGACCCGCGTGGTGCCGAGAGCTTGGGCAAGGCTGCCTTCCTCTACGCCTGGAGCGCGGCGGAAGTCGCCCTGCGCCTGCTCGCGGAAGCCGAAGGGATCGAGC
Organism: Longimicrobiaceae bacterium; assembly: GCA_036389055.1. GTDB lineage: Bacteria > Gemmatimonadota > Gemmatimonadetes > Longimicrobiales > Longimicrobiaceae > JAFAYN01. The sequence continues at coordinate 12,945 of DASVQR010000051.1, read as the reverse complement.
TTCGCCGCACCGATGCGCCCTACCTGCTTACGCAGCTCGCCACGGAGGCGGTGCTGTCGCGCGAGGAGTACGACTTCCTGGTGCATGCGATGCAAGTGAGGAATGCGATCGCCCATGGGTTCAAGACCGACCAGTTCCAGTCGGAGGAGGTCCCTGCGCTCGTGTCGACCATAGACCGACTTCTCCACTATCTCCCGGAAGCGGCCTGACGGCTTCGGCGGCAGGTGCATGTCGGCATGCTCTCCGGCATTCCTTCCGCAGGGTACGCGAATCCGGTGCGGCCGGCGGGTTTCTCCGGGATTGGTGCGCGAACCGTCTTGCGCACCCGGGGTAGGAATCGCCAACTTTGCTCGACGCCGTGATTTCCCCTCTGCGCATCGTATGCCGAACCCCACGCTCAAGCCCCACCAGGAGCAGCTCCTCCGCGAGCTGCTCGCGGCCGGCAAGCCCGTCGCCGCGGACGAGGTGGACGGCCGCGTCCTGCGCCCGCTGCGCGCCCTCAAGCTGGTGGTGGTGCGCAACGGACACGTCATCCCCACCGCCGCCGCGCGGGTGATGCTGCGCGTGTCGCCCGGCGAGGCCGTGCTGGACGAGGAGGAGTCGTCCTCGCTCAGCGACGCGCAGCAGGACCTGATCTGGTCGCTGGCGCGCCGCGGCTCCCCGGCGCTGGCCGACCACCTGGACGGCCGCGTGACGCGCCCGCTGCTGGAGCGTGGGCTGCTCTCGCAGCGCGACGGGTGGGTGCACGTGACCCCGGCGGGGCACGAGTGGCTTGCCGAGTCGCGCGCCGCCAAGCGCAGGGCCGCCGCCAACCCGCGCACGCGGGGCGAGGGCCGGGCCGGGATGATCTGGCGCGCGCTGGAGCACCTGGAGGACGCCGTCCCCAGCGCGGTGGAGATCCGCATCGGCAAGGCGATCGCCTACGGCGACGACGTGTTGCTGGCGCTCCGCCGCGCCGCCCGCGAGCTGAAGCGCGAGCGCTAGGCGGCGGCCGGACCGCTTCCGCCGTGCCCCCGCCGTCCGCGACGCACCCTACCCGACCCACATGCGAACCCTTGCCCTCCCGGCCCTGCTGGCGCTCGCCGCGCTGCTCGGCGGCGCGGCCGCCGCGCGCGCCCAGGCCGCCCCGCCGCAGGCCCCTCCCGTGACCGGCGCCCGCCAGCTCCTGGTGGTGACCACCGCGGACTGGGACACCGTCCCGGGGACGCTGCGCCGCTACGAGCGCGCCGCGCCCGGCGCCGCGTGGCGCCCGGTGGGCGGCCCCCTGGCGGTGGTGGTGGGGCGCAGCGGCATGGGCTGGGGGAGGGGGCTGCACGCCGTCACCCCGGGCGCGGGCGACCCGGTGAAGCGCGAGGGCGACGGCCGCGCGCCGGCGGGGGTGTTCAGGATCGGCTCGGCGTTCGGGTACGCGTCGGCGAGCAGCGTGCGCTGGATCCGCATGCCGTACATCCACTCCACCGAGAGCTTCCGCTGCGTGGACGACGTCAGGTCCGCGTACTACAACCAGGTGGTGGACAGCGCCGGGGTGCGGAAGGACTGGACGGGGACGGTGGAGCGCATGCGCCTGGCCGACGGGCAGTACCGGCTGGGGGCCGTGGTGGAGCACAACTGGGGCGGCGAGACGCGCCCGGGCGACGGCTCCTGCATCTTCCTGCACGTGTGGAAGGGCCCCGCGCACGGCACCGCGGGCTGCACGGCGATGGAGGAAGCCTCCATCACCGAGGTGCTCCGCTGGCTGGACCCCGCCGCCGCCCCCACGCTGGTGCAGCTCCCCCGCGCCGAGTACGCGGCGAAGCGGGCGGCCTGGGGGCTGCCGTAGGGCGGCGGTCCCGCCGGCGGCCGAAGACGAGCGGGGGGGCGCGGACGGATCCGCGCCCCCTCGCTTTTCTGTGTGTCGGTCGCGCTTCTACTTCCTGAACAGGAAGGTCGCCGGGGCGCCCTCGCCGCCGACGCGCAGCGTGACCGCGAGCGAGCCGTCGGTGGTGTACGTGGCCCGGAAGGTGTGGCCGGCGTGCAGGGTGGAAGTGAAGACCGGCGTCCCCTCCCACATGTCGTGCATGGTCGTGCCCCGGTCGAAGTACGCCTGCGTCCCCACCAGCACGCCGTCGTCGTACGTCTGCACCGTGAGGCGCTGCTCGTAGCGGTTGCCGATGAAGGATTGCCGCATCGCCCCGTCCGTCACCACGCGCCGCACGGTGTGCGTGGCCCCCTTGTCGTCCACGTAGGTGCCGGTGGAGACCAGGGCCGGGAGCGGCAGCCCGGCCGCTCCCCGGAGCTGCATGGCCCGCTGCCACTCGGGGATGGTCACCCGGACCTGCGCCTGCTTCCCCTCGCTGCTGGCGGTCACCGTCACCGTGCCGGGTCCGTAGAACAGCACCCGTCCGTTGTCCACCCGGAGCCGCGTGCTGTCGCTGCTGGTCCAGGCGATGGGCCGCCCCGAGAGCTCCGCGCCGCCCGCGGCGTACGTCTTGGCCGTCAGCTGCCAGGTCGCCGGGTCCTCGGTCAGCGTGACGTCGCCCGGGGTGATCCGCACGTAGGCGACCGAGGGCGGCGGGGGAGGAGGCAGCACGTCCACGCGGGCGTGCCCCTGCTTGCCGTCCACCGTGGCGGTGAGGGTCACCGAGCCGAGCGCCCGCGCCCACACGGCCCCGTACTGCGTCACGAAGGCGACCGACGAGTCGCTGCTGGTCCACTGCACCGCCCGGTCCGTGAGCTGCGTCCGGTCCGCGGCAAGCGCGGTCGCGAAGATCTGTTTGGTCTCGTTCACCTGGAGCGAGATCTCCCCGGGCGCCACCTCCACCGAGGCCACCGTCTTGACCACCGGCTGCGGGTTCCCGCCGCCGCCGCTGCCGGGCCCCAGCGGCCCCTCGCCGTCGCCGCTGCACGCCGCCGCCACCAGCAGCGCGAGGAGCCCCGCCACCGCGCCGGCTCCACGCTTCCACTTCATCGTCTGGGTACTCATCGGGATCTATCCTGTCACAGATTGTTGTGGGATCACCGCCCGGGGCGTCCACCGCCCGGCCGCGCTCCCTGGAAGCAAGGCCGCCACCTGTTTCCGAGGCGCGTCCGAGGTCCATGCACCCGAGTCGCTTGCGCAATCGCATGGGTCAACCGACCCATGGGCGTTCTGTCTCCGCGAGAGGACAGTCGCCCGCGGCGACTTCGGACGCTGTCCCAAGGGTGTCCCACAACGCGAGAGGGGAGCGGCCTCGATGGCCGCTCCCCCGCTCAGCATCCCGCGTCCAGCGCACTGCGTACTTCGCACTCCGTACTGCCCGGCTCCGCCGGGCCTACCTCCCGGGCGTCGGGAACACCACCAGGCTCTCGTGCCCCTCGCGGTCCACCGCCGCCACGCCGAAGAAGTAGTTGTCGATGATCACGTTCTCCAGCGTGGTCTCGGTGACGTTGCCCACCCAGCGGGAGCGCGTCCACTGCGCCTCGGTGGGCTCGCGCCAGTAGACGCGGTAGCCGGCCAGGTCCGGCGCGGCCACCGGGCGCCAGCGGAGCGTGGTGGAGGGCTGCACCGCGCCGGTGATGACCACGCTGTCCGGCGCGGGCGGCGCCCAGGCAAGCGAGGCCAGCACGGCGGCGTTCAGCGCCGTCATCTTTGCCGCGTAGGGAAAGTCCACCCCCTCGATCACGTCGCCGTAGCGGATCCCGTTCTCCACCCGCAGGTCCTGGTGCTGGCGGTTGTAGTTCTCGTTGGTCTCCATCAGCCGCACCGCCGGGTACCCCTCGTTGAAGAACGGGGTGTGGTGCCCACCGCGCCCGAAGCGGTCCAGCCGGTAGATCATCAACACGTCCAGGCTGGGGAAGTAGGTGTCCGCCACCCGGTCGATGTAGCGCGCGAGCTGACGCGAGGGCGTGTCCAGCTCGCCGCCGCTGGTGAGGATGCGCTGCAGCTCGGCGCGCGTGGCCGTGGGCGGGATCCCGGGGGCGAACACGCGGGCCGTTGTGTTGTCCGTCACCCCGGTGATCCCCTGCGTGTTGCCGATCATGTCGTTGTTGATCACGCCCGTGACCTGCCACCCCTGCTGCTTGGCGTACGCCGCCAGCCCCGCCCCGCCGAACAATCCCTGCTCCTCGCCCGAGAGCCCCGCGAACACGATGGAGCCGTCGAAGCGGTAGCGCGACAGCAGCCGCGCCGCCTCCAGCGTTCCCGCGATCCCGGAGGCGTTGTCGTTCGCGCCCGGCGACTCGGCGACCGCGTTGAGCACGTCCGTGACCCGCGAGTCGATGTCGCCGCTCATGACGACGAAGCGGTTCGGCTCCCGCTGCCCGCGCAGGATGGCGACGACGTTGACCACGTTGACGTCGTTCGGGATGCGGGGGTGCGTGCCGCCCTTGACCACGTCCGACTGGTACATCACCTCCAGGCACCCGCCGCACTGCTGGGAGATGCGCTGGAACTCGGCGAAGATCCAGCGCCGCGCCGCGCCGATCCCCCGCGTCCGCGAGACGGTGTCCGACATGGTGTGCCGCGTGCCGAAGCCCACCAGCGCGCGGATGTCGCGCTCCACGCGCGCGGCGGAGGACGCGGCGACGATCTCGCGGATGCGCGCGTCCTCGTCGCGCGGCGACAGCCCCGTCGGGAGCGGCTGGGGAGCGGGCGCGGCGGCCGGGAGGGGCGCCGGCGCCGGCGCGGAGCTGCCCGCGGGGGCGGACGCGGCGCAGGCGGCGGCGAGGGGGACCAGGGCGAGACCGGCCAGACGGTGCAGGATGCTCACGAACACCTCCCGGTGAGGACGTAACGAGGTTCAGGATCGGACCGGAGGACGCCGGCTCAGGGCGCGGCCGGGGCGTTCCTGGTCTCGGCCAGGCGCGCGAGGAGCACCGCGAGCTCCACCTCCAGCGACTCCAGCCGAAGGTCGTGCTCGCCGAACTCCAGCGCGGCGGTCACGGGGTTGGGGACCACCACCACGCGCATCCCGGCGCGCCGGGCCGCCAGCGCGCCGTTGGGCGAGTCCTCGAAGGCCACCGCCTCCGCGGGGGGCACGCCGAGCGCGTCCAGCACGGACAGGTACAGCTCCGGGTCGGGCTTGACGCGGGCCACGTCGTCGGCGGTGCGGACGGCCTCGAAGCAGGGGAGGAGCCCCAGCCGCGACAGCTGCCCCACCACCCACTCGCGGCGCGAGCTGGATGCCAGCCCCACGCGCAGCCCCATCGCCCGCGCCGCGTCCAGGCACGCCTCCACCCCGGCGAGCGCCCCCTCCCGCTCGATGCGCTCCAGGAAGCGCTCCCGCCGCAGCCGGGCGATCCCCTCGCGGTCCAGCGCGCGGCCCACGCACGCCTCCAGGTAGGCGTGCGCGTCGAAGGCCCCGGAGTGCGTGCCCACGCACGTCCCCCACACCTCCAGCGGCAGCTCCGCCCCGTGCTCCCGGAAGATGTCCCGGATCACGGCGTACTCGTGCGTCTCGCTGTCGAAGACCAGCCCGTCGAAGTCGAAGACCAGCGCCCGGATCAACGTCCCTCCCCGCCGCATGTAGTCGTGGATCCCCCATCTTGGGGCGTCCGCGCGCGGCGCGCCAGCCCCGCGGGGCCGGCGCGCGGCTTGCACGGGACGCCGGCCCCCGAGCCGACGTTCACCGGAAACACCTGGAGCACGGATGGAGCCGCAGCAGGAAGCGTACGACGTGGTGATCATCGGCGGCGGACCCGCCGGGCTCTCGGCCGGGCTGTGGCTGGCGCGATACCGCCGGCGGACGATCGTGGTGGACGCAGGCGACCCCCGCAACGCCGAGACCTGGGCGGTGCACGGCTATCCCGGCGTGGACGAGGTGGCGCCGTACGAGCTGCGCCGCCGGCTGCGGGAGCAGGCGATCACCGCGGGCTCCGAGATCCGCGCGGCCATGGTGAACGCGGTGGAGGGCCGGGAGGACGACTTCCGCGTCACCCTTTCCGACGGCCACGAGCTGCGCGCCCGGCGGGTCCTGCTCTGCACCGGGCTCAAAGACATCCTCCCCGAGATCCCCGGCTTCGACGAGCTGTACGGCAAGAGCATCTGGCACTGCCCGGACTGCGACGGCCCCGGCGTGGCGGACATGCGGGTGGGCGTGCTCGGCTGGGGGCGGCAGATCGCGGCCTTCTGCACCTACATGCTCACCTGGACGGACCGCCTGGTCCTGCTCACCCACGGGCACCCGCCCGAGCTGCCGGAGAAGTCGCGGGCGGCGCTGGAGCGCTTCGACATCCCCGTCGTCACCGACGTCATCGACCGGCTGGAAGGGCAGGCCGGGTGCATCCAGCGCGTGGTGTTCCACGACGGCGGGGCGCTGGAGCTGGACGCCATGTTCGTGCACATCGCCAGCGGGCCCGGCTCCACGCTGGCCGCCGACCTGGGGTGCGAGGCGGACGAGGACGGGATCCTTGAGGTCGACAAGAACCACCTGACCACCGTCCCCGGCGTGTACGCGGCCGGCGACATCACGCCCGGGTCCCGGCTCGCCATCCGGGCCGCTTCGGAGGGGGTGCGGGCGGCCATCGGCATCCACAAGTCGCTGATTCCGGAGGAGCGGAAGGTCTGACGGAACGGCACTGCTGAACTGCGGGTTCGGGCGTGCCCCCGGCTGGCGCCGGGGTCGGGCTGCGGCTCCGTAACGCAGCAAACAACGCTGCGTAACGGAGTCGAGCCCGCGCAAACAGCCGCGCGGTCTCGCCCCTTCGGGCCGACATCCCTCACGCGACGGCAGGCCCCCTCCCCCCGGCCCCCTCCCCCGCAAGCGGGAGAGGGGGAGCACTGCACCTGGAGGACCGCCCCTGGGTTCGACGTTGGCCCGGGCCCGTCCACTTCGCGTAAACAAGATCCTTGACGGCGGCGGGTCACGTGCTGAATATTCAGCACGTGCGGAAAAATCCGCACTTGTGCCCACCACCTCCGGCCCTTCCCGCCGCATGCCGACGCTCCCCTCCGACCTGAGCCGCCGCGAGCGCCAGATCATGGACATCATCTACCGGCGCAGCCGCGCGACCGCCGCCGAGGTGATGGACGACCTCCCCGATCCGCCCACCTACTCGGCCGTGCGCGCCGCGCTCCGGCTGCTGGAGGAGAAGGGGCTGCTCTCGCACGAGCAGGACGGCAAGCGCTACGTGTACCTGCCCACCACGCCGCGGGGCCGGGCGCGGAGCAGCGCGCTCCGGCACCTGGTGCGCACCTTCTTCAACGGGAGCAGCGAGCAGGTGGTCAACGCGCTGCTGGAAGACGCCAAGCCCTCTGCCGCCGAGCTGGACCGCATGGCCCGGCTGATCGAGGAAGCCCGCCGCAGGGAAGGAGGTGAGGAATGATCACCGGCGCCGCGCTCGCGCTGCTCCTGCTGGACGCCGCCCTCAAGGGGAGCGTGCTCCTCCTCCTCGCCTGGGCCGCCACCCGCCTGCTCCGCCGCGCCTCCGCCGCCGCCCGCCACCTGGTGTGGTCGGCCGCGCTGGCCGGCGTGGTGCTGCTCCCAGTCCTGGGCGCCGTGGTCCCGCGCTGGCGGGTGCTCCCGCTTCCCGCGCTGGGCGCGGGTGTCGCGGAAGTCGCCATGGAGCTTCCATCCGTCCCCGAGGTCGCGGCGACGGCCGGTCCGGAGGAGCTCGTGGAGCTCGGTGCCGGCACCGCCGAAGCCATCCCCGCCCCGTCGCCCGACGTGTCGCCCTGGGTCGGCGGCGGCGGGGTCCCGTCCGGGAACGCCAGCGCCGGGGGGCCGCTCGCGCCGGACTGGAGGACGCTCCTGCTGCTCGCCTGGGCGGCGGGGACGGCGCTGCTGGCGCTGCGGCTGGGTTTCGGGCTGGCGCGGGTGTGGTGGCTGGAGCGCCGCGCCGAGGAGATCACCGACGACGCCTGGGTGCGCGCGGTGGACCTGCTCGCGCGCCGGCTGCGGGTGGGGCGCATCGTCACGCTGCTGCGCGCGCCGGGGGCCACGGTCCCCATGACCTGGGGGCTGCTCCGCCCCGTGGTGCTCCTCCCCGCGGAGGCGGACGCGTGGGACGACGAGCGCCGCGCGGCCGTGCTGGCCCACGAGCTTGCGCACGTCCGCCGCTGGGACGCGGCCACGCAGTGGGTCGCCCACCTGGCGCGGGTGCTCTTCTGGTTCAACCCGCTGGTGTGGATGGCCTGCCGCCGGGTGTGCGAGGAGCGCGAGCACGCCTGCGATGACGCCGTGCTGGCCATGGGGACGCAGCCCGTCCGCTACGCCGACCACCTGCTGGAGATCGTCCGCGCCCTGGGCACCGCCGAGGGGCCCGCGGCGGCGCTCGCCATGGCGCGCCGCTCCCAGTTCGAGGGGCGCCTCCTCGCCATCCTGGACCGCGCCACCCCGCGCGGCGGGGTGACGCGGCGCGGCGTGCTCGCCACGCTCTGCGCCACGGCCGCGTGCGTGGTGCCGCTGGCCGCCCTCGGCGCGGCGCCCCCCGCCGTCGCTCCGCGGCCGGCGCCCGCGGAGACCCGCGAGGCGCGCTCCGACGCGCTCGACGCGGGCTCGCCCGCCGTCCGGGGTCCCGCCGCCCCGACCGCCGAGCCGGCCGCCCCCGCGGCACCGACCGGGATCCCCGCCGTCCAGGCGGACCGGGCGGCGCCGCCCGCCGCGCCGGCCGTCCGGGCCGCGGAGAGCCCGGAGGTCGCGGAGGTCTGGAAGCTCGCCGACGACGGCTCGCGCGCCCGCTACCTGGCGGGGCTGGTGGAGCAGCGCCCCGACTCCGGCGTGTACGCCGAGATCGCGCGGGCGGCGGCGCGGATGTCCTCGCCCACCTCCCAGCGGCAGGTGCTCACGGCCGTGATCGCCTGCCCGGACGTGGGTCGGGCGGGGGTGCTCGCGGCCACGGAAGCGGTGCCGGCCGTGCGCAGCAGCACCGACCAGCGCGAGGTGCTCGCCGCCGTGGCGAGGCACGGGTGGCTGCGCGACGCCGCGGTGCGCCGGGCGTACTTCCGCTCGCTGGAGACGGTGCCCTCCTCGTCGGACCGGCGCGAGCTGCTCCGCGCCGTGCTGGAGCGTGGGCACACGGACCCGGAGAGCATGGCGTCGCTGATCGCCGCGGCCGGGCGGCTCTCCCCCAGCTCCGACGCGCGCGAGGTGCTGGCGCCCGCCGCCCGGACCGGCCGGGTCACCGGGGAGCTGCGCGACCTGTACGTCCGCGCCGCGTCGCGGCTCGCCGACGAGAGCGACCGCGCGTACGCCCTCGCGGCCCTGCTCGGCGGCGGGGAAGCGACCGCGCAGCGCGGGAGCCGGGTCGAGGCGCAGGGCGCCGTCGGCAGGGTGACGCTCCCCTCGGACACCCCGGACGGCGACGGCTGGACCACGCGCATGGTCCTGGAAGAGGGCAAGCTGTCGTACGACGAGGAGCGCGGCGGGGAGAAGTGGCAGCTGGGGGTGGAGGGGAGCGACTTCGTGGTGCAGACCCGCGGCACCACCTCGCGCGTGCTGGTCCGGCCCGGCGGCCGGGTGGTGCTACGCGAGACCGGGCGCACCCCGCGCTCGCTGGAGATCCGCGCCGATGCCCGCGGCCGGGAAAGCCGCGCCTATCGCGTGGACGGCGCCCCCCGCCCCATGGACGCGCAGGCCGAGGCGTGGACCGCGGCGTTCCTCGACCGGCTGTACCTGCACCTGACGAAGAGCCACCGCGCCTCCACCCGGATCTCGCGCACCCCGGAGGCGCCGCGTGCGCGCGACGGCGACACGGAGACCTGGTCCACCACGCAGGAGATCGAGGGCACGCACGACGACAAGCCCTCGCACCGCATGACCCTGCACGCCCGCGACGTCCGCGTCCGCGGGGGCGAGGTGGTGGGGATCCTCCCCGGCGGCTCGCTGGCGGTGGAGCAGACGCTGTATCCCGACTACCCGGACCGGGACCCGCTCCGGCCGCGCGCGGGCGGCACCACCACCCGCCGGCTGGAGGGCCGCCGCGCCGACGACGGCGGGGTGCGCTGGACGTACATCGTGAACGGCGCGGAGCGCCCGTTCGGCGACGAGGGACGCGCCTGGCTGCGCGGGATCCTCCGCAAGTACAACCGCTGACCGGCTGATCCGGCCTGACCCGGGGCGGCCTCGCGCCGCCCCGGCTTCAGGACGCCACGTGCTGATTTTTCACCCTTCCGTGTCCACACGTGCTGAAATTTCAGCATTCCTGAAGCGCTACCCACTCACCAGGAGCAGGGACATGATCCAGATGGTCGGCCACCGGCTGCGGTACCTCGTCGTCGGGATGGTGCTGCTGCCGGGGATGGCGGCGGCGCAGGAGACCCCCGCGACCGCGGGGCCCGTGCAGCGTCCGCGGGCGGAGGCGGTGGAGGCGCGCGGGCGGGCGCCGGCGGTGGACGGGCGCCTGGACGACACCGCGTGGGAGGGCGCGCAGCCGGTGGCGGGGCTCACCCAGAAGCTTCCGCAGGAGGGCGCCCCGGCCGCGGAGCGCACCGAGGTGCGCTTCCTGTACGACGACGACGCGCTGTACGTGGGCGCCCGCATGTACAAGGAGCGCCCCGCCGCGCTGCGCGCTCCGGTGAGCCGCCGCGACAACGGCGCCCAGGCGGAGCGCGTCCTGGTGTCGCTGGACAGCTACGGCGACCGGCGCACGGCGTACACCTTCGGCGTGACCGCGGGGGGAGCCCGGCTGGACTGGTACCACCCCTCCGACTCCGAGGCGGCCACCGACGCCTCGTTCGACCCGGTGTGGACCGCGCGCGTCCGCCACGACTCGCTGGGATGGACGGCGGAGATGCGGATCCCCTTCTCGCAGCTGCGCTTCACCCCGCGGCCCGTGCAGACGTGGGGCGTCAACGTGGCCCGCATGACCCCGGAGCGCGACGAGGAGGCGTACTGGGTGATGATCCCGCCGCGGGAGACCGGGTGGGCCTCGCGCTTCGGCGAGCTGGCGGGGATCGCGGGGGTGCGGCCGTCGCGCCGGGTGGAGCTGCTCCCCTACGTGGCGAGCGGGGCGGCCTACACCTCCAGCCCCGGCGCGGGCAACCCGTTCGACGACGGAAGCGAGTACACGGCCCGCGTGGGCGGCGACCTCAAGATGGGGCTGGGGCCCAACCTGACGCTGGAGGCCACCGTCAACCCCGACTTCGGCCAGGTGGAGGCCGACCCGGCCGAGGTCAACCTGAGCGCCTTCGAGACCTTCTTTTCCGAGCGCCGCCCCTTCTTCACCGAGGGGAGCCAGCTCCTCAGCGCCGGCAACTACTTCTATTCCCGCCGCATCGGCGCGGCGCCGCGGCCGGCCATGGTGCTGGGCCTGGCGGACCGGCTGGTGGGGGAGTACGACTACCTGGACGAGACGGGGAACACCACCATCCTGGGCGCCGCCAAGCTGACCGGCCGGCTCGCCTCCGGCACCTCGGTGGGGGCGCTGGCGGCGCTCACCGGCGCCGAGGAGGCCACCGCCTTCACCGCCGGGACGGGCGAGTTCCGCGAGCTGCGGGTGGCGCCGCGCACCGGCTACGGGGTGGTGCGCGTGCAGCAGGAGGTGGGCGGCGGATCCACCGTGGGCGCGGTGCTCACCGGGGTGGAGCGCGGCCTGTCCGGCTCCGACCCGCTGCGGGCGTACCTGCACGACCGCGCGTTCAGCGGCGGCGCCGACTGGAACCTGCGCTTCCGCGGCGGCGAGTACGTGCTGACCGGCGACGCGGGCTTCAGCTGGGTGGCGGGCGACTCGCTGGCGCTGCTGCGCACGCAGCGCTCGGCCGTCCACCTGTTCCAGCGCCCGGACGCCGGGCACGTGGAGGTGGACCCGTCCCGCACCACGCTGGGGGGCCTCCGCGGCTCGCTGGGGCTGGCGCGCGAGGGCGGCACCCACTGGCTGTGGAGCGCCTCGGTGGACGCCCGCTCGCCGGGGTTCGAGCTCAACGACGCCGGCGCGCAGGGCTTCGGCGACCGGGTGAGCGCCAACGGGCTGCTCACCTACCGCGAGACCCGCCCGCGCGGCCCGTTCCGCAGCTACAGCCTGGAGGTGGGGAGCGAGAACCAGTGGAACAACGAGGGAATCCGCACCTGGGGCGCCATGACCGCCTTCGCCCGCGGCACCCTCGGGAGCTTCTGGCGGCCGACGCTGGGCGGCTGGATCGACTTCCCCGCCCAGAGCGACAACGCCACCCGCGGCGGCCCGCTGATGGGAACCCCGCGGGGGTGGCGGCTGATCGCGGCGGTGGGGAGCCCAAGCAACCGGCCCACGCGGCTGCGGACCCAGCTGGACTGGGGCGGGGGATCGCAGGGGCAGGAGTACGGGCGCATCTTCGCGGGGCTCTCCTTCCGCCCCGCGCCGCGCTGGCAGCTGGGGGTGGACGAGTACTTCACCCGCTGGACCGACGCGCGCCAGTTCGTGGACGCGCTCCCCGGCGGCCCGGCGGCCACCTTCGGCAGGCGCTACGTGTTCGGCGTGATCGACCGGAGCGAGCTGGTGACCCAGCTGCGCGCCGCGTACCTGTTCACCCCGGAGCTGTCGCTGGAGGCGTACATGGAGCCCTACGCCGCCAGCGGCCGCTACGTCCGCCTGGGCGAGCTGCCGGCCGCCCGCAGCCGCGCGCTGCGGGTGTACGGCACCGACGGCACCACCCTCGAGCGCCGCGGCGACGAGTACGTGGTGAGCGATGGCAAAAGCACGTTCACCGTCCCCTTCGGCGACTTCAACGTCCGCTCGCTGCGCAGCAACGCCGTGCTCCGCTGGGAGTGGCGCCCGGGGAGCACGCTCTTCGCCGTGTGGCAGCAGGACCGCTCCTCCTACCGCCCCCTGGGCGACGCCGTGGGCCCCACCGACCTGTGGGACTCCTTCCGCGCCGAGGGCGACAACTACCTGATCCTCAAGGCGACGTACTGGCTGCCGGTGAGATAGGGGACAGGGGACAGGGGACAGGTTACAGGGGACAGCCTGCGACGGCGTGACGGCAGCGCGAAAGTGCGGGAGTGCGGGAGTGCGGGAGTGCGGGAGTGCGGGAGTGCGGGAGTGCGGGAGTGCGGGAGTGCGGGAGTGCGGGAGTGC
>DASVQR010000050.1:0-4223 GCA_036389055.1 Longimicrobiaceae bacterium | reverse complement strand
AAGGTCGAGTTCTTTCGCTGAGGCGGGCCGCTACGGAGCCCGGCGGAAACTGCCCCGCCGGTCTCCTCCGCGGGCTCGGCGAGCCCCCGCAAACTGCCGCGGGGTCTCACCTCGCCGGAGGGAGCCTCGCCAAACCGCCGGCGAGTCTCCCTCCGTCACGGATGATATGGGTACGACGGAACTGCGAACGGCAAAACGGCGCCCCCGCCTCGATCCCGAGGCGGGGGCGCCGTTTCGGTTGCAGGCTGTCCCCTGTAACCTGTCCCCTGTAACCTGCCGTTCCCCTACCCCAGCAGGTCCGACACCGCCTGTAGCACGCGCTCCCTCGCCTGGTGGGCCGCCTCGTACTCGTGGATGCGGATCAGGGTGTCCTCGTCCAGCTGCGCGTCGCGGATCCACTGGATCAGCGTGTCGCGGTCCATGCCGTCGTAGCCCAGGATCGGCTCCTCGTCGATCTCGTCCTCGGGGGTCGTGGTGGCGGCGCGGCCGCCGCCTTCGCCGCCGGGGGGGAGCCAGCTGTCGTTCTCGAAGTCGCGGAAGGCGACCAGGATGGTGGCGACCGCCGCGCCGCCGAGGAGGAGCCTGAGCAGGTTCATGTCCGTTTCCGTTGAAGGGTCCGCCCGCACGCCAGCAAGTCGCCTGCCACTTCTCCTACTCCGCGGCTCCCGCGCGCCGGCCGGGGCCGTCGGCGTCGGAGCGCACGCGGATGCGGCGCGCCAGGGAGTGCGCGATCACCTGCGGCTCGCCGTTGACCACCAGCGAGATGGGGCCTTCGAAGGGCTGCTTGCTCCTCACCTCCACCTCGGCGCCGGGGTACAGGTCCATGGAGCCCAGGTAGCGGAGCTGCTCGGGCTCCTCCACCTCCACCTCCAGCACCCGGTTGCTTTCCCCGGGCTGCATGTCGGAAAGGGCGGGGTAGCGGGCGTTGTCCATCTCCCCCTCGGCGGACGGGATGGCGGCGCCGTGCGGGTCGCGCTCCGGCTCGCCCAGCAGGCGCGCCAGCCGCTCGATCAGCTCGTCGCTGGCGGCGTGCTCCAATCGCTCGGCCTCGTCGTGCACCCGGTCCCACGCGTACCCCAGCACCTCCACCAGGAACAATTCCAGCACCCGGTGCCGCCGCACGATGCGGAGCGCGGCCAGCTCCCCGGCCGCGGTGAGCCGCACGCCGTAGTAGGGCTCGTGGCGCAGCAGGTTCTGCTCGGCCAGGCGCTTGACCATCGCGGTCACCGCGGCGGCGGAGAGGCCCAGCCGGTCCGCGATGCGCGAGGTGGCCACCGGGGTCTCCGCCTGCTGGAGCGCCCAGACCGCCTTGAGGTAGTCTTCTACGACCGGAGAGAGCATCTGCGCCTGGGCACGGGTGCGAGGGAACGGCTACAACACTAGCCCTCCGCAATGTCGTGTCAAGCCGAGTCGCGAAGCGCGCCACGCGTCCCTTGCGGCGCGCGCGGGCGGGGCGCATGTTTTCGGATGTTTTACCGGGCCTCTCCCCGAGCCGCCGGAGCCTCCACACCCGGCCCCCGCCGCCCGCCCGCGCATGCTCCGCGACCTCCGCCTCCCGCAGGACGCCGTGCTCCCCAGTCCGCTGGACGGGACCGGGCTCCTGGACACGCCCCCCGAGGAAGCGTTCGACCGCTTCGTCCGGCTGGCCGCGCGCATCCTGCGCGTCCCCGTGGCCACGCTGTCGCTGGTGGACGGCGGGCGGCTGGTGTTCAAGAGCGGGATCGGGCTGCCGGACGGCTTCCTCGCGCCGCGCGTGCACCCGGCCGGGGGGACGCTGTGCAGCCAGGTGGCGGCCGCGGCGCGCCCGGTGCTCCTGCGCGACGTGCGGGAGCACCCGTTCTTCCCGGAGACCGCGGCGGTGCGCGGGCTGGGGATGACCGCCTTCGCCGGGGTGCCGCTGGCGGCGGGGGACGGCCCGCCCGTGGGCGCGCTGTGCGTCATGGACGCGCGTCCGCGCGCCTGGGAGCTGGAGGACGTGCGCACCCTCACGGAGCTGGCGGCGGCCGCGGCGGCGGAGGTGGAGTGGCGCTGCCGCGCGGCGGGGATGCGCCAGACGGAGCGCGACCTCCGCCTGCAGCGGGTGCACCTGGACGAGCTGTTCGAGACCTCGCCGGAGGCGATCGTGCTGCTGGACGTGGAGGAGCGCGTGGTGCGCGGCAACGGCGAGTTCCTGCGCACCTTCGGCTACCGCGCCGAGGAGATCGTCGGCCGCCCCATCAACGAGCTGATCGTCCCGCCGGACCGGCTGGACGAGGCGGAGCGCGTCACCCGCTCGGTCACCTCGGGGCGCCCGGTGAGCCTGGAGACCACGCGCCGCCGCCGGGACGGCTCGCTGCTGGACGTGTCCATCCTGGGGAAGCCGGTGCGGCTGGACGGCAGCCCGGTGGCCATCTACCTGGTGTACCGCGACGTCACCGAGCACCGCCGCGCCCTGCGCGAGCTGCGCGCCAGCGAGGAGCGCTTCCGCCAGCTCGCCGAGAACCTGCGCGACGTGTTCTACCTGAACACCGCGGACCGCGGCGAGGTGCTGTACGTGAGCCCCGCCTACGACCACGTCTGGGGGCGCCCGCGCGAGGAGCTGTACCGCGCGCCGCGCTCCTGGGTGCAGTCCGTGCACCCGGACGACGTGCAGCGGCTGCTCGAGGCCATGGGCGACGTGGCCGGGCGGGAGTACGAGGTGGAGTACCGCATCCTCCGTCCGGACGGCGAGCTCCGCTGGATCCGCGAGCGCGGCATCCCCATCCGCGACGAGGCCGGGCGGGTGTACCGCGACGCCGGGATCGCGGAGGACGTGACCGACCGCAGGCGCGTGGAGCAGGCGCTGCGCGAGAGCGAGGCGCGCTACCGGCAGATGTTCGAGGGGAACCGGGCGATCAAGCTGCTGGTGGACCCGGACACGGCCGCCATCGTGGACGCCAACGCGGCGGCGGCCGCCTTCTACGGCTACGCCGCGGAGCGCCTGCGCGGCATGCGGGTGACGGAGCTCAACGCCCTCCCCGAGGACGAGGTGCGCGAGGCGATGGAGCGCGCCCTCCAGGGCGGGCAGGGGACGCTGGTGTTCCCGCACCGCCTGGCCTCGGGCGAGATCCGGCACGTGGAGGTGCACACCGCCCCGGTGGAGCTGCGCGGTCGCACGCTGCTGTACTCCATCCTCACCGACGTCACCGCCCGCCGCCGCGCCGAGGAGGAGCGCGCCGCCGCCGTGTCGGCGCGGAACCGCTTCTACACCATGGTGAGCCACGAGCTGCGCACCCCCATCAGCGCGGTGATGCTCTACAACGACCTGCTCCTCTCGGGCGCGTACGGCGCGCTCACGGAGGCGCAGGCGGAGGGGGTGCAGCGCTCGCAGTCCTCGGCCGGGGGGCTGCTGGAGCTGGTCAACGAGGTGCTGGACCTGTCGCGCCTGGAGGCCGGCAAGATGGAGGCGCGGACGGAGGAGTTCTCCGCCGCGGAGCTGCTGCGCGACGTGCTGGGGGCCGTGCGCCCTCTCGCCGCAGAGCAGGGGTGCGACCTGTCGCTGGACGTGGAGGCCGCCCCGCCCGTGCTCGCCACCGACCCCCGCCGCGTCCGCCAGATCCTGCTCAACCTCCTCGCCAACGCCCTCAAGTACGGCCGCGGCCACCCGGTGCGCCTCGCCTGCCGCGCCGCCCCGGCCGGCGACGTCGCCTTCTCGGTCGCGGACCGGGGCCCCGGGATCCCCGCGGAGGACCGGGAGCGCATCTTCGAGGAGTTCGTGCGCCTGGGCGACGGCTCGCAGCCGGGCACCGGCCTGGGCCTCACCATCGCGCGGCGTCTGGCGGAGCTGCTCGGCGGCCGCGTGGAGGTGGAGTCCGTGGTGGGGGAGGGGAGCACGTTCAGCCTGGTGCTGCCGGACCGCGGGGCCCCGGACGTGCTGGTGTCCTCGGGCTGATCTGCGGTCCCGGGCTGGTCCGGCCGGTTTGCGCGATGAACCCCTGCCGGGAGGTGCCGGCGGGGGTTCGTCTTTGGGCTCGTGGCGCTTCGGCGGGCTCCGGTGTTTGGGGTCGGCCGGGGGATGCTGCTCCGGGGGAGCCGAACTCGCCGGCGCTCCGCCTGCGCCTTCAGGATCACGCTGGCTTCGAACATGACGTTCCCCCTGCGCAGCCTCCCCCGACCTCCCTGCGCAGATCGCAGGAACTGCAACCGCGCCGCCGGGCTGTCGCAGTGCTCCCCCTCTCCCGCTTGCGGGGGAGGGGGCCGGGGGG
>DASVQR010000049.1:0-39528 GCA_036389055.1 Longimicrobiaceae bacterium | reverse complement strand
CGCGTGAGGGATTTCGGCCCGAAGGGGCGAGACCCGGCGGCAGTTTGCCGGGGCTCGACTCCGTTACGCACGGTTGTATCGTGCGTTACGGAGCCGAAGCCCGACCCCGGCGCCAGCCGGGGGCACGCCCGAACCCGCCGTCAGACCACCTCGTCGTGCAGGTGGAAGCGCCCGGCGAGCGCGGTCATCGCGGAGGCCATGCGGGCCAGCTCCTGGCTGGTGGCGGACAGCTCCTCGGTGGCGGCGGTCTGCTCCTGGGCGGCGGCGGCGGTATGCTCGGCGCGCTCGCGGCTCGCCCCGGCGATGCTGCGCACCTCCTGCATGGCGGTGAGCAGCTCGCCCATCACCCCGGCCTGCGCCTCCACCTCGCCGTGGATCCGCTCGATCGCGGTCCCCGCCTCGCGGAGCGCGTCCAGCAGCGCCCCCAGCGCGCCCCGGCTCCCGTCGGAGGCGGCGCCCACGCCCTCCAGCTGGCCGCGCACCGCGTCCAGCTGCGCCCGCACCTGCCCGATGGCGCGGCGCGTCTCGTCCACCGTGCCCGCCACGTCCGAGGCGGACACCCCGGACTCGCCGGCCAGCTTGCGGACCTCGTCGGCCACCACGGCGAAGCCGCGGCCGTGCTCGCCGGCGCGGGCGGCCTCGATGGCCGCGTTCAGCGCCAGCAGGTTGGTCTGCCGGGCGATCTGCTGGATCGCGTCCACGAAGCCGCCGATGCGCTCGCCCGCCGTGTCCAGCGTGTGCAGCGAGTCCGCCGAGCGGCGCACCCCGTCGCCCACCTCCAGCAGCAGCTCGCCCGCCTGGGCGATGCGGCCGGCGTGGCCGTCCGCCTCGCGGGCGGTGCGGCGCGCGCCGTCGGCGGAGGCGGAGGCCTGCTCGCGCAGCGCCACGTTGCGCTCGGCCAGGCGCTCCACCGTGTCGGCCCCGCGGGCGATCAGCTCCATCTGCCGCTCGGCGTGCGCGGCGGTGTTCTCGGAGGCGCTCCCCACCTCGCCGGCCGACTGCTGCACGTGCTCGGCGGTGGCGGCCAGCTCCTCGGCGAGCGCGGCCAGCGAGCGCGACTGGTCGTGGAGCTCGTGAAGGAGCACGTCCACCGACTTGGAGACGCGGTTCACGCTGCGGAACACCAGCCCCACGTTGGTCTGGTCCTCCTCCGGCAGACGCTCGCCGAAGTCGCCGCCGGCCATGCGCGCCAGCGCGGCGCGCACCTGCCGCAGCCGCCCGAACAGCTCCGAGTTCTGCGCGTTGCTCACCGCGCTGATCCCCACCAGGAAGATCCACTCCAGCGCCACCAGCCCCACCGGAATCGCCTCGCCCGCCGACGCGTACCCGGCCCAGCGGCCCAGCGCGTAGAGCGGCATGGTCGCGAAAAGCATCAGCTTGCCGGCGCGGGGCGCCTGGAGCGCGCAGTCGCCCACCGAGAACGCGAACAGCGGGAGGACGACGTATCCCTGCGGCCCCAGCGAGGCGGAGAAGGCGGCGATCACCAGCGCGTCCACCACCACCATGGCATAGTACTGCCAGGGGGCGAAGCGGCCGGAGCGCAGCATCCACCACCCGGCGCCGTTGACCACGCTCGCCACCGCCACCAGCCCCATGGCGATGCTGAGCGAGGCCTGGATGGCGCCGGTGTAGTAGCCCGCCAGCGCGATCACCATGGAAAGGATGATCAGCCCCCAGCGGGTGTCGATGCTCATCTTCTGGTACGCCTGCAGTACGCGGAGCTCCTCGGCTGCGGCGGCGGGATCGGCGGACTCCGGGCGCTCGGGTGCGGAAGCGGGCACGTTGGTGGGCGTCTGCGGCTCGGGCCGGGGAGCGCTGCGGGGCGCCCCCGAGTGGCGGGACGGGCGGTGCGCGCGCGGGGCGGCGGTCTGGCTCATGATTTTTGAGGATGCTGCGGGTAGGGGGGCGCCGGAAGGCGGACGGCCCCGCGGCCGAGGGGGCCTGGGGCTCCGTCCCCGCCGTGCAATGGGGAAGGGTCGGCGCGTCGGCGCCGTTTCTGTAATGAGCGCCGGAAACGTAGGGGCTCGGCGCCCCCGCGTCAACTATGCGTGTCCAGTTCAGAGCGCATGGAGCACGACTCCCGCGGCGCTGCGGCCCGACGCGCCGAACACCCCGCCCCCCGGGTGGGTGCTGGCGCCGGTGAGGAAGAGCCCGCCCACCGGGGTGCGGTACTGCGCCAGCTCCGGCACCGGCCGGAAGAAGAACATCTGGTCCAGCGACATCTCCAGGTGCATGACGTTGCCGTTGAACAGCCCGTGCTCGCGCTCCAGGTCGGCGGGGGTCTGCGTGTACACCCGCTCCACGCAGGCGGGGACGTTGGGGGCGAAGCGCCCCACCGCGGCCAGGATCCGCTCCGTCTCGCGCTCGCGGACGTCGTCCCAGCTCGCGCCGCCGGCCAGCGCGTACGGGTGGTACTGCGCCCAGGCGAAGAGCAGGTGCTTCCCCGCGGGGGCGAGCGAAGGGTCCACCGCCGTCCAGGTCATCGCCACCACGGCGGGGTCGCGCGCCGGCTCGCCGCGCGCGAAGTCGGCGTAGGCGTGGTCCAGAAAGGGCGCGGGCGGGCAGAGCAGCTGCAGCCCCCGGTGCATCGGCCCGGGGGAGCCGTCCGCCGGGGCGCCCGCGTACGCCGGCAGTTCCGAGGTGGCGCAGCGCAGGATCATCCCGAAGCCGTTGCCCACCCGCAGCTTCGCCACGCGCTCCCGCATCTCCGCCGCCTCCGGCACGTCCGCCAGCAGCCGCCCGAAGGTGGTGGCCACGTGGCACCCTGCGAGCACGGCGCGCGCCGCCACCCGGCGCACCGGCCCGGCGGGCGGGGGCGGCGCGGCGCCCAGCGGGAGCCCCGGCTCCGTCCCCTCCGCCACCTCCACCCCCACGGCGCGCCCGCCCTCCACCACGATGCGCCGCACCGGCGTGGCCGCGTGCACCTCGCCGCCGTGCTCGCGGATCAGCTTCACCAGCGCGTCGGTGAGCGCCCCCGAGCCGCCCACGGCGCGCTTCACCCCGCTCCTGTGGTAGAGGCCGTGCCACCCGGCCAGCGGCGCGGAGCCCAGCTCGCCCGGCGGGGGCCCGGACTGCGCCGCCATCCACTCGATCGCCGCCCGGACCGCCGGGTGCTCGAAGGTGGCGTCCAGCAGCGCCCGGTAGCCGCCCAGGATGGTCTGCAGCTGGCCCATCCCGCCGCGCCCGAAGCCGCCGGACCTCATCATGGTCCAGGCGATCCGCCCCGGCTTCGGCGGGCCCAGGAAGGCCTTGAGCACCGCCTCGCTCACCGGCTCCCACTCGCGGACGAAGCGTCGGTAGGCGTCGGCGTCGCGCGGCGACACCGCGGCGATGGAGTCGCAGGTGCGCCCCACGTCCCTGTGGAAGTAGATGGCGCGGCCGTCCTCCAGGGGGTAGAAGCCCCAGGGGTCGCAGTCCACGTACTCCAGCCCGTAGCGGGCCAGCTCCAGCTCCCGGAGCACCGGGGTCAGGTGGATCAGGATGTGGGCGGAGGAGCCCACGTCCACCTTGTAGCCCGGGAAGATGTCGTCCCGCGTCTGCACGGCGCCGCCCGGGCGGGGGGCGCGCTCGAACACGGCCACGCGCTTGCCCGCGCGGGCCAGGTAGGCGGCGGCGATCAGGGCGTTGTGGCCGGCGCCCACGACTGCAACATCCAGCATCGTTTTTATGAACCGCCTGGTTTGGGCGTGCCCCCGGCTGCGCCGGGGTCGGGCTGCGGCTCCGTAACGCAGCAAACAACGCTGCGTAACGGAGGCGAGCCCGCGCAAACAGCCGCGCGGTCTCGCCGCTTCGCGCTCGCATCCCTCACGCGGGGTTTGCGCCGGCGTCGGGGAAGGGCCGTTGCCGTTGCAGGCTGTCCCCTGTCCCCTGTCCCCTCGTCGTCCGGCAACTTACCCGCCGGGGGACGGGGGCGCTACCGGACGGCCTGGACGGCGGGGGGAGGGTCGGCCACGCGCACGCAGTCGCCGCCCTCGTGCTTGGCGCGGTACAGGGCGCGGTCGGCGGCGGCGAGGAGGTCGTCGGGGGAGCGCATTGCGGGGGAGTAGGCGGCGACACCGGCGCTGGCGGTGACGGCGCCGGTGGGGATCTCGGCGCGGCGCAGGGCGTCGCGCACCTTTTCCACGAACACCAGCGCCTCCTCCACCCCCGCGGACGAGAGGATGCACACGAACTCCTCGCCGCCCAGGCGGGCGGACAGGTTCATGCGCCGGGTGAGGCGGTCCAGCACCCGGCCCACGGCGCGCAGGGCGGCGTCGCCGGCGGGGTGGCCGTGGCGGTCGTTGTAGCGCTTGAACTGGTCCAGGTCGAACATCACCACGGCCACCGGGCGGCCCCGCTCCGCGGCGGCGAACTCCTTGTCCAGGAACCAGCGCGCGCTCCGCCGGTTGGGGAGCCCGGTGAGGTCGTCGGTGAGCGCCAGCCGGATCGCGCGCTCCCGCTCGCGCCGCAGCACCTCGGCCAGGATCCCCACCGCCAGCGCGATCCCGGCGTAGGTCGCCACCGTGCCGGGGAGCGCGGGGCCCCACGCCGGGCCCCGGCCGGCCAGCGCGGCGCCGCCCAGCACCAGCGCGAGCAGGCCGGCGGCGGCGCAGGCCCAGGCCGCGGCGCCGCGCCACCCGCGGTAGTACGCCAGCAGGAAGCCGGGGACCAGCGCCAGCGCGGCCACCCCGCCGCGCAACGGGCTGGTCTCCTCGGGAAAGGCCGCCACGCCCCCGGCGGCAAGCGCGGCGGCGGCCAGGCTCAGCGGGAACAGGCCCGCGGGGGTGGAGCGCGGCTCCAGCGACGGAAGGAGGTTCATGCGCGGGCGTCCCGCTCGGAGGAGGGCCCTGAGGCGGCGCACCGGCCGCGGGGCGGCGATCCCGGCGGCGGGGAGCGCGCGGGCCGCGGTCCCGGGGACCGTGAGCGACAGGTGCGTGGCGGCTGGCGTGGGGCTTCTGCGTTGCACGTGCTGCGGACCGGGAAGATGGTTTCTTCTTCCGCCGGCCGCGGTGCCCGCCCGCCCCCGCGGGGGCGGAACGCGGGAACCCGCGGTCCGGGTCGTCGGCGTGCGCCGATGCGTTCCCCGAAGCCGCGGGTTCCCCGCAGGTCCTGCAAGCTTCGGCAACCGGACGGTCTCCCGCGGGAGACTCCTGGCTTTGCGGCCCCGCCTCGCGACGGGTGTGCTATTGTCGGCTCTGCTGCGTCTGCGTCCGGGCGGTCCACCGCCCGGACCGCGCCCATTCTCGCAATTTCCAAGCCGGCCGCGGCCGAAGCGCTAAGTGTCGAAAAAATAGACGTCGTGGACGAATGGTGGCGCGACCGGTGTGGTCCGCCCGCGCCCCACTGGTGCCGGCGCGCCCCAGGCGGACGCCCCTACCGCGTCCGCACCCTGGCCTCCACCCCAGCGCGCAGACCGCCCGCCCCGGGAAGCGAGAGCGTGGGGCGCAGCGCCCCGGAGCGGAGCAGGTACGGGCGGGACCCGCGCCCGGCGCGGCGGGCGTACAGGTACGCTTCGGCGGCGCCGGCCGCGGTGATCGCCACGGCGGCCCCGATCCCGGCGGCCAGCGAGGGGCGCTCCGTGGCGCGGTAGCGGTACTGGTAGGGGTTGCCGAAGGGGTCCTGCGCCGTGGTGGTGCGGGTGACCTCCTCCTGCCGCATCCCCCAGAGCAGCGCGGCTCCCGCCCCCGCGAGAACCGCCGCGCCCAGCGCCGGGCGGCGGGTGTGCAGCTGCCCCAGCCCCGGCACCACCAGCCCGCGCGCCAGGCTGGCCCGCGGCGAAAAGGCGGCCGCCGGGCGGCGCAGCGCCCCGATCGCCTCCCGCACCTCCGCGGCGTCCGGCGCGTCGGGGGCGAGCCGCAGGTAGCTTTCCAGCTCGGCCGCGGCGGGCTCCCCGTCCGCGCGGTCCAGCAGCGCCAGGCCGCGGTTGAAGTGCGCCTCCGCCCATCCCGGCCGCGCCGCCAGCGCCGCGGCGAAGGCGGCCTCGGCCGCGGCCCCGTCGCCGCGCTCCAGGGCGCGGAGCCCGTCGCGGAAGCCGGCGCCGGCGCGCTCCTGCGCGGGGTCGGGCGGCGGCGCCAGGCGGGCGGCCCGGGCCGCCACCTCCGGCGCGTCCGCCGACTCGGGGGCGAGCGCCAGGTAGCGGCAGTACTCGGCCACGGCCGCGGCGCGCTCGCCGCCGTCCTCGTGCAGGCGCGCCAGCCGGTACGCCACCGAGGCGTCGGTGGGGTCCAGCGCCGCCGCCCGGCGGAACAGGTCGCGGGCGCCGACGTCGTCGCCCAGGATCGCCGCCTCGCTGGCGGCCGCCACCAGCGCTTCCGCGCTGTCGCGCCGCGCGGGCGAGGGCGCGGCGGGCGCCGGCGCGGCCGGGCAGCCGCGCCCGTCGGCGGGCGGCACCCTCTTGGGGGCGAGCCCCTGCGCCGCCAGTGGGGCGCCGCCCAGCAGCAGCGCAAGGAGCGGGAGGAGGAAGCGCCGCGCCGGCTCAGCCACGGTCTACCTCCACCACCGTGCTCCCGGTCACCCCGTCGATCGTCGCGGTGATCGTAGCACGGCCCCGGCGCACCGCCGTCACCAGCCCGGTGGCGTCCACCGTGGCCACGTTGGTGTTGGAGCTGGTCCAGGTCACGGTCCTCCCGGTGATGACGTTGCCGGCGGCGTCCCGCGCCGTCGCCGTCAGCCGCACGGTCCGCCCCTCCACGAGCTGCGGGTTGGCCGGGGTGACCGTCACCGTCGCCACGGTCGGCGGCGGCGTCCGCACGGTGATCGCGGCGGTCCCCGTCCTTCCCTCGGACGTCGCGGTGATCGTCGCCGTCCCCGGCCCGACCGCCGTCACCCGGCCGTTCGCGTCCACCGTGGCGACGCTGGTGTTGGAGCTGGTCCAGGTCACGGTCCTCCCGGTGAGCACGTTGCCCGACGCGTCCCGCGGCGTCGCCGTGAGCTGCAGGGTGCCGCCGGGGTCCAGCGTGCCCGTCGAAGGGGTGACGGCGACGGTGGCGACCGGCGCGGGCGGCGGCGCGACCACGGTGATGGTGGAGGTGCCGGTCCGTCCCTCCGACGTGGCGGTGATCGTCGCCGTGCCCGGCGAGACGGCCGTCACCCGGCCGTTGGCGTCCACCGTCGCCACGGCGGTGTTGGAGCTGGTCCACGTCACCGTCCGCCCCGTGAGCGGGTTGCCGGCCGCGTCGCGCGGCGTCGCCGTGAGCTGCACGGTGCCGCCGGTCTGGACCTCCGCGGTCGGCGGGGTGACCGACACGCTGGCGACCGGCGCGGGCGGCGGCGCGACCACGGTGATGGTCGACGTCCCGCTCCGTCCCTCCGACGTGGCGGTGATGGTCGCCGTGCCCGGCGAGACGGCCGTCACGAGGCCGCTCGCGTTCACCGTCGCCACGGCGGTGTTGGAGCTGGTCCACGTCACCGCGCGCCCGGCGAGCGGGTTGCCGAGGGCGTCGCGCGGCGTCGCGGTGAGCTGGACGGTGCCGCCGGTCTGCACCTCCGCCGTCGGCGGGGTGACGGAGACGCTGGCGACCGGGGCGGGCGGCAGGGCGGTCACGGTGACCGTCGAGGTGCCGCTCCTCCCCTCGGAGGTGGCGGTGATGGTCGCCGTCCCCGGCAGGAGCGCCGTCACCCGGCCGTTCGCGTCCACGGAGGCGACCAGCGGGGCGCTGCTGGTCCACGTCACCGTCCGGCCCGTGAGCGGGGTGCCGGCGGCGTCGCGCGGGGTCGCGGTGAGCTGCACCGAGCCCCCGACCTGCACCTGCGCCGTGGGCGGCGTCACCGTGACGCTGGCGACCGGGGCCGGCGGCGGGGCGACGACGGTGACGGTGGAGGTGCCGGTCCTCCCTTCCGAGGTGGCGGTGATCGTCGCCGTCCCCGGCGCGACCCCGGTCACCGTGCCGTTCGCGTCCACCGTGGCGATGCCGGGCGCGCTGCTGGTCCAGGTCACCGTGCGCCCGCTGAGCGGGTTGCCGGCGGCGTTCCGCGGCGTGGCGGTCAGCTGCAGCGTCGCGCCGACCTGGACCTGGCCCGACGGGGGCGAGACCGTGACGCTGGCGACGGGCTCGGGCGTCGGGGGCGGGGGGGTGGGGACGGTGATGACCGAGGAGCCGCCCCGCCCCTCGGAGGTGGCGGTGATGGTGGCCTGGCCGGCCGCGACGCCGGTGACCCGGCCATTCGCGTCGACCGTGGCGACGCCGGGGTTGGAGCTGGCCCAGGTGACCGTGCGCCCGGTGAGCGGGTTCCCCGCCGCGTCGCGCGGCGTGGCGGTGAGCTGGAGGGTGCTCCCCACCTGCACCTCGCCGCTGGGCGGCGAGACCGTGACGCTGGCGACCGGAGCGGGCTGCGGCGGGGGCGGGGCGAGCACGGTGATGCGCGAGGTGCCGCTCCGCCCCTCGGACGCGGCGGTGATCGTCGCTTCGCCGGGGGCGACGCCGGTGACGCGCCCGTTAGCGTCCACCGTGGCGATGCCGGGCGCGCTGCTGGTCCACGTCACCGTCCTCCCGGCGAGCGGGTTCCCCGCGGCGTCGCGCGGGGTCGCCGTGAGCTGCGTCGTCCCGCCGACCTGGAGATCCGCGGTCGCGGGAGCGACCGTGACGCTTGCGACGGGCTCCGGCGCGGGCGGCGGGGGAACCGACCCGGCGACCACGCTCACCTGCGCGGTGCCGTTGCGGCCGCCGGACGCGGCGGTGATGGTGGCCGCCCCGACCGCGCGGCCCGTGACCGTCCCGGAGGCGTCCACGGTGGCGACGCCGGTGTTGGAGCTGCTCCAGGCCACCGCCGCCCCCGCCACCAGGTTGTTGTTTGCGTCCAGCACCCGGGCCGTGAGCCTCCCGGTGCCCCCCACCTCCACCGAGAGCGTCCCCGGCTCCACCACGACGCGCGCCGCCTGCTGCGCCACCGTGAGCGTCGCCGTGCCGCGGACGCCGCCGGCCTCGGCGGTGATGGTGGCGGTGCCGTTGGCGACGGCGGTGGCGAGACCGGCCTGCGTCACCGGCGCCACCTGCGGCGCGGACGAGCTCCAGGCGAAGCTCACTCCCGGGACCACGTTGCCCGCCGCGTCCCGCGCGATGGCCGTGTACTGGCGGGTGTCGCCCAGCGCGGCGAGGACGGCGCCGTCCGGCGCCACGGAGATCGTGGCGACCGCGCCCGCCACCGCGTTGGCCGAGAAGGCCACCGGGGCGAGCCCCGCCACCTCCGCTGCCACGGTCTGCACGCCGGTGGCCGGGCCCAGCGTCCACTGCGCCGTGGAGATGCCGGCGGCGTCCGTGGTCCCCGCGACCGAGCGGAGGCTCCCGCCGCCGGAGGTCACCGTCCACGCCACCTGCACCCCGCCGATGGGGTTGCCGTCCACGTCCGTCACCCGCACGGAGAGCGGCGTGGGGAGCGCCGAGCCCACGGGCGCCGTCTGTCCGGCGCCGCCGGCCGCCACCACCCGCGTGGCCGCCCCGGCGATCACGGTCACCTCGGAGCGGCCCTGCTGCCCGGCGGAAGTCGCGGTGATCGTGGCCGTCCCCGGCTTCACCGAGGTGATGATGCCCGCCGCGTCCACCGTGACCACGGTGGGATCGCCGCTGGTCCACGTCACCGGCCGCCCGGCGAGCGTCCGCCCGGAGCGGTCGAACACGGTCGCCTGGAGCTGGAGCGACGCGCGCACCGGCACCCGCACCGTCGCCGGAGCCACCGTGACCGATGCGACGGAGGGCGGCCCGACGGTCACCGTGGCGACGCCGCTCCTCCCCTCGGAGCTGGCCGCGACGCGGGCGCTCCCCGTCGCCACGCCCGTCAGCATCCCCCCGGGCGACACCCGGACGACCGCCTCGTTCTCGCTGGACCAGAACACCTCGCGCCCGTCCAGCGCGTTGCCCTCGGTGTCGCGCAGCGTCACGGCGAGCTGCAGCGTGCCGCCCGTCTCCACCTCGGGCGCCGCCGGCGCGATCTCCACCGCCTCCACCGCGCCCCCCTCGGGCGCGAGCGGCCCCCCCTCGCACCCGAGGGCGAGCGTCACGACGGAAAGCGCCGCGAGACGGAAGAGCTTCGTTGCGGTCATGGTCCAGCCCCACTCTGTATTGCGATTCCGCCGGGGGGAAGATGCTCCCGGCGGCGTACGGCAGGTGCGGTCGAAACGGTCCTGACCCCACGCCGATCCCCGCGTGAGGGATGCGAGCGCGAAGCGGCGAGACCCGCCGGCAGTTTGGCGGGGCTCGACTCCGTTACGCAGCGTTGTTTGCTGCGTTACGGAGCCGCAGCCCGACCCCGGCGCAGCCGGGGGCACGCCCGAACCCGGCCGTACTATTCCCGCGGACGAGCCACGGCGACCGGACGCGACCGGTGGGTGCGGGTGCCGTCCCCGAGCTGCCCCTCCAGGTTGTAGCCCCAGCAGAAGCTGCGGCCGGAGCCGGTCACCCCGCAGGTGTGGGCCCCGCTCGCGTGCAGCGACACGAAGCGCAGCCCCCCGGCCACCGGCACCGGCGCGCTGCGGTCGGTGGTGGTGCCGTCGCCCAGCTGGCCGCGGTCGTTGCGTCCCCAGCACCACGCCTCCCCGTCGCCCGCCAGCGCGCAGGCGTGCACCCCGCCCGCCGTGATCGCGCCGAAGCGCTGCCCGCCCCGCACGGCCACCGGCCGGCCGCGGTCCGTGGTGGTGCCGTCGCCCAGCTGCCCGTGGTCGTTGCGCCCCCAGCACCACGCCTCGCCCTCGCCGGTGAGCGCGCAGGTGTGGGCGCTCCCCGCCGCCAGCGCCACCAGGCGCCGGTCCAGCTCCGCCGCCACCGGGGTGCTGCGGTCGGCGCCGCCGCCGTCGCCCAGCTGGCCGCGCGCGCCGGAGCCCCAGCACAGGGCGCGGCCCCGCGCGTCCAGCGCGCAGGCGTGGTCCCACCCCACGGCCAGCCGCCGGAAGCCGCTCCCCGCCACGCGCACGGGCGTGGAGCGCGGCGTGTTGGTGCCGTCGCCCAGCTGGCCGCGCCGGTTGCCGCCCCAGCAGTACACGGAGCCGTCCGCCAGGCCGCAGGTGTGCGAGCTCCCCGTGCCCAGCGCCGAGAAGGCGCGGCGCCCCGCCACCCGCACGGGCCCGGTGCGCGGGCGCGAGCTGCCGTCGCCCAGCTGGCCGGCGTCGTTCGCCCCCCAGCAGAAGGCGGCCCCGCCGGACAGGGCGCAGGTGTGCAGCACGCCGCCGGAGAGCGAGGTGAAGCGCTGGCCGCCGCCCACGCGCGCCGGGGTGGAGCGGCGCTCGTTCTCGCCGGTGCCCAGCTGCCCGCGGTCGTTGCCGCCCCAGCAGTACGCGGCGCCCGAGCCGTCCAGGGCGCAGGTGTGCATCCCGCCCGCGGCGATCTTCGCGGCCGGGGCGGGGGGCTGCGCCGGCGCCGCGGCGCGCGCGGCGAACCTCACCCGCAGCGCGGGCGCACCCCGGCCCGCCGGCTCGGCGAGCGCTTCGGCCGCGGCGGGTCCGTCCGCGTCGCCCAGCGTCCACGCCGCGGCGGCGCGCCCGGCGGAGTCGGTCACGGCCGTGGCCGGGGCCACCGCGCCGCCGCCCGCCGCGGCCCGGAACCTCACCCGCACGCCCGCCACCGGGTTGCCGAAGGCGTCCTCCACCCGCACGGCCAGCGAGTCGGCGAGCGCCTCGCCCGCGGCGCCCCGCTGCGCGTCGCCCGCCGCCGCGCGGATCCGCGCCGGGGCCGAGGGGACCCCGCGCGCCCGCAGCACCACGGGCTCCGCGACGCCCGCCACGCTCGCGGCGAGCGTCTGCTCGGCGGCCGCCCCGCCCAGCGTCCAGGCGGCGCGCGCCACCCCCGCCGAGTCGGTGCGCGCCGCCGCCGGCGCGACCGTGCCCCCGCCGACGGCCGCGAAGCTCACCACCACGCCGGGCACCGGGGCGCCGCCCGCGTCCACCACCCGGACGGCCGCGGAGTCGGCCAGCGCCTCGCCCACGCGCCCCTCCAGCACCGCGCCGGAGAGGGCCGCGAGCCGCGCCGCCAGGGGCGCCGCAGGAGCCGTCGTGGCCAGGGGGGGCGGCGGGGCGGCGGGACGCACGGCCACCCGCGGGGGCGGGCCGGCGAGGGGCGCCGCCGTGCCCTCTCGGGGCCCGCCGTCGCGCAGCGCGGCGGCGGCCACCGCCGCGCCGGCCAGCAGCAGTGCCGCCGCCGCCGACGCCAGCCGCGGCGAGCGCCAGCGGCGCCGGGACTCGCGCGCGGCGGGGAAGACCGGGGCGGGGGACGGATCGGCGTCGGGAGCCGCGTCGGGAAGCAGAGACGGAGCGGGGCCGGGCTCCGTGGCGGCGGCGGGCGCGGGAGCGGCGGCCGCGAGGGCCTCCACGTCGGCGCGCTGGTAGCGGATGGTGGGGTCCCACTCGTCCGCCAGCGGCGCCGAAGGGGCCGGCGCCGGTGGGGCGGCCGGGGCGGGGACGCGGGCGACGGACAACCCGGACAGGTACGCCAGCATGTCGTCCGCGCCGTCCCAGCGGTCGCCGGGCTCCTTGCGCAGGGCACCCTCCACGGCGTAGGCCAGGCGCGGCGGGATCCCCGGGCGCATCTCCTCCAGCGGCGGGATGGCGACGTTCTTGTGGTTGTAGATGGTGGCGTACAGCGTCGCCCCCTCCCACGGCCGCCGCCCGGTGAGCATCTCGTAGCCCACCAGCCCCAGGCTGTACAGGTCGCTGCGCCCGTCCACCCCGCCCCCGTCGATCTGCTCGGGCGACATGTAGGTGGGCGTGCCCAGCGCCGTCCCCTCCAGCGTCAATTCCTCGGCGTCGGCCCAGCGCGCGATCCCGAAGTCGGCGAGCAGCGCCCGCCCGGTCTCCTGGTCCAGGTACACGTTGCCGGGCTTGACGTCGCGGTGGACGATGCGCCGCCCGTGGGCGTACGCCAGCGCCTCCGCCACGTCGCGGAGCACGCGCGCCGCCCGCGCGAAGTCGAAGGGCCCGTCGCGGCGCATCGCCTCGCGCAGCGTGGTCCCCGGCACGTACTGCATCACCAGGGCGAGGCTCCCGTCGGCCAGGTGCCGCGACTCGTACAGCGTGACGATGCCGGAGTGGTCCAGCCGCGCGACGGTGCGCGCCTCGCGCTCCATGCGCGACACGGTCTCGGCGTCGCCGGCGTGCTGCGCGTGGATGACCTTGATGGCCACCTCGCGCCCCAGCTCGCGGTCGCGCGCCAGGTACACCACCCCCATCCCCCCGCGCCCCAGCTCCCGCAGCACCTCGTAGCGCCGCGCCAGGCGGCGCAGGCGCACGGCGTCCTCGGGCCGGAGCGCCCGGCTCGTCCGGTGGCTCCGGCTCATGCGCGCCCCGGCCGCGTGCGCGGCGGGAGGGCGGCAGCGGGCTGCCGGTGGGGCGGGGCGGTCGCCGGCCGGGTGTGGCTCATGACTCGTTGAAGCGGGAACGGGTCCGCCGCGCGGGCCGGAGGGGCACGGCGCCGACGGGCGGGGGCATCCGGGCGGGGTGCATCACGAAGCGTACCAGCCCGGGCGGCGCCGCCGGGCCAGTAAACATGCGGCGCCCGCGGCCGGGGGGGACCCGGGCGGGCGCCACGTTTGTCGCACCGGCGCAACAGGTTAGCCGTTGCGCCGGTGCATCCGTCCTCGGATCAGTCCTTCGCCGTCCAGTCGCCGGAGCCCTCGCCGAAGCCGCTCCCCAGCCCGTCGCCGCGCAGCGCCATCGCCACCCCGGCGCCCAGCGCCGCCACGGCAAGCGCGGTGCGGATGGGGTGCAGCCGCGCCCCGGTGTACACGCTGGTGCGCGCCACGTGGCCCGGGTAGTCGCCGCGCTCGGACACGTCGCCCCGCAGCGGCTTGTGCAGGGTGTCGCGGCGCCTCTCCGGGGCCGGCTCGTCGCGCTTCTGCTGGTCGAACAGGGCGGCCTCCATGTACTTGTCGGTGAAGCGCGAGCTCACGCGCCCCAGCCCGGAGATCATCCGCCCGCCGCCGCCCACGGTGATGTCGCGCACCGGCCGCTCGGCGCAGCGCAGGATGGTCCTGGCCACCACGCGCGGCGAGTACACGGGCGGCGGGAGGGTGGGCTCGGCATCCATCACGCTCTTGGCGTGGGCGGTGAACTGGGTGTCGATGGAGCCCGGCTTCACCAGCGTCACCGAGATGGGCGCGCCCTCCTCCTCCAGCTCCATCCGCAGCGCGTCGGTGAACCCCTTCACCGCGTGCTTGCTGGCGGAGTAGTGCCCCTGCAGCGGCACGCTGCGGTCGGACACGATGCTCCCGATGTTGATGATGGCCCCGCCGTGCGGCCGCAGGTACTCGGCGGCGATCAGCGAGCCGTGCACCATCCCCCAGTAGTTGGTCTCGAACAGGCGGCGCGCGTCCTCCAGCTCCACCTCCTCCACGCGCCCGTACACGGACACGCCGGCGTTGTTGACCCAGGTGTCCAGCCCGCCGAACTCGCGCACGGCCAGCTCGGCCACGGCGCGGAGCTGCCCGTAGTTCGCCACGTCGGCCACGGCGTACGTGGCCTCCCCGCCGCCCTTCTGGATCTCGCGCACGGCCTTCTTGAGGTCGGCCTTGTCGCGCGAGGTGAGCACCACCCGCGCGCCGCGCTCCGAGGCCAGCCGCGCCGTCGCCAGCCCGATCCCGCTGGAGGCGCCGGTCACGACGACGACCTGCTCCTCGATGGGCTTCAACTCGATCTTCATGTCTTTCTGTGCTCCTCCGTAAAAGCTCCGTCCGGTCTTCCGCGAAGGAGGGGACGGGCCGCAACCGCCGTGCCGGAGAGTGGCGATGGGACGGGCTCGAAGGTGCGAGAGTGGCAGGGGAAGCGTGGAGATTCAGGGGGGTCCGTGGTCCCGAAGCCAGGCGGCAAACCGGGGGATGCCGTCCCGGGTCAGGCGGTCGACGTACAGGTCCCAGTCAGGGGCGGGGTTCCGCATTCGCCGGAACGAGATACGTGCCGCGTCCAGAACCGCTTCCGCGTCGCCGGGGCCGTAGTGCCTGACGTTGAAGCTCACGATGTCGGCCTCGTACTCGGCCGCGAGTGCCATCACGTGGCGGTCCTTCTCGTCCGTGTCCTGGAGCCGTGCGATCCGGTGCTGAAAGCCGGCTTTCGTCGCGGTGGGGAAGTGTGTAGACAGATTCGCCTTCAACGGTGCGAACCGCGCTGCCCCTCCGGGAAAGTTCCTCTCCACTTCCGCGAGGATTTCCTCCGACCAGATCACGTCCACCACGCGGCCGGCCGCCAGGTACAGGATCAGGTCGCGTGGGCCGTATCGAAGAAGAACGTCGGCATCCAGCACGATGCCCCACGGAAGAGCGATCACGAGCTCGTCCGCTCTTCAGCGTCGCTCCACTCCGTCAGGAAGTCGCTGACCTCCGACATCCGTTCGGCTCTGGTCTTTTCCGGCACCGCGCCGGCCTCGCGGCTCTCCCTGAACGCGAGCAGGGAGGCGCGGCTGACCCGGCGGTGCGAGCCCACCATGCGGTGCGTGATCCTTCCCTCCTTGAGGAGGCTCACCAGCGTGGGCCTCGACACGCCCAGGAGAGCGGCGGCCTCCGTGGTCGTCAGCTCCTCCTCCAGGTCGAAAAGTCCGATCCGATGCCCCTGGGCAACTTGGCGAAGAAGCGCCAGCAGGAACCGGGAGGCATCGGAGCTGAGCACCTCCTTCACGGGCCGGTGGGATTTGCCCTCGAACAGGGAGACCCCGATCTCCAGGTCCGCATCGCGTTGCGAGAGCAGTTCGACAGCCTCTCGCGCCGCCTTTATCTCCTCTGCGGAGGGCTCGAAAACCTCCGGCATGCTCGCTGCGTTTCCCATCGTTCGCTTCTCCAGCGATGTGTGCGTATACTGCCGTGTAAGTGAAATAAGTGAAAATCCTGGGTCGTTCGCAAGGCGCGGGGGTTGCCTTTCCCGTCGCCACCATTAAATTCAGTTGCACATAAATGGACTGGGAATACCCGGTCGGCGTCTGGCCTCGGTGAACACCGGGGCCTTTCGCTTTTCAAGGGAAAACCTTCAGCCCCCATCCCCGCACCTCTCCCGCGGGACTCCGCCTGAACTTCGGGGCCAGGATGTCGAACGCCCGGTTCGGCTGGGCCGGGTCCAGGATCTTCCGGCCGATGGGCCGGGCGACCAGGTCCGCCAGCTGCAGGCCCGGGGAGTTGCACTTCTTTTCCACGAGCAGCGCTTCGAACGGCAGGCTCCTCCGCACCGCGCTCTGCCCGCCGCAGATCCGCCGGAATTCCAACTCCGCCTCCAGGTCCTCCTTCGCGCCGCGGCGCTCGAACACGAAGTGGGGGCTCGACGCACCCATGCTTGTAAACTCCGTCTACATATGGACGTACATGTTGTACGCTTTTGGGTGCTATCTCAATCGTATGCGTGGGTTTACCTTGGAGATGGGGAGCGGGAATCCGCCCGCGCCCGCAAGACACATCTCCTGATCAGGAGTCGTTCACCATGCGCACTGCTCGCATCCTCCTCGCCGCGCTGTCCCTCGCCCTCGTCGCCGCCTGCACCGCCGAGCCCGTGGGTGTTGTTCGCCCCAGCCAAAAGCCGGCACTCGACGGTGTCGGGGTCAGTGGATCCGGGAATTCGGCTGGAACCGACTCCACAGCCGTCAGCCCAGTTGATCGGGGTGGAGTTGGTGTCAGTGGGAGTGGTAACTGAGCTAGGCCGTTTTGGCCGTGGTGCGGCTGGGACCGTGCGGGGCGTTGTCCCGCCGCACCCTCATGGCTTCCGCAAAGTCGGACGCCAGTTCGGTGGCAGCGCCATTCCGCTCGATTGCTGCATTCCGGGTTCCTACCAGGTCGTGGATCCTCTCCTCCGCGATGACGCCCTCCTGAATCGCGCCCAAAATCGATTCCGTGAGGAGTACCACCTCTCCCTCCGCTCGCTTCCGTGCGATCCGGAGCGCTTCGTCTGCAGCGAGTTGCGCTCTGTCCCAGGACCCGAATGTGCTCGCTCCAAGAGCAAGCTGGGTCAGTGCGGCGGCGTGACCGTGCTCGGTGGGCTGGTGTCGAAGGGTTACCCAACTCTCGATCCACATGCTTTCGAACACCTCCTTCCATCCAGCCCCCGCTGCCGCCCGTGCGAGACTGGCAAGGAGGAGAAGGCGTTCGTTCGGCTCCCAGATATGGTCGAGCAGCGCTGTGAAGACATGCGCGGCATTCTCGAACTCCCCGAAGCGATCCATCCACAACCAGGCGACATCCTTCGCCATACGCTGAATGCGCGTGTGACCTGCACCATATGCCGTGATCGCTTCGCGGGCGTACCGCATTCCGCACGCTGGATCTTCGATGTCGAAGCTGAGAGCCATGAGATCGTACAGCGCATCGCCTTCCAGCGTCCGCAGGTTGTGCCTCTGCGCCACCCGCCGCGTCACCTTGTGGAAGCGCATGGCGAGCGGGAGGTTGCCGCGCTGACGGTGCAGGTTGCCCAGGCCGGACAGCGACAGCGCCGCCACGTCCCAGCGCGCCGCGCCGCGGGCCACCCAGTGGGACCACTTCAGCCACGCTTCGGCCTCGTCGTACATGGCGAGCTTCCGCGCCACGCGGCCCACGTTGTAGGCGAAGTGCGGGTTGTCGTGGTTGGCGTCCTCCGCCGCCTGGAAGAAGGCGAGCGCCGTGCGCCCGGCGGCCGCGTCCTCGGCCCACAGCCCCACCTGCATGCACCCCAAGGCCACCGCCTCCAGGGTGGACTCGTCCGGGTTGGGCTCGCGGATCAGGCGGTCCAGTGCGGGGAGGGTGATCGCCAGCTCCGGCACCAGCCCCTCCAGCTTCCATCCCTCGTCGCCCAACGTGGGCTGGTCCGGCGCCGCGATTGCGTCCAGCCAGGCGCGCACGTCGCGCAGCACCTGCCAGAGCACCAGGCCCGCCTCGTCCATGCCGGCGTCCGTCAGCTCCCGGAGGACGAACACGTACGGGATCCGCTCTTCGGGGTCGATCCGCAGGGGGCCGGGGTAGCGCGGTTGGCACATGGAGGGCACCGGGACAAGGAGTGTACGCTTCGGATCTGTTGCCGGTGGACACGATAACATGGACAAAGTGGACACGCCAGGGCGGCGTTTCGGGAGGTGCGTAACTCCGGTCCGGGGCCCGTAGTTTGCCGGTTGGCCGGCCGAACCCGTTTCGCCAGGGGAGGACGATGCGAGAAGTCGAAGCCGTGGAGGACCCCGCGCTGGTGGCGCGCGTGGTGTCGCGGACGCCGCTGCTGTACGCCGCGGGGGCGGACCTGGAAGCGGACCGGCCGGGGCACGTGCGCGCCGGGTCCAGCCTGGCGTGGGTGGACGGCCGGATCGCCGTGGTGCAGGACGACGCCAACTTCGTGGCGCTGGTGGACCCGGAGACGCTGCGCGCCGACGCCGTCCACCTCCCGGCCGGGCACGGGGGGAAGCGCCAGTTCGACGACCGGCGGGGCACCAAGGAGTACAAGCTGGACCTGGAGGCGTGCGTGGCGGTGCCGGAGGAGGGCGGGGACGTGCTCCTCGCCTTCGGCTCGGGCTCGTCGCCGCGGCGCGAGCAGGTGGTGGTGCTGGAGGGGTGGGCGGGCGGCGAGCCCACGGTGGCGCTGCGCGACGCGTCCGCGCTGTACGCCCGCCTGCGCGCCGCCGCCGACTTCGCGGGGAGCGAGCTGAACGTGGAGGGCGCGGTGTGGATGGACGGCCGCGTGCGCCTGTTCGGGCGCGGCAACGGCGCCGCCCGCGGCGAGGTGCTCCCCGCGGACGCCACCTGCGACCTGGAGTGGGACGCGCTGCGGGCCTACCTCCGCGACCCGGACGCGGCGCCCCCGCCCGAGCCGCGCGACGTGGTCCGCTACCGGCTGGGGTCGGTGGACGGGCTGCGGCTGGGCTTCACCGACGCCGCCCACGCGGGTGGGAGGCTGCTCTTCTGCGCCTCCGCCGAGGACTCGCCCGACGCCACCCGCGACGGCCGCGTGGCCGGCTCCGCGCTGGGCGTGCTCGACCCGGACGGCGGCGCGCGCTGGACGCTGCTGCGCGACGAGCGGGGCGACCCGTTCACCGGCAAGGTGGAGGGGGTGGCGGTGCCGCCCGGCGCGCGGGACCGCGCCTGGGTGGTGGTGGACCGCGACGACCCCGACGCCCCCAGCGAGCTGTGCGACGTGGAGCTTGCGGGAGGATGGTGACCCCGTGAGCGCCCACGTCCACCAGCTGAGCGTCTCCGACGGCGGCGTCCCCAAGCTCCCCGTGCCCCAGGCGGAGGTCACGCCGAACGGGCTGGTGGGAGACCGCCAGCGCAACCGCCGCTTCCACGGCGGGCCAAAGCGGGCCGTGTGCCTGTACTCGCTGGAGCTGATCGAGCGCCTCCGCGCCGAGGGGCACCCCATCGCCCCGGGGACCACCGGCGAGAACGTCACCGTGGCCGGGCTCCCGTGGAACCGGGTGGTCCCCGGCGCCCGCCTGGCCCTCGGCGACCAGGTGGTGCTGGAGGTCACCTCCTACACCGCCCCCTGCAAGAACATCATCCCGTCCTTCGCCGACGGCGGCTTCACCCGCATCTCCCAGAAGCTCCACCCCGGCGAGTCCCGCGTGTACGCCCGCGTCCTCCGCCCCGGCCTGGTGCGCCCCGGCGACCCCGTGCAGCTCCTCGAGTAGCCGCCGCACTCCCGCACTCCCGCACTTTCGCACTTCTCCCCGGGTACGACATTCGCTGCGCGGCGCTCCGCCGCCCGCCGACGCTCCACACGCACTGCCCCTGGAGGCCGCCCATGCTCCGCCTCGCCCTGGTCCTGCTGATCCTCGCCGGCTGCTCGGACGACGACCCCGGCCGCACCGTGGAGCCGCCGGACGGCGACGCCGAGGTGCGCCTGGCGGAGGTCGCGGCCGGGCTCAGCGGCCCCGTGTACCTGACCGCGCCCCGGGGCGACGCGCGCCTGTTCATCGTGGAGCAGCCCGGGCGCATCCGCGTGGTGGAGAACGGCGCTCTGCTCCCCACGCCGTTCCTGGACATCACCGACCGCGTCTCCAGCGGCGGCGAGCGTGGGCTGCTCAGCGTCGCCTTCCACCCCTCGTACGCCGCCAACGGCTTCCTGTACGTCGACTACACCGACCGGGCCGGCGACACGCGCATCGAGCGGTACCGGGTGAGCGCCGACCGCAACCGCGCCGACCCCGCCTCGGCCAAGCTGATCCTCCAGGTGGCGCAGCCCTTCCCCAACCACAACGGCGGGCTGGTGGTGTTCGGGCCGGACGGCAAGCTGTACGTGGGGATGGGCGACGGCGGCTCCGGCGGCGACCCGCAGGGCCACGGCCAGAACCGGGCGACGCTGCTGGGCGACATCCTCCGCATCGACGTGGACGCCGGCGACCCCTACGCCATCCCCGCGGACAACCCCTACGTGGGGCAGAGCGCCTCCCGCAACGAGATCTGGGCGAGCGGCGTGCGGAACCCCTGGCGCTTCTCCTTCGACCGGGAGGCGGGGCTGCTGTACGTGGCCGACGTGGGGCAGAGCGCGCTGGAGGAGATCAACGTGGTCCCGGCCACGAGCGGGGGGCTCAACTACGGGTGGAACGTGATGGAGGGAAGCCGGTGCTACAGCCCCGCCGACGGGTGCGAGCGGAGCGGGAAGGTCGTCCCCGTGCTGGAGTACCCGCACTCCGAGGGGTGCTCCGTCACCGGGGGCTACGTGTACCGGGGGAGCAGGATCCCCGCCCTGCGCGGGCACTACTTCTACTCCGACTACTGCCGCGGCTGGATCCGCAGCTTCCGCTACGCGGGCGGCCAGGCGGCCGACCGGCGGGAGTGGGCGCTGGGCGACCTGGGCAACGTGCTCAGCTTCGGCGAGGACGCGGCGGGCGAGCTGTACGTGCTCTCCGCCAACGGGCGGGTGTACCGGCTGGATCCGGCCTGACCGGCCGGAGGCGGGGAGCGGCGGCGGGCCGCGGGGCGCACGGCGCTCCGCGGGCTGTCCCATTTCCGGGGGCGGCGCTGTCCTCCCGCGCAGACGGAGCGCGGGCGCACCCTATCCGCCTGGAAAGGGCAATGCGCTGCGCGCGAACGGCTTGGCCGCGCGGTGGGGCGGGGAACGCGCGTTGCCCGGCTGGCGGGGGCGTCAAAAGCTCACCCGGCTCCCCCGGCCGCCCTGGCCGTTTCCGCCCACACCTCCGCACGGGACGGTGGCGCATGTTCTCCAAGCTCGACACGAAAAGCCGCAGGCGCCGGATCCTCAGCCCCACCATGATGGCCGTCTCGGCCGGGGCGCACGTCCTCCTGCTGGGGGGCGTGCTGCTCGCTTCCGGCGGCGAGCCGAGGAGGGTCCTCATCCGCGACATCGACATCGACGACTACTACCCGGAGGAGGTGAAGCCCGCGCCGGTCCCGCCGCCGCCCACGCCGCCGGAGCCCATCGAGCAGCCGCCGGAGCAGTCCGCGCCGCCCAAGCCGGGCGACTTCGTCAACCCGGTCCCGCCCGACGACATCCCGGCCGAGCTGCCCAAGTACAGCCCGTCCGACCAGCCCGTCACGCGGGAGATGGCGAGCGGGATCGGGGACCCCGGCGACGTGATCGGCCCCAAGGTCCCGGGCGACGACCGCCCGCCGACGGGCTCCGTCACGCCGGCCCCGGACGGCGGAGCGCTCCCGGTGGACGCGGTGGAGGAGCGGCCTACGCTGCGCAACGCGGCGGAGATGCAGTCGGTGCTCCAGCGGCTCTACCCGCCGCTGCTGCGCGACGCCGGCATCGCCGGGGAGACGGTGCTCCGCTTCGTGGTGGACGCGGAGGGCAGGGTGGAGCCGGGGAGCGTCAGCGTGGTCTCCACCTCGCACGAGGGCTTCGAGGCGGCGTCGCTCCGGGCGGCGGAGAGGTTCCGCTTCCGCCCGGCGAAGGTGGGCGGCAAGGGCGTGCGGGTGGTGATCTCGCTGCCCATCACCTGGAAGCTGGACGGCAACTGACCCACGCCGTCCGGTCGGCAGGACCAACGAGGGGCCCGGCGCGACGCGCCGGGCCCCTCGTGCTTCCGTCCACTTCGGTCCACCTACGCCGGCGCGGCGGCGCCGACCTGCGCCATGGAGTCCCGCACCACCTCGCGCAGCGTCGCCTCGTCGAAGCTCATCTCCGTCCCCGCGGCCCGGAACAGCTCCGGGAGCGGGCGCGTCCCGCCGAGGGCGAGCGCTTCCCTGAACCGCTCCAGCGTGCCCCGCCGGTCGCGGAGCGAAGCCAGCCAGATGCGCAGCGCCGCCACCTGGGCGATGGCGTACTCCACGTAGTAGAAGGGGAGCGCGAACACGTGGTGGAGCTGCCACCCCGTCCCCATGGCGTCCTCCAGCCCCGTCCAGTCGGTCCAGGGGCGGAAGCGCGCCTCCAGCCCGCGCCAGTGCTCCCGCCGCTCCGCCGCGGAGTGCCCGGGCCGGGTGTAGGCCCAGTGCTGGAAGGCGTCCACCATGGCGTAGTACGGGAGCAGGGCGAGCACGGCGACGATCCGGTCGTCCAGCGCGCGGCGCAGCTCCTCGCCCCGCCAGACCTCGTCCAGGTACGGGCGGGCCAGCAGCTCCGTCGCCATGGCCGCCGTCTCCACCATCTCCAGCCGGGGAAAGCGCAGCAGGCGGAGCGGGTGGTGCCGCGCGAGCAGGTAGTGGAGCGAGTGGCCGGCCTCGTGGACCAGGGTGTCCACGTCGCGCCGGGTCCCCACCGCGCTCATGGAGACGAAGGGGAGCCGCCGCAGGCCGAAGATGGTCATGAAGCCGGGCGACGCCTTGCCCGGCCGGCTCTCCAGGTCCAGCAGCCCCGCCGCCGCCATGCCGCCGAAGAGCGCCCCCAGCTCCGGGTCCATGCGCCCGAGCACGCGGGCGCACCCGTCCGCCAGCCGCCCGGCGTCTCCCGGACCCCGGAGCGGCTCGCGCCCGTCCGGGTCGGCGGCCAGGTCCCAGGGGCGAAGTGAGTCCAGCCCCAGCCGCTCCCGCCGGCGCTCCATCTCCGCCGCGACCACGGGCACCACCACGCGCTCGATCGCCTGGTGCAGCGCCAGGCAGTCGTCCGGGGTGTAGTCGCGGCGCAGCTCCCGGAAGCGGAACGCGCGGAAGTCGGCGAGCCCCGCATTGCGCGCCATGCCGCCGCGCACCTCCAGCAGACGGCCGAACACGCCGTCCAGGGCGTCCGCATCCGCCGTCTGCACGGCGGCGCGGGCCCGCCACGCCTCCTCGCGGAGGGCGCGGTCCGGGCTTTCCAGCAGCGGGGCCACGCGCGTGACGGGGAGCACCTCCCCGCGCAACCTCACCCGCTGCGCGCCCGCCGTCACCTCGAACTCGTGCCCCAGCCGCAGCTCCTCCGCCCGCAGCGCCACGCTGTCCTCGTGGAAGAGCGCGGCGCCCACCCGCAGGTCGGCCAGGAAAAGCTCGAATCCGGGGCCCAGCCCGGCGGCGGCGGGGGCGTCCAGCACCCTGCGCTCCATGCGGGCCCGGCGCTCCTCGGCGAGCGGCACCATCCGCTCCGCCACCGCCGCGTACCGCTCCGCGAAGTCGGCGCGCGTGGTGTCGCCCGTCATGTCGGCGAACGCGACCGAGTGCGCCTCCTCCGTCAGGCACTCCAGCTCGTCCCAGTCGAGGATCAGCCGCTCCAGCTCCGCGGGAGTCCCCACCGGGCGCGCCTCCAGCGCGTCGTAGGCGCGGGCGAGCGCATCCACGTCCACGGGGTCCAGCCCCGCGGGCACCCAGCGGCGCGGGTACGGGCGGAGGCCGTCGGGGATGCCGCTCACGCCTCCTCCGTCGCCGCGGCGGCCGGCTCCGGCGCCACCCGCCAGTAGACGCCGGCCTCGCGGCGCAGCAGGCGGGCGCCCACCAGCTCGCGGCGCAGCGTGGCGGTGTCGGGGTGGTGGCGGCGGATCAGCTCGTTGACCCGCGCCTCCGGGTAGTCCGTGCCCTCCTCGAAGCGCTCCGCCAGCCACTCCAGGATCACCTGCCGCTTCTTGCGCGTGTCCGGGATCTTGGTGAGCCGCTCCCCCTCCAGAAAGGTGCGCAGCGTCTTGCGCCGGAACGCGTCCTCCCCCGCGCCCGCGCCGAGCGCCGCGATGCGCTCCACGGAAAAGACCTCCCGCCCCAGCCGCTGGAGGGCGTCCGTGCGCAGCCGGTAGAAGTGGGTGGTGCCCTCCGCGCGCATCTCCACCAGCTCCGCCGCGGCCAGCTTGGCCAGGTGGTGCGAAACCGTGGGCTCGCGCAGCCCCACCGCCTCCGCCAGCTCCCCCACGCTGCGCTCCCGCTCCGCCAGCAGCCCCACCAGCCGGAGGCGGCTCTCGTCCGCCAGCGCCTTGAGGAAGCCCAGCGCCTTCTCCATCGCCACTCCGGACATCCGTGCCTCCGCTCACCCGGGCGCCAGCCGCGCCATTCGTTCGAACAGTGTCTATTTAGATATATGTCGAAAAAAGCGGCCGCACGCAAGCAAGATCGTGCGTCGGGGGCGGGAGCGCGCGTCCGGGCGCGCTCCCGCGGGCGGACTCAGTTGGGCTTGCCGCCGGGGCCGATGCGGTTGCGGACCTCCTCC
Organism: Longimicrobiaceae bacterium; assembly: GCA_036389055.1. Lineage (GTDB taxonomy): Bacteria > Gemmatimonadota > Gemmatimonadetes > Longimicrobiales > Longimicrobiaceae > JAFAYN01. The sequence goes on along the minus strand of DASVQR010000049.1, from coordinate 15,140 downwards.
AGCACCCGGCGCGGGTCCAGCGGCTTTGCCAGGAACCCGTCGCAGCCGGCCGCCACGGCGCGCCTGCCCACCGAGCCGTAGGCGTGTGCCGTCATGATCACGATGGGAATGTGGCCGGTGTCCGGGTCGCGCTTCAGCGCCTCCGTGGCCCCGAAGCCGTCCAGCCGCGGCACGGACAGGTCCATCAGGATCAGGTCCGGCAGGTCGCGGCGGGCGGCGTCCACCCCCTCCTCGCCGTTCTCCGCCTTGATGACGCGGTAGCCGTGGCGCTCCAGGTACACGGAGTGGATCGCCATGGTCTCCCACTGGTCTTCCACGATCAGGATCGTCTTCATCTGTGCTCGGTCGCGATGCTGCCGGGCCGGCGCCGGGACCCCGCCTCGGGGCGGGGTCCGGGACCGGCGTGAGCCGTCGGGCGTTTGCGCGGTTTCCCGAAATGGACAACCGCGGCCGGGCGCGCGCAAGTCCCGGCCGGCCAAACGTCTACCCGCGCGGGGCGGCGGAGGTCCGGCCGGACGGGGGCGGCACGCCTCCTGCTTGTCCGCCCGACCCTGGACAAACCTGAAACCCGATGGCCGGAGAGAGCGATGACCACGAACGCGACGGAGCACAACCGCGACGACCAGGTCCCCACCGCGAAGAAGCTGGAGGACCTGTACGAGCTGGTGGACGGGATCGAGATCGCCATGTTCACCACCCGCCGCCCCGACGGGCACCTGGTGTCCCGCCCCATGGCGACGCAGCAGCGGGTGGAGGGGACGGACTTCTGGTTCGTCACCGACATCGACACCCACAAGATGGACGAGCTGGAGACCGATCCGCACGTCAACCTGGCCTATTACAAGGACCGCACGCGGGAGTGGGTGTCGGTGAGCGGCACCGCCCGCATCTCCCGCGACCGCGCAAAGATCCACGAGTTGTACGCGCCGGACTGGCGGGCCTGGTTCGGGGACGAGGGCGGGGAGCGCGACGGCGGCCCGGACGACCCGCGCCTCGCGCTGATCCTGGTGGAGGCGCACACCGTGGTCTACCAGAAGAGCGACCGTCCGCAGCCGCTGGTGCTGTTCGAGCTGGCCAAGGGGATCGTCACCGGCCAGCCGCCCAAGACCGGCGACCTGCGCCACATGAGCGAAGGCGAGCTGCACTCGGGCGCGCTCCACTGATTTTTTACTGCTTGGACGGCCGGTTTGGGCGTGCCCCCGGCTGGCGCCGGGGTCGGGCTTCGGCTCCGTAACGCACGATACGACCGTGCGTAACGGAGTCGAGCCCGCGCAAACAGCCGCGCGGTCTCGCCCCTTCGGGCCGAAATCCCTCACGCGACGGCGGGCCCCCTCCCCCCGGCCCCCTCCCCCGCAAGCGGGAGAGGGGGAGCACTACGACGGCGCCCCCGCCGGGATCTCCCGGCGGGGGCGCGTTTGCAGTTGCAGGCTGTTCCCTGTTCCCTGTCCCCTGTTCCCTATCTCGTTCCCTGTCCCCTGTCCCCTGTCCCCTGTTCCCTATCTCGTCCCCACCCCCGGCCGGTCGCTGGCGACGGCGGCGATCCGGCGCGAGTCCTCCACCAGCTTCACGAACTCGCGGCGGTAGCCGTGCGGGTCGGCGCCCAGGGCGCCGCGGGCAAGGTCGAGCACCTGCTCGTGCGAGGCCCCGGCGCGGAACTCGGAGTCGCGCAGGAGGAGGCCCCACTCGGCGACGGCGGCGGCGAAGCGGAAGTCGGCGGAGGCGGCCGCGGTGGTGGGGCGGTCGCGCACGGGCTGCTCGATCAGGCGGCTGGCGCCGCCCTCGGGGGGCTGGTAGCGCAGCTTGACGTGCAGCAGCTCGCCGCCCGCGGCGGCGCGGCGGGTGGGGAGGTTCTGCTGGTAGCGCAGGCGGTCGGCGCCGCGCGCCGGCGAGGGCGCGCCGACGGGGACCACCTCGTACAGCGCGGTCACCGAGTGGCCGGCGCCCAGCTCGCCCGCGTCCTTGGTGTCGTCGGCGAAGTCCTCGGCGGCGAGCAGGCGGTTCTCGTAGCCGATGAGCCGGTACGCCTGCACCGCGGCCGGGTTGAACTCCACCTGCACCTTGACGTCCTTGGCGATGGTCAGCAGGGTGCCGCCCATCTCCTCCGCCAGCACCTTGCGCGCCTCCTGCGCCCCGTCGATGTAGGCGTAGTTGCCGTTCCCGCGGTTGGCCAGCTGCTCCATCCTGGCGTCCTTGACGTTGCCCGTCCCGAAGCCCAGCACCGACAGCGCGATCCCGTCGGCGCGCTCCTGCTCGATCATCCGCACCAGCTCGGCGTCGCTGGAGGCGCCCACGTTGAAGTCGCCGTCGGTGGCCAGGACGACGCGGTTGTTGCCGCCGGGGCGGAAGCTCTCCCGCGCCACGCGGTACGCCAGCCGGATCCCCTCGCCGCCCGCCGTGGAGCCGCCCGCGTCCAGCTTCTCCAGCGCCTCCATGATCGCGCCGCGGTTCGCCCCCGAGGTGGGGGGGAGCACCAGCCCGGCGGCGCCGGCGTACACCACGATGGCGACGCGGTCCTCCTCGCGCAGCCTCTCCACCAGCATCCGCAGCGCGGTCTTCACCAGCGGCAGCTTGTTGTGATCGGCCATGGAGCCCGACACGTCCAGCAGGAACACCAGGTTGGCGGGCGGCAGCTCCTCCTCCGCCACGCGCCGCCCCTGCAGGCCCACGTGCACCAGGCGGTGGGCGGGGTTCCAGGGCGCCGGCGCCACCTCCGTGGTCACGGAGAAGGGGTGCTCGCCCGCGGGGGACGGCTAGTCGTAGTCGAAGTAGTTGACCAGCTCCTCGATCCGGACCGCGTCCTTGGGCGGCAGGCGCCCCTCGGACAGGAAGCGGCGCACGTTGGCGTACGAGGCCGGGTCCACGTCGATGCCGAAGGTGGAGAGCGGGTGCAGCGAGGGATCCCGGAACGGGTTCTCCCGGAGCAGACCGTACTCCTCCGTGTCGTACGCGCTGTCCGCGACGGCGCCCGGCGCGGGCATCGGAGCGGCCATGACCGGCGGCGGCGCCGCGGACGGAGCCATGGGGGGGGCGGCGGGGCGGCGCCGCCGACCCCGGACCAGCTTTCGGTGTTGTGCCCGCCGCAGCCGTGCAGCATGGCGGCGGCGAGCAGGACGGGGGCGAGACGGCGAGGCGTGCGCATGCGGGTCCTCACGGACGGGGTTGGCGGCGGCCTTCGGGGGACGGGACTGCGGTGGGGCGGGGAGGCATCGGGCGTACCGGGAAACACCCGTGCCGCCCGCGCCGCGTAACCTGCGGGAACGGCCGGAGTTCCGCCAGGGGCGCTGGATCCGGGGCCCCGGCCGCTGGTGTCCGGCGGGTGTTCAGTGAACTCCGGGGTGGACGTTCAGTGAACGCCTGGTGGGTCGGCCGGGTCCCGCCGGGGGCGCCGCGCACCCCATTTTGAATGCGTTCAACATTTCTCTTGACGCCGGTCTCCCGGGCAATTAACCTGCACGCCAGGAAAATTGAACGTGTTCAAAAACTATCGAGCGAGGCTCTCATGGAAACCGTGGTCGTCACCTACGCGCTGTACCTCGCCGTCAGCATCGGGCTCACCGTCTGGGTCGCCCGGACGCTGTTCCGCAGCGGCCACCGCTTCCTGGTGGACGTGTTCGACGGCGACCGGGAGCTCGCCGCTTCGGTCAACCACCTGCTGGTGGTGGGCTTCTACCTGGTCAACCTGGGCTACGTCTGCCTGGCGCTGAAGGTGGGATACGACCTGGCCGGGGTGCGCCAGGCAATCGAGGTGCTCGCCGGCAAGGTGGGGGTGGTGATGCTGGTGCTGGGCGCCATGCACTTCTTCAACCTGATGGCCTTCAGGCACATCCGCGCTTCTCACGCGGCGCGGGAGCGGACCGGTGAGGCCTGAGGCGGGGGGCGGGCGGCGGGGCCCCGATGCGGACCCGTCGGTGCCCTGCTGGCTCTGCCGGCGGCTGGGGCTGCTCTGCGGCCGCGTCCTCCCCGCGGTCGTCCTCGCCTGGCTCGCGCAGACCACGGCGGGCTCCGGGGAGACGCTGGACGTGCCGGCGCTGGCCGCGGGCGGTTTCTGGCTGTGGCTCCTCGCCGTCGTCCCGGCCGCGCTGGCGGGCGCCGTCTACCTGCTGGCGCTCGCGCTGGTGGCGACGTGGCTCCCCGGTCCGGACGGCCGCCCGGAGCTTCTCCTCGTCCCGGCGCTCCTGGTGGGGCTGCTCCTCGCCGGGCTGGGCGCGGAGCTGGAGCGCAATCCGGCGCTCTGGAACGTCGTGGCGGGCGGCTTTCTCTTCGCCGTGCTGGCGGGGCCGGTCCCCCCGGCCCACATCCAGGAGAGTGGACGATGAAGATCGTGATCCCCGGGGGCTCGGGGCAGGTGGGGACGCTGCTGGCGCGGGCCTTTCACGCGGACGGCGACGAGGTGGTGGTGCTGAGCCGCTCGCCGCGCCCGGCGCCCTGGCGGGTGGCGGCCTGGGACGGCGAGACGGTGGGCGACTGGGCCGCGGAGCTGGAGGGCGCCGACGCGGTGGTCAACCTGGCCGGGCACACGGTGAACTGCCGCTACAACGCCGCAAACCGGCGGCGCATCTTGGAGTCGCGGGTGCGCTCCACGCGCGCGGTCGGCCGGGCGATCGCGGCGGCCGCCCGTCCGCCGGCGGTGTGGCTGCAGGCGGGCACGGCCACGCTGTACGCGCACCGCTACGACGCCGACAACGACGAGGCCACCGGCATCGTCGGCGGGGCGGAGCCGGGCGTGCCGGCGGCGTGGCGCTTCAGCACGGAGGTGGCCACCGCGTGGGAGCGCGCCGTGGAGGAGGCGGCGACGCCCGGGACGCGGCGGGTGGTGCTGCGCTCGGCCATGGTGATGAGCCCGGACCGCGGCGGGGTGTTCGACGCGCTGCTCTCGCTGGGGCGGCTGGGGCTGGGCGGGCGCTACGGGGACGGGCGGCAGTACGTGTCGTGGATCCACGAGCGCGACTTCGTGCGGGCGGTGCGCTGGCTGCTGGCTCACGGCGAGGTGGAGGGCGCCGTCAACGTCTGCGCGCCGGGTCCGCTCCCCAACGCGGAGTTCATGCGCGAGCTGCGTGCCGCCGGCGGGATCCGCTTCGGCCCGCCGAAGCCCGCCTGGCTTCTGGACATCGGGGCCGTGTTGCTGCGCACGGAGCCCGAGCTGGTGCTCAAGAGCCGCCGCGTGGCGCCGGGGCGGCTGCTGGAGGCCGGCTTCGCCTTCGACTTTCCCGACTGGCCCAGGGCGGCGCGGGAGCTGTGCGCCCGCTGGAGGGTGGAGAGGCGGGGTTGATGTGCCCGGGGGGGGGCAGCATCTTGCAGCGCGAGCGCCCGCGCGGCCCCGGAGCGGCCGCGCCTCCCCCCGTCCCCCGCGCGATGCCTCCCGAGCCCACCCCCTCCGCCGCCCGCACCCCCCGGGGCGAGCAGACCCGCGCGCTGATCCTGGACACGGCGCTGGAGCTGTTCCGGGAGCGGGGCTACGAGGACACCACCATGCGCGCGATCGCCGAGCGCGCCGGGGTGGCGGTGGGGAACGCGTACTACTACTTCCGCTCCAAGGAGCAGCTGGTCCAGACCTTCTACGCCCGCACCCACGAGGAGCACCTGGCGGCCTCGGCGGAGGCGCTCCGCGCCGGGGGCACCTTCCGGGAGCGGCTGCTGGGGGTGATGCGGACCAAGGTGGACACCATCGAGCCGTACCACGCCTTCGCGGGGGTGCTCTTCCGCTCGGCGGCGGACCCCGAGAGCCCCCTCAACCCCTTCAGCGACGAGTCGCGCCCCGTGCGCGCCGAGGCCACGGAGCTGTTCGCCGAGGTGGTGCGCGGCGCGGAGGACAGAAAGCTCCCCGCCGACCTGGCGGCCGAGCTGCCGGAGCTGCTCTGGACCTACCACATGGGGATCATCCTGTTCTGGATCCACGACCGCTCCCCCGGCCGCCGGCGCACCCGGCGGCTGGTGGAGCGCACCGTGGACCTGGTGGACCGTCTGGTGGGGATCGCGGGGATGGCGGTGATGCGCCCGCTGCGGAAGGCGGTGCTGCGCCTGCTGGCGGATCTGCGGGAGGACGACGGGGCAGAGTAAGCCGGCCCGACGACGCCAGCGCGAGCCCCGCGTGAGGGATGCGCGCCCGGCAGGGCCGAGACCCCGCGGGGCAGTTTCCGCGGGGGCTCGGCTGCGTTGGCGAGCGTTGTTTGCTCGCCTACGCAGCGCGCAGCCCGACCCGAGCGCCAGCGAGGGGCACGCCCGAACCCGCCGTTCAAAAGCCGTTCAGATCAGTCCGGAAAACTCGGGAAACCGGCCGCGGATGCGCTCGGCGACGTCGGGAAACCCGTCGAGCATGGCGAAGTCCTCGAACTCGAAGCCCGGCCCCACGGTGCACCCCACCAGCGTGAACGCGCCCGTGGGGCGCGCCGCCTGCCAGCACCCGGCCGGCACCACGTGCACCGGCTCGCGCCCGCCGCCCACCGGGCCCAGCAGCACGCGGTGGCAGCGCTCTCCCCCCGGGTCCAGCCAGAGCAGTTCCAGCGGGTCCCCCTCGTAGAAGTGCCACGCCTCGTCGGCCGTGACGCGGTGCCAGCGGCTCTGCTCGCCGGCGGCGAGGAGGAAGTAGATGGTGGTGAGCGCGCACCGGTCCGCGGGGGCGCGGTCGGGGCGGACCCGGAGGTGCGAGCGGAAGGTCTCGCGGAAGCGGCCCCCCTCGGGGTGGGGCAGGAGGTCGAGCTCGCGGGCCAGCTCGGCGGCGCGGGGGTGCATGGCTTCGGGGACGGGAGTGGAAAGCGCGGGCGCGGGGTCGTCGCGCAGCTCGGGCTCGTCGCCGCGGATGCGCGCGGGGTCGGGCGCCAGGACGGGCGGCGGACAGGCGCGCGCCCAGGCTGCGCCCCCGCCCGCGGGGTCGGCGGCGACCGCGGCGGCCAGGCGGCCGGCGTGGGCGAGCAGCGCGTCCACGTCCACGCCCAGGTGCGCGGGGCGGAAGGGCGCCAGCTCGCGCACCGTCTTGCGCAGCTGGGCGGACACGCCGCGCGCGTTGCCGCGGCCCACGTGCACCCAGGCGCTGGCGAGCAGGATCAGCCCCTTGTAGAAGCCGCTGCGGCCCCGCCGCCAGGGACCCTCCAGGACCTCGTGGCTCTCCCAGAACTCGCCGCGGGCGAAGCGCTCCGCGAACTCCGCCAGCGCCGCGGGGAGGCGCGGGTCGCGCCCGGTCACGCGCCGGGCGGGCGGAGGGGGAGGCGGAAGGTGAAGGTGCTCCCCCGGCCGTCGGCGCTCTGCACGGTGACGTCGCCGCCCAGGAGCCGCGCCAGCTGCCGGGCCACGCTGAGCCCCAGCCCGGTGCCGCCCGCCCGCCGGCTGATGGACTGGTCCACCTGCCAGAACGGGTCGAAGATCCTTTCCTGCTGCTCGGGCGCGATCCCCACCCCGCTGTCGCTCACCACGAAGGCCACCGCGTCCGGCTCCTCCGCCACGCGCAGCGACACCTCGCCCGCTTCCGTGAACTTGACCGCGTTGCCGAGCAGGTTGACCAGCACCTGGCTGGCCCGGCCGGCGTCGGTCACCAGCGCCGGCCCGGCGGGGGGCGCGTCCACCCGGAAGGCGAGGCCGCGCTCCAGCGCCAGCGGCTCCACCAGCGCGGCGGATTGCTGGGCGATGGCGGCGGCGTCGGCGGGGGCGGGGTGCACCTCCTCGCGGCCGGCCTCGATGCGCGAGAAGGTGAGGATCTCCTCGATCAGGCGGAGGAGGTGGCGTGCGGCGGCCTGGATGCGCTCCACCTGCGGGCGGAACGGCTCCGGGAGCGCGGTGGGGATCCCCGCCAGGAACAGGTCCGTGTAGCCGATGACGGCGTTGAGCGGGGTCCTCAGCTCGTGGCTCATCACGGCCATGAAGTCGGTCTTCGCCTGGTTCGCCTCCACCGCGGCGGCGTACAGGCGCGCGTTGTCGATGGCGACGGCGGCGCGCCGGGCCACCTCCTCCGCCAGCTCCAGGTCGGCGGGGGCGTAGCGGCGGCCGGAGTCCGACATCACCAGCGACAGGGCACCCAGCACGCGGTCGCGGGTGACCAGCGGGACGCACAGGTAGGAGCGCGGGCCCAGCCGGCGGAGCAGCTCCAGGTGCTCGGCGTCGCGCGCGAAGGCCGCGACCTCCGCCGGGTCGATCTCGGGGAGGAGCATGGGACGGCGGGTGCGGACCACCTCGGGGACGCCGGCCCGCTCCCCGGCGCGGTAGGGCCAGCGCTCCCACACGTCCCGCAGGACGCGCTCCAGGGCGGGGTCCACGTGGGCGGTCTCCACGCGGCGGATCTCCCCCTCGGGAGTCACCATGTCGACGCTGGCGTAGTCCGCCAGGGCGGGGACCAGGAGGCGGGCCAGCTCGGCCAGGGTCCGCTCGTGCTCCAGCGACGCCCCCAGCACGCCCCCCACCCCCAGCAGGAAGCGCTCGCGCTCCTCCTCCACCCGGCGGTCGTGCACGTCCATGCACGAGCCGATGAAGCCGCTGAACTCGCCCGCGGGCGTGTACAGGGGGACGGCGCTGTCCATCACCCAGCGGAACTCGCCGTCGGCGCTGCGCAGCCGGTAGTCCATGCGGAAGGGGCGGCGCTCCCGGAACGACGATGTGTACACGTCCAGGCAGCGCTCCAGGTCGTCGGGGTGCACCCCCTCCGCCCAGCCGTTCCCCACCTCCTGCTCCAGGCTCCGCCCGGTGAACTCCAGCCAGGGGCGGTTGAAGAAGCTGCACAGCCCGTCGGTCCCGGCCATCCACACCATCACCGGGGCGGAGTCGGCGAGGGTGCGGAAGCGCGCCTCGCTTTCCCGCACGGTGTCCAGGGCGCGCTGCTCCTCGGTGACGTCGTCGAAGGAGGCGACCACGCCGGCCGGGCGCCCGTCCGCCCCCGGCATGGGCGTGGCGTTGACCCGCACGACGGCGCTTCCCCCGTCGGCGTACTCCAGCCGGTACACGGAGCCGTGCACCGGCGCTCCCTCGCGGAGGACGCGCGCCACCGGGTGCTGCTCGGGGGGGAGGGGCCCGCCGTCCAGGCCGAGGCGCCGGTGGGGGAGCGCGGCGTAGGGCTGCCCGGCGCCGCCGCCCGGCAGGCGCAGCATGCGCTGGGCGGCGGGGTTGGCGAGGGTGACGACGCCCCGCTCGTCCAGCACCACCACCCCCGCGGCCACGGTGCCGATGATGGCGGCCAGGCGGTCGCGGGTCTCGGCCGTCTCGCTGCCGGCGGCGCGGAGCTGCTCGTTGGCCGCCTCCAGCTCCTCGCGCAGGGCGGCCGACTGCTCGATCTGCTCCTCCAGCTCGGCGTTGAGCGACTGCATCTCCTCGGCCTGCATCTCCAGCTCGGCGGCCTGCTCCTGGAGCTGCATGGCCAGGCGGGTGGCCTCCTCGGCGCGCTCCTCGGCCGCGGCGCGGGCGGCGCGGAGCCGCTCGCTGAGCGAGCTGAGCAGCCAGGCCACGGCCACGAACATCCCCAGCCGCACCCGGTCCTGCGCCGTCTCCACCCCGAAGGAGTGGATGGGCGCGAACAGGAAGTACGCCGAGGAGAAGGCGGAGAGCGCGGCGCAGAGGAGGCCGGGGCCGAGCCCGCCCTGCCAGGCGGCCAGCCCCACCGCGGGGAAGAAGAACAGGAAGTAGTTGGGCGCGACCAGCTCGCCGACGACCAGGCAGAGCAGCAGGCCGGCCCCGGCGAGCGCCGCGGCCAGGGCGTAGCGAAGCCCGGCCGGAGGCCTGCGGGCGGCCGGCGGGTGCCTGGGGGTGGGTGCGGCTTCCGGGCTCATGCCTCGGCGGAGTGCGGACGGTGGCCGTGGACCGGGTGCGGATCGCTCCGGGGCGGCGGGCAATCTATGGGGGCGGAGCGGGAGCGCCAGCACGCCGCGCTCCGTCCCCGGAGGTATCGGCCCGGCGCCCCGGAACTTGACCGTCTACTCGGCCCGCAGCCGCACCGCGGCCGCGAACGTCCCGGGGGAGACCAGCCCGCCCACGGCGCCCACCAGCCAGCGGGAGGCGTCCAGGTCCACCACCAGCACCGCCCGCGCGGAGCCGGCGGGAATCGCGACGGCGCGCTCCACCACCACGCTGTCCCCCGCGGGGATGTTCACGCGGACCGCCCCGGCGACGCCCAGCACCCCGCCGGTCACGTCCGCAGCGACCCGGGTGAAGACCACGCGGGCGCGGACGTAGCTCACGTCCGGGACCGACTGTCTGGCGACCGTGGCCCGGTCGGCGCCGTCCAGCCGCACCGCGACCTGGCGCGGCCCGCCGGTGACCGGGACCACGCCGCCGTCCTCCGCCACCAGCGACGCCGCTGCCGTGAAGGCCAGGGTGCCCAGCGGCACGGCGGTGCCCGACGCGGCCCCGGGGACCGGCGAGGCGGAAGCCCGTGCGGCGCGCGAGGCGGAGCCGTCCGGAGTGGCGTCGCCCACGGCGACGGTCTCCACCTCCTTCTGGCCGCCGCCGACCACCTCGCGCCCGCAGCCGGCGGTGGCGAGGAGCGCAAGGACCAGGGCGAGGCGTGTCGGTCGGGTCATGCGGGATCGTCCGTCGAAAGGGTTTCTTCCAGCCGCTCCAGGTCCTCCCCGGCGCGCGCCGTCTCGGCGGCGGCGCCCAGGCGGGCGTAGATCTCCAGCGCCTCGCGGAGCCGCTCGCGGGCGGACTCCGTCTGCCCGACCGCCTCCTCGAAGCGCGCGTACTCGTGCTGGGTGGCGGCCAGCTCCACCGGCGGCGAGCCGGGGCGCCGGCACAGCTCCAGCGCCTGCTCGTAGAACAGGAACCCCTCGGCGTCGCCGCGCGCCCGCGCGACGGCGCCCAGCCCGCGGTACACGTAGGGGAGCACCGGTGCCAGCCCGCGCGCGACCGCGAGCAATTCCAGCTCGCGCAGCACACGCTCGGCCTCGGCGGCGCGGCCCCCGGCGAGGAGCGCGTCGGCCAGGTTGGTGAGCACGGAGCCGCGCAGCGACGGCGTGCCCCCGCCCTCCAGCGCCCGCCGGAAGGCCGCCTCGGCCCCGGCGTGGTCGCCGCGGGCGGCGAGGAGCATCCCGCGGGCGTTCTCCACGTACAGCCGGGCCTCGCCGTCGTCCAGCGCCGCGGCGGTGCGCTCGGCGCGCTCCAGCCACTCCGCGCTCCGCTCCAGCCGTCCGGCGCGGCGCTCGGCGACGGACAGGTTGCTTTCCAGCAGCCACAGGTCGCGGGAGGGGGGCGCGCCCTCCAGCAGGGCGACGCCACGGGCGTACCACTCCACGGCGTCCTCCCAGCGTCCCTCGTACACGGCGGCGTTCCCCATCCCCTGGCAGGCCACCACCATCCCCTCCCGGTCGCGCTGCGCCTCGGCGACGTCCCAGCCACGGCGGTACAGCCCGGCGGCGCGCGCGAACTCGCCGCGCGCCGCCGCCACCCGCCCCAGCCGCCGCAGCGCCAGCCCCTCGGCGCGCCGGTCGCGCGGCTTCCGCCCCAGCTCCAGCGCCCTGCGGAAGTGCAGCTCGGCCTCGTCCAGCCGCCCGTCGGCCTCCTCGGCCTCGCCGGCGGCCACCAGCGCGCGCGCCGCCCCGCCCGGGTCGCCGGCCTCCAGCGCGCGGAGCGCGCGGACCGTGTGCCGGAGCACCGCCTCCGTCCGCTCGCGCACCCGCTCGGCCAGTGCGGCCACCTGCGCCTCCAGGGCGGCGGTGTCGGCGAGGCGGGTGTCCAGCGTGGCGTACGCTTCGGAGGCGGCCCACGCCCGCCCCGCGTCGTCCCGCGAAGCGCCGATCAGCGCTTCGCGCAGGGGCGCCAGCTCGTCGCTGTCGGGGAGCGCGCCGAGCGCCTGGTCCATCCGCAGGCGTCGGGGGCTCATGGGCGGCTCCGGGGGCGCGCGGCGTGCCCCGGCGGCGCCGGGGCGGGGTCCGGCCGCACCGAAGGGCAGGCCGCGTTCCGCCGCGGGGGAGGCGAGAAATCCAGGGACGGCGCGGGATCTCGACGGAACCGGCCCGTCCGCCGCTCCCCCGTGTGCCACATTCCGCGGCACGCTGCCCGAAAAGGCGGCAGCGGGCTCACGCGCGGGCCTCCGGGTCCAGGATGCCGTACTCGACGGCCTTGCGGGACACGGTGTTGCGGTGCATCCCCAGGATCTCCGCGGCGCGCACCAGGTGCCCCCCGGTGTGCTCCAGAACGCGGGCCAGGTGCAGCGCCTCCATCTCCGCCATGGACAGGGTGGGGGCCCACCCGGGGAGCACGGGCCCGGCGGAGGGGCGCGCGCCGCGGCGGTCGATCTCCACGTGCTCGGGGAGGAGGACCTCGCCGGGGGCGAGCAGGACGGCGCGCTCCACCACGTTGCGCAGCTCGCGCACGTTGCCCGGCCACTGGTGCGCCTCCAGCCGCTCCAGCGTGGCCGCGGCGAGGGCGCGCACGGGGCGCGCGTGCTCGCGGGCGAAGCGCGCGGCGTAGTGCAGCGCCAGGGCGCGCAGGTCGCCGGCCCGCTCGCGCAGCGGCGGGAGGTGCAGGCGGACCACGGCGAGCCGGTAGAACAGGTCCTCGCGGAACTCGCCCTCGTCGATCAGCGCGGCGAGGTCGCGGTGGGTGGCGGCCACCACGCGCACGTCCAGCGGGATGCGCTCCTCGCCGCCGAGCCTCTCCACCTCGCGCTCCTGGAGGGCGCGGAGGATCTTGGCCTGGAGCACCAGGCTCATGTCGCCGATCTCGTCCAGGAACAGGGTGCCGCCGTGCGCCCGCTCGAACCTGCCGATCTTGCGGGCGACTGCGCCGGTGAAGGCACCCTTCTCGTGCCCGAACAGCTCGGACTCCAGCAGGTCCTCGGGGATGGCGGCGCAGTTGACGGCCACGAACGGCCCCGCCGCGCGCGGGCTGGTGCGGTGCAGCGCCCTCGCGACCAGCTCCTTGCCCGTCCCCGACTCGCCGGTCACCAGCACCGTGGCGGCGCTGGGCCCCACGCGCCCCACCTGCTTGAACACCTCCACCAGCGCCGGGCTGCTGCCCACCAGCTCTTCGCCCCCGCCATCCGGGGGAGGGAGGGGAACGGCGCCTCCGTCCGCCGCGGCGGCGCGCAGCACCCGCACCACGTCGTCCGGGTCCGGCGGGGAGGCGAGCAGCTCGGCGGCGCCCAGGCGCGGGGCGTCCATCGCCAGGCGCAGCGAGGGCGCGGAGGCGAGCAGGAGCAGCGTCCCGGCGTTGGCCTCCCGCGCGATGCGCGGCACCAGCGCCTCGTCGCCCTCCAGCAAGTCCATCACCAGCAGCGTCGCCGTCCAGGGCCGCTCGGCCAGTGCGCGCAGCCCCTCGCCGAGCCCGGCCGCGACGACCAGCTCCGCCCCGAGCGCGGCCGCCGCCCGCCGCGCGCTCTCCCTCACCTCCGCCCCGCCGCCGACCAGGAGCAGGGCATCGCGCCGTTTCGCCACCGTCACCGCCGGTTCGCAGGGTTCACAGAATGCGACATGCCCGGATCGGGCGTGCTGCAAAATGTAGCAAGTTTCCCCGGCGTGTGAACCCCTCCGCAAAGAAAATCCAGCAGCGGCGCGGGTTCCCGCCGCGGCACCGGGCCTGCCTTCCACCGGCCCGTGAACGGCGGCGCACCACGAGGGGCGCCGCGGGCGGGAACCGAAACGACGGAGAAGCGACCATGCGGATGAAGACGACGTTCACGGCGGCGGTGCTGGCGCTGGGACTGGCCGGCTGCGACGAGGGGACGACCGGGCCGGGCGGGGACGCGAGCATGCAGGTGGCGGCGCGGGGCGACACGCCGGGCGCCGCGAGCCGCGCGGACGGCGGGGCGGCCTACTCCCAGGCGCTGGGCACGGCGGAGGGGACGGTGGACTTCCGGGCCAGGGTCTACGTGCGCACCGACGCGGGCGCCTGGCTGGAGCTGACGGAGCGCGCGGCGGAACAGGCCACGGTGGACGCGGCCGGCCGTGCGGAGGCGGAGCTGGTGGGCCGCGCCCGGGTGGAGGCGACGCACTACGACCGCGTGCGGGTGGTCTTCGAGGACGTGGACGCGGACGTCCGGGGCGGGATCGTCATCGGGGCGGGGCTGCTGACCGGGGCGGTGACGGTGGACCTGCGCGGCGACAATCAGGTGGTGGTGGAGCGGAGCGTCGACGTGGACGTGGCGGCCGGGGGGAGCGCGCGGCTGCTGATCGACCTGAACGCGGACGCCTGGCTGAACCAGGCCAGCGCGCAGAGCCGCACGGTGAGCGAGACGGCGTTCGAGTCCGCGGTGCGGGTGACGGCGACGTCCCGCTGAGGGAGGGACGGGCGAATCCGACTCGACGGGCTCCCGGCGGGCGCCGGGGCCCCTGAATCCTGAACGAGGAAGGCGACCATGAAGATCCGGATCCTGACGGTGGCGGGGCTCGCGCTCCTGGCGGTCCCCGCGATGCTGGCGGCGCAGAAGGCGGGGGCGCAGGCCTCCGCGTCGGTGCGGGTGGGCGCGGGGACGGAGGCGGCCGGCGGGCAGGGGAGCGCGGGCGCGGGCCTGGGAGCGGCGGCGGGGGTGGACCTGGTGGCGGCCTCGGCGGCGCGCGAGGGGCTGCCGGAGGCGCCGGTGCGCCGCGCGGCGGCGCGGGCCCGCTCGCGGGGCGCATCCGACGCGGCGGCCGTGGAAGCGGCGGCCACCGCGCATGCCGGCCTGCGACTGTCGCGCGAGGCGCTGGCGGAGGGCGGCCGCCGCCAGCCGTCGGCCGTGGAGATCGAGGCCGGTGCGGAGGCGCTGGCCTCCGGCGCCACCCGCGCCGACCTGGCGCTGCTGGCCCGGCGCGCCCCGGCGGACCGCTCGCTCGCGGTGTCGCTGGAGACGCTCGCGGCCATGCGGGCGCGCGGCGTGGAGTCGGGGAAGGCGGCGGCGGACGTGTCCTCGCGGCTGGCGCGAGGCGCGAGCGACGCGTCCATCCGCGCCCTCGCGACGGGCGCGGGCGCCGTCGGCCGGGCCGGGAGCGGGGTGGGCGGCGCCGTGCGCGCCACCGGCGGCGCGGCCGTGGGCGTGGGCGGGGTGCTGGGGACGAGCGTCGGCGCGGGGGCGGCGGTGAAGGGGACGCTGGGGCTGCCGTAGAGGGTCTCCCGGTCCCCCGACAACTGCGACCCCCCTCCCCCGGCCCCTCCCCCGCAAGGGGGGAGGGGAGAACGGCAAAGCGGGGGGCGGGCTCCGTGCGAGGGGCGACCCCTCACCCCCCGGCCCCCTCTCCCACAAGGGGAGAGGG
>DASVQR010000048.1:0-45966 GCA_036389055.1 Longimicrobiaceae bacterium | reverse complement strand
GATCGAGCAGGCGCGCTGGGGCGGTGCGCTGGAGGTGGAGTGGGCGGTGGAGGAGGATGCGCTGGACGCGCCGGTGCCGCACATGATCCTGCAGCCGCTGGTGGAGAACGCGATCAAGCACGGGGTGGCGCCGTGCGGGGGCGGGCGGGTGGAGGTGCGCGCGCGCGTGTCGGGGGAGCGCCTGGAGGTGGAGGTCCTCGACAGCGGATCGGGGCCGCGGGTGGGGGAGGCGGCGGAGGGAGCGGGGGTGGGGGTGGCGAACACGCGCGCGCGGCTGCGGCAGATGTACGGCGAGGCGGCCAGCTTCGAGCTGCGCCCCCGTCCCGGCGGCGGAACCTCCGCCTCCCTTTCCCTCCCGCTCCACGACGAGCCCGTCCGCCCCGTGCGGGCGGCCTGAGACCCGGAGCCAGACGATGCAGCCCACCGGCCAAGGCGCCACCCCGGTCCGCACCCTGATCATCGACGACGACCCGCTCTCCCGCAGGCGGATCCGCGCCCTGCTGGACGCGGACCCGGAGATCGAGCTCGCCGGCGAGTGTGCCGACGGGGTCCAGGGGGTGGCCGGGATCCGCGCCGAGCGGCCGGACCTGGTGTTCCTGGACGTGCAGATGCCCGGGCTGGACGGTTTCGGGGTGGTGGAGACCATCGGGCCCGAGCGGATGCCCGTGGTGGTGTTCGCGTCCGCGCACGTCGAGTTCGCCCTGCGCGCCTTCGAGGCGTACGCGCTGGACTACCTCCTGAAGCCGTTCGACGACGAGCGGTTCCAGGCTGCGCTCGAACGCGCCAAGCGGCAGGTGAGGATGCAGGCCGGGGGGATGGACTCCCGCCTGCTGGCGATGATGCAGTTTCTCCAGCAGCCCCGGAAGCCGCAGTTCCCGGAGGTGCTGGCGATCAAGACCGGGGGGCAGTACCCGCTGGTGCGGGTGGAGGACATCGACTACATCGAGGCGGACGGCAACTACGCCCGCCTGCACGTGCAGAAGACGCCGCGCCTCCTCAACAAGACGCTCACGGAGCTGGAGAACAAGCTGCTGGACCCCAGCCGGTTCGTGCGCATCCACCGCTCCACCATCGTCAACCTGTCCCGCATCGTCTCCATGGAGCCGCTCTTCCACGGGGAGCTGTCGGTGGTGCTCCGGGACGGCACACGGCTGGTGTGCAGCCGCCGCTACCGGCAGAACCTTCAGGAGCACGTGTACTTCACCAGCTGATCCCGCCGCCGCGGGACGGAAACGGCCGAGGGGGCCGGGCGTCGATCGACGCCCGGCCCCCTCGGCTTGGTGGTCGTCCCGCCGTCCCGCTCAGTACATCGGGGCGGGCGCCGAGGAGGGGTCCATCGGGATCGGACCGTCGCCGATCGGATACAGCTTGCGGACCCAGTCCCAGAAATCCGTTCCGCCGCCGATGTCGGTGGCTTCCTGCTCGGTGAGCTCGACGAGGGGGAGGGAAGAGAGCTTGTCCATGGTGGGCCTCCAGCGGTGTGGAACGGATGGGGCGGGTCGGACGTCGACCCCGTGGCACGCGAGACAGCGAGCTGTCACGAGCGGAGGATAACCAACTTTCCAGACCCCGTCCACGGCGAGCGGACGAGCGGCGGACTGGGGAGGACGAGCGGCCGGAAAGTGCTGGTGAACGGCTCGGCGCACCGGACGGATGTCCTCGCCCCCCGTTCCGATTGGAGTCCCCTACGAGCTTTCACGTATGTATTCCCGCGTTTGAGGCGCCCAAACACGTAGCAAAGCGGCCGGCCAGCGGTGCCTGTCAGCCGTTTTCGGCCGCTCATCCGCCCGATCCCGCCGTTCGTCAAGAAGTCGTCGCGCCGTTTGGCGGTCCGCTGCATCGTTGTCCCCACGAGCCGACGACACGGTGCCCACCGGACCGGCGGCGCAGCGAATCACCGGGCAGAACCGCAACAGGGAGGATCGCATGAACGGACTCACGGCGGACGCAGTGGTGGCGCTCTCGGAGCGGGAGGCGCTGGAGGTGGATGGCGGGACGGTGATCCCCACGACGATGCTCTACCCCCTCGTGGACCTGGCCATCAGCTACGAGTCCCTGAAGCGCATCCAGGCGATGGCCAGCGGGACGCAGCTTTACTGACGAGCGGCAGTGCCCGGCCGCGGACCCGCGGCCGAACCCCGGGACGGCGAACGAGCGCCGCCCCACCTTTCGAACCCCGTTTCTGGAGGTGCAGCATGACCAAGCTCAGCGTGAACGGCCTGGTGGAGATGGACGCGCAGGAGATGGCGGAGACCAGCGGCGGCCTGATCCCGCTCCTGTGGGTGGCCGGGGCCGCCGGCACGGCGCTGGTGGCCGGGGCGGGCGCCGCGTACATGGTCGTCAAGGAATACTACGAGGAGAAGGAGTCCGACCGCACCTGCCAGGTGTAGGCGCGGCACCGGAAGCTGGACATCCCACAACTACCCACGACCAACGAGGAGGAAGAGATGAGCGCTGCACCCGCACTCAAGCTGGTGGACCTGAACGAGACCGAGATGATGGAGACCAACGGCGGCGACGGGGGCTTCACGCTCCTCGGCGCGGCGCTGGTGGTCGGCGGGGCCGTCGCGGCCGGCGTGATCATCGGGGGAGTCGCCGCCTACATCGTCTACAGGAACTGCGTGAACGAGACCTGAGGCACCGGCCGGCCAGGCCGAACCTCGGCGGTGGTGGGGCGGGGGCCATCCCCCTCCCCGCCGCCGCCGGAACCCCGGAGGACCGAGATGCCCAAGCTACACACCTATCAGAACGTCTGGGCCGAGAGGATCGGTTGGGGATGGGTGGCGGCTTTCGCCGCCGCCGCCCTGCTCGCCGGAGCCGTCTTCGGCTACGTGGTGGTAAGCGACTACCTGCGCGTGCGGGGCGGCCCCTAGACCGGCGCGGCGCCGCCGGAGCTCCCGGCGGCGCCGGACGCACCCCGTACGCTCCAGAGCAAACCAGGGGATTCGCCATGCTGAAATGGTTGAAGCCGCGCGCCGAGCCCCGCTCGGCCGTGGGCTACGCGATCCGGTCCCGCCTGCTCGTCCGCGGGAAGGAGATCCGGCAGGTCCAGTTCGCCACCGACCGCTACGTGGTCACCGAGGTGGAACGGACCGCCCTGCTGTTCCGTTCCGACCGGGAGGAGCGGTATATTGTGGACCGCGCGCAGCGCCGTCTCGTCCGCATCGACAACTCCGCCCAGCAGAACGAGATGCGGAAGGTCCGGGAGGCGGCGGGCGACGTCGCCGTGGAGGAGGTGGACGGGATCGTGGAGATCTCCGGCTTCCCCTGCGCGCACCGCCGGTTCTCCAACCGGAGCACGGCGCTCGTGCTCAGCGGCGACGTGTACCACGCCTCCGTTCCCGGGCTGGAGCGCACCGCCCTCGCCGCGGAGCGCCGCTTCGACCAGCCGCTCCAGCCGTTCGCGCTCCCGCTGGCCCCCGACGAGGTGATCGTCCGCTCGCACACCCTGGCGCTGTCGGCGGGCTTCGAGCAGACCCAGGGGCTCGAGCTGACGGAGCTGGGCGAGTCGCCGGAGCTGATCGACACGTACGACGCCCTCCTGTCGCTCCCCGTCGTCGGTCCCTGACGGCGCGCGGTCCACCCCCGAGACATCCCACCGTGCAATCCCGTCTCTACCCCGCCGAGTTCGCCGAGGACTCGATCGAGCGCCACCTGATCCGGCATTCCACCCGGAGCCAGGTGATCTACGTGACCATCGTGCTGGTCCTCCTGGCGGCCATCGCGAGCCTCCCGTTCCTCCGCGTGGACGTGTCGGTGCGGAGCAGCGGGATCATTCGCCCCGTCACCGAGAAGCACGAGGTAAAGGCCCGCACCTCCGGCGTGGTGGAGCGGGTGCTGGCGCGGCAGAACCAGGCGGTGCGGCGGGGCGAGCCGCTCCTGGTGCTCCATGCCGGGGAGCTGGACAACCGGTCGCGGCTCCTGGGGACCAAGCTGGCGGACGCCCGCCGCGAGGCGCACGACCTGGAGCTGGTGACCGGCTCCGGGGCGGCGCTGGGGCTGGCCGGGGAGCGCTTCCAGCACCCCCGGGTGCGCCAGGAGTACACGCAGCACGTGAACGCGGTGCGCGAGAACACGCTCCGGCAGGAGCGCGCCGGGCGCGAGGTGGAGCGCGCGGCCGCGCTGTACGAGCGCGCGCTGATCGCCCAGACCGAGCTGGAGGACCGGCAGTTCCAGCTGTCGCAGCTGCGGGCCGAGGCGGCGCTGCTCCGTGAGCGCCAGCTGGCGCAGTGGCAGGGCGCGCTCGCCACGGCGCGGGCCACCCTGGAGGAGCTGGCGGCGCAGCGCCGCAGCGTCGCCGAGGAGAGCGCCTTCTACACGGTGACGGCCCCCGTGACCGGGACGCTGGAGCAGGTGGCGGGGGTGTCCGCGGGGAGCTTCGTGCAGGCGGGGGAGGCGATGGCGGTGATCTCCCCCAGCTCCCGCCTGGTGGCGGACGTGTACGTGTCGCCCCGGGACATCGGCCTGCTGCGGGTGGGCTCGCCGGTGCGCATCCAGGTGGACGCCTTCAACTACACCGACTGGGGGTTCGCCACCGGCCGGGTGACGGAGATCTCCGGCGACTACACCCTGGTGAACCAGCAGCCGATGTTCACCGTGAAGTGCGTTCTCGACCAGGACCACCTGGCGCTCAAGAACGGCTTCCAGGGACGGCTGAAGAAGGGGATGACGCTGCAGGCGCGCTTCTTCGTGACCGAGCGCTCGCTCTTCCAGCTCCTCTACGACGACGTCAACGACTGGCTGAACCCGGCCCAGTCCCGCGAGTGATTCCCGCGCCCAACGGATCGATGTTCAAGCGAATTCCCAGGGTCCGCCAGCACGACGTCACCGACTGCGGCGCCGCATCCCTGTACTCCGTGGCCGAGCACTACGGCTACCGGCTTCCCATCTCCCGCATCCGCCAGTACGCCTGCACGGACCGCAAGGGGACCAACGTCCTGGGGATGGTGGAGGCCGCGAACCGGCTGGGGTTCACCGCCAAGGGGGTGCGCGGCGCGGCCGACGCCCTGGACAAGATCCCCCTCCCGGCGATCGCCCACGTGGTGGTGAAGGGGACGCTCCAGCACTACGTGGTGCTCTACGGGGTCACGCGCAGGCACGTGACCGTGATGGACCCCGCGGACGGGCGCGTGCACCGCAGGACCCACGCGGAGTTCCAGGCGGAGTGGTCCGGGGTGCTGGTGCTGCTGGTGCCCAACGAGGAGTTCCGGCTGGGCAACGAGAAGACGTCCGTGGGGCAGCGCTTCTGGGAGCTGGTCCGGCCGCACCGGACGGTGATGCTGCAGGCGCTGGTGGGGGCGGTCGTGTACACGCTGCTGGGGCTCTCCACCTCGATCTACGTCCAGAAGATCGTGGACTACGTGATCGTGGACGGAAACCGGAACCTGCTCAACCTGATGAGCGTGCTGATGATCGCGCTCCTCCTGGTGCAGGTGTTCGTGGGCTCCATGAAGAGCGTGTTCACGCTGCGGACGGGGCAGCGGATCGACGGGGAGCTGATCCTGGGGTACTACAAGCACCTCATGCGGCTCCCGCAGCAGTTCTTCGACACCATGCGGGTGGGCGAGATCATCTCGCGGGTGAACGACGCGGTCAAGATCCGCGCCTTCATCAACGACGTCTCGCTGGACCTGGTGGTGAGCGTGCTGATCGTGGTGTTCTCCTTCGGGCTGATGCTGCTGTACTCGGCCAAGCTGGCGCTGGTGGTGGCGGCCATGATCCCGCTGTACGCGGCGATCTACTGGGCCACCAACCGGGTGAACCGCAGGAACCAGCGGAAGCTGATGGAGAACGCGGCCGACCTGGAGACGCAGCTGGTGGAGTCGCTGAACTCGGTGGCCACCATCAAGCGCTTCGGGCTGGAGTGGTTCGCAAACCTCAAGACCGAGGCGCGCTTCGTCCGGCTCCTCCGCTCGGTCTACTCGTCCTCGACCGCCGCCATCTTCTCGGGAGGCAGCGCCGAGCTGGTCTCCCGCCTCTTCACCATCCTCCTCCTGTGGGTCGGCACCGGGTTCGTGATCGACCGGGCCATCACCCCCGGCGAGCTGATGTCCTGCTACGCGCTGATCGGCTATCTTACCGGCCCGGTGACCCGGCTCATCGGGATGAACCGCACCATCCAGGACGCCCTGATCGCCGCGGACCGGCTGTTCGAGATCATGGACCTGGAGCGCGAGGAGGCCGAGGGCCGCGTGGAGCTGACCCCGGACATGCTGGGCGACATCCGCTTCCGCGGGGTCTCCTTCCGCTACGGGACGCGCACCCAGGTGTTCCGCGAGTTGGACATGACCATCCCCCGCGGCAGGCTCACCGCCATCGTGGGGGAGAGCGGGTCGGGGAAGAGCACGCTGATGGCGCTCCTCCAGAACGTGTACCCGGTGGACGCCGGGCACGTCCTGATCGGCGACTACGACCTGCGCTACGTGAGCAACGAGAGCCTGCGGCGGGTGGTGGGGGTGGTTCCCCAGTCCGTGGACCTCTTCGCCGGGAGCGTGCTGGACAACGTGGCGGTGGGCGACTTCGAGCCCGACATGAGGCGGGTGCTGGAGATCTGCCGGATGCTGGGGATCACCGAGTTCGTGGAGAAGATGCCCGCCGGCTTCCACTCCTACGTGGGGGAGAACGGCGTCTCCCTTTCCGGCGGGCAGAAGCAGCGGCTGGCGATCGCCCGGGCGCTGTACCGCGACCCGGAGATCCTGATCCTGGACGAGGCGACCTCCTCGCTGGACTCCATCTCCGAGCAGTACGTGCAGCAGGCCGTGCAGATGCTCAAGGAGCGCGGCAAGACGGTGGTGATGATCGCCCACCGGCTCAGCACGGTGATGGGCGCCGACAAGATCGTGGTGCTGGAGGAGGGGCGGGTGGTGGAGGAGGGGACGCACCGGGAGCTGATGGCGCTGGAGCACCACTACTTCCGCCTGTGGAAGTACCAGTTCCCCGCGCCCGTCCTGGCCGAGGCGCCGGTGAAGCTTTCCTTCGCCTGAGCGCCGCGGGCCGCGCCCGCCGGCCCCCGAAACCAGCGGCCCGCACCGGCCGTACGCCGGAGCACGGATCCCGATTCCACGCCCGGAGCCCCGGACGCGCGGCGGTGTAGCAATACGCCGCCGCGCGGCTGTTCCCTCTCCACGCAATCCTCCCGAGCCATGCAACTGGTCATCCAGAACCTGTCGAAGACGTACCCCAACGGCGTGCGCGCCCTGGACGACGTGTCGCTCACCATCCCGCAGGGGATGTTCGGCCTGCTGGGCCCCAACGGGGCCGGCAAGTCCACCCTGATGCGGACCCTGGCCACCCTCCAGGAGGCCGACTCCGGCTCCGTCGCCCTGGGGAGCATCGACGTGCTCCGCAGCAAGGACGAGCTGCGCCGCACGCTGGGCTACCTGCCCCAGGAGTTCGGCGTGTACCCCAAGGTGTCCGCGGAGGACCTGCTGGAGCACTTCGCCGTGCTCAAGGGGATCACCGACCGCCGGCAGCGCAAGGAGACCGTCAAAGCGCTGCTGGAGCAGACCAACCTGTACGACGTCCGCAAGAAGAAGCTGGGCGGCTTCTCGGGCGGGATGCGGCAGCGCTTCGGGATCGCGGTGGCGCTGCTGGGGAACCCGCGGCTGATCATCGTGGACGAGCCCACGGCGGGGCTGGACCCGGCGGAGCGCGTGAGGTTCCTGAACCTGCTCAGCGAGCTGGGCGAGAACGCGGTGGTGATCCTTTCCACGCACATCGTGGAGGACGTGAGCGAGCTGTGCCGGCGCATGGCCATCATCAACCGCGGGCGAATCCTGCTGGAGGCGGAGCCGCTCGCGGCGATCGACTCGCTGCAGGGCCGGGTGTGGAAGAAGATCGTGGAAAAGGACGAGCTGGCGGCGTACGAGGACGGGCACCGGGTGATCTCCACGCGGCTGCTGGCCGGGCGCACGGTGATCCACGTGCACTCGCCGGAGCGGCCGGACCCCACGTTCGACGCGGTGGAGCCGACGCTGGAGGACGTGTACTTCACCGCCATGGCGGGGCTGCACACCCAGGAGGCGTCGCTCTCGGGCGCGGAGGCGGCCTCGTGATCGGGCCGTTCCTGGAGACCGTCCGCTTCGAGCTGGGCTACTACCTGCGGCGCATCTCCACCTGGGTCTACTTCCTCATCTTCTTCGCCATCGCCGTGCTGCTGGTGCTCATGGCGGGGGGGATGTGGGAGAGCGCGACCGTGAGCTTCGGGGGGAGCGGCGGCAACATCAAGGTGAACTCGCCCTACGTGACGCTGCAGATCACGGTAGCGCTCACGCTGTTCGGGGCCATCGTCACGGCGGCGCTGCTGGGGAACTCGGTGTACCGCGACTACGAGGCGGTCATCCACCCGCTGTTCTTCACCTCGCCCATCACCCGCTTCTCGTACCTGGGCGGCCGCTTCACCGGCGCGCTGCTGGTGAACGCCCTGGTGATGACGAGCATCCCGCTGGGGCTCATGGCGGGGGCCGTGTTCCCGGGGACGGACCGGGCGCGCTTCGGGGCGTTCGAGCTGGCGGCGTACCTGCAGCCGTACCTGGTGGTGGTGCTCCCCACGCTGCTGCTGACCGGGGCGATCTTCTTCGCGCTTGCGGCGTTCACCCGGCAGATGCTCCCCAACTACATCGGCGGGGTGGTGCTGGTGTTCGGCTACCTGCTCGCCGGGACGCTGATGAGCGACCTGGAGAACGAGCGCACGGCGGCGCTGCTGGACCCCTTCGGCGGCAACGCGATCACCCTGGCGACCAAGTACTGGAGCCCGGCGCAGCGCAACGAGCTGCTCATGCCGCTGGAGGGGATCTTCCTGTGGAACCGGCTGCTCTGGCTGGCGGCGGGGGTGGCCGTGTTCGCCCTGGTGTTCTGGCGCTTCCGCTTCACGCACGTGGCCGCGGAGCGTCCCTCGCGGGGGAAGACGGCGCAGCAGGAGGCCGCGCGTACGCCGTACGCCGCTCCCCGGCGGCTCTCCCTGCCGGTCGTGACCCGGGAGTTCGGGCTGGGGGCGCAGCTCACCCAGTTCCGCTCGGTGGCGCGGCGCTCGTTCTGGAGCATCGTGGGGAACCGGTACTTCTACGCCATCCTGGCGGCGGCGCTGCTCTTCATGGGGATCACCGCGCAGGAGGTGGGGAAGATGTACGGCACCAGCACCTGGCCGGTGACCTACCAGGTGCTGGGGATGCTGGACGCCAGCTTCGCGCTCTTCCTGCTGATCATCATCACCTTCTACACGGGCGAGCTGGTGTGGCAGGAGCGCGACGTGCGCCTCCAGCAGGTGCAGGACGCCACCCCCGTCCCCACCTGGGTGCCCTTCGCCGGGAAGCTGGCGGCCATGGCGCTGGTGGTGGTGGTGCTGCAGGGAGTGCTGCTGGTGGCCGGGGTCGTGACGCAGGCGGCCAAGGGGTACTTCAACTTCGAGCTGGGGCTGTACCTGAGGACGCTGTTCGGCACCGCCCTGCTGAGCCAGCTCCTCCTGTGCGTGTTCGTGATGCTGCTGCACGTGCTGGTGAACCACAAGTACATGGGGCACCTGATGGTGATCCTGTACTTCGTGTTCAGCGGCCTGATGGGCCAGTTCGGGCTCGAGCACAACCTCTATCGCTACGGCTCCGGGACCACGGGGACCTACTCCGACATGAACGCCTACGGCCCCTGGCTGGAGCCGTGGGGCTGGTTCAAGACGTACTGGGTGGCCTGGGCGTTCCTGCTGGCGGTGCTCACCAACCTGTTCTGGGTGCGCGGGCAGGAGACGCGCATGGTGTGGCGCGCGCGGCTGGCGCGCTTCCGCTTCCGCCGCCCGGCGCTGGCGGCGACCGCCGTGGCGGGCGCGCTGGTGGCGGGGCTGGGCGGGTTCATCTTCTACAACACCAACGTCGTCAACGAGTACACCACCAGCCGCGCCGAGCAGGAGTCGCGGGCGGAGTACGAGAAGCTGTACAAGCGCTTCGAGAACGCCGCGCAGCCGAGGATCGTGGGGGTGCGGGTGTGGACGGACATCTTCCCGGAGGAGGCGCGGGCGCGCGTCCGCGGCGAGTACCGGCTGCGCAACAAGACGCGGGTGCCGGTGGACTCGCTGCACGTGATCATCCCCAACGACGTGGAGGTCCGCAGGCTGGCGTTCGGCCGGCCGGCCACGCGGGTGCTGGGCGACGAGGAGCACTCGTACTACGTCTACCGGCTGGCGTCGCCGCTGCAGCCGGGCGACTCGCTCCGGATGGAGTGGGAGGTGGAGTACGGCAGCGAGGGGTTCGAGAACAGCGTCTCCAACACCGCCGTGGTCCGCAACGGCACCTTCTTCAACAGCGGCATCCTCCCCAGCTTCGGCTATTCGGCCGACGCGGAGCTGGGCGACGACGACACGCGCCGCAAGTTCGGGCTGAAGCCGAAGCCGCGCATGGCGCCGGCGAACGACGCCCGGGCCCGCATGAACACCTACATCTCGCGCGACGCGGACTGGGTGGACTTCGAGGCGACGGTGAGCACCAGCCCGGACCAGATCGCGATCGCGCCGGGGTACCTGCAGCGCGAGTGGACGCAGGGGAACCGGCGCTACTTCCACTACCGGATGGACGCGCCGATCCTGAACTTCTACTCGTTCCTGTCGGCGCGCTACGTGGTCAAGCGCGACCGGTGGCAGGCCCCGGACGGGCGGACGGTGGCGATCGAGGTGTACCACCACCCCGGCCACGAGTACAACGTGGACCGCATGATCTACGGGGTGAAGAAGTCGCTGGCGTACTTCACGGAGCAGTTCGGGCCCTACCAGCACCGCCAGGTGAGGATCCTGGAGTTCCCGCGCTACGCCAGCTTCGCGCAGTCGTTCCCCAACACCATCCCGTACTCGGAGGCGATCGGCTTCATCGCCCGGCTGGACGACGAGGAGGACGTGGACTACCCGTTCTACGTGACCGCCCACGAGGTCGCGCACCAGTGGTGGGCGCACCAGGTGATCGGCGGCAACGTGCAGGGCTCCACGCTGATGTCGGAGACGCTCTCGCAGTACTCCGCCATGATGGTGATGGAAAAGGAGTACGGGCGGGAGCAGATGAGGAAGTTCCTGAAGTACGAGATGGACAACTACTTCACCGGGCGGAGCATGGAGCGCAAGAAGGAGATGCCGCTCCTGCTGGTGGAGAACCAGCAGTACATCCACTACAACAAGGGCTCCGTGGCCATGTACGCGCTCCGCGACTACCTGGGCGAGGAGCGGCTCAACGGGGCGATCTCCAGGTACCTGGCCGCCACGCGCTTCCAGGAGCCGCCCTACACCAACTCGCTGGAGTTCTACCGCCACCTCCAGGAGGCGACGCCGGACTCGCTGCGCTACGTGCTGACGGACCTGTTCGAGACCATCACCATGTACGGCAACCGGGCCCGCTCCGCGTCGTACACGCGGCTCCCGGACGGGCGCTGGGAGGTGGTGCTGGAGGTGGAGGGGAACAAGATCCGCGCGGACAGCCTGGGCAACGAGGGCCCCGTGCAGATGAACGACCTGGTGGACGTGGGGGTGTTCGCGGCGGCGCCCGAGGGGAAGCCGCGGGAGGCCGGGCCGGTGCTGTACATGCGGAAGCACCGCGTGGGCACGGGGCCGCAGCGGATCCGGGTGGTGGTGCCCCGCCAGCCCGCCAGCGCCGGGATCGACCCGTACCACAAGCTGCTCGACCAGCACGCCGACGACAACACCGTGGAGGCGAAGCCGGCGGGCGGACGTGGGGCGGCGGGGAGCTGAGTCGGCGGGGGGTGCCGCGAGACTTGACCTGTATATTGGGGGAATATACATTGATGGAGCCGATGGAGCGGCTCGCGTCCTGCGAGGGGTTCGACTGGGACGCGGGAAACCGGGAAAAGAACCGGGACAAGCACGGGGTTTCCACCGGCGAGTGCGAGGAGGTGTTCTTCAACCAGCCCCTCGTGGTCGCGAGCGACGAGGGGCATTCGCAGGACGAGGAGCGCTTCTTCGCGCTGGGGCACGCGGACGCGGGGAGGATGCTGTTCGTGGTGTTCACCATCCGCGGCTCGCTCGTCCGGGTGATCTCGGCGCGGGACATGAGCCGCAAGGAACGAAAGGTCTACGGAACCCTGTGAGCGAGCAGACCCCGAAGTTCGAGAGCGAGGACGAGGAGCGGGAGTTCTGGGCGGAGCACGACTCGGTCGACTACGTGGACTGGAGCCGCGCGCGCCGGACCGTGCTCCCCAACCTCAAGCCGTCCACCCGCACCATCTCGCTGCGGCTCCCGGAGATGATGCTGGATGAGCTCAAGCTCCTGGCGAACCGCAGGGACGTGCCGTACCAGTCGCTGATCAAGGTGTTCCTGGCGGAGCGGATCGAGCAGGAGCTGCGGGGGCCCTTCCAGAGGCCCTCGGGCGGGGGGCTGCGGATGCTCCGCGAGCGGCGGCGGCCGGACGACCCGGCGCAGTGACGAGAGAGGGGCTCCCGGCGGACCGGGAGCCCCTCTCTCGTGTGGTGCCGCCCGGGCGGGCTACTTCCGGAAGACCACCCGGCCGTCCACCACGGTGAGGTCGGGCTTCGCCTGGAGGATCTCCGCCTCGGGGACGGTGAGCAGGTCGCGGTCCCACACCACCAGGTCCGCCAGCATCCCGGGGCGCAGCGTCCCCTTGCGCCCCTCCTGCCACTCTCCGTACGCGGAGGCCGCGGTGTACAGGCGGATGGCCTCCTCGCGGCTCAGGCGCTGCTCGGGGAGCCACCCGCCCGGCGGGGTCCCCGGCTCCTCGCGGCTCTGGCGGGTGACGGCGGAGTAGATCCCTTCCACCGGGGCCATGGGCTCCACCGCGAAGTCCGTCCCGAAAATCACCGTGGCGCCGGCGTCCAGGAGCGAGCGCCACGCGTACGCCCCTTCCACGGCGCGCTCCCGGCCGATGCGCGTCTCCGCCCAGCGCATGTCGCTGGTGGCGTGGGTGGGCTGCATGGAGGCGATCACCCCCAGCCGGGCGAAGCGCGGGATGTCGGCGCGGTCGATGACCTGCGCGTGCTCCACGCGGTGGCGGCGGCCGCGGGTGCCGTTGACGCGCGCGGCGCGCTCGAAGGCGTCCAGCGCCTGCCGGTTGGCCGCGTCGCCGATGGCGTGCAGGATCACCTGGAGCCCGGCGGCGTCGGCGGCGGTCACCAGCGAGTCCAGCTGCGCGTCGGTGTACTGGGCCAGCCCGTGCGTGGAGTGGTCGTCGGCGAAGGGCTCCAGCATGTACGCGGTGCGGGAGCCCAGCGTGCCGTCCGTGTACCCCTTGAGCATCCCGGTGCGCAGCCAGTCGCTGCCGTGGCCGGCGGTGATCCCCAGCTCCCGGAAGTCGCGGATGCTCTCCCGGGACAGGGGGTGCCAGGCGTAGACCCGCACCGTCAGCGAGTCGCGGTCCGCCAGCTCGCGGAAGGCGCGCACCTCGGCGGCGCTGGCGCTGGTCTGCACGCTGGTGAGACCGGTGCTCGCGGCCATCTCCAGCGCGGCGCGGATCCCCCTCCTCACCTGCGCCGGGGTGCGCTCGGGGATGCGCTGCTCCACCATGCCGATCGCGCTCTCCTTGAGGATGCCGGTGGGCTCCCCGGTGCGCGGGTCGCGCACGATCTCGCCGCCCCGCGGCACGCGGGTGCGCGGGCCGATCCCCGCCGCCTCCAGCGCGCGGCGGTTCATCCACACCACGTGCCCGTCCACCCGCGCCAGGAACACGGGGTTGTTCGGGGCGACGCGGTCCAGCAGGTCGCGGCGCGGCCACCCGTCCGGCCCCAGCTCCTCGCGGGGAAGGCGGGTGTGGTCCCAGCCGCGCCCCACCACCCATTCGCCCGGCTGCGCCGCGGCGACACCGGCGGCCACGCGCCGCTCGATCTCGGCGAGCGAGGTGGTGCCCCCCAGGTTCACGGCCAGGAGCGACGCGCCCCCCGAGGCGAAGTGGATGTGGGCGTCGTTGAAGCCGGGGGTCACCAGCCGCCCCGCCAGCTCCACCACCTCCGTGCGGGGGCCCACCAGCGGCGCGACCTCGGCGTCGGTGCCGGCGGCCACCACCCGGCCGCCGCGGACGGCGACTGCCTGCACCACGGTGTTCGCCGAATCGGCCAGGAAGACGCGGCCGCCGCGGAGCACCATGTCCGCCGCGGCCGCGGGGGGCGCCTGCGGCGGCGCCGCGGCCTGCGGGGCCATGGCCGGGGGCGGGGCGGCCGCGGGCGCGCACGCGGCAAGGGTGAGCAGCACGCCCAGGACGACGTGGTTTCGCTGCATGGATTCTTGGGGGTGGGGAGGAAGGGTCAGGTCGCGCGCTTGTACTGCGGATCGTTGTACATCTTGAACTGGCGGTACACCTTGGGCACCACCCGCCCCGCGGCGATGTCGCGGAGGAGCACGGACAGCTCCTCGGCCAGGTCGTCGCGCTGCACGCGCAGCACGGCGAGGCGCTCGCCGCACCGCTCGCGGAACTCCGGCGCGGCGTCCTCGCGCTCGGCCTGCTCCTGCATGTGGTAGATCTTGAGCTCCACGATGCTGATCTTGTCGGCCAGCGAGCCGACGGTCTCAGCCATGGGCGGCCTCGCCGCGCGCGTCGCGCACCGCCTGCATCACCGCCTCGTCGATGCGCTCGATCAGGTCGTTGCGGCGCTGGTTCAGCTTGTCCACGGCCCGCTTGGCGGCGGCGACCTGGTGGTCGTCCTCCACGCGCGCCTTGTCCTCCTCGTGCCAGAGCTCGACGTTGGTCTGCGCGAGCTGCGAGATCAGGGATCCGATCGTGTCGTTCATGGTGCCGCGGGTTGTGCGTGGACCCGGGTGCGGGCGGCCCGGTCGGGCCCGCCCCTCCGGGTGCGGTATTCTAACGCGGGGGGAGCACCGTTGTCACGCTCCCGTTTCGGCGGTCCGCCGCGTACCTTTAGGGCTTTCGCCCCGCGGGCCGGACTCCGGCCCCGCGGGAGCCAGGCGACCCCGGACCCGGTGCCGATGTCTCTCGTCCTTCCGCCCTCCCCGCGCATCTGCCTGGTGATGATGAGCGCGGTGGGGGACGCGGTGCACGCCCTCGCGGTGGTCACCGCGCTGAAGCGCCACGACCCCACGTGCCACGTCACCTGGATCCTCCAGCCCGGGCCGGCCTCGCTGGTGCGCGGGCACCCCGCGGTGGACGAGATCGTCCCCTTCGAGCGCTCCGGCGGGTGGCGGGCGTACGGCGCGTTCAGGCGCAGGATGGCGGGGCGCCGCTTCGACCTGGTGATCGACCTGCAGGTGTACTTCAAGGCAAGCGTGGTGACGGCGCTGCTGGACGCGCCCGTGAAGCTGGGCTTCGACCGGGCGCGGGCGCGCGACCTCAACTGGCTGGTGACCACCCACCGCATCCCGCCGCACCCGCCGCAGCACGTGCAGGACCAGTACTTCGAGTTCCTCGACTACCTGGGCGTGCCGTGGGAGCCGGTGGAGTGGGGGCTGGGCCCCTGGGAGCACGAGCGGGCGAAGCAGCGGGAATTCCTGGCCTCGCTGGACCGGCCGGCCGCCTCGCTGGTGATCGGGGCGAGCGACCCGCGCAAGGAGTGGCTCCCGGAGCGGTGGGCGGAGCTGTGCGACGTGCTGGCGGACCGCTTCGGGCTGCGGCCCGTGCTGGCGGGCGGGCGCTCCCCGCGCGAGCTGGACACGGAGCGCCGCATCCGCGAGCTGGCCCGCACGGAGGTGGTCTCCACCCTCGGCATCCCCTTCCGGGAGCTGGTCGGCGTCCTGGACGCCTCCGCGCTGGTGGTGTCGCTGGACACCGGCCCCATGCACATCGCCGTCGCCCTGGACGTGCCCACGATCTCGCTGGTCGGCTACACCAACCCCAGGCGGGTGGGGCCGTACCGCCGCTTCCACGACCTCATGGTGGACGCGTACGGCGACCCCGGCGAGGACTACCCCGTCTCCACCCTGAAGCGGACCGGCCGCACGGAGCGGATCACCGTCGAGGAAGTCGTCGCCCGGGTGGAGACCTGGGAGCGCCGCTACCGCGGGGCCGCGTGATCCGCGTCCCCCTGGACCGCGTGGGCGTGGTGATGGTGAGCACGGTGGGGAACGCCGTGCACGTCCTCCCCGTGCTCAACTCCATCAAGCGGCACCGCCCGGAGTCGCGCATCACCTGGATCATGCAGCGCGCCTCCGCCGAGCTGGTCCGCGGCCACCCCGCCGTGGACGAGATCGTGGTGTTCGAGCGGAAGCGCGGGGTGCGCGGCTTCCTGGACGTGCGCCGGGAGCTGGCCGGCCGCCCGTTCGACGTGGTCCTCAACCTCCAGGCGTACCTCAAGGCCGGGCTGGTGGGCGCCGCCGCCCGCGCCCCCGTGCGGCTGGGCTACGACCGGGCCCGGGCGCGCGACCTGACCTGGCTCTTTTCCACCCACCGCATTCCGCCGCGGCCGCGCGGGCACGTGCAGGACGAGTACCTGGAGTTCGTGGAGGCGCTGGGCATTCCCGTCGTGCGCGAGTGGGGGCTGGGCCCCGCGGCGGAGGAGCGTGCGCGATTCGCGGAGCTGCTCCCGCCGTCGGACGCGCCGACGGTCGCGGTGGTGGTGGGGACGAGCAAGCCGGAAAAGGAGTGGCCGGCGGAGCGCTACGCCGCGCTGGTGGACCGGATCCAGGGCGGCATGGGCGCGCGCGCGGTGCTGGTCGGCGCACGGTCGGCGCGGGAGGAGACGGCCGCGGCGGAGATCCGCCGGCTCGCCGCGGAGCCGCCGCTGGACCTGCGGGAGTGGGACCTGCGCAGGCTGGTGTACCTGCTGGACCGCGCCGACGTGCTGGTCTCCCCCGACACCGGCCCGCTGCACGTGGGCGTGGCGCTGGGGACGCCGACGGTCTCGCTGATGGGCTACACCAACCCGAAGCGGTACGGACCCTACCGCCGCTTCCACGACCTGCTGGTGGACGCCTTCGGTGACCCCGGCGAGGACTACTCCGCCGCCGCGGGAAATCGTCCCGGGCGGATGGAGCGGATCACCGTCGATTCCGTCGCGGACAGGGTGGAGCTGGCGCTGGCCCGCTACCCCAGGTCTTCCCGCAGCGGCCAGCCGGCGCCGTAGCCGGCGCGGAACGCCCCCCACCCGTCGGCCCCGATCGGCGCGCGCAGCTTGCGCGCGGAGCGGGCCAGGCGGAGCAGGTCGCGCTCGCGCTGGCAGCTGGGGACCGGGCCGGGGTATACCCGCGCCCGGTCGAAGTCCAGCAGGTACACCTCGCCGCCGCGGACGAGCAGGTTGCGGAGGTTGAGGTCGGGGTGGGCCACCCCCGCCGCGTGCATCCTCCCGACCTGGCGCCCGGCCTCCGCGAGCACGTCGGCCGACCCGTCCGCGCCGTCGGCCGATAGCCAGCCCGCCAGGTCGCGCGTGTCCGGGATCCACAGCGTGGCGAAGTGCGCCGTGTAGCCCAGCCCGGCGCCCCGCTCGGTCGCCGCGAGGGGCAGGGGAGTCCCGACGCCGCCGCGCCGCGCCGTCTCCGCCGCGCGCAGCTCCGCGAAGGCGCGGTGCCCCAGGAAGTAGCGGCCGCGGTTCAGGTGGCGCATCGCCCCGCCGCGGCGGTAGGTGCGGACCACCGCCGCCTCGCCGTCGGACAGCGCGACGATCGGGTGCGGCGCCCGCCCGCCCCCTGCCCAGCCGGCCGTTGGCTCGGGGGCGCCGCGGAGCCCGAGGAGAGCGGTGTGCTCCTCGTAGCCCCGGCGCACCAGCATGCGCGCGCTCCCCTCCGCGAGAAGCGTGTAGTCGGCGAGCAGCGGGTCGGCGGCGAGGCGGCGGGCATCCATCCCGGCAAGCTGGGCGGCGGCTCGGGTGCTGTCAAACCGACTCGGGCACTCGGGTCGAACCCGGGCAGTACTCGGGTTGTAATCGGGCAGCCGCGATGATATATTCCCGTGCTGTCCCCGAAACGCGGGGGCAGCATCTTTTTTGTACCTGCTCCGCGCGCACCGGCGCGGGGCCTCATGTCCAAAGGCAAGGTGACATTGAGAGACTACGAGATCGTGTACATCTTTCACCCCTCCGTCGAGGAGGAGCGGGTGAACGAGAAGCTCACCCGCTACCACGGCCTGATCGCGGGCGAGAATGGCGGCGAGATCACCGCCCTCGACCACTGGGGGCGCCGGCAGCTCGCCTACGCCATCGAGGACCAGACCAGCGGCTACTACGTCGTGACGCAGTTCACCACCGACGGGACGCTGCTCCCGGAGTACGAGCGCATCCTGACCCTCGACGAGGAGCTTCTGCGCTACCTGATCGTCGTCAACGAGGGCGACCTGGCCACGAGCCCCGTTCCTCCGGCGCCCAAGCGCGACGAGGACGAGGAAGGCGAAGAAGGGGAGGAGGAGTAGACCATGCGTCCACAGCGAAAGGCCTGTTCCATCTGCGAGTCCGGCATGCGGACCGTGGACTACAAGGACGAGCGGACCCTGTCCCGCTTCGTCACCGAGCGCGGCAAGATCCTTCCGCGGCGGATCAGCGGCACCTGCGCGCGCCACCAGCGCCAGATCGGTACCGCGATCAAGCGGGCGCGCTACCTGGCCCTGCTCCCGTACATCGCGGGCCACGAGAGCTGAATGAGCTCCCCGGAGGAGTCCGGCAGGGGGCGGTGGGGGACCGCGGCGGCGCTCGTCGTCGCCGCGATGCTCTTCCCCGTCCTCGACTGGCTCCTCCTGCTCGCGGTCGCCCTGTCCGCGCTGCTGCTGGTCCTTCCTCCCCGGCGTCCCGCCACGGCGGCGCTGGGGGCGGCGGGGCTGGCGCTGGCGCTGGCGGGCTTCCGCCCGGCGGACACGGCGGAGACGGCGACGCTGGCGTGGGTGCTGGCGGCCGTCGCGGGCTTCGCCCTGGCGTCGCTGGCCCGGCCGGCCTGGGCGTTCCTTCCCCGGGCGCTCGCCGCGCTGGCGGGTGCCGCCGTGGCCGTGGGCGCGTGGCTCGCCGCCGGGACGTGGGGGGCGCTGGACGCGCGGGTGCACCGCGACATCCGTGAGGTGACCGCCCAGGTGGCGGCGCAGCTCACGGCGCAGGCGCCCGCGGGAGCGTCGTGGACCGAGGTGCTGGCCGGTGCGGTGAAGACGGCGGGCGAGGCGCAGTGGACGGTGTTCCCCGCGCTCGCCGCGCTGCAGACGCTCGCCGGGCTCGCGCTCGGCTGGTGGATCTTCGCCCGCTTCGCGCCGCACGGCGGCCGCTGGGCGCAGCTGGCCCCGCTCCGCGAGCTCCGCTTCAGCGACCACCTGGTGTGGATCGTCATCGCGGGGCTCGTGGCGCTGCTCCTCCCGCTGGGGCCGGGGGCCACGCGCGCCGGGGCCAACGTCCTGGTGTTCATGGGCGGGCTGTACGCGCTCCGGGGGCTCGCGGTGTTCCTGTTCGCCACGCGGGTCTCCCCGCTGGCGACGGCGCTGTTCCTGGGCGTGCTCGCCCTGTCGCCCCTCTCGCAGTTCGTCCTCGTCGCCGCCCTGATGGTCGGTCTCGGGGACACGTGGCTGGATCTTCGGAGGCGGGGGACCCAGGTCTCCCGCGCCTGACCGATTGCTTATCCCAAGGAGTCGTCCATCATGCAGGTCATCCTCAGAGAGCGACTGGAGAACCTCGGCAACGCCGGGGAGGTCGTCGAAGTGAAGCCGGGCTACGCCCGCAACTACCTGATCCCGCAGGGGCTGGCCTACGAGGCCACCCCGGGCAACGTCCGCCAGATCGAGCGGGAGAAGGCCGCCCGCGAGAAGACGGAGACGGAGAACCTGTCCGCCGCCCGCGCCCGCGCCGGCACGCTGGAGGGGGTCTCGCTCACCTTCAACGCCCGCGCCGGGCAGGAAGGCAAGCTGTTCGGCTCCATCACCAACGGCGACATCGCCGACAAGCTGGCGGAGATGGGGCTGGAGGTGGACCGCCGCCAGATCGAGCTGGACGAGCCCATCAAGGCGCTCGGGGTCTTCACCGTCCCCATCCGCCTGCACTCCCAGGTCCGTCCCGAGATCAAGGTCTGGGTCATCCAGGAGGGGTGAGGCCGCTCCGGCGGTCCACCTGCCGCGGGGGAGCCGTCCACGGGGCGGCTCCCCCGCCGCGCTTCCGGCCCCGGGGCTGGTCCCCATCTTGCCGTTCGCAGCGGCGTCCCGCACCTTTGCGAGGACGCGCCGTACCCGTTCAACGCACGCACCCACACGCCGGATGAGCGAAGCCGCCGTCGCGCCCGACACCCTGGACCTCCCGCCGCAGCTCCGGCGGGCCGTGGACGCACTCTTCGACCGCAAGGCCACGGACGTGGTCGCGATGGAGCTCAAGGGGCTGTCCACCGCCACCGACTGGTTCCTGGTCGCCACCGGCCGCTCGGACACCCACGTCACCGCCATCGCGGACAACCTGATCGACGAGCTCAAGAAGGAGGGGGTCCGCCCCGTCAACGTCGAGGGGCTGCGCGGCGGGCGCTGGGTGCTGGTGGACTACTTCGACTTTGTGGTCCACGTGTTCCACCCGGCGGCGCGGGAGTTCTACCAGCTGGAGCGGCTCTGGGGCGACGCCCCCCAACACGTGCTTGCCTCCGCCGAGTCTTCGGCGTCGTAGCCTTTTACTGCTGAACGGCTTCGGACAGCCGGTTCGGGCGTGCCCCCGCTGGCGCGGGGTCGGGCTGCGGCTCCGTAAGCGAGCAAACAACGCTCGCTAACGGAGGCGAGCCCCGCCAAACTGCCGGCGGGTCTCGCCGCTTCGCGCTCGCATCCCTCACGCGGGCTCCGGTGTGTGTGCCGGCTCCGCGACTGCAACTGCAAAATCTCTCCGGCGTCTACGAAACTCCCGCTCCCGCTTGCGGGAGGCTCGGGTTCGTCCCTAATTTTTTCCGTTTCACAGCTTCGCGCCCACTCGTCGCCACGCGTCCCGTAGCGGTGCCCGCACCCTTTTCCCCCACGGGGACCTCCGTACCGACATGAGCGAAAATCCCCCGCACGATCTCGGCGGCACGGCGCTGCCGCCCGCCGCGTCCTTCGACCCGGGCGCGGGCGCGCTCCCCCCCGCGCTGGAGTGGGGGGCGGCGGGGCAGGGGGCGCCGGTGGTGCTGCTGGTGAGCGCGGCCGGGGACAGGGCGTGGGCCGCGGACGCGGCGGTGGCGCTCGCCACCGCGTGGGCGCGCGCGGGGCGGCGCATCGTCCTCGCCGACCTGCACCTGCAGGAGCCCGTGGTCCACGAGCGGCTGGGCGAGGCGAACCAGGACGGGGTGGTGGACGTGTTCCTGTACGGGGCCTCGCTGTCGCGCACGGCGCGCCCCGTCCCGGGCCGCGGCTTCTACCTGATCTCGTCCGGGACGTACACCGAGGATCCCGACGCCGTGCTGCGCCACCCGCGCTGGCCGCGCATCGCCGCCGGCTTCGCGGACGCGCAGGCCACGCTGCTCCTGTTCGTCCCGGCGGGAGCCGCCGGGCTGGCGGCGCTGGCGGAGTGGGCGCCGGCCGCGGTGCTGCTGGGCGCGCCCGCCGCCGTCCGCCTCCCGGCGGGGCTCCGGGTGCAGGCGGTGGCGGCTCCCGCCGGCGCCCTGCCCCTCGCCGATGACGGCCTCGACGTGGAGGCCCTCGCCGACGATGGCTTCGACGTGGAGCCCCTCGCCGACGTGGAGCCCGCCGCGCCGGCGGAGATCGGGGTGGAGCCGGCCGCGGCCGCCATGGCGCCGCCGGAGGACGCGACGGTGGTGGAGCCCGCGGACGCCGCGCCGGTGGAGGCGGAGGTGATCCCCTGGACCGACCCGTACGAGGAGCGCGAGGACCGGCTGCTGGGCGAGTACGCCAACGGGATCCCGGCGAGCACGCTCCCGGCCGGGGCGGTGAAGACGCGCGAAGCGGACCTGCGCGACCCGCCGCCCGCGATGCCCGCGGAGCGCGTGGTCGTGCCGCCGAAGCGCAACTGGCTGCGTGGGGTCCTGCTGGTGCTGCTGGGGGCGGCGGTGGTGTTCGGCGCCCTGAGCCTGATCGACCGCGCCAACCCGGAGCTGTTCGGCCGCTTCCTGGGCCGCGGCGCCGCGGGGGCGGCCGCGGACTCCGTCCCGGCCGCGCAGGCTCCGGCCGCCGCGGCGGCGCCCGCGCCCGCCCCGGCCCCGGTCGCGCTCCCCTACTCGGTGCGGGCAAAGGCGTACGCCTCGCTGCGCGCCGCCCGCCAGATGGTGGAGAGCGACTCCGCCCGGCTCTCCGGCGTCCCGCTCTACATCTCCCCCGAGCTGGAGCAGCGCATCCTCTACTACCGGGTGATGGCCGGCACGCTGGTGGACACGGTGCAGGCGTCGCGGCTGCGGGAGCAGCTGGTATACGCCGGGCTGGTGGAGGAGGCCGACGCGCAGGAGGGCGGCTGGAGCATGGTCCACTACACCCCCCTGGCCTTCCAGCTGGGCGAGTTCCCCGACCGCGCCGCGGCCCGCGTGCACGCGGACTCGCTGCTGGGGCGCGAGGTGCCCGCGTACGTCGTGCAGCTCCCCGCCGCCGGCGGGGGCGAGCGCTGGCGCGTATACGGCGGCGCCTTCCGCGACAGCGCCAGCGCCGAGGGGATGCGCCGCATCCTGGCCGACAAGCGGATCGAGGCGCCCCTGGTGGAGCGCGTCGGGACGCAGCCCACCCCGCAGGAATGAAGCTCCGCTCCCTCCGCCTGCACGGCTTCAAGTCCTTCGCCGACCGCACCGCCATCGAGTTCCGCGACGGCGTCACCGCCATCGTGGGCTCCAACGGCTGCGGCAAGTCCAACGTCGCCGACTCCATCCGCTGGGTGATGGGCGAGCAGCGGGCCAGCGTGGTCCGCGGCGCCAAGATGGAGGAGGTGATCTTCCAGGGCACCACCAAGCGCCGTCCGCTCAACTTCGCCGAGGTGTCGCTGGTCTTCTCCAACGAGGACGGCCAGGTCGCGCTGCCGCAGAGCGAGATCGAGATCACCCGCAAGGTGTTCCGCGAGGGGGGGAGCGAGTACGCGCTGAACCGGAACTCCTGCCGCCTCCGCGACATCCACGACCTGCTGCGCGACACCGGGCTGGGCGCCAACGCCTACTCGGTGATCGAGGCGGGGATGATCGACACCATGCTCAGCGAGCGGGCCGAGGAGCGTCGCGCGCTGTTCGAGGAGGCGGCGGGGATCGGCAAGTACAAGGACCGCCGCCGCGCCGCGCAGCGCCGCCTGGAGCAGGCCGAGGGCGACCTGCAGCGCCTGGGCGACCTGGTGGCCGAGGTGGAGAGCAAGGTCCGCGCGCTTGCCCGCCAGCGTCGCAAGGCGCAGCGCCACGCCGAATTGCAGGCGCGCCGGCTGGACCTGGAGGTGGCCGTCGCCCGGCAGGAGGTGGAGGGGCTCACCGCCGCCCTGGCGCAGGCCGCCGCGCGCCGCGCCGCGCTGGCGGAGGACGAGCAGGTGGCGCGGGCCGGCCGCAGCGCCGCCGAGGCCGTGCTGGAGGAGCGCCGCGCCGAGGCCGCCGAGCTGGGCCGCACCCGCGCGGCCGCCGCCGCGCGCCTGGACGACCTGCGCCGCCGCCTGGACGCCCGCGAGCGCGAGATGCTGCTTGCCGACGAGCGCCGCTCGCACGCCGAGCTGCGCATCGAGCAGCTGGTCCGCGAGCGGCAGGAGGTGCGGGAGCGCGCCGCCGCCCTGGCCGCCGAGGCCGGGCGCCTGGAGGCGGAGCGCCGCCGCGCCGCGGAGGCGCTGGAGGGAACCCGCGAGCTGCTGGAGCGCCGCGCCGAGGAGAACGACGCCATCCGCGCCACCCTGGCGCGCCACCGCGGCGAGAGCGAGCAGGCCTCCGTCCGCTCGCGCGACCTGGCCCGCGAGATCGCCGCCGCCGAGGGGGAGCGCGGGGCCGTGGAGCGGCGCGAGCGCGAGGCCGCCGAGCGGCTGGCGCGCCTGGGGCCGCAGCGCGAGCAGCTGGAGGCGGAGCTGGCGCACGCCGGCGCCCAGACCGAGCTGTGGGCCGACCAGGCGGGGACGCTGCGCCTGCGGCTGGAGGGCGCCGCCGAGGCCGTGGACGCCGCCCGCGAGGAGATGCGCGTGCTTCGCGGCCGCGAGGCCGCCGCCCGCGACGCCCTGCGCGCCGCCGAGGACCGCCTCTCCCGCCTGGCCTCGCAGGTGGCCGCGCGCGAGGCGCTGGAGCGCAGCTACGAGGGATTCTCCCCCGCCGTCGCCCGGCTGATGACGCTGCGCGACCGCTTCCCCGGCGTGCTGGGCCCGCTCGCCGACTTCGTCAGCGCCGCGCAGGCGGACGCCCCGGCCGCCGCGGCGGTGGAGTCGTTCCTGGGGACGCTGCTGCACGGCGTGGTGGTGGAAGACCTGGCCGCCGCCCGCGCCGTGCGCGAGTGGTTCCGGCGGGAGTGGAAGGGCGGGGGGACGCTGCTCCTCCTCCCCCTGGACGCGCCGGGCGTGCGCGGCGGCCCGCGCGCCGCCCCCGGCGAGGCGGGCGGGGTGGCGGGCGTCGGCGCCGGGCGCGAGTGGGTGGACGCCTTCCTGGCCGGGGTGGAGGTGCTCCGCGGCGAGGACGAGCTGGCCGCGTACCCCGCCGGCTCGCGGGTGGACGCGCTGGGCGACACGGTGGACCCGCGCGGCGTGGTCCGCCTGGGGCAGCCCGTCTCCGGCGAGGGGATCCTGGCGCGGCGCGAGGCGCTGGCCCGCCTGCGCGCCGAGCGCGACGGGGCCGAGGCCGCCCGCGACGCCGCCGCCCGTGAGCGCGACGCGCTCGCGGGGGGGCTGGCGGAGGCGGAGGAGCGCGCCCGCGAGGCCGAGGAGCTGCGCCGCCTCACCGAGGCCGAGCTGCGCCGCCTGGACGCCGAGAGCGCCGCCCACTCGCACCGCCGCGCCCGCCTGGAGCGCGACCACGACGAGACCGTGCGCGCCCTGGCCGCCGCCGGGGCGCAGGCCGCCGAGGCCGCGGAGCGCGCCCGCGCCCTGGACGCGCGGCTGGAGGAGTTGCGCGCCGCCGCCGCGGAGGCCGGCTCCCGGGTGGCGCAGGCCGCCTCCGGGCTGGCTGAGCTGGAGGGTGCCTGGGAGTCCGCCCGCGACGAGGAGTCCGAGCTGCGCGTGGCCGTGGCGCGCGGCGAGGCCGACCTCCGCGAGACGGAGCGCCGCCTGGCCGCCGCCGCGCAGGGGCGCGAGGGCGCCGAGCGCCGCGAGCGGGTCATCGACGCCGAGGCCGGCGAGCTGCTCCGCTCGCTGGAGGGGCTCTCGGGGGTGCGCGAGCGCGCCGGCGAGGAGGTGGAGACACTGTTCGCCGACCGCGACCGCGCCGCCGCCGAGCTCGGGAACGTGGACGGGCGCCTGGGCGACATCGAGGCCGAGACCCGCGAGGCCGAGGAGCGCGCCCGGGTGCACCGCCGCCGCGAGGGCGAGGCGTCCGAGGAGCGGCACCGGCTGGAGCTGGAGAGCACGGAGTGGGGCGGGCGCATCGAGCGCGCGCGCGACCGGCTGGAGGCCGAGTGGGGGCGCCCCTGGGAGGCGCTGCTCGCCGCCGCCGCCCCGGTGGAGGAGGGCGCCCCCGACGCCTGGCGCGCCGAGGTCCGCGAGCTGGCGCAGCAGGTGGATGCCCTGGGGCCCATCAACATGCTCGCCGTGCAGGAGCACGAGGAGGAGGAGCGCCGCCTCACCTTCCTGCTGGAGCAGCGCGCCGACCTCACCAAGGCGCGCGACGACCTCGCAGCCGCCATCCGCCAGATCAACAAGACGGCGCGCGAGGTGTTCCTGGAGACCTTTGCCACGGTGCGCGACAACTTCCACCGCACCTTCCACTCGCTCTTCCTGGGCGGCGAGTGCGACGTGTGGCTGGCCGACCCGGACGACCCGCTGGAGTCGCCCATCGAGATCCACGCCTCGCCGCGCGGCAAGAAGACGCAGCGCATCCACCTGCTCTCCGGCGGGGAGCGCACGCTCACGGCGCTGTCGCTGCTCTTCGCCATCTACCTGGTGAAGCCGTCGCCGTTCTGCCTGTTCGACGAGGTGGACGCGCCGCTGGACGAGAGCAACGTGGGGCGCTTCATCCAGCTGCTCCAGGACTTCAAGGCGGGGACGCAGTTCGTGGTCATCACCCACAACCCGCGCACCATGGAGGCGGCGGACTGGATCTACGGGGTGACCATGGAGGAGCCGGGGGTGTCGTCTCTCGTCGGGGTGGAGCTGGAGGGGGCGTGGGCGCTCACGGACCGGGAGCGGGTGGCGTGATGATCCGCTTCGACTGAGTCTTTCGTGGGGCCGCTACGGAGCCCGGCGATACTGCTGCCGGTCTCCTCCGCGGGCTCCGGGAACCCCGCCAAACGGCCGGCGGGTTTCCCTCCGCCGGGGTGAGCCAGCCGAAACTGCCCGGCTGTCTCCCCCGAACCGATTCTGGGGGGTACTGCGGGAACTGCGAACCGCAGCTACAGCGGCGGGGCGGCACCATCGTGGTGCCGCCCCGCCGTTCTCTCATCGGCCGCCCGGCGTCACGCCCAGACCCACCAGCCGACGCACTGGAGCCAGTCCTGCTGGCCACTCTCGCGAGTGCACGGTATGAACTGATAACCCGAGCATACCTGCCCGCGGAGCTCCTCGCACGAGTCGTCCTGTGACTGGCTGGCCGCCGGGGTCGGCGTCAGCAGGGCCGACCCGCCTGCGATGCAGGTCAGCGCGGACAGCAGCAGCAGCTTCCTTCTCATGGGCTCACTCCTCGTGGGTGCGGTGGATGGGAGGCGGAGGCGTTTCTCCGGACCGGACGGGGCTCGACGATCCTGCGTCCGTCCGCGTCGCGTCCGCCGCGGTCAGATCCAGGTCCAGGTTCCGTCCGTGCAGACCAGCCCGTGCACGTAGCCGCCGGCATCGCAGAGCATGATCCTGCCCTCGTATCCGCAGGGTCCGTCCTGGTAGTCGATGCAGGGCTCGTAGTCGTACGTGGTGCGGCCCGATGCGGCCGCCGGGGCGAGCAGCGCGCCGCCGCCGAGCGTGCAGACGAGCGCCGAGAGGGTGAGGATCTTCCTGTGCACGACGGCCTCCGTGGGTGGGGGTGAGAGGTGGTCCGCGAGCCGTTCGGGCTGCACCGCTGGCCGCGCAGCGACCCGCACGGCGTGCGCGTCAGGCGAAGTGCCAGGTCCCGTTGAAGCAGACCTGCGTGTCGAGTCCGCCGTCCGACCACTGGCACGTCCGGTATCCCCCTCCGGAGCAGCGCGTCGCGTTGGTGGCCTCGCACGACGGGTAGCTGCTCTGCGCGGACGCCGGCGCCAGGAGCAGGGAGCCCCCGAGCAGGCAGGTCAGTGCCGAGATCCCCATCAGCTTTCTCCTCATCGCTCTCTCCTCGGTCGTGGTGGAGTGATTCGTGTGGGGCGGCTTCCCGCCGCCCGCCGGCCCGGGTCCGGAGGATCTCTTCACCAGCCCGGCTGGTCGGAGACGACCCAGCTGCCCTGGACGCATTCCATCCGGTAGACCTGGCCGCTCCTGGTGCAGTGATCCACGGCGAGCTCGGGGCACCGTCCCGAGCCGAGGAAGTCGCAGTTCGGCAGCCGGTCCTGGCTGGAGACCGGGGTCGAGGTCAGCAGGGCCGACCCGCCGGCGAGGCAGGTGAGGGCGGACAGCACGAGCAGCTTCTTCCTCATCGGGACTCCTCGTGTCGTCGGTGCAAGGAATCGGGGTCACGACGCGGGATCCTTCGCCTCCCGGCCGCTCCCCCGTATCGCCGGTTTCGAGCGGACGGCGGGTGGGCACCGGCGCGCCGACCCGATCCTGCTTCACCACCCGGTATACCAGGTGCCTTCGTAGCAGTAGAGGGTCTCGGGACCTCCCCAGTATGCCCTGCACTCCGTGAACCCCCCCGTGCAGGCCGTCCCGACCAGGTCTTCACACGGCGGGATGGCGCTCTGCGCCGAGGCCGGGGCCAGCAGCGCCGGCGCGCCGGCCATGCAGGTGAGCGCGGACAGCAGGAGCAGCTTCTTCCTCATGGGTCGGTTCCTTGTCGGTCGTGAGTGGATGGCGCGAGGCCCAGGGGTCGCCCGCTTCAGAGCGGGTAGGTGTACGTCGTGCCGTTCTTGCACTCTGCCCAGTAGAGCTTCTCGTCCATCACGCACACCTCGACGGCCGAGTCCGCACACCTGCTCTGCAGGTAGAGGTCGCACGACAGGTACCTGCCCTGGCCGGTGGCCGGAGTCAGCAGCGCAGACCCGCCGAGCAGGCAGACCAGTGCCGCGAGTCCACAGATCGTCCTGTGCATCGTCCTACTCCCAGGTTCCGTTGTGGCAGTACAGGCCGTCCAGGTAGCGGCCGTCCCACTGGCAGACCACGGTTTGGCCGGGGGTGCTGCACGCGGTCCCGCGGAGCGTGTCGCAGTCCGGGTATGTGGCGCGTCCTGCGGCGGGAGCCGCCAGCGCCGTTGCTCCGGCGACGCAGGTGAGCGCGGACAGCAGCATCAGCTTCTTTCTCATGGCTTCTCCGGGTCCGGGTGGGAAGGGCGTGCTCTCATGATTGTCTCCTCAGTACCTGTCGTCAAGTATGTTGTTGTTCGGGCGGCGGGGAGCTGCGGGCCTCGTACTTCACCCGGTCAACCGCGCGTGCTATACTTCCTACACGTATAAACGAACCCGGCTTCCCGCAGCACACATCGATAAATGCTCGTCGTCATGCGCCACGATGCCACCGAGGAGGACGTCCGGAGCGTCGTGGAAACCATCCAGGAGCTCGGCTACGAGGCGCGCCCCATCCCGGGCAAGCAGCGCACGGCGGTCGGGCTGATCGGCAACGACGGCAAGGTGCCGGCGGACCGCATCGAGGCGCTCTCCGGCGTCCTCCAGGTGATCCACGTGTCCCAGCCGTACAAGCAGGTCTCGCGCGAGTGGTCGCCCGAGCCCACGATCGTGGAGCTGCCCAACGGCACCCGCATCGGCGGCGACGAGGTGGCGGTGATGGCCGGGCCCTGCTCGGTGGAGTCCGGGGCGCAGATCATCGGCATCGCCCACCGGCTGCGCGACGCGGGGGCGACGGTGCTGCGCGGCGGCGCCTTCAAGCCGCGCACCTCGCCGTACTCGTTCCAGGGGATGGGCGAGGACGGGCTCCGGCTGCTTGCGCAGGCGCGCGAGGAAACGGGGATGGCGATCGTCACCGAGGCCATCGACCCGGAGAGCCTGGCGCTGGTGGCCAGGTACGCGGACATCATCCAGATCGGCGCGCGCAACATGCAGAACTTCTCGCTGCTGCGCCTTGCCGGCCGCTCCGGCAAGCCGGTCCTGCTCAAGCGCGGGATGTCGGCCACCATCACCGAGTTCCTGATGTCGGCCGAGTACATCCTGGCCGAGGGGAACCGGCAGGTGATCCTGTGCGAGCGCGGGGTGCGCGGCTTCGACTCGCAGCAGACGCGCAACCTGCTGGACCTCACCGCCATCCCGGTGGTCAAGGGGCTCTCGCACCTGCCCATCATCGCCGATCCCAGCCATGGCACGGGCGTCCGCGCCAAGGTGATTCCCATGGCGCGCGCCGCGGTCGCCGCCGGCGCCGACGGGCTGATGATCGAGGTGCACCCGGACCCGGAGCGGGCCCTCTCGGACGGCGCGCAGTCGCTGTACCCGGACCAGTTCGGCGAGATGATGGAGCAGATCGCGCTGATCGCCGAGGCGATCGGGCGCACGCTCTCGCCCTCGCTGGCCCCGGCCGGCGTCCGCTGACCGGCAGGGCGCGATGGGCGATCCGCTCCGCCCGTCGCGCCGGGCCACCAAGCCGCTCGGCGACCGCGGCGAGGAGATCGCCGCCCGCTGGCTGTCGGAGCGCGGCTGGACGGTGACCCACCGCAACTTCCGTCTGGGACGCAAGGAGATCGACCTCGTCGCGCGCCGCGGCGAGGTCGTCGCGTTCGTGGAGGTGAAGACGCGCGGCGGGCGCGGCTACGGTCACCCGCTGGAAGCGATCACCTGGAA
Organism: Longimicrobiaceae bacterium; assembly: GCA_036389055.1. Classification (GTDB taxonomy): domain Bacteria; phylum Gemmatimonadota; class Gemmatimonadetes; order Longimicrobiales; family Longimicrobiaceae; genus JAFAYN01. The sequence goes on along the minus strand of DASVQR010000048.1, from coordinate 16,185 downwards.
GAAGCGGAGGGAGATCGGGCAGGTGGCCTCGGCGTGGATCGACCGCTACGGCAGGGCGGGGGACGTGTACCGCTTCGACGCGGTGGCGATCCTGGTGAGCGGGGGCGGGGAGCCCGTCGTTGAGCACGTGGAGGACGCCTGGCGGATGTGACCGTGCCGGCAAGGTGGAACCTGTTCATGGACGCGGCCAGAGCGCGGTTCAGCACGCTCAAGGACGAGAGCTCGCCGCATTACGGACATATTTCTGATCAGCTTTCTTCTTGACAGCGAATTCGCTTCAGACCGTATTAGTCTCGATGGGCCTCCGGTAATAAACCAGTTGGGGCGGTTCGAAAAACCGAACCAGCGAACGGCAGTTGCGTACTGACTCCGGCCGCAGAACGGCCGACCTGCCGGACTCAGTTAGACGTCTCTCCCAAGGCATAGCCGCCCATGGCGAGTTCCTCGCGGGTGGCATCACATTCGTTCTCCTGCTCAGAGGAACGATGAGCTACCCGAGGCGGATTGGCTGGTCTTTTGTCACACTGCTGGCCTTGTTTCTACACTCAGGTGATCCAACCTCCACGTCTTCACGTCGCTCGGCGAACGAAGCTGCGCTACAAAGGCAGGTGCGGCACCAGCTCGAAATGAACAAGCTTGAGGCCGAAGTAGACAAGATACTTGCTGAAACCGCAAACCTGACCAATCCGTTGCTGCGGTTCGCCCCCGCCGCAACGCTCGTTCTAGCAGTCCTTGGCGCGATCGGAGGATGGTTGAAGTATCTGAGTGAGCGCACGGAGGCGCGCCGCCACGAAACACAAGAGCGTGTTGCCGCCGCAATGGAACAGCTTGGCAGTTCTGATCCGCACGCCCGGATTCCAGCCGCCATTTCACTCGGCCTACTTGCAAAATCGGCTTCGGGCGAGATCCCCACACTACGTCGCGAGGTGATCGACAGCCTGTGCTCGATGCTGGCGCAGAACCCCGGGGCCGGCGAGCAACGGGCCATCGCATCTACGCTTTCCCGCCTGGTAGCCGGTCAGAAGGATCTCGACCGACTGCCGCTCGCTGGCGCTGACCTGAGCACCGTCTCGTTTGACGGGGCCGCTATTGCTGCCACTGATTTTTCGGGAAGCCAACTGGATGGGACGTCGTTCAAAGGCGCTTCGCTCGAGCGCGTCATATTTGCCAGTATTAGCCAGCCAAATGGAAGGGGTGTCGATTTTTCTGGTGCAACTTTGCGAAGTGTGCGCTTCAGCGGCAGCACACTGAGGCAGCTGAGCTTCGATGCAGCGGACGTGAACGAACTCATCTTTCAGGAGTGTGAACTTGCGCACTGCAGCTTCGCAAATCTAAAAGAGACAGGAGGACTTCACTTTGAAGATTGCACATTGTATTCGCTAACGTTTACGGGGAGCGAACTGGCGACCTTGGTCGTTACGGGGCTCAAGGACGTAGATCCTCCTACGGCGAAGGCGATGACCAGCGCTTCCAAGTACACGAGCGAAAAGGTAGATACCAAGAGCAACGAGCTCTTGGCGCGATCCGGATAGACATAAAAAAACCGAGGCCACCTTACGATGGCCTGGTCTCTTTAACAAGTGCTCGATACCGGGATCGAACCCGATATCGAGTACACGGACCGCCGCCGAGGTGAAGCGGACGGGTCGTAGGCCCGAAAACGGGCACTGGGTACAAAAGCAATTTACGTGTGGAGCCACGGCGATGCAAGGAGACCCATGAAATATTCTACCCTTGAGGGTACATCCCGTATCGTGAGCTTCTGCTCAAGCATCGATTTCCAAAGAGACGACCTTCTCCGGTTGACGCAGAACGCGGCGCTGAGTGCGTTACGTCCCCGGGCTGAGGATAGCCCTACCCCCAGGCCCATAGCCGTAGCAGTAGACGACGTCCCGCTTCGGGTCCTGCGGCATCCATTCAGCGACAAAATGCGGAGTGAAACGGTCTGGGCGTGCTTCAGAGATCAAGAGGAGCTCATGGTCTTTCCCCTACGGCTGCGGGTGCGACTACCTATTGGAGTCGATGGCGTGCCAGATGGGGGGCGGCGCCCGCGCTCAATCGCTTGCGAGTGCCTCGTCTCCATCTTCGGCTTGGCTGTGAAGCTGCGCCTCGCGTTCGGTGAGATACCGCGAGCACTCTTGGTGGAGTGGCCGAGTCGAGAAAGTGCGCTTACGATTCACGGCACGGGCACCGCTGCCTCCACGACCACGATTTCCGGGGCAATGTCGCTCGCGGCGCGAGCAGCGCTGGCCTCGTTAGGGCCAGCATGGGAAGTGATTGACCGCGGGAAGCTGGAGAAGCATCTGGTTCGAGGGATCCGCAGGGTCTACGCCGAGATCACGGAGTTGGGTGCCGCCGCAGGCGACCTGCCGACGAGGCGTCTTCTCATGGGACTTGCCAAGCAGCACCCCGCATATTCCACGATGGCCAAATCCCGCCTGTATGCGAAGACGAAGACCATCAAGAAGGGATCTCTGTTCCCATACGAGGCACAGGTGTTTGCCCCCTCCGGCGCGGCGCTCCACCTGGTATACGTACGCGGGGTGGACAACCGCTTGTGGCGAGGGGCCAACTGCCGTCGAAGAGGGGTGGTGTACTCGCTCGCTGTGCACCGCATGCTGATTGGTCACCTTCGTGCAGTCGTGCAGGAGAACGAGGAAGGCGGTACTAAAGTGGAAACGGCAGGACTCCGTCACTCCCCTGAAGTACGCCGGGTTGCACAGGGGCGCCTTCGGGCGCTTACCTGCCTTCAAGCAAGACCCAACTATGCATGGGTGAGACACTATTCACGACTTCACCTAGACACCGACAAGATTTTGGCGCTCCCAGAGGACGTGAAGAACCTGCTCGGCTCTGAAGTGCTGAGGACCTTGGTGAGGCAACTCGGCTACCCTCGCGAGTCACAGGTCGATTCTCCCGGTGAGGAGTGACCTTCTACCGCCCCGCTCATCTGTGGCCGTGCGGATGCCGTCCACGGCGATCCGGCAGGCTCTGGCCGGCCGTGTTTCAGTGGCTCCTCTCCGCACCGATCCTCTGCACCAGCTCGTCTGACCACAGCGGCAGCGGCTGCGTCGCCGTCCGGTTCTCCGCCCGCGCTCCCCGGTTGTAGTCGGCCAGGAAGGCGCGCGGGTCGCAGAGCAACGCCACCAGCCGCTCCCGCCCCAGCTGCCGCTCCACCGTGGCCGCCATCAGCCAGCCGACGGTGTAGAACGGGCCCTGGGGCACGCTGTCGCTCACCACGAACGCCATCCCCCGCCGGCTCTGCTCCTCCTCCGGCACCCTGCCATCCAGCAGGTCCAGGAAGAAAGCCTCCATCCGCCGCACGTCCCGCTCCGCGTTCGCCAGGTCGCGCTCCCACACTGAGCGTTCCGCGGCGCCGCTCGTCGCGTGCGGGTGCGCGCCCGGCCCGCCGGCGGCGGCGAGCACAGCACGCCCCTCCGCGAAGCCGCCCATCCACGCCAGCGCGTCGCGAACGCCCCGCGGCAGCGTGGAGTCCGGGTCGGCGGGGCACACGCCGGCGACGCCGACGTGGTGGAGCTCGTGCGCGACGGTGTTCTCGAACTTCGCGGCGGGGAGTTCCGGGTCCAGGTACAAAAAGATCGCCGGGTCCGTGCGCGCCTCCCAGACGAAGGAGTTGGTGCGGGGCTTGATGGACGGGTACACCCTCGCCCGGATCGCCGCCCCCGCGGGGAGGTAGCCGAACGCGCGCCGCCCGGCCGCCGCCAGGTCCGCCGTGCGCCAGGCTGCGAGCGCCGCGCGGAGGGCGCCGTCGCGCGCCGCCAGCTCCGGCGACAGCACGAACGCCCGGAACGCCGAGTCGGTGAACGCCCGCCCCATCCCCGCCTCGCGCTGCTTCAGCCGCACGTACCCCTCGCTGGCGAACAGCCGCGCCTAGTCCGCCTTGGACGGCGCGGAGCCCGCGCGGACACGATCGAGAATCGCGAGCACGGCCTCCGGCTCGTCGGTCACCAGCCGGACCTGGAGGCGCCCGTCCTGCGCGGCGGAGCCGGAGGAGAGCAGCAGGAACAAGGCGAGCAGCAGCGCCAGGATGCGCATGGCGGTTCGGAGTTCGAGGTTCGTGTGGCCGGCCGTCTCGGCGGGAGATGCGCGGAACCGGGAAAGAACCGGACGCCGCCGCGAGCCCCCGCGTGAGGGATGTCGGCCCGAAGGGGCGAGACCCGGCGGGGCAGTTTCCGCCGGGTCTCGACTCCGTTGGCGAGCGTTGTTTGCTCGCCTACGGAGCCGCAGCCCGACCCCGGCGCAGCCGGGGGCACGCCCAAATACGCAGTTCAAAGCCGTTCGCCGTTCCGAGGCCGAACGGATCACGAAACGTTGCCCGCGGGAGGACGGGAGGGCATCTTGAACCCCCTCTTCCCCGGGATGGTATATTACCCCGACCCCCGTTGGACAGAGCAGTCCCGCGAGAGCCCATCTCCTTCAACGGCAAAGCAGTGTCGCGCACCGCACTCGCCCGCACCTACCGGCCGCGCACCTTCTCGGAGGTCGCCACCCAGGAGCACGTCTCCGAGACGCTGCGGGCGGCCGTCCAGCGCAATCGCGTCGCCCACGCGTACCTGTTCTGCGGCCCGCGCGGGGTGGGCAAGACTACGCTGGCGCGCGTGCTGGCCATGGCCCTGAACTGCGCCGACCGCGGCGCGGACGGAGAGCCCTGCGGCAGGTGCGACTCGTGCCAGAAGATCTGGGCCGGGCGCACCTCGCTGGACGTGGTGGAGATCGACGCCGCCTCCAACCGCGGCGTGGACGACGCGCGGGAGCTGCGCGAGCGCGCCATGTACTCCCCGTCGGAGGAGGACCGCTTCAAGGTCTACATCATCGACGAGGCGCACATGCTCACCCGCGAGGCGTGGAACGCCCTCCTCAAGATCCTGGAGGAGCCGCCTCCGCGGGTGATCTTCGTCTTCGCCACCACCGAGCCGCAGAAGATCCAGCAGGCCGCGCCGCCCATCCTGTCGCGCTGCCAGCGCTTCGACTTCCGCCGCATCGGCACCACCGACCTGGTCCGCCGCCTGCGCGAGGTGCTGGGCGCCGAGGGGATCCAGGCCGCCGACGAGGTGCTCCTCCCCATCGCCCAGAAGGCGGACGGAGGGATGCGCGACGCCCTGTCGCTGCTGGACCAGGTGCTCTCCTTCACCGAGGGGACGCCCACCGCAGAGGACGTGCGGCGGGTGCTGGGGCTGGTGGGGAGCGAGCTGTACCTGGAATTGTTCGACGTGATCGCCGAGCGCCGCCACGCCGACGTGTTCAGGTTCGTGGCCCGGCTGCTGGAGGAGGGCTACGACTTCACGGAGTTCTACCGCGGCCTGGCGGACTTCATCCGCGCGCTCCTCATCGTCAAGCTGGAGGGCGCCGAGGCGGCCGAGGTGCGCGACGACCTGCGCGGCGAGATGGCGTCGCGCGCGGAGCGGTTCGCCGCGGGCGACCTGCTGCGCATGCTCTCGCAGGTGGCCGAGCTGGACGCCGACGGCCGCTTCCGCAAGAGCGGCGAGCAGCGCATCCTGATCGAGCTGCTGCTGCTGCGCTTCGCCTACCTGGAGCGCACCGTCACCATCGAGGAGGTGCTCGCCGCCGTGGCCGGCAACGGCGGGGCGCCCGCCGCGCCACCGGGAAACGGATCGGGCGGCCGGGCGGCCGCTGAGGCCCCGCCCGTCCGCCGCAACCCCGTCGCACCCCCGCAGCCCCAGGCCGCGTCCGCCGCTCCGCCCCCGCAGCGGCCGGAGGCGCCCGCGCGCCCGGAGTTCCGGCCGCAGCCGGCCGCCGTCGCGGCGCCGCCCGTGCCCGCGCCCGCCGCGGCGGAGCCCGCGGCTCCCCGTGCCGGGGCCGCCGCCGCCGTCGCCGCTCCGGAAGCGGAGCGGGTGGCGGCGCCCCCTCCGGCGCCCGCGGTGGTTCCGCCGGCCCCCGAGCCCGAGCCGCTCCCCGCCGACGAGGGGCCGCTGGACCCGGTGAAGCTGCGCCGCGCCTGGAAGTCGCTGATGGACGACGGGGAGGGGATGCCGCCGGGCGTGGCGTTCCTCCTCAAGTCCGCGCCGGTCGCCGCCGGCCCCGGCGGCGAGGTGCGCGTCACGGTGCCCCCGGCTTCGCCGGTGCTGGAGCGGCTCGGCCCACCCTCGGCGCGCAAGGGGCTGGAGGACGCGCTGGGGCGGAGGCTGGGACGGCGCGTGTCGCTCTCGTTCGCGCAGGGGCAGGCGGCGGGGGGGAGCGACGGCACCAGCACCGGGCGGATCACCGCCGAGAGCGCCCGACGCGACCGCCTGCGGCGCCTCACCGAGGAGGAACCACTCCTGGCCGTCGCGGTACAGGAGTGGGACCTCGAGCTGGTCGACTAGGGCGCGCACGCCGCCGGCGGACCGTTGCGGTCCGTCACTTGCGGACGGTGCGCGCCCGTCCCTATTTTGCGCCGCTTTTCGCCCCCGGGGCCTCATGGCAGAGATGAACAACTTTCAGCAGATCCTGGAGATGGGCCAGCAGGTGCAGGCCCGCCTCACCCAGCTGCAGAGCGAGCTGGGGCAGAAGACCGTGTCCTCCTCCAGCGGGGGCGGGATGGTGATCGCCACGGCCGACGGCAAGGGCCGCATCCGCGGCCTCAAGATCGACCCCAGCGTGGTGCAGGGCGGCGACGTGGAGATGCTGGAGGACCTGGTGCTGGCGGCCGTGTCCGAGGCCCAGAACCGGGCCCAGCAGCTGTACGAGGAGGAGGTCCGCAAGCTGTCCGGCGGCTTCCCCATGCCGTTCCAGCTCCCCGACCTGTAAGCGCGGCGGGAAAGCGGCTTGTCGGTCATCGACGACCTGGCGGGCGAGCTGTCCCGCCTCCCCGGCATCGGCCGGAAGACGGCGCTGCGGCTCACCTTCCACCTGCTCAAGGCTCCCCCCGAGGAAGCCCAGCGCCTGGCCCGGGCCATCGTCGCCGTGCGCGAGCGGGTCCGGGCGTGCTCGCGCTGCGGCAACCTGTCCGAGCGGGAGACCTGCGCCATCTGCGAGAGCCCGCGGCGCGACGCCACCACCCTGTGCGTGGTGGAGGAGGCGTCCGACGTCACGGCGATCGAGCGCACGGGCGAGTTCCGCGGCACCTACCACGTGCTCGGCGGGCACCTGTCCCCGCTGGACGGCGTGGGCCCGGCGGAGCTCAACATCGAGGCGCTGCTGGGGCGCCTGGGCTCCGACTCCGCCGTGCGCGAGGTGGTGGTCGCCACCAACCCCTCGGTGGAGGGGGAGGCGACCGCGCTCTACCTCCACAAGCTCATCTCCCCCCTGGGGGTGCGGGTCACCCGCATCGCGCGGGGGCTCCCCGTGGGCGGCGACCTGGAGTACGCCGACGGGGTCACCATCGCCGAAGCGCTGAACGCCCGCCGCGAGATGTAGGGCGCGGCCGGCGGCGCGCCATTTCCCCGCGCCCCACCATTCGTTAGTTTGTCACCGTCAATCGCAGCCAGCTTCGAGCAGACCCCGACCGGGCGTATGGAAACCAGGCAGATCCTGCGAACCACCGGTTTCACCATCCTGGCGGTCGCGGCCGCCGCGGCCCTGGGCGCGCTCCTCGTGCGCGACCAGATCAGCCGCCACCAGCGCGACCTGTTCAGCCCGCACCCGCTGCGGCGCCTGGCCGCGCTGGGGTACCTGGGCGGCCGTCCCGCGTCCATCGACACCGTGCTCCTGCTGCGCGACTTCATCGCCTGGGAGGCGCGCCCGCTGCTGCGGCGCCGCGCCTCCGTGCTGCTGGCGCGCATGGAGGATTCCCTCGCCACCCGGCCCGTTCCCCTGGAGGCACGCTGATGGCCGGAGCCGCGAGCTGGTCCTTCGAGGAGCGCGACTTCCAGCGCATCGAGCGCCTGCTCCAGGGCTTCCTGTACGAGTCCAACGTGCGCTGCACCCTGCTGGTGGACCGCACCGGGCAGCTGGTCGCCACCGTGGGCGAGCAGCCGGAGTTCGACTCGGTGGCCTTCGCGTCGCTCGCCGCCGCCGACTTCTCCGCCAACGACCAGCTCGCCTCCATGATCGGCGAGAACGAGTTCTCCTCGCTCTTCCACCAGGGGGAGAAGGAGTCCATGTACCTGGCGGACGTGGCGAAGCGGGTGATCCTGGTGGTGCTCTTCGACAACCGGACCACGCTGGGGATGGTGCGGGTCAAGGTGAAGAACGTGGTCCGCGAGCTCGGGGAGATCTTTCAGGAGATGTTCGACCGGTATGCGTCCAGCCAGTCCCGCCCGCACCTGGAAACGTCGTTCGTCGACGAGGCCGAGGACGAGATCGACCGCCTCTTCGGAGATCTCTAGGAGGATACGGCCATGTCGATGATCAACTACGCGTCCCGCGAGATCAACTGCAAGATCGTCTACTACGGTCCCGGGCTCTGCGGCAAGACGACCAACCTGGAGTACATCTTCGAGAAGGTGGCGCCCAACACCCGGGGGAAGCTGATCTCCCTGGCGACGGAGACGGAGCGCACCCTCTTCTTCGACTTCCTCCCGGTGGACCTGGGCTCCATCCGCGGCTTCAAGACGCGCTTCCACCTGTACACGGTGCCGGGGCAGGTGTACTACAACGCCTCCCGCAAGCTGATCCTCAAGGGCGTGGACGGGGTGGTGTTCGTGGCCGACAGCCAGGTGGAGCGGCTGGACGCCAACATCGAGTCCATGCACAACCTGTACGACAACCTGGCCGAGTACCAGCTGGACCTGCGGGAGATCCCCTTCGTCATCCAGTACAACAAGCGGGACCTCCCCAACATCTCCTCCCTGCAGGAATTGGAGGAGCAGCTCAACCCCGGCCGCGTCCCGACGTTCGAGGCGGTGGGCGTGCGCGGGATCGGGGTGTTCGACACCCTCAAGGCGGTGAGCAAGTCGGTCATCAAGTCGCTGAGCTGACGACGGCCACGGGGTGCGCGGGATGAACCTTCCCAACTGGATCACCCTCGGCAGGATCGTTCTGGCCCTGGTCCTCGTCCCCCTGCTGTTCGTGGACGGGTTCGGGCCGCGCCTGGGGGCCTGGTTCATCTTTTTGATCGCCGCCTTCTCGGACCTGTGGGACGGGCACCTGGCCCGCTCCCAGGGGCTGATCACCGACCTGGGCAAGCTGCTGGACCCGCTCGCGGACAAGCTCCTCCTCGCCGCCACCTTCGTCCCGCTCTACCTGATCTCGCACAGCGACCGGCCGGACGCCCGCTTCCCCTGGTTCGGCGGCGCCTTCCCCCTGTGGATCCTGCTGGTGATCTTCGGGCGCGAGGCGTTCATCACCGTGTTCCGTAGCTGGGCCGCGCGGCGCGGCGTGGTGCTGGCCGCCGGCAAGGCGGGCAAGTACAAGGCGGTGGTCCAGAACATCTTCATCGGCGCGGCGATCCTGTGGTACGCGCTGCAGAGCAAGGCGCGCGCGGACGGCTGGAACGGGCCGCTGTGGGCCGGCTGGCAGCAGTTCCACTTCGGCTTCACCGTGGTCGCCCTGTCCGTGGCGGTGTTCCTCACGGTGTACTCGCTGGTGGTGTACATGCGCGGCTTCCGCGCGATGGGCATCGGCAAGCCCGGGGCGTAGACGTGGGCGCCGCGGCGGGGGAGGAGAGCGCCGGGAGCTTCCGCGGCGCGGACGGCCTCGCCCTCCACTTCCACGCCTGGACCGCGCCCGGGCCGCGCGCCGCGCTCCTGGTGTCGCACGGGCTGGGCGAGCATGCCGGCCGCTACTCCACCCTCGCCGCGGACCTGGTCGCCCGCGGCGTTTCCGTGTACGCCCCCGACCACCGCGGCCACGGCCGCTCCCCCGGCACACGCGGGCACGTCGGCGCCTTCGCCGAGCTGGTCGCCGACTTCGAGGCCTTCCGCCGCCACGTCGCCGCCGGTCTCCCGCCGGGCCTCCCCGTGTTCCTGCTGGGCCACTCGCTGGGAGGGCTGGTGGCCCTGCGCCACCTGCAGGAGCACCCGGAGGCCGGGTACGCCGGCGCGGTCCTTTCCGCGCCGCTGCTGGGGGTGGCGCTCCGCCCGCCCGCGTGGAAGACCTCGCTCGCCGGGCTGCTGTCGCGCCTGGCCCCGTCGCTGCGCCTCCGCAACGGGGTGGACGCGGCCGACCTGTCCACCGACGAGTCCGTGGTCGCGGCGTACCGCGCCGACCCGCTGGTGCACCCCTGGATCACGCCGCGCCTGTACACGGAGATCCAGGCGGCGATGCGGACGGCCGTGGAGCGGCGGGACCGCATCCGCGTGCCCGTGCTCTTCGTGATCCCGGGGGAGGACCGCATCGTCCTGGCGGAGGCGACGGAGGAGTTCGCGCGCGGCTTGAAGTGCGAGGCGGAGGTGCGCCGCTTCCCCGGCTTCCGCCACGAGTCGCTGAACGAGCGGGAGCGCGCCGTCGTGGTGGCGGGGATCGCGGAGTGGATGGCCGGACGCATCCCCGTTTAGCTGCCAGAATGGCCGGGCTGCATGGCACGTGCATTGCCCGAGGAACCCCTGTTTTTGCGCACCCCGGGCCGAAGCCGGCGCGCGCGCATCCCACGACGAATCCCTTCTCCTTTTCGAGATGAAGAAGCAGAACGCAGACGCCCCGGCCGAGCAGAGCGCGGAGGCCGCCGCCGCCGGGGAGCAGGACGGCGAGACGACCACGGCGCACGCCGGCGGCAACGGCCTGGCCTCCGAGGCGCCGCAGGCGCAGGGCGGGGACGGGGCCGGCGCTGTCCCCGCCGCCCCCGCGGGCGCGTCCGAAGGGGAGCTGGCCGCCTCGCGCGAGAAGTACCTGCGGCTGGCCGCCGAGTTCGACAACTACCGCAAGCGGGTGGAGCGCGAAAAGGCCGAGAGCTGGAGCCGCGCCCAGGCCCAGCTGGCCGAGAAGCTCCTGGACGTGCTGGACGACCTGCAGCGGGTGGCCCAGCTCAACCCGGAGACCACCACCGCCCAGTCGGTGATGGAGGGGACGCAGCTGGTGGAGCGCAAGCTGCTGCGCGCCCTGGAGTCGGCCGGGCTGGAGGAGGTGCAGGCCGAGGGGCAGGCCTTCGACCCGTCCGTGCACGAGGCGCTGATGACCGTCCCGGCCGAGAGCCGCGACGAGGACCACACCGTCGCCGACGTGTTCCAGAAGGGATACCGCCTCAAGGGGACCCTCCTCCGCCCGGCCCGCGTCCGGGTCAAGCGCTTCGAGGGGTGACGGAGCCGGCGCCCGCCCCCGCGGCGGGCGCCCACCCCGCTCCCTGACTCACCGGACGGACCATGGCCACACAGAGCAAGGACTTCTACCGCATCCTGGGGGTTGCGGAGAACGCCAGCGCGGACGAGATCAAGAAGTCGTACCGCAAGCTGGCCAAGAAGTACCACCCCGACGCGAACCCCAACGACACGTCCGCCGCCGAGCGCTTCAAGGAGATCTCGGAAGCGTACTCCGTGCTGTCCGACGACGACAAGCGCAAGCAGTACGACCAGATGCGCAAGTACGGCGCGTTCGCGGGGATGGGCGGGCCGGGGGGCTTCGGCGCCGGAGCGGGGCCCAGGCCCGGCCCCGGGGGCGGCACGGGCCCGGGCGGCGGGTTCTCGTTCGAGGACATCGGCGACGTGGGCGGGCTGGGCGACCTGTTCGGCTCCATCTTCGACCTGGGCGGCCGGAAGCGCGGCGCCTCCCGGCCCGGCGGGCCGCAGCGCGGCGAGAACGTGGAGTACGCCGTGGAGGTCCCCTTCGAGGTGGCCGTGCGCGGCGGCAAGCGCACCATCACCGTCCCCGTGGTGGAGGACTGCCCCACCTGCCACGGCTCCGGCGCCCGCCCCGGCACGGACCTGACCACCTGCCCCGAGTGCAAGGGGCGCGGCACCATCCAGTTCGGGCAGGGCGGGTTCGCGGTGAGCCGCCCCTGCCCGGCGTGCTACGGCAAGGGGAAGATCCCCACCGACCCGTGCACCACCTGCCAGGGGCAGGGGCAGGTGCGCCAGCAGCGGCAGATCCAGATCACCGTCCCCGCGGGGGTGGACACCGGCTCCAAGATCCGGATCCCGGGGCAGGGGGAGAAGGGCGCCGCGGGCGGCCCGGCGGGCGACCTGATCGTCTCGTTCCGGGTGCAGCCGGACAAGTTCTTTTCCCGCGAGGGGCTGGACATCCACTGCACCGTCCCCATCAACCTGGCGCAGGCCACGCTCGGGTCGCGCATCCGGGTGCGCACGGTGGACGGCAAGAAGGTGGTGCTGCGCATCCCGCCCGGCACCCAGTCCGGCACTCGGTTCCGCATCAAGGGGCAGGGGGTGGAGAAGGGCGGGGAGCACGGCGACCAGTTCGTGCGGGTCAGCGTCTCGGTGCCCGAGCAGCTGGGCGAGCGGGAACAGAAGTTGATGGAGGAGTTCGCCGAGGCCGCGGGCCTCAAGTACTGAGCGGGCCGACGATCAACAACCTGGACTGCCGATGAGCCGTGTCTTCGTCGACGACGACCTGCTGACCTGGGAGGCGTATGCCTCCGGCGGCAGGTTCGGACTTCCCGAGCGCCCCAAGATTGTGTTCCACTGCCTTTCCGACCCGGCGATCCGGGCGCGCTTCGTCATCCACCCGGGGGACGAGGCGAACGCCGAGGAGACGGTGCACGAGCTGCCGGAGGAGCGTCTCAAGGCGATGCTCAAGGAGTCGCAGGAGCTGGAGTAGACCTCTGGCTTCTGCGGGCCGCTCCGGAGCCGGACGATACTGCCGTCCGTCTCCTGCGCGGGCTCCGGGAGCCTCGCCAAACAGCCGGCGAGTCTCCCTGCGCCGGAGTGAGCCAGCCGAAACTGCCCGGCTGTCTCCCTCCGAACAGATTCTGATGGGTACCGCTTGAACTGCAAACGGCGCCCCCGCCTCGATCCCGAGGTGGGGGCGCCGTTGCCGTTGCAGGCTGTTCCCTGTCCCCTGTAACCTGTCCCCTGCCGTTTCCCCTACACGATCCGGCCTCCGCCCAGCACCACGTCGTCGCGGAACATTACGGCGGACTGGCCGGGCGTGACCGCGCGCTGCGGCTGGGCGAGCTCCAGCACGATCTCGCCGTCCGCGCGCTGCGCGACGCGGGCGTCCACGGCCCGGGCGCGGTGGCGGATCTGCACGCGCAGGGCGTCGCCGGGGGCGGGGGGCTCCGCCAGCCAGTTCAGCTCGGCGATGCGGACCTCGCCGCGGTGCAGGTCGTCCAGCGTGCCCACCACCACCTCGCGGCGCTCCGGCCGCGTGCCGATCACGTAGAGCGGCAGGCCGCGGCCGCCGCCCAGGCCCCTGCGCTGGCCGACGGTGTAGCGGGCGTAGCCGGAGTGCTCGCCCACCGTCTCGCCGGAGGGGGTCACCAGCTTTCCCGGGGCGAGGGCGGGGTGGTCGTCGCCGAGCCGCTTCTCCAGGACGTCCACGTAGTTGCCCGTGGGGACGAAGCAGATCTCCATGCTCTCCGGCTTGTCCGCCGTCGCCAGGCCCAGCTCGCGCGCCTTTGCCCGCACCTCCGGCTTGGTCAGCTCGCCCAGCGGGAACATCAGCTTCGGCAGGAGCTCCGGGGGGAGCGCCCACAGGAAGTACGACTGGTCCTTGTTGCCGTCCGCCGCGCGCAGCAGCGTGGGATTTCCCGCGGCGTCGGTGCCCATGCGCGCGTAGTGGCCGGTGGCGATGGCGTCGCACCCCAGCATCTCGCCGCGGCGCAGCAGGTCGCGGAACTTGGTGTTGCCGTTGCAGCGCACGCAGGGGTTCGGGGTGCGCCCGGCCGCGTACTCCGAGACGAAGTCGTCGATCACGTCGCGCGTGAACTCGCGCTCCACGTCGAACACGTAGTGGGCGATCCCCAGCCGGTCCGCCACCCGGCGGGCGTCCATGATCCCTTCCAGGCCGCAGCACGTCTTCCCCGTGCCCTCGACGTCGTCCGAGTAGCAGAAGGTCTTCATGGTGACGCCGACCACCTCGTGGCCCTGCTCCACCAGGAGCGCCGCGGCCACGGACGAATCGACCCCCCCCGACATGGCGACCAGAACCCTGCGCTTCATTCGAAAAACCAGTGCGTGAGTGCGAAAGTGCGGGAGTGCGAGAGTGGGAAGGAGCCGCGTCCGCACTTTCGCACCTCGCACTTTCGCACTTCTGTTCCTATCCGATCGGCGCGAAGGAGCGGAGCCGCTCCACCACCGCCGGGACCCCGGCGAGCACGCGGTCGATCTGTGCGTCCGTGGTCTCCCTGCCCAGCGAGAAGCGCACGGAGGGTGCGGCGGCGTCCGCGTCCAGCCCCATCGCCGTGAGCACGTGCGAGGGGTCGGCGGCGCCGCTGTTGCACGCCGAGCCGCCGGACGCGGCGATCCCCTCCAGGTCCAGCGCGGGGACCAGCGCGCCGGCGTCCACCCCCGGGATGCACACGTTGAGGTGCGTGGGGAGGCGCGCCGCCCCGGCCGCGTTCACGCACAGGTCGGGGATGGCGGCGCGGAGGCCGGCCTCCAGGCGGTCGCGCATGGCGCCCAGCCGCGCCATCTCCGCCTCGCGGTCGCGGGTCGCCAGCTCCGCGGCGACCGCGAAGCCCACCGCGCCGGCCACGTCCTCCGTCCCCGGGCGCAGGCCGCGCTCCTGGCTCCCGCCGTAGACCAGCGGGTGGAAGCGGGTCCCCCTGCGCGCGAAGAGCAGCCCCACGCCCTTGGGGCCGCCCACCTTGTGCGCGCTCAGCGAGAGCATCGCCGCGGGGACGCGGTCCACCCGCACCTCCAGCTTGCCGAACGCCTGCACCGCGTCCGTGTGGAAGACGACGCCCGCGTCCCGGCACCGCTCCGCCAGGCGCTCCACCGGCTGCACCGAGCCCACCTCGTTGTTCGCCCACATCACCGAGACCACCGCCGGCTTCGCCTCCAGCAGCGCGTAGATCTCCTCCTCGTTCACCACCCCGTCCCGGTCCACCCGCACCACGTAGAAGGCGGACTGCGTGAGGCGGGTGGTCGCCTTCGCGGCGGCGAGCACCGCCTTGTGCTCGATGGACGAGCACACCACCGCCGCCCCCGGGGCGAAGTGCGCGCGCCCCAGGACGGCCATGTTGTCGGCCTCCGTGCCGCCGCGCGTGAACAGGACCTCCAGCGGCCCGGCCCCCAGCACCTCCGCCAGCCGGGCGCGGGCGTCCTCCAGCGCGGCGCGGGCCTCGCGGCCCCAGCGGTGCAGGCTGGAGGGGTTGCCGAAGCGCTCCTCCATGAAGGGGAGCATCGCCTCGCGCACCTCGCGCCGCAGCGGCGAGGTGGCCGCGTAGTCCAGGTAGATGGGGTCCATGTAGGGGCTCGGCTTCGGTGTGTCCGGGACGGTGTTGATAAACGCCAGCGAGGGATTGGTTTCCCCCGGTCGGGGGAAACATCGTTTCTTGAGAGGGGCGCCGGGCCCTGTTACATTGGGCCTGGCCCACGCACGATCCGTTTCCGAGAGCAGCGATGATCCCGCCCCTCCCCGCGCACCGCCCCTCCACCTTCCGCTCCACCGTCCACGGCACGGTCTTCGGCGAGCGGGCCGCGCGCCTGCACACCGTGGAGCCCGGCGACCCGCTGCTCCTCATCCCGGACCCGCCCGGCGAGGAGGACCCCGCGGTGTGGGTGCACCTGATGAGCGGCGACCCCCTGGGCCACCTCCCCCCCGAGATCAACGCGTGGCTCGCGCCCTGGCTCCTCCGGGGCGGCGCGGCCACCGCGGTCGCCGTGCAGGTGGAGGGCGCCGAGGTGCCGAGCTGGAGACGCCTGCTGATCGAGGTGCGCTGCCGGGAAGCCTGAGTGCGGCGGAGGACACGGTATCCTACGCGCCGCGGCCCCCGCGCGAAAGCCTCCCGCTCCCGGTCGTCGGTTGTGGGATGACGCGCAATCCGCTGTGGGAATGCGGCTTGCGTGGTGTCGGCCTCCCCAGCGACGACCCAGCAAAGGAGGCACCGTGGAGCCACGTTCCAGCGAGCCGCACCGCCAGATGCACGAGCCCGCCGCGCCCAGCGGCGGACGCACGGTGGGCGCGGAAGAGTTCCGGGAGCTCAGCGTCGACAACGAGAACGGACCCGGCTCGGTCCAGGTCCGCCAGAACACCGGCCAGCGCCCGCCCTCGGAAGTCCGGGAGGACGAGGCCGAGCACCGCTGACGGGATGCGAAGGGGGAGGGCGGCCGCCGGCCGCCCTCCCCCTTCGCTCGCGCGTCTGGCCAGACCCGGGAGACCCCGCGTGAGGGATGCGCGCCCGGAGGGCCGAGACCCCGCGGGGCAGTTTCCGCGGGGTCTCGGCTGCGTTGG
>DASVQR010000047.1:0-12339 GCA_036389055.1 Longimicrobiaceae bacterium | reverse complement strand
TCCGCGTGGAGCCGGGGGAGATCGAGGCCGTGCTGTGCGAGCACCCGGCGGTGCGCGCCGCGACCGTGGTCGTGCGGGAGGGGGCGGGCGGGGTGCCGGGGCAGCCGGCGCTGGTGGGCTACGTGGCGGCGGCGGGCACGGACGCGGCGGAGCTGCGGGCGTGGGTGGGGCGCACGCTGCCGGAGCACATGGTGCCGGCGGCGGTGGTGGTGCTGGAGACGCTTCCCCTTACTCCCAACGGAAAGGTGGACCGGGCGGCGCTCCCGGACCCGGAGTGGACGCCGGGCGACGCGTACGTGGCGCCGCGCACGCCGGACGAGGAGATCGTCGCCGGGATCCTGGCGGAGCTGCTGGGCGTGGAGCGGGTGGGGGCGCACGACGACTTCTTCGCGCTGGGCGGGCACTCGCTCCTGGCCACGCGGGTGGTCTCGCGCGTCCGCGCCGTGCTCGGGTCTGAGCTGCCGCTGCGCGCCGTGTTCGAGGCGCCCACGGCCGCCGGGATCGCGGAGCGCGTCCGCCAGCACCGCGGCGAGGCGGCCCCGCCGGTCGTCCCCGTCCCCCGCGACGGGCCTCTGCCGCTCTCCTTCTCGCAGGAGCGGCTCTGGTTCATGGACCGGATGGAGCCGGTCAACGCGCACCACAACATCGCCTTCGCGCTGCGGCTGGAGGGCGCGCTCGACGCGCGGGCGCTGCGCGGCACGCTGGCCGAGATCGTCCGCAGGCACGAGTCGCTGCGCACCGTGTTCCGCGAGGTGGACGGGCTTCCCGCGCAGGTGGTGCTCCCGCCCGCCGCGCTGCGCCTGCCGTGCGTGGAGCTGGGTGCGCTCCCGGAGCCGGCCCGCGAGGCGGCGATGCAGGGCCTCGCCCTGGCGGAGATGCGCCGGCCCACGGACCTGGAGGGCGGCCCGCTCGCCCGCGCGACGCTGGTGCGGATGGGGCCGGAGCACCACGCGCTGGTGCTGATGATCCACCACTCCGTCGCCGACGCCTGGTCGTTCGGGGTGCTGTACCGCGAGCTGGGCGCCCTCTACACCGCGCGGGTCCGGGGCGAATCGTCGCCGCTGGCGCCGCTCCCGGTGCAGTACGGCGACTACGCCGCGTGGCAGCGGGCCTGGCTCACGGGGGAGACGCTGGAGCGCCAGCTCGGCTTCTGGCGCGACAGGCTGGCCGGCGCGCCCGCGCTGCTCGACCTGCCCACGGACCGGCCCCGCCCCGCGCTGCAGACGCACCGCGCCGCCACGTACCACGCCGGCGTCTCCGCGGAGACGGCCGCGCGGCTGCGTGCGCTGGACCGGCGCGAGGGCGTGACGCCGTTCATGACCTTCCTGGCGGCGCTCTGCGTGCTGCTGCGGCGCCGCTCCGGGCAGGACGACGTGGTGGTGGGGACGCCCATCGCCGGGCGCACGCGGGCCGAGACGGAGGGGCTGATCGGCTTCTTCGTCAACATGCTCGCGCTGCGCACGGAGCTCGGCGGGGACCCGGGCTTCCGGGAGCTGCTGGGGCGCGTCCGCGAGACGACGCTGGGCGCCTATTCGCACCAGGACGTCCCCTTCGAGCGGCTGCTGGAGGAGCTCAAGGTGCAGCGCAGCCTGGCCCACAGCTCCGTCTACCAGGTGATGCTGGTGCTGCACAACGCGGAGCTGGAGCCGCCGCGCCTCCCCGGGGTGCGCGCCACCGGCATCCCCGTGCAGGCCCAGGCCACGCCCTTCGACCTGTCCCTCGTCGTCGCGGAGGAGCCGGACGGCCGGGTGCGGACGTCGTTCACCTACAACGCCGACCTGTTCGACGAGGCGACGATCGCCTCTTTCGGCGCCCAGCTCGCCGCGATCCTGGAGGACGCCGCCGCCGACCCGGAGCGCCCGCTCTCGCGGCTCGCCCCCGTGCTGGACGAGGAGAGGGCGCTGCAGGTGGAGCGCTGGAACGCCACCGCCCGCGCCCTCCCCTCCGAACGCCCCGTGCACGACCTCGTCCGCGAGGCGGCGCTGCGCGCTCCGGATGCGCCCGCAGTGATGCAGGAGGGCGCGGGCACGCTCACGCACGCCGAGCTGGACCGCCGCGCGGACGCCCTCGCCGCGCGCCTGGCCGCGCTCGGCGTCGGCCCGGAGACGCGGGTCGCGCTGTGCCTGGAGCGCTCGCCGGAGATGCTGGTCGCCGTCATCGCCGTGCTCAAGGCCGGCGGCTGCTACGTCCCGGTCGATCCCGCGTACCCGGCCGACCGCATCCGCTACATGCTGGACGACAGCGGCGCCCGCGTGCTGCTGACGCAGCAGAGGCTCGTAGGTGCGCTTCCGGCGTTCGGGGGCGAGATCGTCGTGTGCGACGGGACCCCCCTCCCCCCGGCTCCCTCCCCCGCAAGGGGGGAGGTGGAGAACGACAGTGCGGAGGCGGGCTTCGGTGCGTCGGACCAGGCCCTCACCCCCCGGCCCCCTCTCCCAATACTGGGAGAGGGGGAGCACGGCGGTGTGTCGGTCGAGCACTCTGCCGAGGGTCAGGAAACCCTCTCCCAGAATTGGGAGAGGGTGGCGAGCCTAAGCGAGCCGGGTGAGGGCCTCCCCGCGGACGCGGAGAACGCCGCCTACGTCATCTACACGTCGGGCTCGACGGGCCGCCCCAAGGGCGTGGTCGTCCCGCACCGCGCGCTGGCGAACTACGCCGCCGCCGCGGTGAAGCTGTACGGCATCACCCCGGCCGACCGGGTGCTCCAGTTCGCCTCGCTCAGCTTCGACGCCAGCGCGGAGGAGATCTACCCGGCCCTGCTCGGCGGCGCGTCGCTCGTCCTCCGGACCGAGGAGATGCTCACCGACGCAGCGACGTTCTTCCGGCGTTGCGCCGAGTGGGGCGTCACCGTGCTGGACCTGCCGACCGCGTACTGGCACGAGCTGGTGGCGGAGCTGGAGCGCGGCGCGGTCCGTCTTCCCGATGCGGTGCGGCTGGTGATCATCGGCGGGGAGCGGGCGCTGCCGGAGCGCGTGGCCGCCTGGCGCCGCGGCGTCGGCGACGGCGTCCGGCTGGTCAACACCTACGGGCCGACGGAGGCGACGGTCGTCGCGACGCTGGCGGAGCTGCAGGGCAGGGAAGAGGCGCCGCTGCTTGCCGACCAGCCGCTGCCGCCGGTGCCGATCGGCGGGCCGGTGCCGAACGGGCGCGCCTACGTGCTCGACGGGGAGATGCGCCCGCTGCCGATCGGCGCGCGGGGCGAGCTGTACGTCGGCGGGACGGGCGTGGCGCGGGGCTACCTGGGCAGACCGGAGCTGACGGCCGAGCGCTTCGTACCGGATCCGTTCTCGGCGGAGCCAGGCGCGCGGCTGTACCGCACGGGCGACGTGGTGCGCTGG
This sequence comes from Longimicrobiaceae bacterium, assembly GCA_036389055.1. GTDB lineage: Bacteria > Gemmatimonadota > Gemmatimonadetes > Longimicrobiales > Longimicrobiaceae > JAFAYN01. The sequence goes on along the minus strand of DASVQR010000047.1, from coordinate 9,004 downwards.
CGGCGGACGGGGGAGCTGGAGTTCGTCGGGCGGGCGGACGACCAGGTCAAGGTGCGCGGCTTCCGCATCGAGCTGGGCGAGATCGAGGGCGTGCTGCTGCGGCATCCCGCAGTGCGCGACGCGGTGGTCGCCGCGCGCGAGGACGAGCCCGGTCGCACGCGGCTGGTCGGCTACGTCGTCGCCGCCGCCTCCGACCGGGCGCCGTCCGTGGCCGAGCTGCGGGCGCACCTCAAGGCGGAGCTGCCGGAGCACATGGTGCCGGCGGCGTTCGTCGTCCTGGACGCGCTGCCCAAGACCGGGAGCGGCAAGGTGGACCGCCGTGCCCTCCCGGCTCCCGACGCGCCGACGGTGCCGGCGGAGTCGTACGTGGCGCCGGAGACCGAGGCCGAGCGGCGCCTGGCGGAGATCTGGGCCGAGGTGCTGAAGGTGGAGCGCGTGGGCACGCGCGACGACTTCTTCGCGCTGGGCGGCCACTCGCTGCTGGCGACGCAGGTGATCTCCCGCGTGCGGCAGGCGTTCGGGGCGGAGCTGCCGCTGCGCGCCGTGTTCGAGCGCCCCACCGTGGGCGAGCTGGCGGCGCTGCTGCCGGCGGACGACGCGGGCGTGGTGCGCGTCCCGGCGGACATGGTGATCGCCTCGGACGGCGGCGGGATGGAGGACGAGCTGCTGGACCGGATCGACGAGCTTTCGGACGCCGAGATCGAGCGGCTGCTCGCCGGACTGTCAACGGACACGGGGATCGGAGCATGAGCACGCAGGTCTCGCAGCAGGAAGTCTCGGCGGAGAAGCGGCGGCTGCTGGCGGAGATGCTCCGCAAGCGGCAGGGCGAGTCGCGCGTCTTCCCGCTCTCCTTCTCGCAGCAGCGCCTCTGGTTCCTGGACCGGATGGACCCCGGCTCGGCCGCGTACAACCTGTCGCGCGTGGTGCGGATGGAGGGCGAGCTGCGCGCCGACGTGCTTGAGACGGCCCTCGGCGAGATCGTCCGAAGGCACGCGTCGCTGCGCACCGTGTTCACCACCGCCGCCGGCGACCCCGCCCAGCTGGTGTCGCCCCCCGGCGAGTTCCGCCTCCCCGCGGTCCCCGTGGCCGGCGCGACCCGCGAGGAGCGCGAGGCCACGGCGCTGCGGCTGGCGGAGGACGAGGCGCACCGCCCGTTCGACCTGGAGCGCGGCCCGCTCTTCCGGGCCACGCTGCTGCGCGTGGACCCGCGCGACCACCTGCTGGTGCTGGTGATGCACCACGTGGTCACGGACGGCTGGAGCATGGGCGTGTTCTTCCGCGAGCTGGGCGAGCTGTACGCCGCGTTCCTGGAGGGCCGTCCCTCGCCGCTGGCCGAGCCGTCGCTCCAGTACAGCGACTTCGCCGTGTGGCAGAGGAAGCACCTGGCCGGCGAGGCGCTGGACCGGCAGGCGGCCTTCTGGCGCGAGCGCATGGCCGGCGCCCCGCCGCTGCTGGAGCTGCCGCTGGACCACCCGCGCCCCGCGCTGCAGGCACGCGCCTGCGCCGTGCACGAGGTGGTGCTGGAGGGACCGCTGGTGTCCGGCCTGCGCGAGCTGGCGCGGCGCGAGGGCGCCACGCCGTTCATGGCGCTGCTCGCCGCGTTCCAGCTGCTGCTCGCCCGCTGGTCGGGGCAGGACGACGTGGTCGTCGGCACCCCGGTGGCCGGGCGCGGCAGGCCGGAGCTGGAGCCGCTGATCGGCTTCTTCGTCAACACGCTGGCGCTGCGCGCGGAGCTGTCGGGCGACCCCACCTTCCGCCGGCACCTGGCCGCCACGCGCGAAGGGGTGCTGGAGGCGCAGGCCCACGCCGACGTCCCCTTCGAGCGGCTGGTGGAGGAGCTGCGCGTGGAGCGCAGCCTGGCGTACTCGCCGGTGTTCCAGGTGATGTTCGCGCTGCACGCCGCCGCCCCGTCCGACCTGTCGCTCCCCGGCCTGACGCTGCGCCCGGTCCGGGTGGCCGCGGACGCCGCCAAGTTCGACCTGTCGGTGGAGGCGTTCGACGGGCGCGACCGCATCCGCGTGGCGCTGGAGTACGCCACCGCGCTGTTCGACGCCGCCACCATCGAGCGCCTGGGCGAGCACCTGCGCGTGCTGCTGGAGGCCGCGGTGCGCTCTCCCGAAGCGCGCGTCTCCGAGCTGCCGCTGCTGGGCGGCGACGAGCGCCGCCGCGTGGTCGCGGAGTGGAACGACACCGCGCGCCCCTACCCGGACGCGCTGGTGCACGAGCTGTTCGCGGAGCAGGCCGCCCGCACCCCGGACGCCCCCGCCGTCCTCACCGGCGGCGAGCCGCTCACCTACGCCGAGCTGGACCGCCGCTCCGACCGGCTCGCCCGCGCGCTGCGCGGGCGCGGGCGCGGCGCCGGCCCCGACGCGCACGTGGGGCTGTGCCTGGAGCGCGGCCCCGACCTTCCCGTGGCCATCCTGGGCGTGCTCAGGGCCGGCGCCGCCTACGTCCCGCTGGACCCCGCCTACCCGCCCGAGCGCCTGCGCTACGTCCTGGACGACGCCGGGATCTCCCTGGTCGTCGCCGGCGCGGAGACCGCGGCGATCCTGCCCGATTTCGGGGGCGAGATCCTGCTGGCGGAAACCCTCGGCGAGCACGACACGGCGGAGTCCGGGGACGACGATGCAGTTGCAGGCTGTTCCCTGTCCCCTGTCCCCTGTCCCCTACCGTCCGACTCCCTGGCGTACGTCATCTACACCTCGGGCTCCACGGGGCAGCCCAAGGGCGTGGAGGTCTCGCACCGCGGCTTCGCCAACCTGCTGCGGGGCGCGCGGGACGGGTTCGGGTTCGGGGCGGGCGACGTGGTGCCGGTGCTGGCCTCGTACTCGTTCGACATCTGGGGCTTCGAGGCGCTGGCGCCGCTGATCGCGGGCGGCGCCGTCCGCATCGTCCCCCGGGACGAGGTGGTGGACGTGCCGCGGCTGGTGGACGGGCTGCGCGGCGCGACGGCGGTGCACGCCGTGCCCGCGCTGATGCGGCAGGTGGCGGAGGCCGTCGCGGCGTCGCCCGCCGGGCCGGTGACGGGGATCCGGCGCGTGTTCGTGGGCGGCGACGCGGTGCCGCCGGACCTGCTCCCGGAGATCCGGGCGGCGTTCCCGCAGGCGGCGACACACGTGCTGTACGGGCCCACCGAGGCCACCGTGCTTGCGGCCAGCCACCGGGTGCGCGCGGAGGAGACCGTCGCGGGCAACCTGATCGGCCGGCCGCTGCCCAACGCGCGCACCTACGTGCTGGACCCCGCGGGCGCCCCGGCGCCGGTGGGGACGCCGGGTGAGCTGTACCTGGGGGGGGCGGGGGTGGCGCGCGGCTACCTGGGCCGGCCGGAACTGACGGCGGAGCGCTTCGTCCCGGACCCGTTCGGCGAGGAGGCTGGCGCGCGGCTGTACCGCACGGGGGACCGGGCGCGCTGGCGGCCGGACGGCGTGCTGGAGTTCATGGGGCGGACGGACGCGCAGGTGAAGGTGCGCGGCTTCCGCATCGAGCCGGGCGAGGTGGAGGCCGCCATGGCGGGGGCGCCGGGGGTGCACGGCGCCGTGGTGGTGGTGCGGGAGGACGCGCCCGGCGAGCGGCGGCTGGTGGGCTACGTGGCGGGGGAGACCACACCCGCGGCCGTGCGCGAGCACCTCCGCGACCGCCTCCCCGAGCACATGGTCCCCGCGGCGGTGGTGGTGCTGGACGCCTTCCCGGTCACGGCCCGCGGCAAGATCGACCGCAAGGCGCTCCCCGCGCCCGGCGGCTCCGCCGACGCGGAGCACGTCGCGCCGCGCACCCCCGTGGAGGAGATCCTGGCGGCGGCGTGGGCGGAGGTGCTGGGGATCGAGCGGGTGGGCGCGCACGACGACTTCTTCGCGCTGGGCGGCCATTCGCTGCTCGCCACGCGCGTGCAGTCGCGCATCCGCGCCTCGCTGGGGGTGGAGCTGCCGCTGCGGACGCTGTTCGAGGCGCACACGCTGGACGCCCTGGCGCAGCGCGTGGAGGCGGCGCAGCGCGCCGCCGACGGGATCCGGCTCCCGCCGCTCCTCCCGGCTCCGCGCCACGGCGACGCCCCCCTGTCGTTCGCGCAGGAGCGGCTCTGGGTGATCGACCGGCTGGACCCGGGGAGCGGCGTCTACAACATGCCGTTCGCCTTCCGCCTCACCGGGGCGCTGCGCGTGGACGCCCTCCGCGCCGCGCTGGACGCGCTGACCGAGCGGCACGAGTCGCTGCGGACCGTGTTCCCGGAGGCGGAGGGCGGGCCGGTGCAGCGCGTGCTCCCCGCCGCGCCGGTGCCGCTGCCGCTGCAGGACCTGTCCGGCCTGCCGGAGGAGGAGCGCGACGCCCGGGCGCGGGCGCTCGCGGCGGCGGAGGCGCGCCGCGGATACGACCTGGAGGCGGGGCCGCTCTTCCGCGCCTCGCTGCTGCGCCTGGCCGGGGACGAGCACGTCCTCCTCCTCGCGCTCCACCACGTGGTGGGCGACGGGTGGAGCATGGGCGTGGTCTTCCGCGAGCTGTCGGCGCTGTACGCCGCCTCGGCGGAGGGGCGGCCCTCGCCGCTCCCCGCGCCGGCGCTCCAGTACGCCGACTACGCCGTGTGGCAGCGCGGCTGGCTCGCGGGCGGGGCCCTGGAGCGGCAGCTCGACTTCTGGCGCGGGCGGCTTGCCGGCGCGCCCCCGGCCCTCGACCTCCCGTCCGACCGGCCGCGGCCGCCGTCGTGGAGCACGGACGGGGCGCTGCACCCCTTCGCCGTGTCCGCGTCCACCCGCGCCGCGCTGGCCGCGGTCGCGCGCCGCGAGGGGGCAACGCTGTTCATGACGCTGCTAGCCGCCTGGCAGCTGCTGCTGGCCCGCTACGCCGACCAGGACGACGTGGTGGTGGGCACCCCCATCGCCGGGCGGACGCACCGCGCCACGGAGGAGCTGGTGGGCTTCTTCGTCAACACGCTGGCTCTGCGCACCGACCTGTCGGGCGATCCCGGCTTCCGCGAGCTGGTGCAGCGGGTGAAGCGGGGGACGCTGGACGCCTACGCGCACCAGGACCTCCCGTTCGAAAAGCTGGTGGAGGAGCTGCACCCCGAGCGCGCCCTGAACCGCAACCCGGTCTTCCAGGTGCTGTTCGCGCTGCAGAACGCCCCCGCCGAGGAGCTGGAGCTGCCCGGCGTGGCCGTGTCGCCGCTGCGGACGGGGACCTTCGCCGCGAAGTTCGACCTGTCGCTGGGGATGCACGAGCATGCGGACGGGCTGGCGGCGGGGCTGGGCTACGCCTCGGCGCTGTTCGACGCCCCCACCGCGGAGCGGATGGCGCGGCACTTCGGCGTGCTGCTGGAGGCCGTCGCCGCCGCGCCCGACGCGCGGCTCTCCGCCCTGCCGCTGCTGGACGGCGCGGAGCGCCGCGCCGTGCTCGCCGCCGCCGCGGGGCCGGAGGCGCCGGCGGCCGCCGGGCTGCGGGCGCACGACCTGTTCGCGCAAGCCGCGAGGCTCCACCCGGACGCCCCGGCCGTGCTCGCCGGCGCGGAAACGACCACGTACGCCGAGCTGGACGCGCGCTCCAACCGGGTCGCGCGCCGGCTGCGCGCGCTGGGCGTGGGTCCCGAGGTGCCGGTGGCGATCTGCATGGACGCGTCGCCGGACGCGGCGGCCGCCGCGCTGGGCGTGATGCGGGCGGGCGGCTGCTACGTTCCCGTGGACCCGTCGTACCCGGCGGAGCGCGTCCGGCTGGTGCTGGAGGACGCGGCCGTGCCGGTGCTGCTGACGCGCGCCGCGGTGGCGGCGAGCCTGCCGGAGCACGGTGCGCGCGTGGTGGTGGTGGACGACCCGGACGCCGGGATCGACGCCGAGAGCGCGGAACCCGTGGACGGCGGCGCTCTCCCGGAGAACGCCGCGTACGTCATCTACACGTCCGGGTCCACCGGGCGCCCCAAGGGCGTGCGCGTGGAGCACCGCGGCGTGGCGGCCCTGCTGCTCGCGGCGCGCGAGGCGTTCGGCATGGGCCCCGGCGACGTGACGCCCTGGCTCTCGTCCTTCGCCTTCGACATCTGGGTGTTCGAGGCCCTGGCGCCGCTCGCCTCGGGCGGGGCCACCCGCCTGGTGCCCCGCGACCGGGTGGCGGACGTGGAGCGGATGCTGGCGGAGGTCGCCGACGCGACCACGCTGCACACCGTCCCCGCGCTGATGCGGCAGCTCGCGTCCGCGGCCCTGGCGGCGGGCGCGGACGCGCTGCCGCGGCTGCGGCGCGTCTTCGTGGGCGGCGACGCGGTCCCGGCCGACCTGCTGGCGGAGATGCGCGCGGCCTTTCCCGCCGCGGCGATCCGCGTGCTCTACGGCCCCACCGAGGCGACGGTGGTGTGCGCCTGCTACGACCTGGCCGAGGGGATGCCCGCCGGGCGGCAGATGGTGGGCCGGCCGCTCGCCGGCGCGCGGCTGTACGTGGTGGACCGCGCGGGCGAGCCGGTGCCCACGGGCGTGCCGGGCGAGCTGTGGATCGGGGGGAGCGGGGTGGCGCGCGGCTACCCCGGGAGGGCGGACCTTACCGCGGCGGCCTGGGTGCCGGACGCGTTCGGCGGCGGGCACGGGGCGCGCCTGTACCGCAGCGGCGACCGGGTGCGGCGCCTGGCGGACGGCAGCCTGGAGTTCCTGGGGCGCGTGGACGCGCAGGTCAAGATCCGCGGCTTCCGCATCGAGCCGGGCGAGGTGGAGGCGGCGCTGCTCGCCCACCCCGGCGTGGGCGACGCGGTGGTGATCGCCCGCGAGGACGCGCCGGGCGACCGGCGGCTCGCCGGCTACTTCGTCCCGGCCGCGGACGGCGCACTCCCCGACGAGGCGGAGCTGCGGGCCTTCCTGCGGGGGCGCCTGCCGGAGCACATGGTCCCCTCCGCGCTGGTGGGCCTGGAGGCGTTCCCCCTGACGCCCACGGGGAAGATCGACCGCCGGGCGCTCCCCGCGCCCGCCGCCCCCGGCGCGGAGGAGGAGGCCGCCGCGCCGCGGGATCCCATGGAGGAGGTGCTGGCGGGGATCTTCGCCGAGGTGCTGGGCGTCCCGCGCGTGGGCGTGGACCGCAGCTTCTTCGACCTGGGCGGCCACTCGCTGCTGGCGACGCGCGTGGTGTCGCGCATCCGCGCCGTGCTGGGCGTGGAGGTGCCGCTCCGGGCGATGTTCGAGCACCCCACCGTCGCCGCGCTGGCGGAGGCGGTGGCCGCGTCGCGCCAGGCCTCCGCGCCGCCCATCCTCCCGCGCGACCGCTCCGTCCCGGCGCCGCTGTCGTTCTCGCAGCAGCGGCTCTGGTTCCTGGACCGCATGGAGCCGGTCAACGCGCACTTCAACATCGCCGGCGCCATCCGCCTGGCCGGACCGCTGGACGCCGGCGTGCTGGAGCGCTCCTTCGCGGAGGTGGTGCGCCGCCACGAGTCGCTGCGCACCGTGTTCCGCGACGACGGGGGCGAGGCCGTGCAGACGGTGGCCCCCGCGGGTGACTTCGCGCTCCCGGTGGAGGAGCTGTCGCACCTCGCGCCGCAGGAGCGCGAGGCCGCGGTGCTGCGGATCGCGGGCGAGGAGGCCCGCCGCCCCGTGGACCTGGAGGCCGGCCCGCTGGTGCGCGTCCGGCTGCTGCGGCTGGCCCCGGAGGAGCACGTGCTGGTGCTGATGCTCCACCACGCGGTCAGCGACGGGTGGTCGTTCGGCGTGCTGTACCGCGAGCTGGGCGCGCTGTACGCGGCGTTCGCCCGCGGCGAAGCGTCGCCGCTCCCCGAGCCGGAGCTGCAGTACGCCGACTTCTCCGCCTGGCAGCGCGAGCGGCTCTCGGGCGAGGGGCTGCTGCAGCAGCTCGACTTCTGGCGCGGCCGCCTGGAGGGCGCCCCGGCGCTGCTGGAGCTGCCCACGGACCGTCCGCGCCCCGCCGTGCAGACGCACCGGGCCGGCGTCCACACACTCGTCGTGTCGCCCGCGGAGGCGGAGACCGTGCGGGAGTCCGCGCGCGCCGCCGGGGCGACGCTGTTCATGGCGCTGCTCGCGGGCTATGCGGCCATGCTGCGGCGCTACGCGGGGCAGGACGACCTGGTGGTGGGCACGCCCATCGCCGGGCGGACGCGGGCCGAGACGGAGGGGATGATCGGCTTCTTCCTCAACATGCTCGCGCTGCGGGTGGACCTGTCGGGCGATCCCACCTTCGCGGAGCTGCTGGGGCGGGTGCGGGAAACGACGCTGGGCGCCTACGCGCACCAGGAGATCCCGTTCGAGAAGCTGCTGGAGGAGCTGAAGGTGGAGCGGAGCCTGGGCCACACCGCGGTCTACCAGGTGTCCATCAACCTCCCCGACGCCGGCTCGATCTCCCTGGAGCTCCCCGGGATCCGCGTTTCGCCCATCGACGCGGGCGGCCAGTCCGCGGCGCTGGACCTGGCGCTGACCGCGGTCTCCGCGCGCAACGGCGGGCTCCACCTGTCGGCCAACTACAACGCCGACCTGTTCGACGAGGCCACGGTCGCGGCGATGACGGCGTACGTGGCTCGCGTCCTCGCCGAGGGCGCCGCCGACCCATCGCTGCGCCTCTCCGCCCTCGCGCCGGCGCTGGACGAGGAGAGGGCGCTGCAGGTGGAGCGCTGGAACGCCACCGCCCGCGAGCTGCCCTCCGACCGGCCCGTCCACGACCTCGTGCGCGAGGCGGCGCTGCGCACGCCCGACGTGCCCGCCGTGATGCAGGACGGCGCGGCCACGCTCACGCACGCCGAGCTGGACCGCCGCGCGGACGTCCTCGCCGCGCGCCTGGCCGCGCTCGGCGTCGGCCCCGAGGTGCGGGTCGCGCTGTGCCTGGAGCGCTCGCCGGAGATGCTGGTCGCGGTGCTCGCCGTCTTGAAGGCGGGCGGCTGCTACGTCCCGGTCGATCCCACGTATCCCGCCGACCGCATCCGGTACATGCTGGACGACAGCGGCGCCCGCGTGCTGCTGACGCAGGAGCGGCTGGTCGGCACGCTGCCGGAGTTCGGTGGCGAGGTCGTCGTGTGCGACACCCCTCACCCCCCGGCCCCCTCTCCCAC
>DASVQR010000046.1:0-2565 GCA_036389055.1 Longimicrobiaceae bacterium | reverse complement strand
CCAGGTCCGCGTCCCGCACCAGCCGCACGATCCCGCGGTGCGGCACCGCGACGCCCTTGGGCCGCCCGGTGGAGCCGGAGGTGTAGATGACGTAGGCGAGGCTGTCCGCGTCCGCGAGGAGGCCCCCACCCGGCTCGCTTGTGGCTCGCCACCCTCCCCCGTTCCGGGGGAGGGCTTCCCGGGGGTCGGCATCGTCGTGCTCCCCCTCTCCCCTTGTGGGAGAGGGGGCCGGGGGGTGAGGGGTGTCGAGCGCGACGACCTCGCCCGCGAACTCCGGCACCCGCCCGAGCAGCGCCGGCTGCGCCAGGAGCACGCGCGCGCCGGCGTCCTCCAGCATGAAGACCAGGCGCTCCGAGGGGTGGTCGGGGTCGAGCGGGAGGTAGGCGCCGCCAGCCTGGAGGACGGCGAGCATCGCCACCACCATGTCGGGCGAGCGCTCGGCGAGCAGGCCCACGCGGGCGTCCGGGCCCACGCCGCGCGCCGCCAGCGCCCCGGCGAGCGCGAGGGAGCGGCGGTGCAGCTCGGCGTAGGTCAGCGTCTCGCCGCCGTAGGAGACGGCCGGCGCCTCGGGCGTGCGGGCGGCCTGCGCGACGAACAGAGCGGGGACGGAGTCCTGTGGACAGGGCCGCGGCGGCGGGTTCCAGGCCTCCAGCACCTGCCGGCGCTCGGCGTCGTCCAGCAGCGGGAGCGCCGACACGCGGGCGTCCGGCGCGGCGGCCAGGGCGGCGAGCGCGCGGGCGAAGTGCGCGGCCATCCTGGCCGCCGTCTCCCCGTCGAACAGGTCGGCGTCGTAGGCGAGCGACCCGGTGTACCCGGCCGGCCCGGCGCGCAGCGCCACCGACACGTCGAACTTGGCGCGCCCGGTCCACAGCTCCTCCACCTCCACCGCGGCGCCGGGGAAGTGCGGGCGCGGGGCCGCGTCCTGCACGGCGAACATCGCCTGGAAGACCGGGGTGTGGGCCAGGCTCCGCTCCACCCTGAGCTCCTCCACCAGCCGCTCGAAGGGGACCTCCTGGTGCTCGAAGGCGCCCAGCACCGCCGCGCGCGTGCGCCGCAGCAGCTCGCGGCCGGTGGGGTCGTCGCCCAGCCCGCCGCGCACGGCGAGCGTGTTGACGAAGAAGCCCACCAGCTCCTCCAGCTCGCGGTGCGTCCGCCCCGCGATGGGGGTGCCCACCACCACGTCGTCCTGCCCCGCCCAGCGCGACAGCAGGAGCTGGAAGCCGGCGAGCAGCGCCATGAACGGCGTGCTCCCCTCCGCCCGGGCGAGCGCGCGGAGCCCCGCTGCCGCGTCGGCGGGGACGGCGACCTCCACCCGTGCGCCCCGGCGCCCGCGCGCCGCGCGGCGCGGACGGTCGGTGGGCAGCTCCAGCAGCGCCGGGGCGCCGTCCAGCCGCTCGCGCCACCAGCCCAGCTCCCGCTCCAGCGCGTCGCCGCGCAGGCGCAGCCGCTGCCACACGGCGAAGTCGGCGTACTGCAGCGGCAGCGGCGGGAGATCCGCGGCCGGGCCGCCGGTCTCCGCCGCGTACAGCGCCGACAAGTCGCGGAAGAGCACGCCCATGCTCCACCCGTCCGTCGCCACGTGGTGCAGCGTGAGCGCCAGGGCGTGGTCGTCGCCGGCCAGCCGGAGCAGCGACGCGCGGAGCAGCGGCCCGCGCGCCAGGTCGAACGGCCGCGCCGCCTCCTCGGCGGCCAGCGCGCGCGCCGTCCGCTCCCGGTCCGCGGCACGCAGCCGGGACAGGTCGGCCAGCGGGAGCGCCACGCGCCGCGCCGCATCCACCACCTGCACGGCGCTCTCGCCGCGCTCCTCGAACACGGTGCGCAGCGACTCGTGGCGCGCCGCGACCCCGGAGAGCGCCCGCTCCAGCGCCGCCGCGTCCAGCGGCCCGCGCACGCGCAGCAGGTAGGGGACGTGGTACGCCATCTCCCCCGGCATCATCCGGTCGATGAACCAGAGCCGCTCCTGCGCGAACGACAGCGGCGCGCCGTCGCCGCGCGGCATCGGGCGGGGGGAGGCGGGAGCGGCGCCGCCGGCGGCCGCGGCCTCCGCCAGGCGCAGCGCCAGCGCGGCCACGGTGGAGCCCTCGAACAGCGCGCGCAGGGGAAGCTCCACGCCGGTCTCCGCGCGGATGCGCGACACCAGCCGCGCCGCCAGCAGCGAGTGGCCGCCCAGCGCGAAGAAGTCGTCGTGCACCCCCACGCGCTCCACGCCCAGCAGCTCCGCCAGGATCGCCGCGACCCGCTCCTCCTCGGGACCCCGCGGCGCGACGTACGCCTCCTCAGCGGAGGCCGGGTCGGGCGCGGGGAGCGCACCGCGGTCCACCTTTCCGTTGGGAGTAAGGGGAAGCGTCTCCATCACCACCACCGCCGCCGGCACCATGTGCTCCGGCAGCGTGCGCCCCACCCACGCCCGCAGCTCCGCCGCGCCCGTGCCCGCCGCCGCCACGTAGCCCACCAGCGCCGGCTGCCCCGGCACCCCGCCCGCCCCCTCCCGCACGACCACGGTCGCGGCGCGCACCGCCGGGTGCTCGCACAGCACGGCCTCGATCTCCCCCGGCTCCACGCGGA
>DASVQR010000045.1:0-7145 GCA_036389055.1 Longimicrobiaceae bacterium | reverse complement strand
CTCCGTCTGCGCTTGCCGGATCACGCTGGCTTCGAACATGACGTTCCCCCTGCGCAGCCTCCCCCGACCTCCCTGCGCAGATCCAAGGAACTGCAACCGCACCGCCGGGCTGTCGCAGTGCTCCCCCTCTCCCGCTCGCGGGGGGAGGGGGTCGGGGGGAGGGGGCCCGCCACTGGGCGCCGATCCCCGCCTCCCGGGAAGCCCTCCCCCGGCACGGGGGAGGGTGGCGAGCCTCAAGCGAGCCGGGTGGGGGCACCCGCGGACGCCAGCACCAGCCCCGCGTGAGGGATTTCGGCCCGAAGGGGCGAGACCCCAACAGCAGTATCGTTGGGGGCTCGACTCCGTTGCAGACAGTTGTTTCGTCTGCTACGGAGCCGAAGCCCGACCCCGGCGCCAGCCGGGGGCACGCCCAAACCCGCCGTTCAACCCGTCAGCCCGAGATGTTCGTGTTGTTCAGCTTCTCGATGTTGGGAAGCGGCAGGCACGTGGTGCTGCCGTAGGTGCCGCCCTTGGAGAACGGCGTCCCCGTGGCCGGAGTCAGCGCCAGGTTGTAGCGGATGACGTCGCCCAGGTGGTGGCCCTCCAGGAACAGCTCGCGCCGCCGCTCCTCGATGACCTGCGCCTGGATGGCCGCCGGGTCCGTGCTGGAGAACGCCGGGATCCCCGCCCGCGTGTGGAACATGTTGATGATGTTCACCGCGGCCTGGCCGCCCTCCACCTCGGCGATGATGAGCTGCGCCTCGTCCCAGGTGGCCAGCGGGATGCCGGTGGCCAGGGTGGCGTACTTGTTCTGCACCCAGATGCGGTTGCCGTCGGTGGCGTTGCGCCCGCTGTCGGTGACCCGGACCCGCGGGTCGGCCACGCCGCCGAAGGTGAGGTTGCGGTACGCCGGGCCGATGGTGACCGACTGGGAGTTGTTGTTCTGCTCCACCACCCGGTTCTCGCGCCGGGCGGCGATGGTGGAGGCGGTGATCGTCTTGGCGTAGTTGGCGGCGACCAGCCGGGCGTCGGCGGCGGCGCCGGCCTTGTCGCCCAGGTTCAGCTTGGCGCGGGCGCGGCCCACCAGCGCCATGTTGAGGACGTCGGCGTTGCCGGCGGCCTGCGCCCCCTGCACGGCCTGGTCGAAGCGGGCCACCGCGCGCCGCAGCACGTCGGCGCGGGGCACCTCGCCGCCGGCCGTCAGCGTCTCGTCCAGCAGCACCCCGGAGCAGAAGCCCTCGCCCAGGAGCAGATGGCTGTAGCCGGAGTAGGCTGCGGCCGTGGCGATCGCCACGCCGCGGTTGGGGACCTGCTCGTCGGTCCACCCCTGGAGCTTGGCGAGCGCGTTCTCCGCGGCCCAGCGGGCGGTGGAGAGCGGGGTGTACACGCCCAGCGCGGTGCAGGCGAACTCGCCGTAGCGCCGGTCGGAGGGGTCCACGGCGCGGCGGTCGTAGGGCCAGCGGTCGGCGGTCTGGGTGGCGTCCACCAGCTCCTCGCCGACGATGCCGCCCATGACCACGTAGCTCTGGAAGGCGCACTCGAAGTCGCCGATGGCCCCGTTGAGCAGCAGCGAGGCGTTGGCGGGGTCGTCCAGCCCCTCGGCGGGGATGCGGCTGGGGGCCTCCACGTCGAGGAGCGAGTCGCAGGCGGCCAGGGCGAGCGCCGCCGCCAGCGTCAGCGCGGCGTGCCGCGCGCCGCGCCGGAGCAGCTCCCCGGGGATTCGTTGGTTGTGCTTCATGCCGTTCACCTGTTCGTGTGCGGGACTAGAAGGTGACGTTCAGCGTGGTCACGAACTGCTGGAGCTGCGGGGTGACGTTCTGCTCCCACTGGGCGCTCCCCGTGCCGCGGGTGCCGCCCAGGAAGGAGGCCTCGGGCTCCAGCCCGGTGTAGTCGGTCCAGGTCCACAGGTTGCGCCCGGCCACGGTGAGCGACGCCCGGCTCGCGCCGAAGCGGCCGGCCCAGCTCCCCGGCAGGGTGTAGGTGGCGGAGAGCTCGCGGAAGCGGGCGAAGCTGCCGTCCTTGATCAGCCGGTCGGCGAAGGCGCCGGCCCGCTGGGTGGTGGCGAGCCACGCCGGGTCGTCCAGGAACTCGGTGCGGTAGAAGTTCTCGCGGCAGCGGAGGAACAGGACGCAGCGGACGCGCAGGTTGCCGTCCAGCTTGTGGAAGCCCTGCTTGAAGTCCACCATGCCGTGGATGCGCAGGTTGTCGAACAGCGTCAGCGTGGAGCTGAGCGCCCCCTCGCGGCTGGGCGTGGGCCGCCCCAGGAACAGGGTGGGCGCCTGGGCACAGGCCACCTGCCCGCCCTTGCCGTCGTCGCACACCTCGGAGTTGGCGATCAGGGTGCCGGCGGAGTTGAACTGCGCGCCCACCACCACGCGGTCGAACCAGGAGCCCACCGGGTACCCCTCGCGGTGCTGCACCAGCGTCCCGGCGGAGATGGTGGTGAGCCCCTCGCGGCCCAGGTCCACCACCTCGTTCTTGTTGGTGGCCAGGCTGAAGGTGAAGTCCAGCTGCGCCCGCCGGCCGTTGAGCGCGTTCGCCCGGGCCAGCAGCTCCAGCCCGCTGTTGTGGATCTCGCCGGCGTTGATGTACTGGGTGCCGGAGAAGCCGCTGGAGGGCGGCACCGGCGTCTCCAGGATGGCGTCCGTGGTGGTGCGGTCGTAGTAGGTGAGCTCCAGCCCCAGCCGGTCGTCCAGGAAGCCGGCGTCGAAGCCCACCTCCAGCTCGCCGCTGCGCTCGGGGCCCAGGTCGGGGTTGCCCAGCGACTGCGGGGTCACGGCCGGCTGGTCGCCGGTGCCGGTGATGGGCGAGAAGGTACGGAGCGCGGCGAAGTTGATGGGCTGCTGGCCGGACTGCCCGTACGCCGCGCGCAGCTTGAGGGTGTTGACGAACGGGAGCCGCCAGAAGGGCTCCTCGCTGACCACCCAGGTGGCGCTCAGCTTGGGGTAGGTGACCAGGTCGAAGTCCTCGCCGAAGGCGCTGTTGTCGTCCATGCGGACGGCGCCGGTGAGGAAGAGCCGGTCGTCGCGCAGCCCCAGCTGCTCCTGCACGAACACGCCCACGGTGGACGACTCGGCGTAGTCCTCGTCGTTGCGGCGCTCGCCGGTGGTCGCCTGGAGGGTGCGCAGGCCGCGGGCCGGGAAGTCGGCGCCGCGCCCGTACAGGAACTCGGAGTAGCGGCGGTAGTACTGCGCCCCCACCGAGGTGTTGCTGGTGATCCCCTCGAACGGGGTGAGCTCGGCGGTGGCGCTGTAGTCCACCGTGTTGTAGTACACGTTGCGCCGCGTCATGTCCTTGTAGCCGCGGATCTCGGACTGGGTGAAGAAGAACTGCATCTCCGCGTCCGCGATCCGCTCCACCAGCTCCACGTCGTCCTGGTTGGTGAAGTCGGTGCCCAGCGCCGCCCGGTGCGTCAGCCACCCGAAGGGGCGGTGGGTGATCTGCAGGCTCCCGGTGAAGCGGTCCACGTCCTGCCAGTCCTCGTAGGCGTAGTAGTACGCCTCGGGGGTGGCGCTGTGGAAGCCGTTGCGGGGGGTGTCCAGGTTGTTGGGGTTCGCGAACAGCGTGGTCCAGAACAGCCCCCCGCCGCCGGCCTCCAGCGGCAGGCTGGTGCGCCCGCTGACGTAGCCGGCGCTGGCGTTGAGGTCGATCTTGGAGCCGGGAGTGGCGGACACGTTGGCGCGCGCGTTGTACTTGCTGGCCACGTTGTTGGGCTCGATTCCCTCGTTGCGCTCCACGCCGCCGCCCACGAAGTAGCGGATCCCGGCGCTGCCGCCGCTCATGCTGACGTCGTACTCCTGCAGCCGCCCCGTGCCGAAGATGTCGCCGTTGAGGTTGCGCAGGGTGGCGTAGTCCACCGTCCGGATGGGCGCGGTGGCGTTCAGCTGCCCGTAGTTGAGCGGGACCTTGTTCTCGGGGTTGGCGAACCAGTTTGCGCCCTGCTTGACCGACACGTTGAAGCGCGGCCGCCCCTCGGCTCCGCGCTTGGTGATGATCTGGATGACGCCGTTGGAGGCCTCGGTGCCGTACAGGGTGGCGGCGGCGGGCCCCTTGATGATCTCGATGCTCTCGATCTCCTCGGGGTTGAAGTCGTTCCACCGGGAGATGGTGCTGGAGCTGAAGCCCTGGTTGACGGGGCCGGTGGCCTGGGCGTTGTTGACGCGAACGCCGTCCACGTAGATCAGCGGCTCCTGGCTGAGCGACAGGCTGGAGATGCCGCGCACGCGGATGCGGGCGCCGCTCCCCACGGTGCCGGAGCCGGGGATGATGACCACGCCGGGCGCGCGCCCGTTGATCAGCTCCTGCACGCTGTTGACAGGGGCGGTCTCCACCACGGTGGAGGCCTGGATCTGCGCGACGCTGGTGCCCACGGCGCGCCGCTGGGTGCCGCCGGCGGTGCCGGTGACCACCAGCGCGTCCAGCGACACCGCGGACTGCCCCAGCTCGAAGCTGGCGGTGGCGGCGCCGCCCTCGGGCACCGCGACCCGCCGCTCGGCGGTCCCGTAGCCGATCAGCTCCACCCGCACCGTCTGCGAGCCGGAGGGGACGGCGGCGATCGAGTACTCCCCGCCGGTGCCGGTGACCGCCCGCCGCCCGGTGCCGGCGACGCTGACCTGCGCGCCGGCCAGGGGCCGCTGGCTCCCGGTCTCGGTGACCCTGCCGCTGACGCTGCCGGTGGCCTGTGCGTGCAGCGGCGCCGCGCCGGCGCCGAGCAGCGCCGCGAGCGCGGCGCCCACGAGCGCCAGCCTTGCGCGTGTGAACTGGCCCATCGCTGTCCTCCTGGGTGAGGTGACGACTCTGGAGACGTTCGGTCCGGACGGAGAGCTGGGGTGGGGCGCGCCTCCTGCGGAAGGGGTGGCAGAAGCCTCGGGGCGCCGGCCGGGGACGGGGCGCGGCCGCCGGGGGGGCGCCGCGTGGTCCGTCCCGCGCGGGCTCGGCGCGCCCACGGGAACACGGGTCGGTGAGACCCCCGCTGCACTGATAACGCCCGCCGGATGGGCTGTCAAATCACCGCCGCCGCGGGCGATCCCGCCCGCTCCGGAGGGGCCCTGCCGGGCAGCCGGCCCTCACCCGGCTCGCTCGAGGCTCGCCACCCCCTCCCTTAATCCGGTTCACGCGCAGCGTGAAGCGCCATCCTGGGAGAGGGGACTACGGCAGGGAGCCCCAGCGGACGCCAGCACCAGCCCCGCGTGAGGGATTTCGGCCCGACGGGGCGAGACCGCACAGCAGTATCGTGCGGGCTCGACTCCGTTGAGCAGCGTAGTTTGCTGCTCTACGGAGCCGAAGCCCGACCCCGGCGCAGCCGGGGGCACGCCCGAATCGGCCGGAATCCCTTGCCGTTCAAAACGAAAACGCCCCCCGGTACGGTACCGGGGAGCGCCAGGATCCAGACCTTGAAAAAACAGCCGTCAGTTCGGCGAGGTGCACGACCGGCAGAGACCGACGACCTCCACCCGGTACCCCTGGGCCGCGAACCCGTCGCCCACCTCGATCCGGGGCAGCGCCGCCACGTGGTGGTCCGGGATGTCGCGCACGTTGCCGCAGCGCAGGCAGCGCGAGTGGCAGTGGTCGTCCGTGCGGGCGTCGTAGCGCGCCGAGCCGTCGCCGTAGGTGAGCTTGATGGCCAGCTCGCAGGACACCAGCGTCTCCAGCGCCTTGTACACCGTCGCCAGCGAGATGTCGGCGATCTGCGAGCGGACCGCGGTGAACACCTCGTCGGCGGTGGGATGCTCCAGGGTACCGCACAGGAAGCGGTACACGGCCGCGCGCTGGTCGGTGTAGCGCTGCCCGTTTGCCTCCAGCGCCGCCCGCAGGACGGCGTCCGCGTCGGACGGTACGGTTCGTGATGGGGTGAACATGACGGCCTCGTCGGAGTTCGTCCGGACGGATCTCAGGGTCCGTTCGGTAGCCTGTCCAGCAAGGTACGGAATGCGCCACATGATGTCAACCGCCCTTGCGGCGCCTGGCGGAAATTGCGTCGTTCCAGGCGCGATCCGCCGCGATACCGCGCGGGGATGACTCGTCTTCAAGGGTTCGAAGCAGATGCGAAAGTCCAGGATGTTCCGCGCCGCCCCCGCGGCGCCCCGTTTCGCGGCCATCCTCGTGCTGGCGCTCGCCGCCTGCGAGGAGGCCCGGGGGGTGAGCGTGCAGCCGCTCCCCCCGCTCCAGCGCCCCAGCCCGGAGGCGCGCGCCGGGCTCCCCGAGGTGGCCGGCACCTGGCGATTCGCCGGGTGGGAATTGCCGGTGCGCGACACCGTCACGGGAGGGGAGGGGATGGTCCCGCCCGGCGCCCTGGGCATCCGCACCCAGCGGCTGGACTCCATCGCCGGCGTGTACGTGCGCGACGGGCAGCCGTTCCCGGTCATCGGCGAGGTGCGGCGCGACGGGATCGTGTCGGTGGTCGCCTTCGGGCCGGACGGATCGGGGAGCTTCATCGCCGGGCGGGTCCTGCGCGACACGCTGTGGATCGAGCTGACCTCGCTCTCGGCCGCGCAGACCTGGTCCACGGGGGCGCGCGCGGCGCTGGTGAGGACCGCGGTGCGGCAGCCGTTCGTCCGCTACCAGGGCGGCTTCGTCAAGGTCAACGTGGACTCCATCCGCGCCGACTCCGTCCGCCGCGACTCGCTGCGCGTCGCCGATTCGCTGCGCCTTGCCGACTCGGCGCTCGCGGGTGCGGTACCCGGCCAGCCGGGCGCCGTCCCGGGTCAGGTGGTGCCCGGCCAGCCCGGCGTCCGCCCCGGCGCTCCGCCGGCCGCGGCGCCCGGGCAGCCGCAGCCCGGCGCACGCCCGGGGGCTCCGCCGGCGGGCACGCAGCCGCAGCCGCGCCCGCAGCAGCAGACGCCGCGCGCCCAGCCCAAACAGCAGACCACCGAGGCGCAGCGGCGGCGCGCGCAGGAGGCGGAGCGCCGCCGCAGGGAAGAGGCCGAGCGGCGCCGCGAGGAGGAGCAGGCCGGGGAGCGGCAGCAGGAGGAGGAGCCGGAGCCCCGGGAGCGGCCGTCGCGCCCGGACACGGCGCGCCGTCCGCCGCAGCCCGTGATCATCCCGTGAGCCGGCGGGCACGCGGGTTGCTCAGCAGGGCGGCCCGGTAGCGTCGCAGGTCCACCCGAGGGGAGGGAAGCGCATTGAGCACGCCCGATCGTGAGCCGCCGTGGGAGGGAGGGTCGCAG
>DASVQR010000044.1:0-5490 GCA_036389055.1 Longimicrobiaceae bacterium | reverse complement strand
ATGGCCGGTCGGGGTCTTCATGTTTCGGGGAAGTCTCATCCATGCGCCTGCCGTTCCCCACCTCGGGATTCGCCGCGCGGTGGCTCATGCACGAGAAAAGGGGCGGCGGACCCGGCCGGGTCCGCCCCCCCTCTCGTTTTTTCCAGGCCCGACGTCCGTCAGAACGCGAAGCCGACGTTGACCAGGCGGATGGTGGGGATGAACTCCAGGAAGTCGATGTCGCTGTCGTCGGGCTCGCCGAACAGGCGCTTCGCCCCGATGCCCACGCCCACGTAGAAGTTGTTCCGGGCTCCCAGCAGCCAGCTGTAGTTGGCGTCGAAGCCGGCCCCGGGGTAGATGTCGCCGTCGAAGCTGGTGATCCCCGCCTTGATGCCGAAGGCGAAGCCGTCCAGCGGAGTCCCCTGCGGGTAGTAGCGCCAGAACACGTCGGCGTTGACGTAGTCGTCGCCGTCCGCCCCGAAGGTGGACCCGCCGAGGCCCGCCGTGGAGAACGGGGAGAACTTGCGCTCGTACTCGGCGTTGAAGAACTCCGCCAGCAGCCCCAGCGGGTTGGCGGAGATCACCTGCTGGTAGGGCCCGCCGCCGGGCCCCGCGTCCTGGGCCCGCGCCGCGGTGGGGCTCCCGACGGCGACAAGGGCGGCGCACGCGGCCGCGGACAGCCACTTCAGGGAAGGCTTCATCGGGATTCTCCGTTGGGATGATCGCCGCGCGCAATGCGGCGCGGCAGGTTGGAAGGAACCGGTCGGGCGGTCGTGTGCAGGGCAGGAGCGGTACCGCCGCCGTCCCGGACGGGAAGCGGTTGGGAAGCAGGCGCTTGCCCGCTCTCACCCGCCCTGCGCGCCCGAAGCTCCGCACCCGGCGTGGGACGCCGGATGTTCACGCCGGAGGACGACCCCCGCCCGGAAACGTCACCGGACGCGGCCCCGTCCTCCTCCTGGCCGTCCACTTTCGCACTCACGCACTTCGCACTTCCGCACTTCCCCTACCCCACCCAGCGCACCTCCGGCGCGGCCGGGATCTCCCCGATCTCCGCCGCCAGCCGGTAGTACGTCCGCAGCCCCTCCAGCATGGGCGCGTCCAGCTCGTACGACAGCCCGCGCCAGTAGTCGTCCAGCATGGCCGCGTCGAAGCCGAAGTGGGCCGCGTAGCGGCAGGCCAGCTCCGCGCGCCGCTCCTGGCCGTAGGCGCGCGACTCCAGCAGCGCCCCGTGCAGCCGCTCCAGCCCGGCATCCGATCCGCCGCCGGCCTGCCACACCGCGAAGGCGAAGGGGAGCCCGGTGTGCTCCCACCACTCCTCCCCCAGGTCGAAGCGGAAGGCGCGCTCCGGGTACAGCCCCGGCCGCAGCGCCACGTCGCCGATGAACAGCGCGCCGTCCGCCCCCGCCGCGAACGGGTCCTCCGCGGCCTGGTCGAACCAGGTGAAGCGCGGGGTGACGCCCCAGCGGAGGCGGAGCAGCACCTTGAGCAGCACCACCGAGGTGGCCGACGCGGTGGGCACCGCCACGTGCCGGCCCTCCAGCTCCGTGGGATGCCGATCGGCCAGGAACAGGATGCTGCGCACCGCCCCCCGCGAGCCGATCACCAGGTCGGGGAGGACGCGGTAGCGGTCGGCGTGGCGCGCGTACTCGATGCTGGAGCAGGGAGCCACGTCGATCTCGCCGCGGTCCAGCAGCCGGTTGAGCCGCCCGGGAACGCCCTCCGTGATCTCCAGCCACTCCGGCGCCCCGCGGTCGATGAGCCCCGCGTGCACGGGGAAGCAGTTGCTGTAGACGATGTGCCCCAGCCGCAGCCGTCCGTCCTCCATTCGAGTCCCTTCGCGGTCCCAAAGCGAAGTCCCCGGCCGCCTTCCGGGAGCCGGGGACGAATGCCGCATGAGGATGCGGCCCGGACGCACCGCGCGCAACCCCGGGGGGCCGCCTCAGTCCCCCGCCACCAGGGCGCTGGGGACGAACGGCGCCTCCCGCACGGTGGGCGGCTTGCGGCCCCACAGCACCAGCGCCCACTCGCGCAGCGAGGTGCCGATCACCAGCAGCGTCACCGCCATGAACACCAGCGCCACGGCGGCGTCCAGCCGGTCGTTGAAGAGCATGTGCCGGGCGGCCTCCACGGTCTGCGCGCCGGGCGGCAGGGTGCCGGCGGACAGGTGCTCCTCCACCATGCGGCCGTGGGCCAGGAAGCCCAGCTTGGGATCGTCCGCGAACACCTTCTGCCAGCCGGCGGTGAGCGTCACCGTGGCTAGCCAGGCCAGCGGCGCCACGGTGATCCAGGCGAAGCGCGCCCGCCCCATCTTGACGATCACCGTGGTGCCCACGCACAGCGCGACCGCGGCCAGCAGCTGGTTGGAGATGCCGAAGAGCGGCCACAGCGAGTTGATCCCCCCCAGCGGGTCCACCACCCCCTGGTACAGGAAGTACCCCCACCCCAGCACCACCAGCGCGCTGGCGAGCACGACGCTCGGGTACCACGAGGTGCGCCCCAGCGGCTTCCAGGCGTAGCCCAGCAATTCCTGGAGCATGAAGCGCCCCACCCGCGTCCCCGTGTCGATGGTGGTGAGGATGAAGAGCGCCTCGAACATGATGGCGAAGTGGTACCAGAGCGCCAGCATGCCCGTCCCGCCGAACACCCCGGAAAAGATCTGCGCCATCCCCACCGCCAGCGAGGGCGCCCCGCCGGTGCGGGCCAGCAGCGACTCCTCGCCCACCTGGGCGGCCAGCGTCGTCATCTGCTCCGGCGTCACCACGAAGCCCCAGGTGGCGATGGTGCGCGTGGCCTGCTCCAGCGTGGGCCCCACCACCCCGGCGGGCGAGTTGATGGCGAAGTACACGCCGGGCTCCAGGATGGAGGCCGCGATCACGGCCATCACCCCCACGAAGCTCTCCATCAGCATCGCCCCGTACCCCACCATGCGCGCGTCGCTCTCGCGGCTCAGCATCTTGGGCGTGGTGCCGGAGGCCACCAGCGCGTGGAAGCCGCTGATGGCGCCGCACGCCACGGTGATGAAGGCGAAGGGGAAGAGCTTGCCCGAGAACACCGGCCCGGTGCCGTCCACGAACTGCGTCAGCGCCGGCATGCGGATGGTGGGGAGCGACACCAGGATCCCCGCCGCCAGCGCCAGCACCGTCCCGATCTTGAGGAAGGTGGACAGGTAGTCGCGCGGGCAGAGCAGCACCCACACCGGGAGCACCGAGGCCACGAAGCCGTACCCGGCCATCAGCCACACCAGCGTGGTCTTCTCCACCGTGAACACGGCGGCAAGCGTGGGGCTCGCGGCCACCCACCCGCCGGCGACCACCGCCAGCAGCGTCAGCACCACCCCGATCAGCGAGGTCTCCAGCACCTTCCCGGGCCGGAAGGCGTGCAGCCACCACCCCATCAGCAGCGCGATGGGGATGGTGCAGGCGATGGTGAACAATCCCCACGCCGAGTGGGCCAGCGCGTTGACCACGATCAGCGCCAGCACCGCCAGCAGGATCACCATGATCGCCAGGATCGCCACCATCGCCGTGAACCCGGCCACCGTGCCGATCTCCTCGCGCGCCATCTGCCCCAGCGACTTGCCGTCGCGCCGCATGGAGGCGAACAGGATGACGAAGTCCTGCACCGCCCCCGCCAGCACCACGCCCACGATCAGCCACAGCGTCCCCGGCAGGTAGCCGAACTGCGCCGCCAGCACCGGCCCCACCAGCGGCCCCGCCCCCGCGATCGCCGCGAAGTGGTGCCCGAAGAGCACCCAGCGGTTGGTGGGGACGTAGTCCACGTGGTTGTCCAGCCGCTCCGCCGGGGTGGCGCGGCGGTCGTCCAGCCCCAGCACCCTGGTGGCGATGAACCTGGAGTAGGACCGGTAGCCGACGGTGTAGGTGCACACGGCGGCGATCACCAGCCAGGCGGCGTTGATGGTCTCGCCGCGGTGCAGGGCCACGGTGCCGAGCGCCCAGGCGCCCAGCGCGGCCACGGCGGCCCAGAGGAGGAGGGAAAGGGGCTTTCGCATGGAGGATGCGAGGTCGTGGAGGACGCGGACGGGAGCGGGAAACGGACGGACGTTCAATCTGACGCCGCAGCCTGTCGTTTGACAACCGCGGCGGCCGGGCGTAAGGTGCCCGGTCCCCCGTCGCCGCGACGCCCCTTCGGCACCCCTGCCCCGCGCGCCCATGCCCCAGCACCCGCCGTCCCCCGAGCCCGTCCAAGACTGGGCCGCCGTGGAGCGCGACCCCGACTTCCGCCGTCTCAAGGCGGAGAAGCGCGGCTTCATCCTCCCCGCCACGCTGTTCTTCATCGCCTACTACTTCGCCCTCCCGGTGCTGGTGGGCTACTTCCCGGAGGCCATGAGCCGCGACGTGTTCGGCCAGGTCAACGTGGCCTACCTGTTCGCGCTCTCGCAGTTCTTCATGGCGTGGGCGCTGATGTGGCTGTACGTGCGGCGCGCCCGCGGCTTCGACGCCGCGGCGGAGCGGATCGCCGCGCGGCTGGGGGGAGGCGCGCGATGAGCACCTCGCTCGTGATGTTCCTGGTCTTCATCGTCATCACGCTGGGGATCACCTGGTGGGCGTCGCGGCGCACGGCCACGGCGGCGGAGTTCTACAGCGCCGGGCGCAGCATCACCGGCTTCCAGAACGGCTGGGCGGTGGCGGGCGACTACATGTCCGCGGCGTCGTTCCTGGGGATCGCGGGGCTGATCGCCTTCTACGGCTACGACGGGTTCATGTACTCGGTGGGGTGGCTGGTGGCGTACCTCACCGTGCTCCTGCTGGTGGCGGAGCCGCTGCGCAACACCGGCAAGTTCACCATGGCGGACGTGCTCGCCTTCCGCCTGCGCTCCCGCTCGGTGAGGACGGTGGCGGCCATCTCCACGCTGACGGTGAGCCTGTTCTACATGATCGCGCAGATGGTGGGCGCCGGGTCGCTGGTGTCGCTGCTCATCCCGCAGATCGGCTTCAACACCGCCATCGTCATGGTGGGGGTGCTGATGCTGGTGTACGTGATCTTCGGGGGGATGCTCGCCACCACCTGGGTGCAGATCGTCAAGGCGGTGCTGCTCATGGGCGGCACCATCCTGCTCTCCATCCTGGTGATGTCGCGCTTCGGCTTCTCGTTCACCGCCTTCTTCGACGCGGTGGCCGGGGTGACGGGGAGCTTCTGCGACGTGGGGACGCCCAAGGACGGCGTGTGCGCGGACGGCACGGCGGCGATCGTGCGCGACTACACGCAGCCGGGGCTCTACTACCACGGCCGCTGGGGTCCGCTGTCGCTGGTGTCGCTGGGGGTGGCGCTGATCTTCGGGACGGCCGGGCTGCCGCACATCCTGGTGCGCTTCTACACCGTCCCCACCGCGCAGGCCGCGCGCACCTCGGTGGTCTGGGCGATGATCCTGATCGGCTCCTTCTACATCATGACCACCTTCCTCGGCTTCGGGGCCGCCACCCTGGTGGGGAAGCAGAACATCGGGGTGATGCAGAACGGCACCCTCGTCCCCAACCAGAACCTGGCCGCGCC
>DASVQR010000043.1:0-15370 GCA_036389055.1 Longimicrobiaceae bacterium | reverse complement strand
CAAAAGCGAGCTCCGGGCAGCCCTCCCCCGGCACGGGGGAGGGTGGCGAGCCTAAGCGAGCCGGGTGGGGGCCACAGCGGACGCCAGCACCCGCCCCGCGTGAGGGATGCGAGCGCGAAGCGGCGAGACCGCGCGGCAGTTTGCGCGGGCTCGCCTCCGTTGCAGACGGTAGTTTCGTCTGCTACGGAGCCGCAGCCCGACCCCGGCGCAGCCGGGGGCACGCCCGAACCGGTCGGTCGTCTTTTCGTGTGGAAGAGAGGAGCATGGAGGTCCAGATCTTCGGCACCAAGAAGTGCAAGGAATCCCAGAAGGCGCTGCGCTTCTTCAAGGAGCGCCGCATCAAGACGCACTTCGTCGACCTGGCCGTGAAGGCCGCGTCGCAGGGGGAGCTGAAGCGCTTCGCCCAGAAGTTCGGCGCGGCGGCGCTGCTGGACCGCGAGGGCAAGCGCTTCCGCGAGCGCGGGCTGCACGTGGCGCACGTCCCGGAGGCCCGCATCCTCCCCATGCTGGAGGACGACCCGGCCCTGCTGCGGACGCCGCTGCTGCGCTCCGGGAACCTGCTCTCGCTGGGCTGGGACGAGGCGGAGTGGAAGGACCGCGTCAAGCAGGCGGCCCCGTGACGCGCGCGAGCGAGGTGTCCCGGTGAGGATCGTGGGGGGGAAGTGGGCGGGGCGGCACCTGACCTCGCCCCCGGACCGCCGCGTGCGCCCCACCGCGGAGGGGGTGCGCGACGCCTGGATGAAGCTGGTGGAGCCGTACCTGGAGGGCGCGCGCCTGATCGACCTGTTCGCGGGGACGGGAGCCCTGGGGCTGGAGGCGATGTCCCGCGGGGCGAAGTTCGCGGACTTCGTGGAGGACCGCCCCGCCAGCCTGCACGCCCTCAAGGCCAACATCGCCGCGCTGCACGTGCGGGAACGGACGCGCGTCTTCAAGAAGGACGCGCTGCGCTTCGCGGCGGCGCTGGAGCCGGGGAGCTACGACCTGGCCTTCGCGGACCCGCCCTACGGCTCGCGGATGCTGGACCGGCTGGTGGAGGGGTGGCAGGCGCGCCCCTTCTCGCCCATCCTGGCGGTGGAGCACGCGGCCGACCACGACCTGCCCGCCGGCGGCCGGCGCTACCTGCTGGAAGACACCACCGCCGTCACCCTGTACCGCGCGCCGCGGCGCGCCGCCGCCTCCTCTCCGCCCGCCGCCGACCCCGAGCCGTGACCGACGACGCCCTGATCATCCGCCCCGCCTCCGCCGCCGACGCGGACGCGTTCCTGGGGCTGGTGGACGCCCTCGCCGACTACGAGAAGCTGGACCGCCCCACCCCCGAGGCCCGCGAGCGGCTGCTGCGCGACGCCTTCGGCCCGCAGCCGCGCATCCGCGTGCACCTGGCCGAGCGGGAGGGGCGCGCGGTGGCGTACACCATCACGCTGGACACCTACTCGTCCTTCCTTGCGCTCCCCACGCTGTACCTGGAGGACCTGTTCGTCCTCCCGGACGAGCGGCGCGGCGGGATCGGCTCGGCGTTCTTCCGCTTCCACGCGGGCGAGGCGGCGCGCCGGGGGTACGGGCGGATGGAGTGGGTGGTGCTGGACTGGAACCAGCTGGCCATCGACTTCTATGAGAAGCTGGGCGCCGAGCGGCTGAGCGACTGGTACACGTACCGGCTGACGGCCGCGCAGCTGCGGGAGATCGCGGGCGAGGCATCCACGGGGACCTGACCGGGACGGAGGCACGGATGACGGCAGCGGGGGGCGGGGTGGCACTGCACCACATGGTGACCGGCGGGGGCGAGCCGGTGCTGTTCCTGCACGGCTTCCCCTTCGCGGGGGCGCTCTGGGAGCCCGTGGTGGAGCGGCTGGGCGGCGGGTGGAGGTGCATCGTCCCCGACCTGCGGGGGATGGGGCGCAGCCCGGCGACCGCGGCGGCGGGGATGGACGACCATGCCGACGACCTGGCGCGGCTCCTGGACGCGCTGGGCGAGACCCGGCCGACCGTGGTGGTGGGGATGTCGATGGGCGGTTACGTGGCCTTCGCCTTCGCGCGGCGCCACCCGCGGCGGGTGCGCGCCCTGGCGCTGGTGGCCACCCACGCGCAGGCGGACACGGAGGAGGGCGCCCGCGGCCGGCACGCCACGGCGGACCGGGTGCTGCGCGAGGGGAGCCGCGTGGTGGCGGACGACATGCTCGGCAAGCTGTTCGCCGCGTCCGCGCCGGAGGAGCTGCGCGCCCGCTGGCACGCCGTGATGGCCGCCACGCCGCCGGAGGGCGTCGCCGCGGCGCTGCGGGCCATGGCCGCGCGCCCGGACTCGTTCGGCACCCTGGACCTGCTCGCCCGGCCGGCGCTGGTGGTGGTGGGCGAGGAGGACGCGATCACCCCGGTGGCGGACGGACGGCGCATGGCGGAGGCGGCCCACGACGGCCGCCTGGTGACCGTTCCCGGCGCGGGGCACATGGTCCCCGTGGAGCGCCCCGACGCCGTGGCCGACGCGCTGCGCCGCTTCCTGAAACACCTCCCGCCGCTGAAGCGCTGAACGGCGCTTCTCCGGACGACACGGCGCCCGCACCCGGATCTCCGGTGCGGGCGCCGTGTCTGTTGCAGGCTGTCCCCTGTCCCCTATTCCCTGTCCCCTGCCGTCTCCACCTCCAGGATCCGCTGCTTCCGCTCCGCGCCCCAGCGGTAGCCGCCGGAGGCGCCGTCGCCGCGGACGGCGCGGTGGCAGGGGATCACCAGGGCGACCGGGTTGCCGGCGCAGGCGCGGCCCACCGCGCGCGCGGCCCCGGGGCTCCCGATGGCGGCGGCGATCTCGCCGTAGCTGCGGGTGGCGCCGCGGGGGATCTCGCGCAGGGCCCGCCACACGCGCAGCTGGAAGGCCGTGGCATGGAGGTCCAGCGGCAGCTCCGGGGCGGGGGCGTGCCCCGTGGCGGCGTCGGTCACGGCGCGCGCCCAATCGTCCAGCTCGCCGCCGGCGGGCTCCAGCTCCGCGCCCGGGAACTCGCGCCGCAGCCGGTCCTCCAGCTCCGCGTCCGTGTCGCCCAGGGCAACCGAGCACACGCCGCGCTCGGTGGCGGCCACCAGCAGCCGCCCTAGCGGGGAGGGGACCAGGGTGTAGCGGATGCGGACGCCCCGGCCGCCCCGGCGGTACGCGGCCGGCGTCATCCCCAGCCGCGCGGCGCCCTCCTCGTACAGCCGGCTCCCTGACCCGTACCCCGCGCCGAAGCCGGCGCGGCTGACGCTCTCGCCCTCGCGCAGGCGCTCCCGGAGCCGCTCGGCGCGGCGCGCGGCGGCGTACTCCCGCGGCGACACGCCCACCAGGCGCTTGAACACGCGCTGGAGGTGGTGCGGGCTCATGGCCGCCACGCGCCCCAGCTGCTCCAGCGTCACGCTCTCCTCCGGGTGGGCGTCCAGGTGCTCGCGGGCGCGCCGCACCGACTCGGCCGCGGGGGAGGGGCGCGCCCCGCGCGGGCGGCAGCGGCGGCACTCGCGGTAGCCGGCCGCCTCGGCGTCGTCCGGGGTGGGGAAGAAGGCCACGTTCTCGCGCCGCGGCCGGCGCGACGGGCACGAGGGGCGGCAGTAGATGCCGGTGGAGGACACGGCGTACACCAGCCGCCCGTCCAGCTGCGCGTCGCGCGCCTGCACCGCCTCCCACGCCGCCCCGTCGTCGATCCGGCCCACCGCCGGGCCCGCGCTCGCCGTCGCCGTCATGGTGCCTCCCCCTCGTGGCTGGTCGCTCCGTTTCCGCGAGAGCAAACGTAGCGTCCACCGCCGGCCCGCAGCCACCCGGATCTTGCGCCGCAATTCGCCGCCCCTTTCGGCGGCGTCCGCCGTCCGGGAGATTGCGGAGCCCCGGAGAACGTCCCCGACCCGCCCCCGGCCCGGAGACCTGCGTTGACCACCCGCCGCCGCGACGTCGTGCTCCCCGCCCCCGAGGCCGTCGCCCACCTGCGCGCCGCGGACCCCGTGCTGCGCGGCGTGATCGACCGCGTGGGCAGCTTCGAGATCGCCATGGAGCGCGACCTGTGGTGGGCGCTGGTGGACGCCATCTCCAGCCAGCAGCTCTCCGTCAGAGCCGCGGCCACCATCGTGGGCCGGCTGCACGCGCTGGGCACGGACGGGCGGCCGCCCACGCCGGAGCAGCTCCTCGCCCTCCCCGACGAGGCGCTGCGCGGCGCCGGCCTGTCCGGCGCCAAGACGGCCTACGTGCGCGACGTGGCCGCGCGCTGGCTGGACGGCTCCCTGCGCCGCGACGAGATCCCCGCCCTCCCGGACGAGGAGGTGGTCGCCACGCTGACGCAGGTCAAGGGGATCGGCCGCTGGACCGCCGAGATGATCCTGGTGTTCTGCCTGGACCGCCCCGACGTGCTTCCCGTGGACGACCTGGGGATCCGCGTGGCCGCGCAGCGCTGGTACGCCCTGCCGGAGCGGCCCGGGAAGGAGAAGCTCACCGCGATCGCGGAGCCCTGGCGCCCCTTCCGCACGCTGGCGTCGCGCTACCTGTGGAAGAGCCTGAACGTGACGCCGGTGACCGGGCCGGAGGGCTGAGCGCGACGACGACCCCCTCCCCCGGCCCCTCCCCCCAAGGGGAGGGGAGAACGGCGGAGTGCCAGGGCAGGGTCCGGCGCGAGGGCGACCCCTCACCCCCCGGCCCCCTCTCCCACAAGGGGAGAGGGGGAGCACGACAATCCCGAACCCCGGACAGCCCTCCCCCGGCACGGGGGAGGGTGGCGAGCCTCAAGCGAGCCGGGTGGGGGCCTCCCGCGGACGCCAGCACCAGCCCCGCGTGAGGGATGCGAGCGCGAAGCGGCGAGACCCGGCGGGGCAGTTTCCGCCGGGGCTCGACTCCGTTGGCGAGCGTTGTTTGCTCGCCTACGGAGCCGCAGCCCGACCCCGGCGCAGCCGGGGGCACGCCCGAAGCCCCTGTCGTCCCGTGCCGTGGCAGTCCTGGCACGATGCTTGATCACTGAGATTTTCAGCCACGACGAAGTGGTTGGGAGCCAACGACATGTTCAGCTCACGCGACGGGGCGTCCTCAGGGGCGCCCTTTTGCATTCACCCCAGGAATTGGGAGGTGGACCATGCGCTCGCTGCTCACGACGGCGGCGGCCGTCCTTTCGATCGCGGTGTCCGCCGGGGCGTGCGCCCCCGCGGCCCCGGGCGGCGCCGGCGAGCTGGCGCCCGAGCTGTACGCCGGCTCCGGGACCCCGCCCACGGTGCGCGTGACCAACAACAACTGGTCCAACATGACCGTGTACGCGGTGCGCGGCACCTCGCGCTTCCGCCTGGGGATGGTGACCAGCATGGCGACCGAGGTGTTCCGGCTCCCCGGCGCGCTCGCCGATGCCGGCGGCGTGCGGCTGCTGGCGGACCCGATCGGCGGGCGCGAGCAGTTCCTCACTCCCACCGTGCAGGTGCGGAGCGGCGACGAGGTCAAGCTGGAGCTCCAGAACCAGCTCCAGATCTCCAGCATCAGCGTGTTCGCGCGGAACTGAGGCGCGCGGCGCGGGGCTCCACTTGTTCCTGCCCGGGGACGCTGTACCTTACGGGCCTCGAACGAGCGGGACGACCCCGGACGCCGGAAGGGCCGAGAGTGCCGACGCTGGACGCGCTGATCAACGGGCTGCCGGACCGTCCGGACCCGGAAGAGCTGCTGAGCGGGTTCGTGCCGCCGCCCCGCTTCGCCGGGAAGCGGTTCGAGGACTACGCGCCGGACCCCCGCTTCCCCTCGCAGCGGGCGGCCGTGGACCGACTGCGGGCGTTCGCCGCCTCCATGCGGGCGGGCTCGCTGGACGGGTGGATGCGCCGCGTGCGCGCCGCCGTGGGCGGGGCGGAGCGCGGCAGCGGGGTGTACCTGGACGGCGGCTTCGGGGTGGGGAAGACCCACCTGCTGGCGGCGCTCTGGCACGCCGCGCCCGAGCCGCGGGCGTACCTCAGCTTCGACGAGCTGGTGTACACCATCGGGCTGCTGGGGGTGGGGCCCACGCGCGAGGCGTTCCGCGGGATGCGGCTGGTGGCGGTGGACGAGTGGGAATTGGACGACCCCGGCAACCTCAAGCTGGCGCTCGCTTTCCTGCGCGGCGCGCTGGAGGACGGGGTGCGGGTGGCCACCACCTCCAACACCGTCCCCGACGAGCTGGGGCGCGGGCGCTTCTCGCAAAAGGACTTCCGCGCCGAGATCGAGGAGCTGGCCTCCGCTTTCGAGACCGTGAAGGTGCAGGGCGAGGACTTCCGCCACCGCCGCTTCGAGGCGGATCCCGGCCGCCGCCACTTCCTCCCGCGCGAGGAGCTTGCCGCCCTGGCGCGCGCGGCCGGGCCGGGCGCGCTGTACGCTCCCTTCCCGGATCTCCTCTCCGCCCTGGGCAGGGTGCACCCCATCCGCTACGCGGCGCTCGCGGAGCGGATGGACGCGCTGTACGTGGACGGCCTCGCCCCCGTTCCTCTGCTCCCGGACGCGCTGCGCTGGGTGCACTTCGTCGACAAGGTGTACGACGACGCCGTCCCGTTCGCGGCGAGCGCCGCGATCGACCTGGGCGCCCTCTTCCCGGCCGACTTCCTGCGCGGCCCCTACGGGAAGAAGTTCTCCCGCTGCCTGTCGCGCATGGAGGAGCTGCTTGGCGAGCGCGAGCCCGCCGAGCAGGGCGCCGCGGGCTGACCCGAGCGGAACGCAGAAGCCCGCGCGAGCGGGCTTTCTACTTCGCTGCAGTTGCAGGCTGTTCCCTGTTCCCTGTTCCCTGTTCCCTGTTCCCTATCCCCTGGCCGTTCCCCGGATGAGACCGCAAACGACACCGAAGCTCGCGGCCGCGCTGGCGGCCCTGGCGCTGGCGCTCCCCGGCGCCCTCGCGGCGCAGCACGCGCCGGAGGCGCGGGGGGACACCTCCGTGTTCCGCCCGCTGGACCTCCCCACCCCCAACCAGTACCGCTCGGCGAGCGGGGCGCCGGGGCCGCGCTACTGGCAGCAGCGCGCCGACCACGTCATCGCGGCGTCGCTGGACACGGCCACGCACACCGTCCGCGGCACGGAGACCATCCGCTACCGCAACAACTCCCCGGAGACGCTGCGCTTCGTGTGGCTGCAGGTGGACCAGAACCTGTACCGCCCGGGGAGCAAGGGGTCGTTCCAGAACCCGTCGGACTCGCGCTGGGGCGCGCGCGACTTCGTGGGGGGGATCGACTTCTCGTACGTGCGGGCCGGCGGGCGCGCCGTGCAGCCCTACGTGGACGACACCATGATGCGGCTGGACCTGCCGCGCCCGCTGGCGCCGGGCGAAAGCGTGGAGCTGGAGCTCGGGTGGTCGTTCCCGGTGCCGGAGTACGGCTCCGACCGGATGGGGCGGCGGGGGCAGCTGTACGAGATCGCGCAGTGGTTCCCGCGCATGGCCGTGTTCGACGACGTCGCCGGGTGGAACACCGACCCGTACCTGGGCCAGGGCGAGTTCTACCGCGAGTTCGGCGACTACGAGGTGGCGATCACCGTCCCCGCCGGCTTCGTGGTGGCCGCCACGGGCGTCCTCCAGAACCCGGGCGAGGTGCTCACCGCGGCGCAGCGCCAGCGCCTGGCCCGC
The DNA here is from genome assembly GCA_036389055.1 of Longimicrobiaceae bacterium. Classification (GTDB taxonomy): domain Bacteria; phylum Gemmatimonadota; class Gemmatimonadetes; order Longimicrobiales; family Longimicrobiaceae; genus JAFAYN01. The sequence goes on along the minus strand of DASVQR010000043.1, from coordinate 7,823 downwards.
GCCGCCGGCACCGACGAGCAGGTGGCCATCATCACCGCCGAGGAGGCGGGGACGGCGGCGACCCGGCCGCGCTCCACCGGGACGCTGACCTGGCGCTTCCGCGCGGAGAACGTGCAGGACTTCGCCTGGGCGGCGTCGCCGCGCTTCCGCTGGGACTCGGAGACGTGGGACGGGGTGCGCTGCCACGCGTACTACGAGCCGGACGCGGAGAGCTGGACCACGGCGGCGGACATGACCTGCTTCTCCATCAAGGAGTTCTCCGACCGCTGGTTCCGCTACCCGTACCCGCAGGCCACCAGCGTGGCCGGGCCGGTGGGGGGGATGGAGTACCCGATGTTCGTGATGGTGCACTCCGCGGGCACCGAGGAGGAGGTGTTCGCCACCATCGCCCACGAGCACGGGCACGAGTGGTTCCCCATGATCGTCAGCTCCAACGAGCGCCGCTACGCCTGGATGGACGAGGGCTTCAACACCTTCATCGACAGCTGGGCGACGGGGCTGCGCTACCCGGGCAAGACGGTGCAGTACACCAAGGCGCAGACGCGCTCGGCGTACGAGTCGCTCCGCGACCGCGGCGGCGATCCGGTGGTGAACACCCCGCCGGACCGCATTCCCCGCGCCTCCCTGGGGGTGGGGGCGTACTACAAGCCCGGGCTGATGCTGCACATGCTGCGCGACGCCGTGGTGGGCGAGCAGGCCTTCGACGCCGCGTTCCGCGAGTACGCGCGCCGCTGGGCCTACAAGCACCCCACGCCGGCCGACTTCTTCCGCACCCTGCACGACGTCACCGGCGAGGACCTGTCCTGGTTCTGGCGCGGCTGGCTGTTCACCGACCAGCCGCTGGACCAGGCGGTCGCCAACGTGACCAGCACCGCGGCGGAGGGCGGCGGCTTCACCGCCACCGTGGAGCTTGCCAACCTGACGTCCGTGGTGATGCCCGTGCGCCTGCGCCTGACGCTCGCCAGCGGCGAGACGCGCGACGTGGAGCTGCCGGAGACCATCTGGTACGGCGGGATGCGGTACAGCTACATCACGCGCGTGCCGGACAGCGTCACCGGGGTGATGATCGACCCCACGGACACGCTCCCGGACCGCAACCGCGGCAACAACGCCTGGGGGACGGCGCGGCCGCAGCGCTAGGGAACGGCAGTGCGGAAGTGCGAGAGTGCGGGAGTGCGGGAGTGAACGGCAGTACGGAGTACGCTGAACGGCGCCCCCGCCTCGGCATCGAGGTGGGGGCGTCTGGCCCTCACCCGGCTCGCTTGAGGCTCGCCACCCTCTCCCAATTCTGGGAGAGGGGAGGAACTGCTGGAAATCGAGGTGCGGGAGGCAGTTGCGTGAGGGATGTCGGCCCGAAGGGGCGAGACCCCAACAGCAGTATCGTTGGGGGCTCGACTCCGTTGCGGACGGTAGTTTCGTCCGCTACGGAGCCGAAGCCCGACCCCGGCGCAGCCGGGGGCACGCCCGAATCCAGCGCTTCTTACGCCACCGAGCCCCGCAGCTCTCGCGCGTCGCCGCCGAAGAGGAGGTCGCCCTCCAGGTGCGCGGCGCGGGCGGGGTGGCCCACGCTCTCCACGCACTGCTCCCACTCGCCGCGGCCCATGACCCAGAAGTCCACCCGCGGGCGGGCGGCGGGGATGCGGCGCTGGAGCTTCGCCTCCAGGACGAGGGCGTCGTCTGCCTCGTCGCGGAGCACCACGAAGGCGTAGAAGCCGTGCCCCTCCGGGGGGGACACGGGGCGCAGCCCCACGATGCGCTCGATGCGGTGGAGGCCCACCACCCGGCCGATGGCGCGGGCGAGCTCGTCCGGGGTGCGAGGTCGGTTCGAGTTGGACATGAACTTCCGCTCGGTGTCTGCCACGGCACGCGGGGGCGGCCCCCGGGATCCCGCCCCCCGCCTGCGCTTTCCGGGTCGGCGGCCGGGCCCCTCCCGCGCCGCCGCCGGACGCCACTTGCACAGGGTTGCCGGCCGCGATGCAAAACGGCGGCCCGCAGATCGGCGCCGCCGCTGGAGAATCGCCCGGGAGAGACAAAACTGCCGTCTTTACCCGCCGTTGCATGAGGGATGTCGGCCCGAAGGGGCGAGACCCCAACAGCAGTATCGTTGGGGGCTCGACTCCGTTAGCGAGCGTTGTTTGCTCGCTTACGGAGCCGCAGCCCGACCCCGGCGCCAGCCGGGGGCATGCCCGAACAAGCCGTTCAGTCGTTCGCCGTCTTTGCACCCCTGGGCGGCGCGTTCTTGACGTGCCGGTCCATCCAGTCGACCATCTCGGCCAGCGTGTGCAGCACGGACTCGCGCGCCCGGTACCCGTGCGCCTCGTACGGGAGCACCACGTAGCGCACCGTGGCCCCGTGTCCCCGCAGCGCCGCGTAGAAGCGCTCCGTCTGCACCGGGAAGGTCCCCGAGTTGTCGTCCATCTCGCCGTGGATCAGCAGGATGGGCTCGTCCACGCGGTCGGCGTAGTTGAACGGGCTCATCCGGCCGTACACCTCGGACGCTTCCCAGAAGCTGCGCGGCTCGGCCTGGAAGCCGAACGGCGTGAGCGTGCGGTTGTACGCCCCGGAGCGGGCGATCCCGGCCCGGAACAGGTCGGAGTGCGCCAGCAGGTTGGCGGTCATGAAGGCGCCGTAGCTGTGCCCGCCCACGCCGATGCGGTCGCGGTCGGCCACGCCCATCTCCACCACCTTGTCCACCGCCGCGCGCAGGCTGCTCACCAACTGGTCGACGTAAGTGTCGTTGGGCTCGGCGCCGCCCGCGCCGATGATGGGGACGGAGGGGCCGTCCAGCACGGCGTACCCCTGGGTGAGCAGGAACAGCGGCGACGCGCCGCCCAGCTGCGGGAAGCGGTTGGGCGAGTCGGCGAGCTGGCCGGCCGCGGCGGCGTCGCGGAACTCGCGCGGGTACGCCCACATCAGCATGGGGAGCCGGCCGTCGCGCCGGGCGTCGTACCCGGGCGGGGTGAACAGGGTGGCGCTCAGCGCCACGCCGTCGGCGCGCCGGTAGGTGACGATCTGCCGCCCCACGCCGGCGAGCTGCGGCGCCGGGTCGGGGAAGTCGGTCGCCGCCGCGGCGGTGCGGCGCGCCAGGTCGCGGACGTAGTAGTTGGGCGGCTCGGTGAGCGACTCGCGCCGGGTGAGGATGCGCCGGCCCTCCCGGTCGAGCACGGAGACCAGCGTCTCGTAGTGCGGGTCGCGGGCCTGCCACAGGCGCTCGGTCCGGCCGCCGGCGACCTCCATCCGGTCCAGGAACGGGTAGCTCCCCCGCGCCGAGGCGCCCTCGCCCGTCAGGTAGATGCGCCCGCCGTCCGGGGAAAAGAGGAGCACCGGGAAGCCCGCCGCGTTGCGGGTGGTCACCGGGGTGCCCGGGTCGGCGTAGCGGTCCTCGGCGGAGCGGTCCCAGAGCACCCGCGCCGCGGTCCCCGGCGCGTCCGGGCTCACCACGTGGGTGCGGGTGCGGCTGGCGGTCTGCCACCCGGACCTGACCAGCGCCAGGTCGCCGCGGCCCCAGGTGGTCCCCTCGTAGCGCTGGTCCAGCTCGATCAGCGTGCGCGGCTCGCCGGTGAAGGGCGCGTCCAGCATCAGCACGCGGTCGCGCACCCGGGCCTCGCGGCGCGGGTTGCCCTCGTCCTGCGCCTCGGCCCACACCAGCGTGGCGGGGGCGTCGGAGCGCCAGGACACGGAGCGCGGCCCGGTGCGCACCCGGTCGCGGCCGATGGGGGGCGGGCTGGCCTCGGTCCGCTCGGACACGCGGTGGACCCTGCGGCCGCTCATGTCCAGCACCACCGTCTCCCCGGCGAAGGAGCCCATGGGCACCAGGTAGCTGAACGGCCGCCGCACCAGCTCCACGCGCACGTACCGGCCGCCGGGCGCCACGCTGAAGCTGTTGATGATGGCGGGCTCGCCGACGGGGACGGGCGCGCCGCCGTCCAGCGGGACGCGGGCGAGCTGCGAGGTGAAGTGGTACTCGAAGAGCCGCTCGTCGTGCGGGGTGGCGAGCAGGTCCTGGTAGGTGCGCGCGGGGGCGGCCCGGCCGGCGCTCTCCTGCACCACGGGTCCGGTGGGGACGCCCGCCGCCACGGGGGGCTGGCCGCGGCCCGGGTCCTTGCGGGTGACCAGCAGCGAGCGGCCGTCCGGCATCCACTGCAGCGGCGAGCCGGCCGCGGCGTTCAGCTCGGGGCCGGTGAGCCGGCGGGCGCGCGCGGTGGCGGCGTCGGCCACCCACAGCTCGATCCCCGCCGGCGTGGTCAGCGCGAAGGCAAGGTGCGACCCGTCCGGCGACCACTCCGGCGAGGAGATCCGCGCCCCCTCCGGCAGCTGCACGGCGCGCCGTCCCCCCGCCCCCACCGGCCCCAGCGTGATGGCGTCGTAGAGCGAGGCGCGGCTGGGGCCGCCGGTGCGCGGGTCGATGCGCTCGCCGGCCAGCCGCAGCTCGGGCGCGGCCAGCGCGGCGATCCCGGGCATCTCCTCGCGCCCCAGCAGCGCCATGCGGTCGCGCCCGGGGGACAGGACCACGGTGGGCGCCGGGGGGACGGCCAGGATCTGCGGGATGGGCGCGGGCGGGGTGCGGTAGGCGGGCGCGGCGGGGTCCTGCGCGGCGGCGGGGGCCGCCGCCAGCAGGGCGAGCGCGGCGCACGCCCGGACGGAGGGGAAACGTCGCATGGGGCCTTCCCTTCGGGGGGGACGGTGCGCGCCGGGCGGACGTCCGTTCGGCGCGGGAACAGAAGGTTCGACGGAAAGCGCAATGTGCGCGTCCGCTCGCGGGGGCAGCAAGGCCCCCGGCAGAGAGGGGACGACTCGTGGGGCGCGCGCCGCGCTTTGCGTGCCCCATTCCGCCCCGGTAGATTGGGCGGGACCGCCGCCCGCACCGCTCACCCGGCCCCGAAGTCCCGTGGAAAAGCCCGAGAAGACCCGCCCCCGCCTGTACCTGATCGACGGCTACGCCCTGATCTACCGCGCCTTCTTCGCGCTGATCTCGCGGCCGCTGATCTCCGCCCGCGGGGAGAACACCTCCGCCGCCTGGGGGGTGACCAAGTTCCTCCTCAAGGTGATCGAGCAGCACGAGCCCGACTACCTGGGGATGGTGTTCGACGCGGGGACCTCCGACCGCCACGTCATCTACCCCGAGTACAAGGCGACCCGGGAAAAGATGCCCACCGAGCTGGACGGCTCGCTGCCGCGCATCCGCCAGCTGGTGGACGCCTTCCACGTCCCCATCGTGGAGCTCCCCGGCTTCGAGGCGGACGACGTCATCGGCACGCTGGCCCGCCTGGCCGCCGAGCAGGAGCTGGAAACGGTGATCGTCTCCGGCGACAAGGACTTCTACCAGCTGATCCGCCCCCACGTGTGCCTGCTGAACCCCGGGCGCGGCGGCCCGCAGGCGGTGGAGGAGGAGTGGGTGGACACCCGCAACGCGCACGAGCGGCTGGGCGTGGCCCCGGAGCACGTGGTGGACTACCTGGGGCTCATCGGCGACACCTCCGACAACGTGCCGGGGGTGCGGGGGATCGGCCCCAAGACGGCGATCCAGCTGATCGAGCAGTTCGGGGGGATCGACCAGATCCTGGCGCGCACGGGGGAGATCACCGCGAAGCGGGCCCGCGAGGCGCTGGAGGCGCACCGCGACGACGCGCTGCTCTCCCGGCAGCTGGTCACCATCCGCACCGACCTCCCGATGGAGCTGGACCTGGAGGCGCTGCGCCGCAAGGAGCCGGACCGGGCAAAGCTCAAGGAACTGTTCCTGGAGCTGGACTTCCACTCGCTGGTCCGCGACTACGGCGCCCCCGCGCCGGAGGCGAAGCCGGCGATGGCCACCAGCTACCGGCTGGTGCATTCCGCGGACGAGGTGCGCGCGCTGGCGGAGCGGATGCGGGCGGCGGGGAGCGTGTCGCTGGACACCGAGACCAGCAGCACCGACCCGGTGCGGGCGGACCTGATCGGGATCTCGGTGGCGCTGGAGCCGGGGGAGGCGTACTACCTCCCCTTCGCCCACTGCCTGCCGGGCGGTGGGCAGGGCGAGCTGCTGGAGGAGGGCGGGGGGGACCGGCCGGCGCCGGAGCCGCCGGCCTGCCTGCCGCCGCTGCTCGGCGAGGAGATGGCGCCGCTGGTGGCGGCGATCGAGTCGCCGGAGGTGGAGAAGGTGGGGCAGAACCTCAAGTACGACCTGCTGGTGTTCCGCCGGGCGGGGGTGAAGCTGGAGGGGATCGGCTTCGACACCATGATCGCCAGCTACCTGCTGGACCCGGGGCGGCGCGAGCACGGCATGGACTCGCTGGCGCTCCAGTTCCTGGACCACCGCACCATCACCTACGAGGAGGTGGCGGGCAAGGGCAAGGCGCAGATCCCCTTCGCCTGGGTGCCGCTGGAGCGCGCCCGCGACTACGCCGCCGAGGACGCCGACATCACCCTGCGCCTGCGCGACGTGTTCGCGCCGGAGCTGGAGAAGCTGCACCTGGACGACCTGTTCCGCCGCATCGAGATGCCGCTGGTGGAGGTGCTGGCGGAGATGGAGTGGAACGGCATCCGCATCGACGAGCCCTTCTTCCACGAGCTGCACCGCCGCCTGCTGGGGCAGCTGGAGGCGGTGCGCGCGCAGATCCACGCCGAGGCGGGCGGCGAGTTCAACATCAACTCCAACCCGCAGCTGCGGGAGATCCTCTTCGACCGGCTCAAGCTGCCGGTGATCAAGCGCACCAAGACGGGCGCCTCCACCGACGTGGAGGTGCTGCAGGCGCTGGCCGCGCAGGGGCACCGCCTCCCCGAGCTGCTGATGGAGTACCGGCAGCTGGACAAGCTGGTCTCCACCTACGTGGACGCGCTGCCGCGCATGGTGAACCCGGAGACGGGGCGCATCCACACCTCGTTCAACCAGACCGTCGCCGCCACGGGGAGGCTCTCCTCCACCGATCCCAACCTGCAGAACATCCCCATCCGCACCGAGATGGGGGCGGAGATCCGCCGCGGCTTCGTGCCGCAGGAGGGGCACGTGTTCTTTTCGGCGGACTACTCGCAGATCGAGCTGCGCATCCTGGCGCACTACTCGGAGGACCCTGCCTTCGTGGAGGCCTTCCGCCAGGGCGAGGACATCCACCGGCAAACGGCGGCGCTGATCTTCGGGGTGGCCAGGGAGGAGGTGACGCGCGAGATGCGCGACCGCGCCAAGACGGTGAACTTCGCCGTGATCTACGGGATCGGCGCGTTCTCGCTGGCGAACCGGCTGGGGATCAGCAACGCGGAAGGGAAGCAGTTCATCGACGCCTACTTCGAGCGCTTCCCCGGCGTGCGCGCCTACCTGGACAGGCAGATCGAGCTGGCCCGGGAGCAGGGCTACGTGGAAACGCTCACCGGCCGCCGCCGCTACATCCCCGAGATCACCGCCCGCAACTTCAGCGTGCGCGCCTTCGGCGAGCGCGCCGCCACCAACGCGCCCATCCAGGGCTCCTCGGCGGACATCATCAAGATGGCGATGATCGACATCCACCGTGAGCTGAAGCGGGGCGAGCTGCGCGCCAAGATGCTCCTCCAGGTGCACGACGAGCTCCTGTTCGAGGTGCCCCGCGAGCAGGTGGACGACCTGCGCGCCATGGTCAAGGCGCGGATGGAGGGCGCGATCGAGCTCAAGGTGCCGCTGCTGGTGGAGACCGGGGTGGGGACCAGCTGGCTGGAGTGCAAGTAGGGAACAGGGAATAGTCTCTTTCCAGTGAAATCCGTCGCAAGGTGGTCGTGATTTAAGCAGGGATGCCGGCCAGTGCAGGGATGATGGAGCCTTCACGCAGGCGGAAGGCGGCGGCGATGGCACGGCGGCCGAGGCGGGTGAGATAGTACTT
>DASVQR010000042.1:0-1555 GCA_036389055.1 Longimicrobiaceae bacterium | reverse complement strand
CGGGCTGCCGCGGGTGGTGGGCGTGACCGAGGTGAGCCGCACCGGCGAGTACCAGGGTGTGGGCGTGTTCACCGAGGCGAGCGCCACGGGCACTCCGGACGTGATCTACATCCCGGTGCGCCCCGGCTGCGAGTTCCAGCCGTACCAGTACGAGGTGCCCGCCCGCGGCGTCCGCGGGTAAGCTCTCCCACGCTGGCCGAGGTGAAGGAGGGGGAGGCCCTGGCGGGCCTCCCCCTCCCGCTTTTGCCGCTTTTCGGGCGGGAGATTCTACAGAGTGGCACGCTACCTGCCCTGTCCACACATGCCAACTTGACCGGGGCCGGACTGCCGCGGGAAGCGCCCGACAGGGCGCGCGCCGGAATGTCAGGCGGGGCGGTCCAGGCCGGGAGCGTGTCCACGACCCGCGAGGCGTCGGGGGCGCGAAACCGTAACTCGTTCGGGCAGGGAGGTGAAGCGCACAAACAGATGGTTCATGGAGTCGGCGCGACGCAGAGTGAGGGCTCTGGCATTGTTCTTGAACAAGGCGCCGCTTCGAAGGACCTCTTCCCCGGTGGGAAGAAAAGTTCCTATCACCCAGTCTGGAGAGGACTCGATGAAGAAATTGGTGACGTCCGCCCTGGTGGCTGCCGCTGCGCTGGCCGGGACGGGAGTGGAGGCGAACGCACAGGGGTCGCCCACCGTGTTCGACCTGGGGATCTACGCGGGAGGCTCATGGACGAGCAGCTGGTTCGAGATCGGTGACGAGGGGTACCAGGTCGGGTTCGGGCCGATCTTCGGCGCCACCGCGACGTACTGGGCCACGCCGGGCTTCGGCGTGCGGCTGCACGGCGCGTACTTCCCCACGCAGCTCCCGCAGGCGGATTCGGACGCGGGCTTCGAGGACGGAAGCGACGAGTACGAGATGAACAACTGGCTGTACGACCTGAACCTGGTCTTCCGGCCGGCGTTCCTGAGCTCCACGGTCGGCAGCTTCCTCGCCAACCCGTACCTGTTCCTGGGCGGCGGCGGTCTGACCACCAACATCGCCGGCAACCCGACGCCGCCGGGCGGCGTGGGCTACCCCTGCGTGTCGGCGTACCGCGCGGCGGGCGTCTGCCTGTCGCAGGACCCCGAGTACGCCTCGGTCGGCCAGGGCAACATCGGCATCGGCTTCGACCTGCTCTCGCTGAGCAGCGGGCTGGGGATCTTCGGCGAGCTGGCGGTGCACGGCTACGACTCGCCGGCCCACGTGTACAACGAGAACACCGCGCAGGACAAGTTCGCGTTCACGCCGCGCGCCAACATCGGCCTGAAGTTCGGGTTCGGCGGCGCCGCTCCGGAGGAGGTCGTGGTTCCGCCGGTCGCTCCGCCCCCGCCGCCGCCGGCGCTCCCGACGGCTCCGGAGATGCAGACGATCCGGGTGTGCGTGGTGGAAGGGACGGCGCTGCGCGAGGTGGAGGCGATGTACAACCCGGCCACGGGTGACACGATGGTGGCGGGCCAGGCGTTCGCCACGGCCTACCCGGCCACGACCGGCTACGCCAGCGGCGCGACGTGGTACATCAACAACGAGCCG
>DASVQR010000041.1:0-12443 GCA_036389055.1 Longimicrobiaceae bacterium | reverse complement strand
CCGGGAGGTGGTGGGGCGGGTGCGGGAGGGGGCGCTGGGGGCGTACGCGCACCAGGAGGTGCCGTTCGAGCGGCTGGTGGAGGAGCTCAAGGTGGAGCGGGACCTGAGCCGGAGCCCGCTGGTGCAGGTGATGTTCGCGCTGCACAACACGCCGGGGGAGGAGCTGGAGCTCGCGGGGCTGCGGGCCGGCTGGCTGGAGCCGGAGGCGGACACGGCCAAGTTCGACCTGTCGGTCTCGGCGCGGGAGGACGGGGCGGAGCTGTACCTGGAGCTGCGCTACCGGGCGGAGCTGTGGGACGCGGGGACGATGCGGCGGCTGGGGGAGCACCTGGGGCGCGTGCTGGCCGGCGCGGCGGCGGAGCCGGAGCGGCGCATAGGGGCGCTGGAGCTGCTCGGGGCGGGGGAGCGGGAGCAGGTGCTGCGGGAGTGGAACTCGACCGGGGCGCCGTACGCGCGGGAAGCGACGGTGCACGAGCTGTTCGAGGCGCAGGCGGCCCGCACGCCGGAGGCGGTGGCGGTGGAGGGCGGGGGCGAGGCGCTGACGTACCGGGAGCTGGACGCGCGGGCGGGCCGGCTGGCGGAGCGGCTGCGGGGGCGTGGTGTGGGCCCGGAGACGCGGGTGGGGGTGTGCGTGGAGCGGGGTCCGGGGATGGTGGCGGCGCTGCTGGGGGTGCTCAAGGCGGGGGGCGCGTACGTGCCGCTGGACCCGGGGTACCCGGCGGAGCGGCTGGCCTACCTGCTGGCGGACGCGAAAGTGGAGGCGGTGGTCGCCACCGCGGACACGGCGCCCCTTCTCCCGGAGTTCGCTGGAAACATCCTGCTGCTCGACGCTGCTGAGGGCGCCGCCGATCCAAACCCACGCGCCGCGGCGCACGACGCGTCCGCCGACAACCTGGCGTACGTGATCTACACCTCCGGCTCCACCGGGAAGCCGAAGGGGGTGATGGTCCGCCACCGGGGGGTGGTCAACCTGGTCCAGGCGCAGGTGGCCACCTACGGCGCCGGCCCCGGGGAGCGCATCCTCCAGTTCGCCCCGCTGAGCTTCGACGCCTCCGCGGCCGAGATCTTCATCGCCCTCTGCTCCGGCGCCACGCTGGTGGCGGAGCGCGAGGGGATTGCTCCCGGGCCGGAGCTGGTGGAGCTGCTGCGGGCGCGGCGGATCACCAACGCCAAGCTGACCCCCTCCGCGCTTGCCGTGCTCCCGGAGGCGGAGCTGCCGGAGCTGCGCACGCTGCTCGTGGGCGGCGAGCCCTGCCCCGCCGAGCTGGTGGCGCGCTGGGCGGGCGGGGGGCGGCGCGTGTTCAACGTGTACGGGCCCACCGAGGCCACCGTGCGCTCCACCACGGCGCTCTGCCGCCCCGACGGGCGCAGGCCCCCCATCGGGCCGCCGCTGCGGAACACGCGCGCCTACGTGCTGGACCCGGCCATGGAGCCGGTCCCCGTGGGAGTCCCGGGCGAGCTCCACGTGGGCGGCGACGGGGTGGCCCGGGGCTACCTGGGCCGCCCCGCCCTCACGGCGGAGCGGTTCGTCCCCGACCCGTTCGGGGGGGCGGGCGAGCGGCTGTACCGCACGGGGGACCGGGTGCGCTGGCTCCCCACGGGCGAGCTGGAGTACCTGGAGCGGCGCGACCAGCAGGTCAAGCTGCGGGGCTTCCGCGTGGAGCCGGGCGAGGTGGAGGCCGCCCTGCTGGAGGAGCCGGGCGTGCGCGAGGCGGCCGTCACCGTGCGCGAGGACGCCCCGGGAGACCGCCGGCTGGTGGCGTACGTGGTGGGAGAGGGGGAGGGGAGCGCGCTCCGGGCGCGGCTCCGGGCGAGGCTGCCGGAGCACCTGGTGCCCGCGGCGGTGGTGGCGCTGGAGCGGCTCCCGCTGACGCCCAGCGGCAAGCTGGACCGCCGGGCGCTCCCGGCCCCGGAGTGGGGCCGGCCGGGCGGAGAGCGCGAGGTGCCGCGCACCCCCACGGAGGAGCTGCTGGCGGAGCTGTGGGCCGAGACCCTGGGGACGGCGCGCGTGGGCGTCCGCGACGACTTCTTCGACCTGGGCGGACACTCGCTGCTCGCGGTGCGGCTGGTGGCGTGCATCCAGGAGCGGATGGGCCAGCGCATCCCCGTCGCCACGCTGTTCCGGCGGCCCAGCGTGGCGGAGCTCGCGCGGGCCATCGACGAGCACCGGATCCCCGCCGCCCCCTCCCCCGTGGTGCCGATCCGGCCGGACGGCTCCCGGCCTCCCTTCTTCTGCGTCCACCCCGCGGGCGGGCAGGTCTTCCGCTTCGTCCGGCTCGCGCGCCTCCTCGGCGCGGAGCAGCCGTTCCTGGGGCTGCAGGCCCCCGGGCTGGACGGGGAGCGCGAGCCCTTCTCGGACGTGGGCGCGATGGCCCGCTTCTACGTCGGGGAGATCCGCCGCGTGCAGCCCCGGGGCCCGTACCTGCTCGGCGGGTGGTCGGTGGGCGGGCTGGTCGCCTGGGAGATGGCGCGGCAGCTCCGCGCCTCGGGGGACGAGGTCGCCCTGCTGGCCATGTTCGACACCCGCGGCGTCGGCCCCGGGGAGACGCCCGACCACGCCGGGGCCCTGCTGCGCAGGGCGGAAGCCTTCCTCCCGCCCGGGTTCACCCCCGTGGAGCTGGCGGGCCTCGATCCCATCGCGCAGGTCGACCGCCTGATCGAGCTGGCCGACCGCCCGGGCGGCGCCCCCGCCCCCCTCCTGGCCGCCATGCGGGTGTACCGCGGCCACGCCGTGGCGCGCCGGGACTTCGCCACCGCGGCGGACCGGCTCCGCGTCACGCTCTTCCAGCCGCGGGAGGAGCCCGCCGACCGGCTCCGGGACGCGCGCGACTTCTGGGGGCGGCTCGCCGGGGAGGGAGTGGAGGCGCACCCGGTGCCCGGGGACCACGACAGCATGTTCGAGGACCCGCACGTCGCGGCGCTGGCCGACGCCCTGGAGGGCTGCCTGCGGGCGGCGCTCCGGCGCGGGTGACCCCGGGACGCGGCAAACGAGAGGAGGAGCCGAGATGTCGTTCAGCGAAGACGCCTTTCTCCACGAGCTCGCCCGGCGGGGCGTGGAGGCGCTCGGCCGGGCCGACCCCGGGCTGTACGAGCTGATCCGGGGCGAGTACCGCCGGCAGATGGAGGCGCTCACCCTGGTGGCCGCCTCCAGCGCCGCCGACCCCGCGGTGCTGGCGTGCTGCGGCACGGTGCTCGACAACGTCACCACGGAGGGGTACCCGGGAGCCCGCTTCCACGGCGGCTGTGCCTTCGTGGACGAGGTCGAGCGCCTTGCCGTCGAGCGCGCCCGCGCCGCCTTCGGGGCGGCGTACGCCAACGTGCAGCCGCACTCCGGCTCCGCAGCGAACCACATCGCCATCTTCGGCCTCCTCCGCCCCGGGGACCGCATTCTGGGGCTGGACCTGGACTCCGGCGGCCACCTGACGCACGGCTCGCGCGCCTCGGTGGTGGGGCAGTACTTCCGGACGGCCGGGTACGGGCTGGACGGCGACGGCTTCCTGGACTACGAGGCGATCGGGCGCCGGGCGCGGGAGTTCCGGCCCCGGATGATCATCGGGGGGAGCAGCGCGTACCCCCGCGCCATCGACTTCCGCCGCCTGCGCGCAATCGCCGACGAGGTGGGCGCGTACCTCCTGGCCGACGTGTCGCACATCGCCGGGCTGGTGGCCGCGGGGCTCCACGCCAGCCCCGTCGACCACGCCCACGTCACCACCACCAGCACCTACAAGCAGCTCTACGGGCCGCGCGGGGGGCTGATCCTGATCGGCCGCGACCACGACCTCCGTCTGGCGGACGGGAGGACGCTGGCGGACACCATGCAGGCGGCCACCTTCCCCTTCTACCAGGGAACGCCCAGCCTCGCCGCGGTGGCGGCGAAGGCCCGCGCGCTCGCCGCGGCCGCCACCCCGGAGTTCGCCGCCCGGATGGAGCGGGTGCTCGCCGGGGCCGCCGCGATCGCCGGCTCGCTTGCCGCCGCCGGGTACGAGCTGCTCACAGGCGGGACCGACAACCACATGGTGGTGCTGGACCTGGAGCGCACGGGGCTGACCGGGGTGGTGGCGGAGCGCGCACTGGAGGAGTGCTCCATCGTGGTCAACCGGAACAAGGTCCCGGGGGACCGGCGGGGGCCGCTGGTCGCCAGCGGGCTCCGCCTGGGGACCAACCACGTCGCCGCGCGGGGGATGGGGGGGCTGGAGGCCGCGGAGTGCGCGGCCCTGGTGGACCGCGTCCTCCGCTCCACGCGACCCTCGGGGGAGCGCAGCTACGCGCTGGACGCCGCCGTCCGCGGGGACGTCCGCGGGCGCGTCCGCGAGCTCTGCGCCCGCTTTCCCATCCCCGGCTATCCGGCCCTGCTCGACTCCGGCGGCGCCGGCGAGTGCCTCGCGGCCCGGTGCGAGGCGTGGTGAGTGGAGCCGTCTCCCCCGGGCCGGGAGGACGGCCACGCCCCCGCGGCCCGCGCCCGTTCCCGTTCGGGCACGCGGGCCCCGCGGCCCCACCTTGATTCGGGCCGCGCATTCGCTAGCTTCCAGGGATGGCGCGGCCGTCCGGGCGGACGGCCGCGCCCGCGCGCCCGGATCCCACGGGCCCGCGCCCCGCCGGCCACCTCCGCTCCTCGCAGACCCATGCAGTCCCCCCGCCGCACCCTCGCCGCCCTCCTGGCCCTGGCCCTCCTCGGGACGGCGGCGCACGCGCAGGCCCCGGCCCCCCGGACCACGCCCGCCGCCACGGCGGCCGCCCCCGCGCAGCCGAAGCCCAACCCCCGGCTGCGGATCGTCGTCAACGTCCCCGCGGGCCGGCTGGACCTGATCCGCGGCGACTCCGCGGTCAAGAGCTACCCGGTGTCCGTGGGGACCCGCGGGCACCCGACGCCCACCGGCACCTTCTGGATCTCCCGGATGATCTGGAATCCCGGCTGGCACCCGCCGGAGAGCGCGTGGGCGCAGGGCCGCAAGCCGGAGCCGCCGGGGCCGCGCAACCCCATGGGGCGCGTCAAGCTGCACATCTCCGAGCTGTACTACATCCACGGCACCACCAGCGTGGGGCGCCTGGGCGGGCCCGCGTCGCACGGCTGCATCCGCATGGCCAACGCGGACATCATGGACCTGACGCGGCGGCTGCACGCCGACCGCACCCCCGGGTTCGGGCCGCGGCACATCGACTACCTGGCGTCCAACTCCGGCGTGACGCACCCGGTGCCGCTGTACAACCCCGTCCGGCTGGACGTGGTGTACCGGCTGGCCGAGGTCCGCAACGAGCAGGTGCAGATGCACCCGGACGTGTACGGCCGCGGCGGCCGCGTCCTCGCCGACGCGCGCGAGCTGCTGCGCAGGCGCGGGCTCCCCGAGGAGCAGGTGGAGCACCGGGCGCTCGCCGACGCGTACGAGAATTGGGCGCGCAGGGGGAGGGGACGGGTGGCGCTCTCCACCCTCGCCGGGCCCTACGTGCCGCCGCCGCCCCCCGCGCCGGTGCTCCCGGACCGCGGCGTGCAGCCCACGCTGCTGGGCGTGGAGGTCAGCCGCGCCGACTCCGCCGCCGTGCGGAGGTAGCGGCCGGTCCGCCGACGGGGCGGATGCGGGTCGACAAAAGAGAGACGCCGGAGGCCCCCCGCGAGGGCCTCCGGCGTCTCTCTTTCGGTGGAGCAGCGGGCCGCCGCCCGCCCGGCTGTCGCCCGGGAGCGCGCCCGCATACGTTTTGCATCGCCTGGCCGGCAACCCGAACCCAACCCGGAGTCGGTCCGGCGGCCTGCCCCCGGACCCCCATTCCTTCGCGCCCCGATGAGCCAGATGCTCGCAGTCATTCTCGGAGGTGGTGTCGGCACGCGGCTCTTCCCGCTGACCATGGACCGCGCCAAGCCCGCCGTCCCCCTCGCCGGGAAGTACCGTCTCGTGGACGTCCCCATCTCCAACTGCATCAACTCCGGGCTGTACCGGATCTTCGTGCTGACGCAGTACAACTCCGCCAGCCTCAACAACCACGTCGCGCGCTCCTACATCTTCGACCGGTTCCACGGCGGCTTCGTGACCGTGCTTGCCGCCGAGCAGACCGCCGCCTCGGGGCTGTGGTACCAGGGGACGGCCGACGCGGTGCGGCAGACCATGCTGCACATCCGCAACTACCCGCACGACCACGTCATCATCCTGTCCGGGGACCAGCTGTACTCCATGGACTACCGGCCGATGCTGGAGCACCACAAGCAGCACGACGCCGACATCACCGTGGCGGTGACGCCCGTCCGCGCCGCCGACGCGCCCGGGTTCGGGATCCTCAAGACCGACGACGAGCACCGCATCACCGAGTTCTACGAGAAGCCGCGGAGCGAGGAGCTGGAGGGCAAGGAGAGCCCCGTGCCGCCCGAGATGCAGGAGGCCGGGCGGACGTTCCTGGCCTCCATGGGCATCTACATCTTCAACGCGGGCGTGCTGCGCGACGTGCTGGACGGCAACCCGGACGACCACGACTTCGGCAAGCAGATCATCCCCAACTCCATCCAGAGCTGCCGGGTGGTCGCCTACCCGTTCACGGGCTACTGGAACGACATCGGGACGGTCAAGTCGTTCTTCGACACCAACATCATGCTCGCCCAGCCCCGCCCGGACTTCAACCTGTACGACCCGGAGCGGCCGCTGTACACCAACGCGCGCATGCTCCCGCCCGCAAAGGTGATCCGCACCTCCGTGGAGCGCTCCATCATCGCGGAGGGGAGCGTGATCGTGGACGCCGAGATCACCGACTCGGTCATCGGCATCCGCTCCTACATCGGCGCGCGGGCGCAGATCCGCCGGGTGGTGATCATGGGCGCGGACTACTACGGCTGGCAGGGGTGCGAGGGGCGCGCCCCGGTGCAGGGGCCGGCCAACCCGGGCGTCGGGGAGGACTCACGGATCGAGTGCGCCATCGTGGACCGCAACGCCTCCATCGGCAAGGGGTGCGTCATCACCAACAAGGAGGGGGTGCAGGAGGGCGAGGGGCCGGGCTTCTACATCCGCGACGGCATCATCGTCATTCCCAAGAACGCCGAGATCCCCGACGGCACAGTCATCTGATTTTTCTGGTTCTCCAACGGCTTTGAACTGCGGGGTTGGGCGTGCCCCCGGCTGTCGCCGGGGTCGGGCTGCGCGCGGAGTAACGCACGATACGACCGTGCGTAACTCCGCCGAGCCCCGCCAAACCGCCGGCGGGTCTCGGCCCTGCCGGGCGCGCATCCCTCACGCGGGTCTTCGCGTGTCCCCACCTCTCTTGGACCGTTTCAGCCGATGCGCATCGCACTGTTCACCAACGAGTACCCGCCCCACGTCTACGGGGGGGCGGGGGTGCACGTGGAGTACCTGTCGCGCGAGCTGGCCGCGCTGCCGGAGATCGAGCGGGTGGACGTGCTCGCCTTCGGCGAGCAGCGGGAGGAGCGCGGCAGGCTGCACGTGCGCGGCATCCCGCCCGGGCCGCACGTTCCCGCGCAGGACCCCCGCCACGGGCGGATGCTGGACGCGCTGGCCCGCAACCTGGCCATGGCCGGCGCGGTGGAGGCGCCCGACGTGGTGCACTGCCACACCTGGTACTCGCACCTGGCCGGGTGCCTGGCGCGGCCGCTGACCGGCGCGCGGCTGGTGCTCACCACGCACTCGCTGGAGCCGCACCGCCCCTGGAAGGTGGAGCAGCTGGGCACCGCCTACCACGCGTCGTCGTGGGTGGAGCGCACCGCGTACGAGAACGCCGACGGCGTGGTGGCGGTCTCCCAGGCGATGAAGCGCGACGTGCAGGAGCTGTACGGCGTGCCGGCCGGGCGGGTGCGGGTGATCCACAACGGCATCGACCCGGACGAGTACCGCCCCCGCCACGACCCCGAGGTGCTCCGCCGGCTGGGAGTGGACCCGGAGCTGCCGATGGTCCTGTTCGTCGGCCGCATCACCCGGCAGAAGGGGATCCTGCACCTGGTGAGGGCGATCCGGCACCTGAGGTCCCGCGTGCAGGTGGTGCTCTGCGCGGGGGCGCCGGACACGCCGGAGATCGCCGACGAGATGGCCGCGCGGGTGGACGAGGCCCGCCGCGAGGCGGCGGCCCCCATCGCCTGGATCCCGGAGATGCTCCCCAAGGACGACGTCATCGTCCTGTACTCGCACGCGGCCGTCTTCGTCTGCCCCTCCGTGTACGAGCCGTTCGGCATCATCAACCTGGAGGCCATGGCGTGCGAGACGCCGGTGGTCGCCTCCGCGGTGGGCGGCATCCCCGAGATCGTGGTCCCCGGCGAGACCGGGCTCCTGGTGCCGTTCCAGGAAGTGGGCGGCGGCGACCCCGAGCCGCGCGACCCGGAGGGTTTCTCCCGCGCGCTGGCCGCCGCCGTGGACGAGCTCATGGCCGACCCGGAGCGGCGCGCCGCGATGAGCGCCGCGGCCCGCGCCCGCGTCCTGGCGCGGTTCAGCTGGCGCGCCATCGCCGCGCAGACGCTGGAATTCTACCGGGAGCTGCTGGACGCCCCACCGCGCGCCCCTGGAGAGTAGGTCGCACGCGGCGCTGTGCCGATCGTGTCCTGAAAGGTCGCCGTCCGGACCTCCCGCGTCGTGAAGCGGGCGCCCGGACGGCGATCTCCGTTCTTGCCAAGGCCGCGTTCCCGCCGCAACGTAGGATGGGCCGGCGGCCGCCGCCGGCCCCGTCCCGCCCTCCTTCCCGACGCGCGATGAGCCAGGTCGAGCCGGTCGCGACCCAGCTTCCCGTGGTTCCCGCCGCCGCCCTCCCGGGTGGCCTCGGCCCCGACGCCGCCGCGGCGCTGGAGGCGGAGATGGAGCGCGTGGCCCTCGCCGCCGGCGAGGCGCTGTTCACGGGCCCGCGCTCCGGCGCCGCGCTGTACCTGGTGCTGGAGGGGGCACTGCTCGCGGCCGAGCCCGCGCCGGACGGCTCCGAGACCCCTGTCCGGACGCTGGAGCCCGGCGAGGCGCTGGACGAGATGCAGCCGTTCGCGGGGAGCGCCCGCCCGACCGTCGTCCGCGCCGCGCGCGACTCCGTCGTGGGCCGCGTCCCCGGCGAGGCCGTGGACCGCCTTGCCGCCGCGCACCCGGAGCTCCGCGCCGCGCTCCGGCGGCTGCACGCCCGCCAGCTCCTCTGCCGCCTTCACCCGGTGTTCGGCGCCTTCGGGCGGCGGCTGCTGGACGACGTGGAGGCCACCGCCGACTGGGTGCACCTCCCGCGCGGCCGCCTGCTGTTCGAGCAGAACACCCCCGCCGACGGGCTCTACTTCGTGGTCAGCGGCCGCGTGCAGACGCTGCGCGTGGAGCGCGACGGCGCCACGCGCGTGCTCGCCGAGTCCGGGCGCGGCGAGGTCGCCGGGGAGCTGGGCTTCTTCGGCGTCCCCACCCGCGGCGAGCGCGTGCAGGCCGTGCGCGACAGCGTGCTGGTGGGCTTCACCAGCGACGAGTTCGACCGGCTGGCCGCCCGCCAGCCGCAGCTGCTGCGCCGCGTCACCCGCGGGCTGGTGGAGCGGATGCACCGCGGCGCGCGCACGGGCCCGGGCCGGGTGGTCAACGTGGCGGTGCTCCCCGCCGGCGGGGGCGCGCCGGTGCGCGAGTTCTGCAACCGGCTCACCGCCGCGCTGGGCGCGCACGGCCCCACGCTGCGGCTGGATGCGGCGGGGGTGGACGCGCGCATGGACGAGGCCGGCATCGCCCAGGCGTGGGAGGGGAGCCCGGAGAGCCCGCGGCTCCTGGCCTGGCTGGAGGCGCAGGAGGCGGCCCACCGCTTCGTGGTCTACGAGGCCGAGGCGGGCCCCACCCCCTGGAGCCGCCGCTGCATGCGCCAGGCGGACCGCGTGCTGCTGGTGGCCCGCGCCGCCGACGATCCCCGCCCCGGCGAGGCCGAGCGCGCGCTGCTGGGGCTGGAGGGGCGCATCACCGACGCCCACGAGGTGCTGGTGCTGCTGCACCCCGACGGCGAGCGCCTCCCCTCCGGCACCCGGCGCTGGCTGGAGGGGCGCCGCGTGGACGAGCACCACCACCTGCGCTGGAGCGAGCCCGGCGACTTCGCCCGGCTGGCGCGCGTGCTCGCCGGGCGGGCGGTGGGCGTGGTGCTGGGGGGCGGCGGGGCGCGCGGGCTCGCCCACATCGGGGTGGTGCGGGCGCTGGTGGAGGCCGGCGTCCCCATCGACATGATCGGCGGCACCAGCATGGGCGGCGCCGTCGCCGCGCAGCACGCCATGGGGTGGAGCCCCGCGCGCATCCACCGGGTCAACCACCGCGTCTGGGTGCAGATCCGCCCGCACACCCGCTACACCGTCCCCATCCTGTCGCTGATCGGCCAGCGCGGGTCCGACCAGTGCGGGCGCATGCTGTACGGCGACACGCAGATCGAGGACCTGTGGATCCCCTTCTTCTGCGTCTCCAGCAACCTCACCACCGCCGACAAGGTGGTGCACCGCGCCGGCTCGCTGCGCGTCGCCTCCACCGCCAGCGGCTCCCTCCCCGGCGCCGCCATCCCCGTGCTGGCCGACGGCTGCCTGCTGGTGGACGGCGCCCTGCTGGACAACGTCCCCGTGGACGTGATGCGCGGCCTGGGCCCCGGCACGGTGATCGCCTCCGAGGTGTCGGTGGAGGAGGACGCCACCTTCACCTGCGAGCGCATCCCCTCGCCCTGGGAGGTGATCCGGGGCCGCTTCTCCCGCGACGCCGCCAGCCGGGCCCGCTTCCCCTCGCTGATGGAGGTGGCGATGCGCGCCTCCATGCTGCACGCCGTCCACCGCGAGCGGCACTCCACGGAGGGGGCCGACCTGTGCTTCCACCCGCCCATCGACCGCTTCCGGCTGATGGACTTCCCCCACCTGGACGCCATCGTGGAGGCCGGGTACACGCACGCCGCCGAGACCCTGCGCGACTGGCCCGGCCTGCCGGAGCTCGTCCCCCGCGCCTAGCGGAGACAGTCCACCCCGATCCCCAGCGCACGCAGCAGCCTTCCTCACCCTCCGCCCGCGTCCGCCCATGGACACCCGCTTCGACCGCCTGGTCCGCCTGATCGAGAAGCGCGCCGCCTCCCTGCTCCCCGCCGCCGGAGGCGGCTTCGCCCTTCGCCGCCCCGGCGCCCCGCCGGCCGTGTTCGGCGCCGGCGACCCCGCCGTCACCCTGGTGGTCAACGACCGCCGCGGCCTGGCCGCGCTCAGCACCCTGGACGCCACCGCCGTGGGCGAGGCGTACCTGCGCGGCCTGCTGGACGTGGAGGGTGACCTGGCCCGGCTCCTGGCGCTGCGCGGCCTGTTCACCGACCGGCACCCGCTGCGCCGCCTGGGCCGCTTCGTCCGCCCGCTCCTGTTCGGGCAGGTGGCCAGCGACCGCGGCTGGATCGCCGAGCACTACGACGAGGAGCCGGAGTTCTTCACGCTGTTCCTGGACCGGCGCCACCGCTGCTACTCGCAGGGCGTGTTCGCCCGCGACGACGAGCCGCTGGAGGACGCCATCACCCGCAAGCTGGACTTCGCGCTGGAGGCCGTGGGCGCACGGCCGGGCGACCACGTGCTGGACGTGGGCGGCGGCTGGGGCGCCTTCACCGAGCACGCGGGCAGGCGGGGCGTCCGCGTCACCTCGCTCACCATCTCCGCCGCCTCCGAGCGCTTCATCCGGGCGCTCATCGACCGCGAGGGGCTGCCGTGCCGGGTGCTGCGCGAGCACCTGTTCGAGCACCGGCCGGCGGAGCGCTACGACGCCGTCGTCAACCTGGGCGTCACCGAGCACCTCCCCGACTACCGGGCCTCGCTCCGGGCCTACGAGGCGCTGCTGAAGCCGGGCGGGCGGGTGTGCCTGGACGCAAGCGCCACCCGCACCAAGCACGACGTGTCGGACTTCTTCGAGCGGCACATCTTTCCCGGGAACGGGTCGCCGCTCTGCCTGCACGACTACCTGGCCGCGGTGGCCGCGTCGCCGTTCCGGCTGCGCGTGGTGCACGACGACACCGACAACTACCGACTCACCACGCTGCACTGGGCGCGGAACCTGGACCGGCACCGGGAGGAGGTGGAGCGGCGCTGGGGGGTGGCCCAGTACCGTCGCTTCCAGGTGTACCTGTGGGGGTGCGTGGACGGGTTCTCGCGGGACGTGATCCAGGCGTACCGTTGGGTTTTGGAGCTTCCCTGAGTTTTACTGCTTCGAACTGCGGGTTTGGGCGTGCCCCCGGCTGGCGCCGGGGTCGGGCTTCGGCTCCGTAGCGGACGAAACTACCGTCCGCAACGGAGTCGAGCCCGCGCAAACTGCCGCGCGGTCTCGCCCCTTCGGGCCGAAATCCCTCACGCGGGGGTAGCGCTGGCGTCCGCGGGGGCCCCCACCCGGCTCGCTTGAGGCTCGCCACCCTCCCCCGTGCCGGGGGAGGGCTGCCCGGGGGGCGGGGATCGGCGCGCCGTGGCGGGCCCCTCCCCCCGGCCCCCTCCCCCGCAAGCGGGAGAGGGGGAGCACTGCAACAGCCCGGCGGCGCAGTTGCAG
>DASVQR010000040.1:0-43834 GCA_036389055.1 Longimicrobiaceae bacterium | reverse complement strand
GCTTTTCTCGTGCGTGAACCGGCGATGGGCTGCGTCGGCGAGGGCCCCCACCCGGCGGCCCGAGAGCCGCCACCCTCCCCCGTGCCGGGGGAGGGCTTCCCGACCCTCGGCATCGAGCCCGACCGACACTCCGTCGTGCTCCCCCTCTCCCGCTTGCGGGGGAGGGGGCTGGGGGGAGGGGGCCCGCCGTTGCGTGAGGGATGTCGGCCCGAAGGGGCGAGACCCGGCGGCAGTTTGCCGGGCTCGACTCCGTTGCGGACGGTAGTTTCGTCCGCTACGGAGCCGCAGCCCGACCCCGCGCCAGCGGGGGCACGCCCGAACCCGCAGTCGGAAGCCGTTCAGCTCAGCCGGGCTTGCGCGCGGTGCAGACGACGTTGTCCGAGTAGCGGACGCCGCGCAGCGTGCCGAGCGACGCACCCTGCCAGGTGACCGAGGTGAGCTTGGGCAGCAGCCCGTGCTCCGTGAAGGCGAACTCGACCCCGCGGAAGCCGGCCTCGGACAGCACCCGCTCGATGTCGGCGCGGAGCAGCGCGCTGATGTGCGCCGGGTAGCTGGGGCCAGTGAACGAGGCGAAGTGCCCGCGGAAGAGCAGCGACACCACCGACCGCCAGCTCTCGTTGTTGGGCGTCGAGAGCACCAGCGCCCCGCCCGGGCGAAGCAGCCGGAACCACTCGCGCGCGAGGAAGCGCGGGTTCTCCAGGTGCTCGATGACCTCGGCCGCCACGATCAGGTCGTAGGTGCCGTCGGGGACCGGGAGCCGCTCGTTGAGATCGCCGAGGATCCAGTGGACGCCGCCGGCGCTCGCCCCCTCGTAGGCGACGATGTCCGCCGCGTCCACGTGCGTGAACCGCGGGCGCTCGGCCAGCAACCGGGCCAGCCGCCCGGTCCCGGCGCCGAAGTCCAGCGCGCGCCCCTCCACGCCGAGCGCGTCCACCCGGGCGAGCACCGCGTTGTAGATGGGGTCGGCCGAGGTGCCGCCGGACTTCTCCGCCGCCTCCACCCGCGCCTTCTGCAAGTCCCCGCTCAATTTCTGGCTCTCCCCGTGAAACGGTCGTGTCGCCGGCGCCGGTGCCGACGTGAAGCTGGACGTCCACTGTACAACCGCTGGTTGTACAGCGCCGAAAAGTCGGCCCGTTCGGGAGTGGACGCAAGTACACGGACGTACACGCCGGCCCGCGCCGACACGGCCCGGGAGTGACGGCCCTCCGCCGACGGAGGTCACGCGACTGGACCGACGTGGACACGGGCGATATCTTAGTGGCGCTTCGACTAAGCCCCGGCGCCCGCACCCCGCGGGTGACGGCGCAGCCCCGGCACTCCGCCCGGGCCATCCGGCTGTCTCTGCGGAAGCGCGGGTCGCGCGTTCGCGGAGCGTTTGCTTTTGCCATGGACGATCTCGGCAGCGCGCACAACGGCGTCTCCCGCCCCACCCTGGACACCCTCCCGCCCCCGCCGGCGGACAGGACGGGGTGGCCGTGGACGGAGGAGACCCCGCGCGCGGCCGAGAGCGGGCGCTCCATCTGGCCCCGGGTGAGCGTGGTGGTCCCCTCGTTCAACCAGGGGCGCTTCATCGAGGAGACGCTCCGCTCCGTGCTGCTCCAGGGGTACCCCAACCTGGAGCTGATCGTCATGGACGGGGGGAGCACCGACGAAACGGTGGAGGTGCTCCGCAGCTACGAGCCCTGGCTCACCTTCTGGGTGAGCGAAAAGGACCGCGGGCAGACGCACGCCATCAACAAGGGGCTGGAGCGCGTCACAGGCGAGATCTTCACCTACCTCAACTCCGACGACCTGCTGACCCCCGGGGCGCTTGCCGCGGTGGTGGAGGGCTTCCGCGCCCACCCCGAGGCCGACGTGGTGTACGGCCACTGCGTGTACATCTCCGAGACCGGGGAGGAGCAGTTCACCGTCCAGGCCAGGTTCGACGGCTTCCTGGACTACCTGCGCATCTGGGACCGGCTGAACCGGCGCGAGTTCCTGACGCAGCCGGAGGTGTTCTGCCGCACCCGCGCGGTGGTGGACGCCGGGGGCTTCCGCGAGGAGCTGCGCTCGGTGATGGACCTGGAGATGTGGCTGCGGCTGCTGTCGCGCGGGCACGTCTTCCAGCCCATCGACGCGCCGCTGGCCCGCTTCCGGATGTACGCCGCGCAGAAGTCGTCGGTGGACCCGGGGTTCGAGCTGTGCCGGGTGGTGGAGGAGTACGTGCGCGGCAGCGGGCTGGTCTCGCCCGAGGAGCAGGAGCGCATCCTGGCCGAGCTGAAGCCGGCCCGGGCGCACCTGCTGGTCCGCGCCGGGATCGCCGCCACCATCCTGGACCGCTGGGGCGACGGGGTCCGGTACTGCGTGGCGGCCGCCGCGGCGTACCCGCGCATCGTGGCGACGTACCCGTTCTGGGCGGTGCTCGCGCACCCGGCGAAGCGCTTCGTCCCCCGCTCCACCCGCGGCCGGCTGCAGCGCCTGTTCGGCACCCCGGGCGCGTAGCCGGATGAGGATCGCCGTCGCCAACTGGAGCCGGCGCGCGCTGGGAGGGGCCGAGGGGTACCTGGGGATCGTGATCCCGGAGCTGGCGCGGGCCGGGCACCAGGTGGCGCTTTGGAGCGAGCTGGACCAGCCGGCGGACCGGGAGCGGATCCGGCTCCCGGAGGGCGCGCCGGAGTGGTGCGCGGCGGAGATGGGGATGGCGGGCGCGCTGGAGGCGCTGCGCGCGTGGCGGCCGGACGTGGTGTTCACGCACATCACCACCGGGCCGGAGACGGAGGCGGCGCTGCTGGCGGTCGCGCCCTGCGTGCTGTTCGTGCACGCGTACTACGGCACCTGCGTCAGCGGCCAGAAGACGCACAAGAGCCCCACGCCCACGCCGTGCGGCAGGCGGCTGGGGCCGGGATGCCTGGCCCACTACTACCCGCACCGCTGCGGCGGGCTCAGCCCGCTCACCATGCTGCGGGACTACCGGCGCAACACGCGCCGCAAGGAGCTGCTGGGCGCGTACCGGGCGGTGGTCGCCAACTCGCGCCACATGCGGGACGAGTACGTCGCCAACGGCAGCGACCCGGCGCGGACGCACGTGGCGCCGCTCCCGGTGGAGGGGCCGCGGACGGGCGGTGACGCCCCCGCCCCTGGCTCGTCTTTGTCGCCGGACGGGGCGGCCCGGCTGCTCTTCCTGGGGCGGATGGACCTGCTCAAGGGCGGGAGGACGCTGGTCGAGGCGCTCCCCGCGGTCCGCGCCGGGCTGGGCCGCCCGGTGCGCGCGGTGTTCGCGGGCGACGGCCCGGACCGCGCCGAGTGGGAGCGCCGCGCCGCCGAGGTCGCGGCCCGCTGCGAGGGCGTCGCCGCCGAGTTCGTGGGGTGGAAGCGCGACGGCGAGCTGGAGGACCTGTGGGCGCGAACCGACCTGCTGGTGGTCCCCAGCGTGTGGCCGGAGCCGTTCGGGATGGTGGGCCCCGAGGCGGGGCTGCGCGGCGTCCCCGCGGCCGCCTTCGCGACCGGGGGGATCCCCGACTGGCTGGAGGACGGGGCCAACGGCCGCCTGGCCCCGGCCGACCCGCCCACGGCCGCCGGGCTGGCGGACGCCGTCGTCCACTGCCTGCGCGACCCGGGCGAGCACGCGCGCCTCCGCGAGGGGGCGATGCGCCTTGCGCGGCGGTTCAGCCGGGAGGCCCACCTGGCGGCGCTCCTCCCCGTCCTGGAGGAGGCGGCCCGCGGCGGCCGCGACAGCATCCGGGAGCGCGCGAGCGCCGTCCCGACGTGAGAGCACACAGCGCCTGATCCATGATCCGTGAAGCCGTAGTCGACGTCCTCAGACCGTACCACTTCCGCGGCAAGCTCCGCCTCCTGGAGGGGGTCGCGCCCAGCCGCGGCGAGCGGGACGCCGACGTGTTCGGCTACCGGATGAAGCTGGACCTTGCCGAGGCGATCCAGCGCTGGATCTGGCTGGGCGCCTTCGAGCCGCAGGAGACCGCCCTGGTCCGCTCCTGGCTGAAGCCGGGGATGACCTTCGTGGACGTGGGCGCCAACGTGGGGTACTTCAGCCTGCTCGCCGCCTCGCTGGTGGGCGAGCGCGGGCGCGTGTACGCGCTGGAGCCCAGCCCGTACGCCTACGCGCGCATCGCGGCGACGCTGCGCGCCAACCGCATGCCCCAGGCGGAGGCGTTCCAGATGGGGCTCAGCGACGCCCCCGGCGAGCTTACGCTGTACCTCCCCCCCGCCGCCGCCAACTTCCACTCCCCCACCATGAGCGCCAGCTCCGGCGGCGAGCCGGTGTCCGTGCCCGTGCGCCGCCTGGACGACGTGCTGGACGAGTGGGGCGTGGCGACGGTGGACCTGGTCAAGGTGGACGTGGAGGGGCACGAGCCCCGCGTGTTCGAGGGCGCGGCGCGCGCGCTGTCCACCGGGCGCGTCCGCGCGGTGCTGGTGGAGTTCAACGACTTCTGGCTGCGCGACGCGGGGAGCACCCCGGACGCGCTCTACCGCACCCTGCTCGACGCCGGCTTCGTGGACAGCGCCGGCCCGGCCGCCTTCGCGCCGGACTGCGTGGTCACCCGCTTCCTGGTGCACCGCACCGCGGGCGCCGCATGAGCGAGACGATCCGGGTCCACCTCGACCGCCCCAACGAGGAGCAGCAGGCGGAGGACGACTTCTTCAGGTCGTCCGAGGACGAGCGCGCCTCCGCCGACCTGTACCGCTCCCTGCTGTACGTGGGCAAGGCCCAGTCGCTGCTCACCTTCGACGACATGGTCCGGCGCTTCGGCCTCAGCTTCCGCGGCTCGGTGCTGGAGCTGGGCGGTGGGTACGGCTACCTGAGCTCGTACGTCAAGAAGCGCTTCCCCGAGTGCCGGGTGGTGTTCTCGGACGTGTCGCGCGAGGCGGTGGAGAAGAGCGGGCAGTACGAGCAGTTCTTCGGGGTGTCGCTGGACGAGAAGTGGGTCACGGGCGCCGAGGAGACCCCGTTCCCGGACGCCGCCTTCGACCGGGTGATGTTCTTCGCCAGCTTCCACCACACCCAGGACCCCGCGGCCGCGGTCCGCGAGTGCGCGCGGATCCTGCGCCCCGGCGGCGAGCTGTACCTCCTGTTCGAGCCCTCCTGCCCCGGCTACCTCAAGCCGCTGTACGACTTCCACGTGCGGCGCGACGAGGTCAAGGAGAACTACTACTCCGTGGGCGAGTACCGGCGCTTCTTCCGCGCCGCCGGGCTGGGGTTCCGCCAGCACAACTACCGCGGCTTCCTGTACCGCCGCTCCGAGCGCTCCATGCTCTACTACGCCGTTCTGAGCATGCTCCCCGGGTTCGCCGTCAACGCGTTCCCGTGCAGCCAGGTCATCGTCGGGAGCAAGCCCGGCGCGCCGTGAGCGCACCCGGCGGGGCAGGGCGGACCGGCGTCGCCGCGGGGGGCGGCGCGACCGCGGCGGCCGGTGCGGCGCCGTGGACTTCCGCCGTCCGGGGCGGAACGGACCCCGCCGCGGAGGCGGGCCCCGCGCCGCGCGTCGCCGTGGTGTGCGACCTGCTGGAGGAGCGCTGGCCCAGCATGGACCTGGTCCCCGACATGCTCCTCCGCTCGCTGGGGGAGATGGAGTCGCCCGGTGTGACCGCGGTCCGCGTGAGGCCGTCCATGCGCCGGCGCTTCACGAGCGAGCCGGCGCCCGGCGCCGGGGGGGACGCGTACGAGCGGCGGCTGCGGGTCAACCTGGACCGGGCGCTCAACCGCTTCTGGGACTACCCGCGCCTGATGCGCCGCCGCCGGGGCGAGTTCGACGTCTTCCACGTGGTGGACCACGCCTACGGGCAGCTGGTGCACCGGCTTCCGCCGGAGCGCACCGTGGTCACCTGCCACGACCTGCACACCTTCCAGTGCCTGCTGGAGCCGGGGCGCGCCCCGCGCTCCGCCGCGTTCCGGGCGATGACCGGCTACGTGCTGCGCGGGCTGGGGCGCGCCGGGCGGGTGGTGTTCGACACCGCGGCCGTGCGCGACGAGGCGGTGGGGCGCGGGCTGGTGGCCGCCGAGCGGGCCAGCGTGGCGCACCTGGGCGTGGACCCCGCCTGCACCCCGCACGCGGAGCCGGCCGCCGACCGCGCCGCCGCCGCCCTGCTGGGTCCGGCGCGGGCCGGCGCCCCCGAGGTGCTGCACGTGGGCGGCACCTTCGCGCGCAAGCGCATCGACCTGCTGCTGAGGATCTTCGCCGAGGTGAAGCGGGAGGTCCCTGCGGCGAGGCTGGTGCGGGTGGGAGGCCCCTTCACCGAGGAGCAGGCCCGCCTGGCCGAGGAGCTGGGGGTGGCGGACGCGGTCGCCGTCCTCCCCTTCCTGGACAAGGCGGTGCTGGCGGCGGTCTACCGGCGGGCCGCGCTGACCGTGCTCCCCTCCGAGGAGGAGGGGTTCGGGCTCCCGGTGATCGAGGCGATGACCTGCGGCACCCCGGTGGTCGCCAGCGACCTGCCGGTGCTGCGCGAGGTGGGCGGCGCGGCCGCCACCTTCGTCCCCACCGGTGACGTGGCGGCGTGGGGCGACACGGTGGTGGGGCTGCTCGCCGAGCCCGCCGCCGACCCGGAGCGGTGGGAGGCGCGCCGCGCCGCGAGCGCGGCGCAGGCGTCGGGGTTCACCTGGCAGGAGTACGCACGGAGCATGGTGAAGGTGTATCGCGAGGTGGCGGCGCTTTGAGCGCGGCGGACAAGGCGGCCGGGCGGCGCCCGCGGGTGCTGCAGGTGGGCAAGTTCTACCCGCCGCACTACGGCGGCATCGAGACGCACCTCCAGGTGCTCTGCGAGGGGCTGCGCGACCACGCCGACGTGCGCGTGCTGGTGTCCAGCGACGACCGCAGCCACTCCCGCGAGGTGGTCGACGGGATCCCGGTGGAGCGGCTCGGCACGCGCTTCACGCTGGCCGGCGCCCCCATCAACCCGGGGATGTCGCGGCGCATCCGCGAGTCCGGCGCCGACGTGGTGCACCTGCACCTCCCCAACCCGGCCGCCACCATGGCGTACCTGGCCAGCGGCCACCGCGGACGGCTGGTGGTGAGCTACCACAGCGACGTGGTGCGGCAGAAGGTGCTGGACGCCGCCTTCCGGCCCATCCTGCACCGCCTGCTGGACCGCGCCGACGCCGTGGTGGCCGCCACGCCCAACTACGTGGAAAGCTCGCCCACGCTGGCGCGCTACCGCGACCGCACCCACGTGATCCCCTACGGCATCCCCATCGGCGGCTTCGAGCGCCGGGAGGCCGCCGTGCGGGCGCTGCGCGAGCGCTTCGGGCCGCGCATGGTGCTGGGGGTGGGGCGGCTGGTGTACTACAAGGGCTTCGAGCACCTGGTGGAGGCCATGCGCCGGGTGGACGGCCACCTGGTGATCGTGGGGACCGGGCCGCTGCGCCCGGCGCTGGAGGAGCGGGTGCGGTCGCTGGGGCTGGCGGACCGCGTCACGCTGGTGGGGGGCGTGGAGGACACCGTCCCCTTCTACCACGCCGCGCGGGTGTTCGTGCTGGCCTCCATCGCCCGCAGCGAGGCGTTCG
The DNA here is from genome assembly GCA_036389055.1 of Longimicrobiaceae bacterium. Classification (GTDB taxonomy): domain Bacteria; phylum Gemmatimonadota; class Gemmatimonadetes; order Longimicrobiales; family Longimicrobiaceae; genus JAFAYN01. The sequence goes on along the minus strand of DASVQR010000040.1, from coordinate 36,339 downwards.
GCATCGTGCAGATCGAGGCCATGGCCTGCGGCCGGCCGGTGGTGAACACCCGGCTGGACTCCGGCGTCCCCTTCGTCTCGCGCGACGGGGAGAGCGGCATCACCGTGCCCCCCGCCGACCCGGCCGCGCTCGCCGACGCCGTCAACCGCCTGCTGGACGACGCCGAGCTGCGCGAGCGGCTGGGCCGCGCCGCCCGGGCGCGCGTGGAGCGCGAGTTCAGCCAGGAGGCGATGGTGAAGCGCTTCCTGGCCCTGTACGCCGGCGAGCCCGAGGCCGCCCCCGTCGGCGCGGCCCGCGCCGGGCGGGCCGGGGCGCAGCGGGCCCGCTCCCACGCGGCCCGGCCGGCGGAGATCGCCGCGGCGCGCGGGGGGCAGGGTGGACCTGCGCGCTGAAGTGGTTTATTTTCAACTGTTTGTGACCTCGCGTGCGCCGCACTCGTCCGGTGCTGCGTGGTCCGACCCGTTCGCTCCGGTGACATGACGCGTGCACGCCTGCTGATCGCGCTCCTCCCCTGCCTCCTCCCGGCCGTGCTGGCCGCGCAGGACGGCTCGCCCGAGACCCCGCCGGCCACGCTCAAGCCCTGGGACCGCGCCACCGTCCAGGTGTGGCGCAACCAGGAGCTGAGCGGAACGCTGGTGGTGGGCGAGGACAGCGCCTTCGTGCACCCGGTGTACGGCGCGGTCAAGGTGGGCGGGACGACGCTCCCCGAGGCGCGGGAGCGGGTCCGCCAGTTCCTGTCCCGCTTCGAGGCCGAGCCCCGCTTCACCCTGATCCCGGAGTTCCGGGTGTACGTGGGCGGCGCGGTGCGCGACCCCAACCAGCACTACATGCCGCAGCTCAGCGTGGGCGAGGCCATCACCCGCGTGGGCGGCTCCACCGCGCCCGACCGGCGGCACCGGGTCAAGCTGGTGCGCGGCGGCCGGCAGTACGTCGAGAACCTGAACGGCGGCGGGATCGCGGCGCTCCTCCAGGCGCCCATCCGCTCCGGCGACCAGATCATCGTGGAGGAGCGGCCCACCTTCTCCCGCACCTACATCGGCCCGGCGCTGCAGCTGCTGCAGGCGGTGGGCTCCATCGTCACCACCTACGTGCTGATCGACCAGGTCCTCGGCTCCGACGACGACAAGCCCTGAGCCGCCGGCCCGGCCGACCCCACGACCCCAGCGACCCGAGAATGCACGAGCTGTCCTCCACCCCGGAAAAGCACCTGTACCTCCCGGCCGGGCACGGCGCCCTGCGCACCGATCCCGAGGCGGAGGGCTCCACCTTCGGCGAGTACGCCGGCGCGCTGCGCCGCTACTACTGGGTGGTGCTCCTCACCACCGTCGTGGGCCTCGCCCTGGCCGTGTACAAGGTGATGACCACCGAGCGGATGTTCGGCTCCCAGGCCTCGGTGGAGATCGGCGGCGAGGGCGGGGCCGCGCCCTCGGGCGGGCTCGCCGGGATCGCCGCCACCCTGGGCGGCGGCGGGGCCGGCGGGGTGAGCACCGACGTGGAGATCATCCGCAGCCGGGTGATCCTGGGGCAGGTGGTGGACTCGCTGGGGCTTCGCCTGGGCCGCGAGATCCCCGACCTGTGGCGCAAGGAGTACCACCCGGTCGGCTTCCTGGACCAGATCCGCGTCGCGCCCGACGCCTCCGAGGCGCCGCTGGAGCTCGCCTTCGACGACCGCGGCGTCCGCGTGCGCAGCGGCGGCCGCGAGGCTTCCGCGCCGTACGGCTCGCCGGTGGAGATCGCCGGCGTCCGCTTCACCGCGCCCGTCAACCCCGGCGTGGACGAGCTCACGCTCCAGGTGGTGTCGCACAAGTACGCCGTGGACCGGCTGATGGACAAGATCAGCGTGTTCCCGCGCGACAACGTCAACATCGTCGACATCGTGGTGGTCGGGTACGATCCCACCGTCACGGAGCGGATCGCCAACGTCACCGCCGAGATGTACCAGCGGTACAGCAGCCGCAAGTCGCGCGTGCAGGCCGAGAGGCGCAAGGAGTTCGTGGAGGAGCAGCTGCGCACCGGCGAGACGCTGCTGCTGGACGCCCAGCGCCGCCTGAGCGAGCACCGCCGCCGCGAGGGGCTGTTCAGCGCCCGCGCCGAGGCCATGTCCGGCCAGGTCAACCGCGCCGAGGTGGAGCTGAAGCGCGCCGAGCTCAACGCCGACCTGCAGATCTACAAGTCGCTCCTGGCGCAGCTCCAGACCCGCGGCCGCGACCGCGCCGACGTGATCAGGACCATCGTCTCCAACCCGGAGATGAGCGCCAACCCCACGGTTCTGGCGCTGTACGACCGCATCACCAAGTACGAGTCCACGCGCGACAGCATCACCACCGGCGCGGGCCGCGTCTCGGCTTCCAACCCGGACCTGCAGCGGCTGGACTCGCTGATCGCGATGAACCGCAACGCCATGATCGAGGCCACCCGCAACCACGTGGAGTGGCTGGAGGCGCGGGTGCGCGGGATGGACCAGATCACCGTGCGCTCCGACAGCACCATCCGCCAGCTCGCCGGCGCGGAGCCCGAGGAGACCCGGCTGCTGATGGAGGTGGAGTCGTTCGGCGAGGCGGTGAAGACGCTGCGCGAGAAGTACTACACGGCCGGGATCGCCGAGGCCGCGGGCGAGGACAAGGTCAACTTCCTGGACCGCGCCCTCCCCGGCGAGCCGGCGGGCTCCGGGCCGGTGCGCTCGCTGGTGTTCGGGCTGATCTTCGGCGTGATGGTGGGCGCCGGCGGGGCCGTGGCGCTGGACGGCCTCAACCGTTCCATCCGCAAGCGCGGCGAGCTGGAGCGCGTGCTGCGCGTCCCGGAGCTGGCGGTGATCCCGCAGGTGCGCCCCCTTGCCGGCGCGCGCCGGCTGCGGCTCCCCGGCATCGCCGGCAACGGCCGCTCGCTCCCGGCCGCCGCCCGGCCCGAGCTGCTGGCCGCGGTGCAGGTGTACTCCAGCGGCGCCGAGGCGTACCGGACGCTGCGCACCAACCTGATCTTCGCGCAGGCGGGGCAGGGGCTGCGCTCCATCGTGGTGACCAGCCCCTCCGGCTCCGAGGGCAAGACCACCACCGCGGCAAACATCGCCATCGCCTTCGCGCAGCAGGGGATGCGCGTGCTGCTGGTGGACTGCGACTTCTACCGCGCCCGGCTCCACCAGGTGTTCGGGGTCGCCAACTCCCCCGGCCTCGCCGACCTGCTGCTGGGGACCGCGGCGGTGGAGCAGGTGGTCCGCCCCACCTCGCTGGAGCGCGTCTCCGTGATCCCGGCCGGGCCGCTGCCGCCGGTCAACCCCACGGACCTGCTGGGCGGGGACGTGATGAAGGCGCTGCTGGCGTCGCTCGCCGGCGACTTCGACCTGGTGGTGCTGGACACGCCGCCGGTGCTCACCAACGCCAACGCGCCGATCCTGGCCACGCAGACGGACGGGGTGCTGCTGGTGGTGCGCGCCGGCCAGACGGACCGCGACTCGGCTCGCGAGGCGATCCAGCAGCTGGCCACGGTCGGGGCGCGGGTGCTGGGCGCGGTGCTCAACGACCCGGACGCGACGCTCGGGCAGCGCAAAGGGTATTACGAAGCTGCAGCCGCTGCTGCTTCCGGCAACGGACGGCTTTGATTCGGGCGTGCCCCCGCTGACGCGGGGTCGGGCTGCGGCTCCGTAGGCGAGCAAACAACGCTCGCCAACGGAGTCGAGCCCCCAACGATACTGCTGTTGGGGTCTCGCCCCTTCGGGCCGACATCCCTCACGCGGGGCTGGCGCTGGCGTCCGCGAGGGTGGGCCCCCTCACCCCCCGGCCCCCTCTCCCCCGCAAGCGGGGGAAAGGGGGAGCACGACGGAGTGTCGGTCGGCAGAGTGCTCGCAGGGAGGGTGCGGGGGTGGTCGGAGGAAAGAGTTTGGGGTGTGGCCGGGGAGGGGTGGCATTAACTCTTTCCGGAGAGCACCCCCGCGCCCGACCCTACACGCGGAACCCTGGCCGTTGTCCTCTCTCCCAGAACCGGGAGAGGGTGGCGAGCCTCGAACGAGCCGGGTGAGGGCCGCCGTTGCAGGCTGTCCCCTGTAACCTGTCCCCTGTTCCCTCGTGGGAAAGGGGCTCCGGAAGCCAGGCACGATGCCTGCCTCCACCGTCCACGTTCGGTTGTGTCGTGGCGTATCTGCTTGTATTTTCCTGAGCTCTGCTCCCGGGAAACGGGTCCCGGGAGCGTGCTCGTTCCGGTGACTTCCGGGAAACCTTGATCGTCGCGTACGCCAACGCCGCGGCCGTCGGCACCCCGCTCCGCGCGTGATGCCGGCCGCCCCCCGCCTGGACGAGCGGACCGCCGGGGTCACGCTGTCCGTCGTCATGCCGGCGTACAACGAGGAGGCCACCATCGCGGCCGCCGTGCGCCGCGTGCGGGCGTGCCCGCTCCGGGCGGAGATCATCGTGGTGGACGACGCCTCCACCGACGGGACGCGCGCCGTGCTGGAGTCGCTGCGCGACGCGGGGATGGTGGACCGGCTGGTGCTCCACGACGTCAACCGGGGCAAGGGAGCCGCGGTCCGGTCCGCGATCCCGCACGTCACCGGGGAGCTGGTGGTGATCCAGGACGCGGACCTGGAGTACGACCCGGCCGACCTGCCGGCGCTGATGCAGCCCATCGTGGACGGCAGGGCCGACGCGGTGCTGGGGAGCCGGTTCCTGGGCGGCCCGCACCGCGTGCTGTACTTCTGGCACAGGGTGGGGAACGGGTTCCTGACGCTGGTCTCGAACATGTTCACCAACCTGAACCTCACCGACATGGAAACGTGCTACAAGGTGGTGAGGTCGGACCTGATGAAGAGCTTGCCGCTGCGCTCGCGGCGCTTCGGGATCGAGCCGGAGCTGGTCGCGCGGCTCGCCCAGGCGGGCGCCCGCATCTACGAGGTCCCCATCAGCTACAGCGGGCGGACCAACGCGGAGGGCAAGAAGATCGGCTGGCGGGACGGAGTCGCCGCGTTCTGGCACATCCTGCGCTGCAACCTGGCTCCGCCGCGCGCGCCCGCCTACCGGCCCGCGCACGCGGCCCCGGCCGCACCCGCGCCGGCGGCCGCCCCCGTGGCGGAGCAGGCGGGGATGGCCCGCCTACACACCAACTGAGAATCGTCGGGCGAACATGCAGATTACGGTCGTTGGCACGGGGTACGTGGGGCTCGTGGTCGGAGCCTGCCTGGCGGAGACGGGGAACGACGTCGTCTGCGCCGACATCGACGCCGGCAAGATCGCCCGGCTGAACGCCGGCGAGATCCCCATCTACGAGCCCGGCCTGGAGCCGCTCGTGGAGCGCAACCTGGCCGAGGGGCGCATCCGCTTCACCACCGACGTGGCGGACGCGGTGCGCGGCGCGGAGATCATCTTCATCGCCGTGGGCACCCCCCCGGGCGAGGACGGCTCCGCCGACCTGCAGCACGTGCTCGCCGTGGCCGAGACCGTGGGGCGCAACATGCCCGCCGAAGGCCCCGAAAAGATCGTCATCACCAAGAGCACCGTGCCGGTGGGGACCGCCGGCAAGGTGCGCGAGGCGATCCGCCGCCACACCAGCCGCCCCTTCCACGTCTGCTCCAACCCCGAGTTCCTCAAGGAGGGCGCGGCGGTCCAGGACTTCATGAAGCCCGACCGCGTGGTGGTGGGCGTGGAGTCCGAGCTCGCCCGCGAGCGCCTGGCCGAGCTGTACGAGCCTTTCGTGCGCACCGGCAACCCGGTGCTGTTCATGGACATCGCCTCGGCGGAGATCACCAAGTACGCCGCCAACGCGATGCTCGCCACCCGCATCTCCTTCATGAACACCATCGCCGGCCTGTGCGAGGCCGTCGGGGCGGACGTGTCCAAGGTGCGGCAGGGGATCGGCACGGACGAGCGCATCGGCTCCAGCTTCCTGTTCGCCGGCATCGGCTACGGCGGGAGCTGCTTCCCCAAGGACGTCAAGGCGCTGATCCACACCCTGCGCACCGTGGGCGTGGACCCGGTGATCCTGGAGGGCGTGGAGCACGTCAACGCGGCACAGAAGTCGGTGCTGCTGGAGCGCATCGTCGAGCGCTTCGGCGAGGACCTGTCCGGCTGCACCTTCGCGGTGTGGGGGCTGTCGTTCAAGCCGGAGACGGACGACATGCGCGAGGCGCCGTCGCTCACCGTGGTGCGCGGGCTGGTCGAGCGGGGCGCAACGGTGCGCGCCCACGACCCCGAGGCGCGCCACGAGGCCGAGCGCCACTTCGCCGACCTGCTGGGGGGCGGCTCGTTCTCGCTGTGCGAGCACAACTACGACTGCCTGGGCGGCGCCGACGCGCTCCTGGTGCTCACCGAGTGGGCCCCGTACCGCCGCCCCGACTTCGCGCGGATCCGCTCGCTGCTGCGCGAGCCGGTGGTGTTCGACGGGCGCAACCTGTGGGAGCCGGAGAAGATGCGCGAGCAGGGCTTCCACTACGTGTCCATCGGCCGCTCCGCCGTCGCCCCGCTGGCGGCGGTGCAGGCGCAGCCGCACGCGGCGGCGCGCTGAGGTCCGCCGCATGCGCATCCTGATCACGGGCGCCGCCGGGTTCCTGGGCTCCCACCTGTGCGACCGCTTCCTGGCGGAGGGGCACCAGGTGGTGGGGATGGACAACTTCATCACCGGCTCCCCCGTCAACGTGGCGCACCTCGCCGGGCGGAGCGACTTCAGCCTGGTCGAGCACGACGTCACCGAGTACATCGAGGTGGACGGGCCGCTGGACGGGGTGCTCCACTTCGCCAGCCCCGCCTCGCCGGTGGACTACCTGGAGCTCCCCATCCAGACGCTCAAGGTGGGGTCGCTGGGCACCCACAAGGCGCTGGGGCTGGCGAAGGCGAAGGGCGCGCGCTTCCTGCTGGCCTCCACCTCCGAGGTGTACGGCGACCCGCAGGTGCACCCGCAGACGGAAAGCTACTGGGGCAACGTCAACCCGGTGGGCCCGCGCGGCGTGTACGACGAGGCCAAGCGCTTCGCCGAGGCCATGACCATGGCCTACCACCGCTTCCACGGGGTGGAGACGCGCATCGTGCGCATCTTCAACACCTACGGGCCGCGGATGAGGCCCAGCGACGGCCGGGTGGTCTCCAACTTCATCGTGCAGGCGCTGCGCGGGGACCCGCTCTCCATCTATGGGCAGGGGGAGCAGACCCGCTCGTTCACCTACGTGGACGACCTGGTGGACGGGATCTACCGGCTCTTCTTCTCCGACCGGGCCGAGCCCACCAACGTGGGGAACCCGGGCGAGTTCACCGTCCGCCAGCTGGCGGAGCGGGTGCTGGAGATGACCGGGAGCCGCTCGGAGCTGTCGTTCCTGCCGCTGCCGGAGGACGACCCCAAGGTCCGCCGCCCCGACATCGGGGTCGCGCGGGCCGTGCTCGGCTGGGAGCCGCGCGTTCCGCTGGAGGAGGGGCTGAGGCGGACCATCCCCTACTTCGAGAAGCTGCTCGAGGCGGAGAGCGTCGGCGCCCGCACCCTGGGCTGACCGCCGGCGCGCCGGCCCGCGGTCCCGGCGCCCCGACGTCCCCCCCCTTTCGATGGCATCGATGAACGTGACCGGGCGGAGTCCGGCTCCCCAGCCCTCCACCGAGCGCGGCTCCCCCCGCGGGGAGGCCGCGCACGCGCCCCCCCGCGCCGCGGTGCGGGTGGCGGTGTGCGTGGCGACGCTGCAGCGGCCGCTCCTCCTGGGTGCGCTGCTGGACAGCCTGGCGGGGCTGGTGTTCCGCAAGAGCCCCGGGGTGGAGCCGTTCATCGTGGTCGTGGACAACGACCCGCAGCAGACGGCCCGCGAAGTCGTGGACGCGGCGCGTGACCGGCTGCCCTTTCCGGTCGTCTACGACGTCGAGCCCAACCGCGGCATCCCGCACGCGCGCAACTGCGGGGTGCGCTCCGCGCTCTCCCGGGGCGCCGAGTTCGTGGCGTTCATCGACGACGACGAGGTCGCGAGCCCCGACTGGCTGGACGAGCTGCTGGACGTGCAGCGCCGCAGCGGGGCCGACGTGGTGAGCGGCCCCTCCCTGCCGCGCTTCGCGCCCGGGGTGGAGCCGTGGGTGGTGGAGGGCGGCTTCTTCACCTATCCGCGGTACGCGACCGGGGAAAGCATCCCCATCGCGGCCACCAACAACGCGCTGGTGGCCGCGCACCTGTTCCGCGGCACCGAGGAGCCCTTCGACCCGGCCTTCGGGCTGAGCGGGATGGACGACTCGCACTTCTTCATGCGGGTGAAGATGGGGGGGGCCCGGCTGGTGTGGGCGGACGAGGCGCGCGTGGAGGAGTTCATCCCCGCGTCGCGGGCGCGGGTGGGGTGGATCGTGAAGCGGGCCTTCCGCATCGGCAACGGCTACGTGTTCTGCGTGCGTGCGCTGACGCCGCCGCACCGCTGGGTCATTCCGCGGGTGGCGGGCGCGCTCGCGCGCATCGGGTACGGGACGCTCTCGCTGCCGTTCGCGGCGGTCCGGGGGCGCGCGTCGCTGGTGAGCGCGCTCCGCACCATTTCCAACGGGGCCGGGTCCCTGGTCGCGCTGGCCGGGAAGCGCTACCAGGAGTACACCGTGATCCATGGCCGGTGAGCGCGAGGACACCGTGTCGCCATCCGAGAGGTACGTAATGCAACCGGGGACCAGCATCCTGATCCGAGCGCCCCTCAACCTGGTGCGCCGGATCCGCTACCTGCACCGGCGCACGGTCGCCTTCTGCGTGTACACGGGGGTGACCGCGCTCTCCTACGCGCTGGCGTTCCTGCTGCGCTTCGAGTTCAGCTGGCCCGAGCGCTACACGGCCACCTTCCTGGCCACCCTGCCCCTGCTGATCGCGCTCCGCCACGTCTGCCACCTGCTGTTCCGGCTCACCACCGGGCGCTGGCGCTTCGTGGGCGTGGACGACGTGCTGCGGCTGGCCGCCGCCACCCTGGTGGGGTCGGCGGCGTTCCTGGCGGTCACGCGCGTCGCGCCCTTCCCGCTCCCCGTGCCCGTCTCGGTGGTCGCCGGCGAGGCGATCCTCAGCGTGCTGTTCACCTCGGCGGTGTGGATCTCGTACCGCGCCGCCTTCGAGGCGCTCCGCTACCGCATGGCCGGCCGGGGGAGGGAGGAGATCCGCGTCCTGATCATCGGGGCGGGGGAGTCCGGCTACATGCTCGCGCGCGAGATGCTGCGCCGGAACACCGGGTACCGCCCGGTGGGCTTCGTGGACGACGATCCCCACAAGTGGGGGACGCGGCTGGCGGGGCTGGAGGTGATCGGCTCGGTCACGGACCTGCGGTCGATCGCCGAGGCGTTCCGGGTGGGGGAGCTGATCCTGGCCGTCCCCTACGCCACCCCCGCGCAGATGCGGGTGATCGTGGAGCGCTGCGAGAGCACCGAGCTCCCCTTCCGCGTCCTCCCCAGCATCGCCGAGGTGCTCGCCGGGCACGTGCGGCTGGACCAGATCCGCGAGGTGAGGATCGAGGACCTGCTGGGCCGCGAGCCGGTGGAGCTGGAGCTTCAGGAGCTCGCCGACGACCTGCAGGGCGCCTGCGTGCTGATCACCGGCGCGGCGGGCTCCATCGGCTCGGAATTGTCGCGGCAGATCGCCCTGCACACCCCGGCCACGCTGGTGCTCTTCGACCAGGCGGAGACCGAGCTGTACTACCTGGAGCTGGAGATCCGCGAGCGGCACCCGAAGCTCCACATCGTCCCGGTGATCGGCGACATCGTGGACCGCGACGCGGTGGAGGCGGTGTTCGAGACCTTCGGCCCCACCCACGTGTTCCACGCCGCGGCGTACAAGCACGTGCCCATGATGGAGGCCAACGTGCGCCAGGCCGTCCGCAACAACGCCATCGGCACCTGGGTGCTTGCGGAGGCGGCGGGGCGGCACGGCGCGCTCAAGTTCGTGCTGGTGAGCACCGACAAGGCGGTCAAGCCGGTGAGCGTGATGGGCGCCACCAAGCGGCTGGCGGAGATGGTGGTGCTGGAGACGCAGGACCGGCACCCCGGCACCGTGTACGCGGCGGTGAGGTTCGGCAACGTGCTGGGGAGCAACGGCAGCGTCATCCCGCTCTTCAAGCGGCAACTCGCCGCGGGGAAGCCGCTCACGGTGACGCACCCGGACGCCACCCGCTACTTCATGACCATCCCGGAGGCGGTGCAGCTGATCCTGCAGGCGTCTCTGCTGGAGGAGATCCGCGGGCAGATCGCCATGCTGGAGATGGGTGAGCCGGTCCGGATCCTGGACCTCGCCCGCAACCTGCTGCGTCTCTCGGGGAACCGCTCGCGCAAGCGGAGCATCGTGTTCACCGGGATGCGCCCGGGGGAGAAGCTGCACGAGGAGCTGGTCGCCCCGGACGAGGAGACCATCGAGACCGTCATCCCCAAGGTGCGGCTGATCCGCGCCGGCGACGCCGCCGGGCAGGGCGTCACCGAGACGCTCTCCACCTGGGACCTTGCCTTCCGCTCGCACCGGGACGCCGAGGTGGCGGCCTCGCTCGCGGAGTTCTTCCCGCAGCTCGGCGGCGGGAGCGGTGCCGCCGTCCCCGCGGCCCCGGTCCGCCCCGGGGTGCCCTCCGCGCAGCTGGAGCAGACGGCGCGGTAGCGCCGCGGTCCCGGCATGACCTCCCTCGCCACGCCCCTCCGCCGCGACGCCGTGCCCCCGCGCGACCTCCCCGAGCCGGCGGCGCCCGCCGCCCCCGGCCTCCAGGGTCGCGCCGCCGCGCCGCTCCCGGACGCCGGCCCCGCGACGCCCGACCTGTCGGTGATCGTGGTGAACCGGAACACCCGCGAGCTGCTGGCCGAGTGCCTGGCCTCCATCCGCGCCCTGGCGGGGCCGGTGAGCGTGGAGACGATCGTGGTGGACAACGGCTCCACCGACGGCAGCGTGCAGCGGGTCCGGGACGAGTTCCCGGAGGTGCGGCTGATCGAGAACGCCGAGAACACCGGGTACGCCTTTCCCAACAACCAGGGGCTCGCCGCCGGGCGGGGGCGCTACCTGCTGCTGCTGAACAGCGACACCGTGCTCCGCCCCGGCGCCCTGGCGCGCCTGGTGGAGTTCATGGACGCGAACCCGCGCGCGGGGGCCTGCGGGCCGCTGCTGCGCTTCCCGGACGGGCGGCTGCAGCGCTCGGCCTACAGCATCCCGTCGCCGCGGACGTACCTGGCGTGCATGCTCACGCTGGACCAGCGGTTTCCGCGGAGCCGCGCGTTCGGCAACGAGCACCTGGGGTTCGGGCACGACCGCACGGCGGAGGTGGAGGCGCTGCTCGGCGCGGCGCTGCTGGTGCGGCGCGAGGTGCTGGAGCGGGTGGGCGGGCTGGACGAGCGGCTGCGCATCCACTACAACGACTTCGACTGGTGCCTGCGGATCCGCGAGGCGGGGTGGAAGGTATTCTTCGTGCACGACGCGGAGATCGTCCACCACCTGCAGGCGACGACACGGGTGGAGAACCGGCACCTGGAGCTGCAGCCGGAGCTGGTGAGGAACCTGTTCGACTACTTCCGCAAGCACTACGGGGAGGCGGGGGTGCGCTGGGTGCGGGCGTGGATGCTGGTGGGGTGGGGGGGGCGGTGGGCGCTCTTCGGGCTGCTGGGGCGGCTTGGTCGGTCGGATGATCCGGCGGCGGCGCGGTACCGGCTTGGGCTGGCGCGGGCGGCGTGGAGCGGGGAGGCGGAGCGGTCGCGGGCGGACTGAAAACGGCTTTGAACGGCGGGGTTGGGCGTGTCCCTCGCTGGCGCTCGGGTCGGGCTTCGGCTCCGTAACGCAGCAAACAACGCTGCGTAACGGAGTCGAGACCCGGCGGAAACTGCCCCGCCGGGTCTCGCCCCTTCGGGCCGAAATCCCTCACGCGGGGCGGTGCTGGCGTCCGCGGCTGAACTGCAAAAAGAGACCGCCGGCTCCTCGCGCAGGGGCCGGCGGTCTCGTCTTTTCGGGCTGCGGTGCGCTCAGCGTACCGGCGGGATCCGCAGGGTCTGGCCGGCCTGGATGCGGTCGCCCTGCACGGCGGGGTTCGCGGCCCGCAGGGCGTCCACGGACACGCCGTAGCGGCGGGCGATCGCGAACAGCGTCTCGCCGGCGCGCACGGTGTGCGTGCGGGCCGGCGCGGGGGTGCGCGTGGCCGGGGCGGGCGTCCGGGCGGCGGGGTCGGGCCGCGCGGCGGGCGGGACGGGCCGGGTAGACGGGTCGCGCACGAGCGGCGCGGCGGTGGAGTCGGCGGCGGGGGGCGGCGGGACGGCGCCGACGCGCTGCGGGAGGGCGGGCCTCCCGGGGGTGAGCACCACGCGCAGGGTGTGGTTGCGGACGTCGGTGGCGTCGTCCGAGGTCTCCCAGCTCTGGCCGCGGTTCTGGAAGAGGAAGTTGTAGCGCACCCCGCTGGTCAGCTCGGCGTCCAGGCGCAGCCAGGGAAGGGCGTAGCCGCCGCGGAGGCCGCCGAACACCGACACGTCGTGCGCCAGGAACGGCCACCCCACGTACTGCGCGCGGAAGCTGTTCAGGAAGGCGTCGTCGTCCCAGCGGATGCGCCCGCCGAACAGGCCCAGGCTCCAGCGGCCGGCCAGGTAGTCCGCCGCGAGCCACTGGCTGTTCGCCCCGGGGCCGATCGCCGCGCCCAGCACCTGCCCCTCGTGGGTGTAGCCCTGCGGGACCGAGAGGCTGGTGTAGTAGCTCTTCGCGGTCCCGAGCGTCGAGGGCGACTGCTGGAGCGTGGTCGCCTCGCCCTGCAGGCGGAGCGCACCGCTCCGCATCTCCCGGGCGTACTGCACGCCCAGCGTGAAGCCCTGCGAGTAGCCCAGGTGGTCGGACGCCTCGCCGAAGGTGGAGGGGAGGTCCTGGCGGGACCACTCGCCGTACACCTCCAGCCCGTCCTCCGGGAGCACCCAGCGCCCGAACAGCGAGAGGACCTGGTTGTAGCGCCCGTCCTCGTCGGCCTCGGGGTCGTCGCGGCGCGTCCAGCGGGCGAGCACGTCGGCGAAGCGCCCCAGCGTGCTGCTCCCCTCCGGCACCAGCGAGTACACGCTGCGGGCCGCGCCCAGGGTCAGGTTGGGATCGAGCGCCGGGCTGTAGGTGGCCACCAGCGCGCTGACGGCGCGGCGGTCGTTCCAGCCGGCCGTGTCGAACTGGGCGGACTCGCTCAGCCGCCCGAGGATCCACTTGGCCTCGAAGCTCCCCGCGCGGGTCCGCACGGGCGCGCCCGTGCGCAGGAAGGCGTGGGGGAAGCCGGGGGCGTTGTTGCTGAGCACGATGGCGTTGCGGATCCCCGGTCCCCACCACTGGTTCTCGGTGGCCGCGCCGAAGGCCACCGGCCCGGCGGCCACGGTGAGCGAGCTCTGGCCGGGGCGCACCCGGGTGGAGGCCTCGTCGCCCGGGCGCAGCGGCAGGTCGGCGGAGGGCGCCTGCGCGTACCAGGGGAGGACGTACGGCCCAGTGGGCGGGACCTCGCCCTCCCAGGTGTCGAACTCGCGGTTCTGCTGGTACACCACCTCCGGCGCCGCCACGGCGGTCACCGGTCCCCAGCGCAGCACCGCGCCGGCCGTGAGCCGGGTGCTGAGCCCGCGCCCCGCCCACAGCGACCCGTCGTTGAGGGAGAAGGGGAGGGCGGAGTTCCACACCGTCGCCAGCTCCGGGGCGAGCAGCTCCCAGCCGGGGGCCGCCGAGCCCGCCCCGCCGGCCAGCGCGCCGGATGGGGAGCGCAGCAGGTACCCCGCCGCGGGGGCGCCGGACAGCAGCTGCGCCAGGCGCACGCTGTCGTCGGCCGCGCTCCCGACGGCGGGGAGCGCGCGCACCGCGGCGGTGCCGACCGGCGCCGGGACGGTCTGCGCGGCGAGCGGGGCCGCGGCGGCGGCCGCCGCCCACAGGGCCAGGGCGGCGGCGCGCCGGGGGCGCGCGGCAGGGCGTTCGTGGTGCATTTTGTAAACAGATGAATCGGTGGCGCGCTCTAGACAAAACGGACTGCGTATTATAGCATCAGTACCTCGTATGGGCCACTTTGCGGGCGTTCATGGACACTCACCCTCCCACCGGCGACGGATGCGACTGACGCGGCGCCTGGCGCTGGTTCAAGCGGTTCTCGCGCTGGGCGGCGCCGCGGCGGCGGGCGGGACGGCCGCCGCGCAGGAGGTCCGCGGGGTGTCGGCCGGGAGCGCTCCCGGCATGGTGGGGAGCGAGTGGGAGGAGTACGCGCGCTTCCTGCAGACGCTGGGCAGGAGCCCGGCGTACCCCTGGTCGGTGCGCGCCTTCTCCCCCGCCGAGGTGGACCGCATCCTCCCCGCCGACTCGCTCCACCCGTGGAGCGCGGAGCAGCCGCGGGACGACCGTCCCGACGCCGGGCTGCGGGTGCGGTGGATCGCGCCGCAGGTGGACGTGATCCACAACACGGCGTTCCCGTACAGCGTCAACGACGGGCCGCTGTGGGCGGGCAAGGGGCTCACCACCGCCGTGCAGGGCGGCGTGGCGCTGCGGTACGGGCCGCTCTCGCTGACGCTGGCGCCGGTCGCCTTCCGCGCCGAGAACGCGCGGTTCCCCCTGGCCGAGAGCGCGCGGCCGGGGGCGGACCCGTTCGAGGACCCCCTGGGCGTGGGGATCGACCTGCCGCAGCGCTTCGGCGACGAGGCGTACGCGCGCCTGGACCCGGGGCAGAGCACCCTCCGGCTGGACTTCCCCGCCGTCACCCTGGGCGCCTCCACGGCCAACCAGCAGTGGGGCCCGGGCTCCACCCACCCCCTGCTGCTGGGGAACAACGCCCCCGGGTTCACCCACGTGTTCATGGGCACGGGGAAGCCGCTGGGCATCGGCATCGGCAGCCTGCACGCGCGGGCGCTGGCGGGCCAGCTGGAGGAGTCGGACTACTCGCCGGCCGCGGACACGCTGAGCCGCCGGCTGATGTCCGGCCTGGTGGTGGTGTTCGTGCCACGCGGGCTCCCCACGCTGGAGCTGGGCGGCGCCCGGCTGATCCAGTCGGGCCGCTTCCGGCGCGCCATCCGGCAGCACTTCAGAGAGATGGTGGGCGGGCTGTTCAAGTCGTCGGCCGCCGACCCCGACGACGCGCAGGAGCAGGGGCGCCTGGACCAGCGCGCTTCGTTCTTCGGCCGCTGGGTCGCCCCGGGGAGCGGGCTGGAGTTCTACGGCGAGTACGCGCGGGAGGACCACAACTGGGACCTGCGCGACTTCCTGCTGGAGCCCGACCACACGGCGGGGTACATGGTGGGCGTGCGCAAGGCGTGGCCGCTGGGCGACACCCGGATGCTCACCTTCCGCGGCGAGGCCGTCAACACGCAGTCGGCCCACCTGCGGCCCATCCGCAACCAGGGGATCTTCTACGCCGGCTCGGGCGTCCCCCAGGGGCACACCCACGGGGGGCAGGTGCTGGGGTCGGTGGCGGCCTTCGGCGGCAGCGGGCTGGTGGCGGCGTCCGACTTCTACCACCCGGGCGGGCGCTGGAGCGCCAGCTACACCCGGACGTACCTGCACGGCCCCGGGAACTCGGCCATGGCGGCGGAGCCGGACGTGCTGCAGACGCTGGGCGCCGACGCGCTCTTCATGCGCTCGCGCTGGGACGTGCGCGTGGGCATGGACGCCATGTTCCGCGACGACCCGCGCCGGCCGGACGAGTCGTTCAACCTGCGCTCGTTCGTGCGCCTGGCGCTGAAGTTCTGATCGGTTCGCTCGTGCCGGCGCGCGCGGCTCTCCCTGCCGGCGCGCCGTGCCTGTTCGGGGCGGCGTCCCGCGACGGGAGCCGGGTTCACGTGGTGACATGAATCGGTATTCGCAGGTCATGGAAGAGCTCCGCGCTCGCCCCCGCACCTGGCTGGTGACGGGGGCGGCGGGCTTCATCGGCTCCAACCTGGCGGAGCACCTCCTCCGCCTGGGGCAGACGGTGGTGGGGCTGGACAACTTCGCCACCGGGCACCCCCGCAACGTCGCCGACGTGGCGGCGTCCGCCGGCGAGCGCGCCGCGTCCTTCCGCTTCGTGGAAGGGAGCATCCTGGACCCGGAGGTCTGCCGCGAGGCGTGCGAGGGGGTGGACGTGGTGCTCCACCAGGCCGCGCTCGGCTCGGTGCCGCGCTCCATCCAGGACCCGGTCCGTACCCACCAGGCCAACGTGGACGGGTTCCTCAACGTGCTGGTGGCCGCGCGTGACGCGGAGGTGTCCCGCTTCGTCTACGCCGCGTCGAGCTCCACGTACGGCGACCACCCGGGGCTCCCCAAGGTCGAGGACCGCATCGGGCAGCCGCTCTCGCCGTACGGCGTCACCAAGCTGGTGAACGAGCTGTACGCGGGGGTGTTCGCGCGCACCTACGGGATGGAGACGGTGGGGCTGCGCTACTTCAACGTCTTCGGCAGGCGGCAGGACCCCGCCGGCGCCTACGCGGCGGTGATCCCGGCGTGGATCGGGAACCTGCTCGCGGGGCGCGACTGCTACGTCAACGGGGACGGCGAGTCGAGCCGCGACTTCTGCTACGTGGACAACGTGGTGCAGGCCAACCTGCTGGCCGCGGTCGCCACGGAGCCCGAGGCGGTGAACCAGGTGTACAACGTGGCCTTCGGCGAGCGCACCACGCTGAACCGCCTCTTCGAGCTGATCCGCGACGGGATCGCGGAGTTCCACCCCGAGGCGGCCGCCGCGGCGCCGGTGTACCGCGACTTCCGCACGGGCGACATCCGCCACTCGCACGCGGACATCTCCAAGATCCGCCAGCGGCTGGGGTACGACCCGGCGTACTCGCTCCCCCAGGGGCTGCGGGAGACGGTCCGCTGGTACGTTCACGACGAGGCCGCCGCGGCGTCCGCGGGCGCGCTGACGCGGACGTGAGCGTGCGGACCGCCCACACGACAGACGGGAAGGGGGACCGGTGAAGGGGATCATCCTGGCGGGCGGGTCCGGCACGCGGCTCTACCCCATCACCCAGGTCATCAGCAAGCAGCTGATGCCGGTGTACGACAAGCCGATGGTGTACTACCCGCTCAGCACGCTGATGCTGGCCGGGATCCGCGACGTGCTGGTGATCTCCACGCCCCACGACCTCCCGCTCTTCCGGGAATTGCTGGGCGACGGGGCCAGGTGGGGGATCACCCTGAGCTACGCGGAGCAGCCGCGCCCGGAGGGGCTGGCGCAGGCCTTCATCATCGGCCGCGACTTCGTGGGGCCCGACCCGGCGTGCCTGATCCTGGGCGACAACATCTTCTACGGGCACGGCCTGACCGAGTCGCTGCAGCGCGCGGCGGCCCGCACCGAGGGCGCCACCGTCTTCGGCTACTACGTCAAGGACCCACAGCGCTACGGCGTGGTGGAGTTCGACGCCCAGGGGCGCGCCAGCGGGATCGAGGAGAAGCCCGCGGAGCCCAAGTCCAACTACGCGGTGACGGGGCTGTACTTCTACGACAACCAGGTCGTGGAGATCGCCGCGGGGCTGAAGCCGTCGCCGCGGGGCGAGCTGGAGATCACCGACGTCAACCGCGAGTACCTGCGCCGCGGCGGGCTCAACGTGGAGATCATGGGCCGCGGCATGGCCTGGCTCGACACGGGAACCCACGAGTCGCTGCTGCAGGCCTCGGTGTTCGTGGAGACCATCGAGCAGCGGCAGGGGCTCAAGATCGCCTGTCCCGAGGAGATTGCGTACCGCTGGGGGTGGATCGGCGCGGAGGAGCTCGGCCGGCTCGCGCACCCCCTCAGGAACGGCTACGGCGACTACCTGCGGGACATCCTGCGCCACGACGGCGTGGCCTGAGCAGGGTCCCTTTTCGGAAATACAGGAGACAGCGGGTTTCTCCATGAACAAGCACGACAGAGTCTACGTCGCCGGGCACCGGGGCCTGGTCGGGTCCGCGCTGGTGCGCCGCCTGGAGAGCGAGGGCTTCGGCGACCTGGTGCTGCGCACCCGCGCGGAGCTCGACCTGACGGACCGCGACGCCACCTTCCGCTTCTTCGAGCGGGAGCGGCCCCGGTACGTGTTCCACGCCGCCGCCAAGGTGGGCGGGATCATGGCCAACAGCACGTACCCCGCCGACTTCATCCGCGAGAACCTGGCGGTGGCGATCAACGTGGTGGAGGCGGCCCACCGCTTCGAGGTGGACAAGCTGCTCTTCCTGGGGAGCTCCTGCATCTACCCCAAGTTCGCCCCGCAGCCCATCCGCGAGGAGTACCTGCTCACCGGCGAGCTGGAGCCCACCAACGAGCCGTACGCGGTGGCCAAGATCGCCGGGATCAAGCTGTGCCAGTCGTACAACCGGCAGTACGGCACGCGCTACATCAGCGTGATGCCCACCAACCTGTACGGCCCGGGCGACAACTTCGACCTGAACACCAGCCACGTGCTCCCCGCGCTGATCCGCAAGTTCCACGACGCCAAGGCGTCGGGCGACGCGGAGGTGACGGTGTGGGGCACCGGCAAGCCGCGCCGCGAGTTCATGCACGTGGACGACCTGGCCGACGCGTGCGTGCACCTGATGCGGACCTACGAGGGCTCGGAGATCGTCAACGTGGGCGTGGGCGAGGACGTGGCCATCGGCGAGCTGGCGCGGATGGTGGGCGAGGTGGTCGGCTTCGAGGGGCGCATCGCGTTCGACACGAGCAAGCCCGACGGCACCCCCCGCAAGCTGCTGGACGTGTCCCGCCTGGCCGGGCTGGGGTGGACGGCCCGCACCGGGCTGCGCGAGGGGGTGGAGCGGACGTACCGGTGGTACGTCGCGTCGGGGGGCGAGGCGGGTCGCGCCCGGCCCGCCGCGGCGTAGGAGCAGCGCCGGGGCTGTCACGGCGGGGTCCCGACACCCAGGGGGCCAGACAACGGAGCGGGGATGACGTACGAAGAGATGTTCGTCGGGCAGACCGCCGAGTGGAGCAAGACGGTCACGGAGAGGACGTCGTCCTGTTCGCCGGCATCACCGGCGACTTCAACCCGGCACACCTGGATCAGGTGGCCGCGGAGAAGGGGCGCTTCGGGGCGCATCGCGCACGGGATGCTGAGCGCCGGGTTCATCTCCGCCGCGCTCGGCACACGGCTCCCCGGGCCGGGCACCATCTACCTGAGCCAGAGCCTGCGGTTCAATTGTCCGGTGCACATCGGCGACACGGTGACGGCCCGCGTGGAGGTCGCGGAGCTGTTCCCCGCCAGGAAGCGCGCGCCCGCATGATCACCACCTGCTCCAACCAGCGCGCCGAGGCGGTTCTGGAGGGGGAGGCCATGGTGTGGGTGCCGGGCGAGTAGCTCCGCCGCGAGGCTCGATGCAGCATGAAACGGAGACAGGCATGATCAGCAGGCACGCCGTCGTCGAGACCGACCGGCTCGGCGACAACGTCCGCATCGACGAGTTCGCCGTGGTACGGGCCGGTGCGGTGCTCGGCAGCAACGTCGTGATCCATCCCCACGTGGTGATCGCGCCGGGCGTGGTCCTGGGCGACGGAGTGGAGGTGTTCCCCGGGGCCTTTTTGGGCAAGGAGCCGAAGGGCGCAGGTGCGCTGGCCCGACCGCCGGTATTCGAGAGGCGGGTGCAGATCGGGGCGAACTCGTCCATCGGTCCGCACGCGATCATCTACTACGACGTGGTGATCGGATCCGGCACTCTGATCGGCGACGCAGCCTCCATCCGGGAGCAGTGCACGGTGGGCGACTCGACCGTCGTGGGGCGCCACGTGACGCTGAACTACGCCGTGCGGGTGGGGAGTCGGACCAAGATCATGGACCACACCTGGCTCGCCGGGAACATGCGGGTGGGGGACGACGTGTTCATCTCCGGGGGAGTCCTCACGGCCAACGACAACGCCATCGGTACGCGGGGCTACGACGACGCGGTCGTCGGCCCGACGATCGAGGAAGGGACCATGGTGGGAGT
This sequence comes from Longimicrobiaceae bacterium, assembly GCA_036389055.1. Classification (GTDB taxonomy): domain Bacteria; phylum Gemmatimonadota; class Gemmatimonadetes; order Longimicrobiales; family Longimicrobiaceae; genus JAFAYN01. Next base: position 16,575 of record DASVQR010000040.1, on the reverse strand, counting down.
CGGCGCGACGCTCCTGCCGGGCGTGGTGCTCGGGCGCGGGTCGGTGGTGGGCGCCGGGGCCGTGGTGACCAAGGACGTGGAGAGCGGCACGCGGGTGATGGGAGTGCCGGCGCGCCCGATCCATTCCGCCAAGGAGAGCTGATGTCTCTTGATGAGGTACACCTCATCGACCTTCCCAAGATCACCGACCGCCGTGGCAACCTCTCGTTCGTCGAAGGGGAGCGGCACGTCCCGTTTCCGGTTCGGCGCGTCTACTACCTGTACGACGTGCCTGCCGGAGAGAGCCGGGGCGGACATGCGCACCGCGAGCTCCAGCAGCTCCTGATCGCGGCGGCCGGGAGCTTCGACGTGGTCGTGAACGATGGGGCGAGCGAGAAATCGGTCACGCTGAACCGCCCATACCAGGGACTTCTCATTCCGCGCCTGGTCTGGCGTGAGCTGGTGAACTTCTCCTCGGGATCCGTCTGCCTGGTGCTGGCCTCGCAGCCCTACGACGAATCGGACTACTACAGGGACTTCGAGGAATTCCGAAAGGCGGTCGCAAAGTGAGGGTGCCGTTCCTCGACCTGAAGAGTCCCTACCTCGAGCTGGGCGAGCAGATCGACGAGGCGGTCGCGAGGGTGCTCCACAGCGGCTGGTTCCTTCTCGGTGCCGAGCTGGACGCATTCGAGTCGGAGTTCGCGGCGTGGGTCGGCGCAGAGCACTGCGTCGGGGTGGGCAACGGGCTGGACGCCATTCACCTGACGCTCCGCGCGATGGAGATCGGCCCGGGCGATGAGGTCATCGTTCCGTCCAACACCTTCATCGCTACCTGGCTCGCCGTTTCGCAGGTGGGGGCGACCCCGGTACCCGTGGAGCCCGACCCGCTGACCTGCAACATCGATCCGAGCCGGATCGAGGCGGCTCTCAGCCGGCGGACCAGGGCGATCGTGCCCGTGCACCTGTATGGCCAGCCGGCCGATCTTGACCCCATCCTCGAAGTCGCGGCACAGCACGACCTCTGGGTCGTGGAGGATGCTGCGCAGGCCCACGGGGCGCGGTACAAAGGGACGCGGATCGGGGGGATCGGGGACGCCACGGCCTGGAGCTTCTACCCGGGGAAGAACCTCGGCGGGATGGGGGACGGAGGGGCGATCACCACCAACGACCCGGAGCTGGCGGATCGGGTCCGGATGCTGGGGAATTACGGCTCGCGGCGCAAGTACGTGAACGAAGAGCCGGGCTACAACAGCCGCCTGGACGAGATCCAGGCCGCCGTGCTCCGGGTCAAGCTGCGGTGCATGGACGTGTGGAACCAGCGCCGCGGGACGGTCGCTTCGGCGTACACGACCTCACTGTCGGAGCTGGACCTGCTCCTTCCCTCCGTTCCGGAATGGGCGGATCCGGTGTGGCACCTCTACGTGGTGCGTACTCCTCACAGGGATCGGCTCCAGCAGCACCTGCTGGCGGCCGGCATCCAGACGCTCGTCCATTACCCGATTCCCCCTCACCTGCAGGGCGCCTACCGCGGGCTCGGGCTGGGAGAGGGGAGCTTTCCGATTTCCGAAGCGATTCACCGCGAGGTGCTCAGCCTGCCCATAGGGCCTCACCTCGGGCATGACTCGGTTCTCGAGATCGTCGAAGCAGTACGAGCATTCGATTGAAGGGCAACGGAGCGGACGTGACGGAGGCCATGCTGCCCGAGACCGGGGTCCCTGTTCCGGCCATGGAGCCGGAGGCTCCTGACTCGAAGGGGCAGTCCTACCGGCAGATCCTGCGCGCGACCTCCATCGTCGGAGGAGGCAACGTCCTCATCATCCTGGTCGGGTTGGCCCGCACGAAGGCCCTGGCGATCCTGCTGGGGCCTTCGGGCGTCGGACTCATGGGGCTGCTGCTGGGCGTGATGACGACGGGCGCCACGCTCTTCGGGCTCGGGCTGGGGACGAGCGGGGTGCGGGAGATCGCCTCCACGGGAGGCGACCTGGCCAGGCTGAGTGCGGTCAGGAAGACGCTCTGGCGCTCCTGCCTTGCCATGGGAGTGGTGGGTCTCGTCCTGCTTTGGGCGCTTCGCGCCCCGGTGTCGCGCCTCGTCTTCGAGAGCACCGGGCGGTCGGCGGACGTGGCCTGGATGGGGGTGGGAGTCCTGTTTTCCGTGATCGCCGCATCGCAGACCGCGCTCCTGCAGGGGATGCGCAGGATCGGCGACATGGTGAGAGCGGGCCTGGTTGCGACGACCCTCGGGAGCCTGGCCGGGGTTCTGATCGTCTGGCTGCAGGGTACCCACGGCGTGCGCTGGTTCGTCCTGGCGACACCGATGTTCAGCGTTCTGGCTGCGGTCTGGTACGCACGACGGCTTCCGCGCCCTGCCCACGGGCAGCTTCCCTCGCAGCTGTTCTGGGAGCACTGGCGGAAGATGGCGTCGCTCGGCGTCGTGTTGATGCTCACCAGCCTCGCCGGCAACGCCACGGACCTCGCGGTTCGATCCATGGTCGCGCACCAGCTCGGAATCGAAGCGGCCGGCCATTTCCAGGCCGCCTCCGCGATCTCCATGTACTACCTCGGGCTGGTGCTCGGCGCGATGGCGGCCGACTACTTCCCCCGCCTGACGCAGCTCGTCGCCGAGCCTGAAAAGCTCAGTGACGCGGTGAACGACCAGCTGGAGATCGCTCTCCTCCTCACCGCCCCCATCCTGCTCGCCGTGCTCGCGCTGGCCCCGTGGATCCTCGCCCTGCTGTACACGTCGGAGTTCAGCCAGGCAGCCGGGCTCATGCGGTGGCAGATCCTGGGGGACGTGCTGAAGGTGGCCTCCTGGACGGTCGGCTTCGTGGTCCTGGCGCATGGCCAGGGCAAAGCCTACCTCGTGCTGGAGCTGACGACCCTGGCGGTCTTCGTCGGCTGCGTTCACCTGCTGCTTCCCGTGCTCGGCCTGCCCGGCGCCGGCATCGCCTTCGCGCTGCAGCTCGTCTACTACCTTCCGCTAGTGTGGTGGATCTCGCGGCGGCGGTACGGCTTCAGGGTGAAGCCGGCGGGACTGGCGTACCTGGCTGCCCTGTTCGCCGCCGCGGCCTCCGTCTCGGCGCTCTCCTGGCACTCCGACCTGGCGGCCGGTGCGGCGGGCCTGCTCCTCGCCGCCTGTGCCGGCACGTTCGCGGTGCGGAGACTGGCGAGCCAGGCCGGAGCTTTCGGGAGAACGAGCAAGATCGGCCGGCTCCTGGCGTTCTTCGAGCGGCTCGCGCCACGTCGCTGATGAGCGCCTCCATCCGGTGCCCGGTCCCGATCGTCCCGCCGGTGCGGGGATTTTCCAGGCACCAGACCGCCTAGCATGAGCATACCCGTCTCGGTGATCGTCCCGAACTACGATTCCGGAACGTTCCTGTACGATTGCATTCGCTCGATCAACGATGGGATCCCTCCCGAGGAGATCATCATCGTGGACGACGTGTCGACGGACGGCTCGCTCCAGGTGGCATACGAGATGTCTCGCACGTACGCGAACGTGCGGGTGATGGTGCGCGATAGAAACGGCGGTGCCGCCGAAGCGCGGCGCGTGGGGATCCACGCGGCGAAGTGTGAATGGATCGCCTGCGTCGATGCCGACGACTACCTGGACAGTGGTGCCGTCGAAGCAGCGTACGAGACTGCCGTCCGGACGGGCGCGGACGTGTGCATCTGGCAGATGTGGCGCTCGACGCCGGAGGGTGAGAGCCGCCACCTCGCACTCGACGGGCTGAGCTTTCCGATGACCGGGCGGGAGGCCGTGCTGCTGACGCTCGGGACCTGGAGGATCCATCCGCTGGGGGTTTCCAGGAAACGCAACTACGTCGCGGCGTACGACGGCTTCGAGGAGACATCCTGGAACGCGGACGAGCTCATCACGCGCCTCGTGCTCGCGAACGCGGACAGGATCTCGCTCTGCGACAAGCGCTACTACTACAGGATCCACCCCTCGTCTTCCAGCCAGGCACTCCGCCCGCGGCGCCTGAGCGAGCTCGATTCGCACCTCTGGCTGATCAGGTTCTGCCACGAGCATTCCGTGCCGCAGGCGATCGTGGAGCGCATCGTCCTCAATGCCATCGGCTTCGCGTGGTTCCTGATGCGCAATCGGCAAGGGATCGGGATCCAGGCCACGCACCGCGCCGTTCGAAGCTTCGTCGCGGAGCTCCAGCGGGCCCAGCCGGTCTGGCCGTGGATCTTGAGACGGCCGAAGCACCTGTTCGCGCTTCTCGCGATCAGCGTGCTCGTGCGGGTGCAATGAATGGAACACGGGGAGGGCGCCGGGGGGATTCGACGGGCCGCGGCAGCGCAGGTGTGATTGGCGGCCCCGTTTGCACGTGTTAAATTTGCGGTTTGCGTGCCGGGCTCGCGAAGCGCTGACGCCGCCGGGCTCGCCGAAGCGAGGCGTACCAACCAGGGTGCAATGAAACCGCCGCTCGTCAGTGTGGTCATTCCGGCTTACAACCACGCGCCGTACGTGGAGCGCTCCATCCGGAGCGTTCTGGACCAGACGTACGGCAGCATCGAGCTGATCGTGGTCGACGACGGCTCGACGGACGACACGTGGGACGTCATCCAGCGGGTCCACGCGGCGTCCGGGGGAAGCTTCATGATCTACCGGAAGCCGAACGGAGGGGTCTCGTCGACCCTGAACTTCGGCATCCGCAGGTCGTCCGGGGTCTACGTCGCCGTCCTGGCCTCGGACGACTACTTCGCGCTGGAAAAGATCGAGAGGCAGGTCGAGCTGTTCCTCGCTTCTCCCCCCGTGGTCGGGATGGTTCATTCCAACGCATACGACGACTTCGGCGGCGGAAAGCTCGTAAGCACCCAGGGCAGATATACGCCGGCCGTGGGTGCGTGCTTCCGCGAGCTCCTTTCCCTCCAGGTCGGAGCGGTGGCGCCGACCGCGATGTTCCGCAGGGATGCCTACGACCGCGTGGGAGGGTTCGACGAGAGCCTCGCCGCGGAGGACGTCGACTTCTACGTCGGCCTCGCCGCGAAGGGCTACGAGTTTCGTCACGATCCCGCTCCCCTGGTCTACAAGACCGTAACGGGTCAGAACCTCACGGCGAGAGTCGATCGTAGCTTCGCCTGCCACCTCGCGACACTTTCCAAGCACGCCCAGCTGCTCTCTCCGGAAGAGCGTTTGCACGTCGAGAACGCCATCTACCGTGCCATGGGCAGGTCTGCCGCCGGCGCCGGAATGCTCCGGCTGTCGTGGCAGGCGTATTCCTCGCTCGCGGTGCGGACGCGGAGCGTTCGTCCCTATCTCAGCTTCCTGAACCGCAGCGCGCGCCACCTGGTGCTCAGCTTCCTGCCGGGAAACGTCCGGCACGTGCTCCGCGACGTGCGGGATTCCCGGGGCTCGAGGCGGGTTCTCGATTCCGCGCGTGCTGCCCGCTGAGTCCAGTCGATCGGGAGATCCAGCAAACGTGAAAGTTCTTTTCGTCACCTGGGACGGTCCGGCCCAGAGCTATCTGACGGACCTGTTCCTGCCGATCTTCGGGCGTCTTCAGGGTTCAGGGTACGCGTTCGAGATCCTGCAGTTCACGACGGGTGGCGAGCCGTTCCGCAGGGCGACGAGGATCGCAGCCGAACGGATAGGCATCGCCTACACGGCGCGGTCGGTCTGGCGCCGTCCCCTGGCCCTCTCGACAGCCGGGATGATCGCGCTCGGGTCTCGCTTCGTCGCGAGCCAGGTCCGCCGCAGCGGTGTCGACGTGGTGATGCCGCGGAGCACGATTCCGGCGGCCATGTGCCTCCTGGCCGCCCGGAGCATTCCCCTGACTCCCATCCTTTTCGATGCGGACGGGTTCATGCCGGACGAGCGGGTGGAGTTCCAGGGGTGGAACCCCGACGGACTGCAGTACAGGCTCCTGCGCGACATCGACGCCACCGCGGCCCGGCGGGCGCAGGCCGTCCTGGTACGATCGACGCGCGCCCGGCAGATCCTCCTGGATCGAGCGGGCCCGGGACTGGACCCGGAGAGGATTCACGTGGTCCTGAACGGCCGGGACCCGTCCGTCTACCATCCGGGGGGGGCAGACGCGCGCGCGGCGACCCGCGCCCGGCTGGGGGTGGCCCCGGAAGCTCCTTTCGTGGTGTACGTCGGCTCCCTGGGCGAGAAGTACCTGCCGGACCGGATCCTGGCTTTCTTCCAGGCGGTGCGGCGGCGCGCCCCCGACGCGAGGTTCCAGGTCCTCACCGGGAACCAGGAGATCGTGGACGAGCTGCTGCCCCACTATGACCTGCCTCCCGAATGCCTCGACGTCCGGCGAGTGGCCGGCGCGGAGGTCCCGGAATATCTCGCCGCCGCCGACCTGGGCGTCGCCTTCATCAACTCGGGGTTCTCCGTCCAGGCGACCGCCCCGATCAAGATCGGTGAATACCTGCTGTGCGGGACTCCGGTCCTGGCGACACCCTGGGCCGGAGACACCCGGGAGCATCTCCGTCTCCCGGAGACCGGCCGGGTGCTGGACGACGTATCGGACGCGGCGCTGGCGGATGCCGCGCAGTGGTTCGTCGACGATCTCCTCCCCAGGCGCGCCGAGGTGCGCACCGCGTGCCGGGAGCGCGGGATCGAGCTGTTCAGCCTCGACCGCGCGGTCCATCAGTATGAATGCGCCCTGTCGGGCATCCGCGCGTGGCGCTCCCGGTCCGGATCGCCCGGGGCGGCCGGTGCACGCCGGGAAGTCGTCGGCTGACGACCCGGCGACACGTTCTCGTGCAGAGGGCGCACGCCTCCTGTCGCCCGGGCCCGAGGCGTGGCCGCACCGGAGAAGGGCGCGGCCGTACACACCCGCCACGGTGAAGCAGCTGCCGGGGGCGAAGCTCATCGCGCGCGTGGGCGAGGACGGAAGTGCCGCCTTCCACCGTCGTGACCACCATGCTAGCTTCCAGGATCGTCGACGGCCTGGAGGCGCCGCGCCTTGCGGTGGTCTCCGGGATTGCGCCGCCGTGCGTTCGACTCCGTCGAACCCGGTGGACACGTTCCGCTGCGCCCGGGCGGAGTACCGGAGGGAGAAGGTGGTCACGTCGAGCTGGATTCGTTCGCCCTCGTGTAACCCATGCCTGGAGGTGATCGTCCGGGTTCGCAGGAGCAGCTGACCGCATGGACGCGCAGACTCCACTCTCCCCTCCCGACCTGATCCTGGGGCTGCTTTCCGCGATCGTGGTGATCGCGGGGGCAGCCGTGTATTACGCAGGGGTGCGACGCACCCCAGAGTTCCGGCTGGCCATGGCGGCGCTTTGCACGAAGCTGCTCGCCTGCTTCGTCTACAGCTTCCTCATCATCCTGTACTTTCCCGGGGGAGGCGACTCGCTGGCCTACCACCGGGAGGGTGTGGACGCGTCCGCGCTGATTCGCACCGACCTGTTCTGGGGCTCGCGGACGTACGTGGACTTCGGACTGTTCTTCCTGCCGGGGGGCACCTCGACCACCCACATGCACAGCCTGAGCGGGCTGGTCCACTTCCTGACGTTCGACTCTTATCTCGCGTCGTCGGTCTTCTTCGGCGTCCTCGGCTTCTCCGGGCAGTGGCTGCTCTACCGCACCTTCACCGCGCGCTACCCGGACCCGCGCCTGGGCACCTGGTGGAGGGTGGGGATCCTGTTCTTCCCGACGCTCACCTTCTGGTCGGCGGGGATGCTCAAGGACGCGGTGGGCCTGTTCGGGCTGGGGCTGACCTTGTGGGCGGTGCACCGGACGCTGGAGGTGGGCCGCCCCCGCAACTACCTGCTCACGCTGCTCGGGGCCTACATCCTCGTCCTTTTCCGGCTCCAGGTCCTCCCCGTGCTGCTGATCGCGGTGGTGCCCTGGGTGCTCCAGTCGCAGAACGTCCGCTCGCGCCTGCGCCGGCTCCGCGCGCGGGGCCGCACCGCCACGGTGCGGCTCGCGCTGGTGGCCGGCGGCATCGTGGGGATCTGGGTGGCGGGGAAGCTGGAGTCGCGGTTCTCGCTCGCCGCGATCCCGCAGGCGATCGCCGTCCAGAGCGGTCTGTTCGAGCAGATCGGGGGCGCCACCACCCAGGCGATCGCCGTCCCCACCTGGTCCGGGCTCATCGCGTCCGCCCCGGCCGCCCTGGTGCTCTCGCTGTTCAGGCCGTTCCCGTGGGAGGCGGGCGGGGCGCTGGGTCTGTTCGCCGCGCTGGAGAACCTGGTGCTCCTGCTGCTCACCCTCCGCATGCTGGGCCGATTCCGCGGACGCCCGGGGCTGTTCCGGTCCGTGCTGCGGGCGCCCATGTTCACCACCTGCCTGGTGTTCGTCGCGCTGTACGGCATCGCGGTGGGGGCGTCCACACCCAACCTGGGGAGCATCTCGCGGTACCGGCTGCCGCTCATCCCCTTCTTCGTCGGGATGCTCGCGATCGTGGAGAACCAGGCCGACGAGATGCGGCGCCGGCGCGCCGGCCTGGTCGCGCAGGGCATCGCGTGACGGGGCCCGATCGCCGGCCCGACGCGGGAGCGGGGACGATGCGGGCGCAGCGCGACACGGCGCACCGGGGGGCGGGCCGCGAGCCCCACGCCCTCCAGTCACCCCGGCCGCGGTCCGGTCTGTCCGGGCGCCGGCCGCCAGAACTGTTGGACGACACGATGCCGCAACTGAGGGCACTGTTCCTTTCGAAGTTCAGCGAGCTGAATGCCGCGTGCCGGTATCGGATGGCGCAGTACTTCCCGCTCCTCCGGAGCGCCGGGATCGAGTGCGACCTGGAGCCGCTGCTTCCCGACGAGTACATCCACCGCATCTACGGGAGCGGCTCGCGCAAGACGACGCTGACGCGGCTGTCGCCGCTCGTCGCGCGGTCCCTGCTCCGGCGCTGGCGGCGGGTGCGCTCCGCCTCGATGTACGACGTGGTGTACCTCCAGTACGAGGCGCTGCCCTACGTTCCGTTCTGGCTGGAGAGCTCGCTCTTCCGCTCCGGGGCGGGTGTGGTCGTCGACTTCGACGACGCCGTGAACCTCACCTACGAGGACCATCCGAACCCGGTCCTGCGGCGCCTGCTGGGGTCCAAGATCCAGCGGGTGACGCGCGCCAGCCGCCAGGTGACCGTCGCCAACCGGCACATGGCCGAGTGGGCGGGCCGCTTCAACCCCCGCGTCACCATCCTCCCCAACTCGGTGGACCTGGAGCGCTACCCCCTCGACGGCGGCAATCTCCGGCGGGCGGAGAGCGGCGTCCCCCTGATCGGGTGGATCGGCACGCCGGTCACGGCGCAGTACCTCCAGCTCGTCGCGGAGCCCCTGCGCCGGCTGCGGTCGCGCTTCGACTTCAGGCTCCGGGTGATCGGGGCCCCCGACTTCCGCATGGACGGGGTCGACGTCGAGGCGGTCCCGTGGTCCGAGGCGACCGAGGTGGCATTGCTCCAGGAGTGCGACATCGGGGTGATGCCGCTGTCGGACGATTCCTGGTCCCGCGGCAAGAGCGCGCTCAAGCTGATCCAGTACATGTCGGCGGGGATCGCGGCGGTCGCTTCGCCGGTGGGGGCGAACGTGGACGTGCTGCGGGACGGCCGGAACGGATTCCTCGCCGCGACCGAGGACGAATGGGTGGACAGGCTCTCGCTGCTGCTGGAGGACGGGGAGCTGCGCCGCCGGCTTGCCGAAAGCGGCAGGCGCACCGTCGAAGAGAGCTTTTCCCTCCAGCGCAACGCGCAGCGCCTCGAACGGGTCCTGCGGGCCGCGGGAACCCCCTAGCGGGTCCGGCGGAGTCGCCGCGGCGGGGCTGGTGCTCCGCCGCCGGAGAAGTGCCTGGCCCATTTACGCGGGGCGCGGAGAGCGCCCCCGGAGATCCACAGGGTGTCCAACAACATCGATCATCGGACCGTCGCTGGCTTTGGTGAGGAGTGGAGCTACTACCACCAGGGGCAGCAGATCGACTCGGAGCTCGAGAAGATCTTCCAGCAGTACTTCAGCATCTTCCCCTGGAGCGCGCTTCCTTCCGACAGCGTGGGGTTCGACCTCGGCTGCGGCAGCGGAAGGTGGGCCAGGCTGGTCGCTCCGCGCGTGGGACACCTGCACTGCATCGACGCGAGCGACAAGGCGCTGGAGGTGGCCGGCCGGAACCTGCGGTCCATGAGCAACTGCAGCTTTCACCACGCGTCGGTCGACGAGATCCCGCTCCCCGACGATTCCATGGACTTCGGGTACTCGCTTGGCGTGCTCCACCACGTGCCCGACACGCTCGCCGGGCTGCGCTGCTGCGTGGACAAGCTGAAGCCCGGAGCGCCGTTCCTGGTGTACCTGTACTACGCGCTGGACAACCGTCCCCTGTGGTTCCAGCTGCTGTGGCGGGCCAGCGACCTCCTGCGCCGGGGGGTCTCCTCGCTCCCCTCGGGCGCCAGGCTGCGGACCACGCAGGTCATCGCGGCCACCGTGTACTGGCCGCTGGCGAGGTTCGCGCGCCTCGCCGAGAAGGCGGGGGCGCCGGTGCGGAACCTGCCGCTCGCGGCCTACCGCAGCCACAGCTTCTACACGATGCGGACCGACGCCCTGGACCGCTTCGGGACGCAGCTGGAGCAGCGGTTCACGGCGGAGCAGATCCGCGCCATGATGCAGCAGGCCGGGCTGAGGGACATCGTCTTCAGCCAGCGCGAGCCCTTCTGGTGCGCTGTCGGGTACCGGCGGTGAGGCCCTCCCCGCCCGTCCGCCCTGCGCCGGCGTCCGAATCGCCCCTTTCACCGGTCCTCTGAACGGAGATGTGCGGAATCACGGGATTCTGGTGTGGGGGCGCGCTCTCCGAGCCGCTCGGGCCGGCGCTGCGCCGCATGACGGACACCATCCGCCACCGCGGCCCGGACGACGAGGGGCAGTGGACCGACCCCGACGCCGGCGTGGCGCTGGGGCACCGCCGCCTTTCCATCCTGGACCTGTCCCCGGAGGGGCACCAGCCCATGGCGTCGCACGGCGGCCGCTGGGTCATGGTGTTCAACGGCGAGGTATACAACTTCGAGGAGATCCGCCGCGAGCTGGCCGACGCCGGCGCCGCTCCCCCGTTCCGCGGCCACTCTGACACCGAGGTGATGCTGGCCGCCTTCGAGGCGTGGGGGGTGGAGGCGGCCGTCCGGCGCTTCGTGGGGATGTTCGCCTTCGCCCTGTGGGACCGGCGGGAGCGCACCCTTCACCTGGTGCGCGACCGGCTGGGGATCAAGCCGCTGTACTACGGCTGGACGGGCGGGAGCCTGCTCTTCGGGTCGGAGCTCAAGGCGCTGCGGGCCTTTCCGGGGTTCACGGGGGAGATCGACCGCGGGGCGGTGGCCCTCTTCCTCCGCCACAGCTACGTCCCCGCGCCGCACAGCGTCTTCCGGGGGATCCACAAGCTCCTCCCCGGGAGCATCCTTTCGCTGCGCGCCCCGGGCGAGCGCGCCGAGCCGCGGCGGTTCTGGTCCGCGCGCGAGGTCGCCGAGAGCGGGCTTCGCGACCCGCTCGGCGGCTCCGACGCCGAGCTGGCGGACGGGCTGGACGCCCGGCTGCGCGAGGCGGTGCGGCTGCGGATGATCGCCGACGTCCCGGTGGGCGCCTTCCTGTCCGGGGGGATCGATTCGTCCGTGGTGGTCGCGCTGATGCAGGCCGAGAGCGCGCGGCCGGTGCAGACCTTCACCATCGGCTCCACGGACGCGGCGTACGACGAGGCCGACCACGCCCGCGAGGTCGCCCGCCACCTGGGGACCGACCACCACGAGCTGTACGTGTCGCCGGAGGACGCGCTCGCCGTCATCCCCGACCTCCCCACCATGTACGACGAGCCCTTCGGCGACTCGTCGCAGATCCCCACCTTCCTGGTGTCGCGCCTGGCGCGCGGCCGCGTCACCGTGTCGCTCTCCGGCGACGGCGGCGACGAGCTGTTCGCCGGCTACAACCGCCACGTCTGGGGACAGCGCATCTGGCGGCGCGCGGGGTGGATCCCGCGCCCGGCGCGGAGCGCGGGCTCGCGGCTGCTGGGCTCGGTGGCGCCCGGCACCTGGGACCGCGCCTACTCCACCCTGAGCCCGGTGCTCCCCCGGCGGATGCGGCACCGCTACCCCGGCTACAAGGTGCACAAGCTGGCGGAGGTGATCGGCTCCGAGTCGCCGGAGGCCATGTACCGCGCCCTGGTGTCGCAGTGGAAGTCGCCCGGCGAGGTGGTGCAGGGCGCGCGCGAGCCGCGCACGGTGCTGGCCGAGGCGCCGCTGCTGGACGGCCGTGCGGGCTTCACCGAGCGGATGATGTACCTGGACCTGGTGTCGTACCTCCCGGACGACATCCTCACCAAGGTGGATCGCGCCAGCATGGCGGTGAGCCTGGAGGCCCGGGTGCCGCTGCTGGACCACCGGGTGGTGGAGTACGCCTGGCGCCTGCCGCTGGACGTCAAGCTGCGCGACGGCACCGGCAAGTGGATCCTGCGGCAGGTGCTGCAGCGCTACGTCCCCCGCGAGCTGGTGGAGCGCCCGAAGGCCGGCTTCGGCGTCCCCCTGGGGGAGTGGCTGCGCGGCCCGCTGCGCGGCTGGGCCGAGGAGCTGCTGGACCCGCGCGCGCTGCGCGAGCAGGGCTTCCTCCGCCCGGAGGCGATCCGCGGGCGCTGGGACGAGCACCTGGCCGGCCGGCGCAGCTGGGAGCACCCGCTGTGGAACGTGCTGATGTTCCAGGCGTGGCTGCGGACGGTGTGAGCGTGCGCGCCCGCGTCCTCCACGTCACCACGGTCCCCATGTCCCTGCGCTTCCTGCGGGGGCAGGTGGGCTACATGCGCGCGCGCGGCTACGAGGTGCACGCCCTCACCTCCCCCGGCGAGGAGCTGGACGCGTTCGGCGCGCGCGAGGGGATCCCGGTGCACACCGTGGAGATGCGGCGCGAGATCACCCCGCTGCACGACCTGGGGGCGCTGCGCCGCATCGTCGCCGCCATCCGCCGCGTGCGGCCGGACGTGGTGCACGCCCACACGCCCAAGGGGGGGCTGCTGGGGATGCTGGCCGCGGCGGCCGCCGGCGTGCCGGTGCGCGTCTACCACATGCGCGGGCTCCCCATGATGACCGCCGGCGGGAAGCGCCGCGCCCTGCTCCGCGCCACCGAGCGCCTTTCCTGCTCGCTTGCGCACCAGGTGATCTGCGTAAGCCACTCGCTGCGCGAGGTGGCGGTCGCCGGGGGGCTCTGCCCGCCCGAGAAGATCCGCGTGCTGGCCGGCGGGAGCGGCAACGGCGTGGACTCCGCCGGCACCTACTCGCCGGAGCGCTGGAGCGCGGAGGAGCGCCGCGGGCTGCGCGCCCGCTGGGGGATCCCGGAGGGCGCCACGGTGCTGGGGTTCGTGGGGAGGATCGTCCGCGACAAGGGAGTGGCGGAGCTGGCGGAGGCGTGGCGCTCGCTGCGCGAGGCGCACCCGGAGCTGCACCTGCTGATGGTGGGCCCCGCCGAGCCGCAGGACCCGCTCCCGGCCGCGGTGCTGGACGCGCTCCGCGCCGACCCGCGCGTCCACCTCGCCGGGATGCAGCCGAGCGCCGCGCCCTTCTACGCCATCATGGACCTGCTGGCGCTCCCCACCTACCGCGAGGGGTTCCCCAACGCCCTGCTGGAGGCCGGCGCCATGGAGCTCCCGGTGGTCGCCACGCGGATCCCGGGGTGCGTGGACGCGGTGGTGGAGGGGGTGACGGGACGGCTGGTGGAGGCGCGCGACGCCGCCGCGCTGGAGGAGGCGCTCCGCGGCTACGTGGCCGACCCCGCGCTGCGGGCGGCGCACGGCCGGGCGGCGCGGCGGCACGTGGTGGAGTCGTTCGGGCAGGAGGTGATCTGGGAGGCGCTCGACGGGGTCTACCGCGAGCTGCTCGCCCGGCGGGCCGGACGCCGCCCGGCGCCGGCCGCGGAGGCGGGGGAGGGGGCGCGGGCATGAGCCGCGGGAAGCGCTCGGACGCGGCGAAGCGGCTGCTCGACGTGGGCGTGGCGGCCGCCGTGCTGGTCGCCGCCTCGCCCCTGCTGCTGGCGGCCATGGCGCTGGTCCGCGTCGAGATGGGCTCCCCCGTGCTGTTCCGGCAGCAGCGGCCGGGGCTGGGGGGCCGCCCTTTCGAGGTGCTCAAGCTGCGGACCATGCGCGACGCCGTGGACGCCGGCGGCCGGCCCCTCCCCGACGCCGAGCGGCTCACCCGGCTGGGGAAGCTGCTCCGCAGCACCAGCGTGGACGAGCTGCCGCAGCTCTGGAACGTGCTGCGCGGGGACATGAGCCTGGTGGGGCCGCGGCCGCTGCTGATGGAGTACCTGCCGCTGTACTCGCCGGAGCAGGCGCGCCGGCACGAGGTGCGGCCCGGGATCACGGGCTGGGCGCAGGTCAACGGCCGCAACGCGGTCCGCTGGGAGGAGAAGTTCGCGCTGGACGTGTGGTACGTGGACCACCGCTCGCTCGCCCTGGACGTGGCGATCCTGTTCCGTACCCTGGCCAAGGTGGTCCGCCGCGAGGGCGTGACGCAGCAGGGCTCCGCCACCGCCGAAAGGTTCACCGGCAGTGCGGGGTGAGCCGCTGCTGGTCTGGGGAGCGGGCGGACACGGCCGCGTGGTCGCCGACGTGGTGCGCGCGGCCGGCGGCGTCGTCGTGGGCTTCGTGGACGGCGATCCCTCGCGGCTGGGCTCCCCGGTGGATGGCGGAGGGAGCATCCTGTTCGGCGAGGAGGCGCTGCTCGCGCACCTGGCCGAGCACGGCGCGCTTCCCGCCGGCGCCGCGGGCGTGGCGCCCGGCATCGGGAGCAACGCGGTGCGCGCCCGGCTCCTGGCCCGGCTGGGGCCGTTCGCCGCCGGTCCGCTGGTGCATCCCGCGGCCTGGGTGAGCCCCTCGGCGAGCCTGGGCCGGGGCACCGTGGTCATGGCCGGGGCGGTGGTGAACGCGGGGGCCCGGGTCGGGGAGGGCGTCATCGTCAACACCGGGGCGGTCGTGGAGCACGACTGCCGCGTGGGCGACGGCGTGCACCTGTCGCCGCGCGCCACGCTGTGCGGCGCGGTGGAGGTGGGGGAGGGGAGCTGGGTGTGCGCCGGCGCGACGGTGATCCCCGGCGTGCGGGTGGGAGCGCGTGCGACGGTGGGCGCGGGCGCCGTGGCGCTCCGCGACGTCGCAGACGACACGACCGTGGCCGGGTGTCCGGCGCGGGAGATCAAAAAAGGGCGATGAGCACGACTGCCGTCAGGGACAGGATCTGGCTCTCCTCCCCGCACATGAGCGGGCTGGAGGAGGAGTACGTGGCCGACGCGTTCGCCACCAACTGGGTGGCCCCGCTGGGCCCGCACGTGGACGCCTTCGAGAGGGAGTTCGCGGAAGCCGTGGGGGCGCGGCACGCCGCGGCGCTCAGCTCCGGCACCGCCGCCATCCACCTGGCGCTGATCCTGGCCGGCGTCGGCCCCGGCGACGAGGTGCTGGTGTCCACGCTCACCTTCTCGGCGAGCGTCAACCCCATCCTGTACCAGGGAGCGCGGCCCGTCTTCATCGACGCCGAGCGCCGCTCCTGGAACCTGGACCCCGAGCTCCTCGCCGAGGAGCTGCACAGCCGCGCGCGCGCCGGCCGCCTCCCCAGGGCCGTGGTCGCCGTGCACCTGTACGGCCAGAGCGCCGACCTGGACCCGATCCTCGCCGCCTGCCGCGAGCACGGCGTCCCCCTGATCGAGGACGCCGCCGAGGCGCTGGGGGCGACGTACCGCGGCCGGGCCCCCGGGACGCTGGGGGTGACGGGCGCCTACTCGTTCAACGGCAACAAGATCATCACCACCTCGGGCGGCGGGATGCTGGTGTCCGACGACGAGGCGCTGATCGCCCGCGCGCGCAAGCTCGCCACCCAGGCGCGCGACCCCGCCCCCCACTACGAGCACTCCACGGTCGGCTACAACTACCGCCTCAGCAACGTGCTCGCGGCCATCGGCCGGGGGCAGCTGCGGGTGCTGGAGGACCGGGTGCAGGCGCGCCGCCGCAACTTCGACTTCTACCGCGAGGCGCTGGGCGACCTGCCGGGGATCGAGCTCATGCCCGAGGCCGAGTGGGGGCGGCACAACCGCTGGCTCACCACGCTGACCATCGACCCGGACGCCTTCGGCGCCGACCGCGAGACGGTCCGCCTGGCGCTGGAGGCCGAGAACGCCGAGGCCCGCCCCGTGTGGAAGCCCATGCACCTGCAGCCCGTGTTCGCCGAGTTCCCCGCCGTGGGCGGCGCCGTCGCCGAGGACCTGTTCGAGCGCGGCCTCTGCCTCCCCTCCGGCTCCAACCTCGCCCCCGCCGACCTGGAGCGGGTGGTGGAGACGATCCGGGCGGTCCGCCGCTAGGGGACAGGGGACAGGTTACAGGGGACAGGGAACAGGGAACAGGGAACAGGGGACAGCCTGCAACGACAACGGCGCCCCCGCCTCGGCATCGAGGTGGGGGCGCCGTCGCAGTGCTCCCCTCTCCCGCTTGCGGGGGAGGGGCAGGGGGAGGGGGCCGCCGTCGCGTGAGGGATTACGGCCCGAAGGGGCGAGACCGCGCGGCTGTTTGCGCGGGCTCGACTCCGTGACGCAGCGTTGTTTGCTGCGTTACGGAGCCGAAGCCCGACCCCGGCGCCAGCCGGGGGCACGCCCGGACCCGCCGTGAAACGCCGGGTCAGTGGGACGGCAGCGCCCAGAAGTACGAGACGC
>DASVQR010000039.1:0-18569 GCA_036389055.1 Longimicrobiaceae bacterium | reverse complement strand
GCGAAGGGGGAGGGCGGCCGCCGGCCGCCCTCCCCCTTCGCTCGCGCGTCTGGCCAGACCCGGGAGACCCCGCGTGAGGGATGCGCGCCCGGAGGGCCGAGACCCCGCGGGGCAGTTTCCGCGGGGTCTCGGCTGCGTTGGGGAGCGTTGTCTGCTCCCCTACGCAGCGCGCAGCCCGACCCGAGCGCCAGCGAGGGGCACGCCCGAACCCGCCGTTCAAATCCGTTCCGTCCGAAACAGCCTCAGAAGATCACCCGGTACACAAGCGACAGGTTGCGCCCCGGGCCCGGCGCGAAGTCCTTGACCCGGCTGGTGGCCTCGCGGTGCAGCTCGTCGGTCAGGTTCTCGGCGCGCACGGCGACCGAGTGCACCACGCCCGCCCACGTCGCGCGGTAGCCGGCGTGCAGCCGCAGCAGGGTGTGCGCGGGGGTGGGCGGCTCGTCGGCGGCGCCCACGCGGTCCTGCCTCAGCTCGTGGTGCACGTCGCCGCCCAGGGTGAGCGCCCCGTCGTCGCGGCGCAGCGAGGCGCCCAGGCGTGGCGGCGGCATGAAGGAGAGCGGCGTCCCGTCGCGCCGCTCCGCGTGCAGCCAGTCCCCCATCGCCCCCAGCACCCAGCTGCGCCCGGCGGCCCACTCCAGCGACCCCTCCACGCCCCGGAGCACGGCGCGGTCCTGTGCGTACGCGAACACCGGGAGGCGCACGCCGTCCACCAGCGTGTCGCCCCGCGCGGCCAGGTGGACGTAGTCGTCCACGGCGTTGCGGTAGGCGGCGAGCTGCCCGTTCCAGCGGGCGCTCCGCACCGTCAGCACCCCCTCCGCCGACCAGCCGCGCTCCGCCCGCAGCCACGGGCTCCCCAGCTCCACGCTCCCGGTGCCCGCGTGCGGCGCCCCGGAGAACAGCTCCTCCACGGTGGGCGCCCGGAACGAGCGTGCCACGCTCGCCCCCGCCGACCAGCTGGCCCCCAGCGGCAGCCGCACCCCCGCCGAGCCGGAGAGCGCACGGAACGTACGCTCCCGACCCGCCCCGAACTTGGGCGTGGCGCCCGAGCGGATCGTGTAGTGGTCCCAGCGCGCGCCCAGCTGGAGCGCCGGGCCGCCGGGGCGCAGCTCCGCCTCCTGGTAGCCGAACGCGCCGAAGCCGCGGGAGTCGGCGGGCGGGGTGAGCGCCGCGGGGCCGGTGGCGTCGTAGCGCTTGAGCAGCGCGGACACGCCCCAGGCGCCCTCCGCGAACGGCCCCAGCCGCCCCTGCCGGAGCAGCGCGCCGGCCGAGCCGGTGCGCAGCGCGAAGGTCTGCTGCACCGCGCCCGCGCCGTCCAGCTCGTCGTGCGTGTAGTCCTGCGCCGTCCCCTCCACCCGGAAGCCGGGGAACAGGCCGGAGCCGGGGGTCGCCTCCACCCGGCCCGTGGCCTCCAGGCGGCTGCCGCGCAGGCTCACCTCCCCGCTCCCGGGCGGGACGGGGAGCCCGTAGCGGAACCCGTACGCCCGCAGCGCCCCGCCGGCCGCCAGCAGGTCGCCCACGTAGCCCAGCCCCAGCGCCGCGCTGCGGCTGCGGGCCGCGGTGTTCTCCAGCCGGCCGCCCAGCCGTGGGTCCGCGCCGATGCGCATGTCGCCCGAGCCGCGCGCGCCGGCGCGCAGCATGGCCGCCCACCCGCGCCCCAGCGGCAGCGTCCCGCGCAGCGAGGCGGCCCCGCCGGGGTAGGCCGACTCGGTCTGCGCCGCGGCGGCCCACTCCGGCCTGCCGGGGAGCGAGGCGGGGAGGTCGCCGGAGATCACGTTGACCACGCCGCCCAGCGCGTTGTTGCCGTACAGCAGGGTGGCCGGGCCGCGCACCACCTCCACCCGCTGCGCCGTGAGCGGGTCGATGGTGACGCCGTGGTCGTCCGCCGAGCCCGCCAGGTCCGCGGTGCGCTGCCCGTCCTGGAGCACCAGCACCCGGTCGCCCGTGAGCCCCCGCACGACCGGCGCGGCCGCCCCGGGCCCCATGGACCGCACCGCAACCCCCGGCTGGTTCCGGAGCGTCTGGGCGATGCTCCCGCCCATCTCCCGCTCCAGCGCCCGCCCGCCCAGCTGCGTGGTGGCCTGCGTCACGGCGCGCGTGTCGCCCGCCCCCGGCGTCGCCGTCACCTGGATCCCGGGGATGGAGAGCGGCGTGCGGGCGAGCACCAACTCCAGCGGGCCCGCCGCGGGGACGGCGACCTCCCGCCCCGCCGGCGCGTAGCCGAGAAGCGACGCCTCCACCCGGTACGTCCCGCCCGGGAGCCCGCGGACGGCGAACCTCCCCTCCGCGTCCGTGGTGACGCTCCGCCCGGAGCGCCCCACCACCACCTGCGCCGCCGCCAGCGGACGGCCCGCGTCGTCGCGCACCGTCCCCGCCAGCACGGCCGCCGCCGGCGCAGCCTGCGCCTCCATCTCGAAAGGCGCGAGCGCCGCCGCCACGCAGGCGAGCGCCGCCACGAGCCATGTCCGCCTGATCATCGTCCCCTCCGGAGAAGCTATTTAATCTATTCACATAGTAGATTTAGATTACTCTAAAATGCATGTGCGCCGAGCGCAAGCTTCCCGGGATTGCGCCGGGGCGAGTGATCCTGTAATTGTGTTCGGGAAATATGCGCGACCTCCTCTCGGCACACTCCACAGACCCCGCCCGGAATCCGCCCATGTCCCGTCTGGCGATCGCCGCCATCCTCGCACTGCCGGCGGCGGGGGCCGCGTACCTGGCCGTGCTGGCCGCCACGCTGCCGGACGTCGCGGTGCTTGCCCACGAGAATCCCCGTGCCACAGCATACATGCGCCTGCGCGCCCAGGAAGCGGGGAGCCCCGGCATCCTGCCGCGGACCCGCTGGACGCCGCTGGACTCCGTCCCCGCGCTGCTGGCCTGTGCCGTCGTCAAGGCGGAGGATCGTGCTTTCTTCCAGCACCACGGCATCGACTGGGGCCCCACGCGGGGAGCCGCCGGAGGGCTCCTCACGGGGGGCGCAGGCGGGGCCAGCACCCTGTCGCAGCAGCTCGCGCGCAACGTGTACCTGGGGCCGGAGCGCACCCTCCACCGCAAGCTGCGCGAAGGCATGATCGCCCGGCGGCTGGATGCCCGGCTGGGCAAGCGCCGCATCCTGGAGCTGTACCTGAACCGGGTCGAGTGGGGGGACGGCGTCTGGGGAGTGGATGCGGCCGCACGGCACCACCTGGGCAAGCCGCTGGACGAGGTCGAGCCGTTCGAGGCCGCCGTCCTGGCCTCCATGCTCGCCGCCCCCAGGCAGCCGCTGCGCGGCCCCAACCTGGAGCGCGCCCAGCTCGTCCAGCGCCGCGTGGTCCGGCAGCTCTACGGTGCGGGCCTCCTGGACGAGGACGGCTGGAGGGTCGCGATCACGCGCGTCTTCGCGCTGCGCGAGGGGCTGCGGCGGGGGTGGTCCTTCAAGCACGCCCTGGACGAGGCGCGCCGCATGCCCGGCCTGCCCGTCCCGGTCCCACCCCGGCCTCTCGATCGCCCCCTCCCCTCCGACTCCGCCCTGGACGCCGCCTGCGGCTACGACACCGAGTCGGAGAACGAGCGCCTCATCACCCGGACGCAAACATGATCGACCTGGCCGCCGCTCCCCGCCCCGGCTCCGCCGCCGCACCACAGGCGCGGACCTCGGCCCCTGCCCGCGTGGCGGCCGGCTTCCTGGGAGGAGGGGTGCTGGCCTGCGCCATGGCCGCGGCGGCCGGGGCCGCGGACAACGCCGAGCGCTTCGCGTACCCCCGGGAGATCGTCCTGCACCTGGCGGCGGCGACCGCCGCCGCGCTGCTCCTGCTCGGCGCGCGACGCATCCGCGCGGACGCCGCCGACCTCCTCCTGGGAGCCTTCACCCTGCTGGGCGTGGTTTCCGGGCTGACCGTGTCGGTGAACCCCGCCTACGCGTTGCGAGCGACGGGGATCTCGGTGTCCGCGGCACTGGTCTTCTGGACCGCACGCACCCTCTCGGAGGGGGACGGTGGGCGGTCCACCTCCTTCACCTGCATGGCCGCCCTCGCCGGCGTCGTGGTGGCCGTGACGGCGCTGCTGGACGCTTACGGGGTGCTGGACCTCTCCCTGGCCGGGCGCGCCCCGGGCGGCCTCTTCGGCAACCGGAACCGCATGGCGCACTTCGTGGCGCTGGGGCTCCCCGTGGCGCTGCTGCACGCGGCGCGGGCGCGGGGCCGCACGCGCGTGCTGGGGTGGACGGCAGCGCTGGCCGCGATGGCCGCCGCCGTCACGCTGTCGCGGTCGCGTGCGGCCTGGCTGGCGCTGGGAGTGGCCGGAGTGCTGGTGGCGGCTGCCGGGCTCCTCTACCTGCGCGGCGCTCTCCGCGCCCGTGGCGGCCCCCGGGCCGCTCTCCTCGCCACGGCGCTGGCCGCCGGGACCGCCGCCGCGGTGGCCCTCCCCAATACGCTGGAGTGGCGCTCCTCCTCCCCTTATTACGATTCGCTAGTGGGGCTCGTGGAGGCGGGAAGTGGGAGCGGTCGCACGCGGCTCGTCCAGTACGCCAACACGCTGCGCATGGCCGCAGCGCACCCCGTCCTGGGAGTGGGGCCCGGCAACTGGACGATCCAGTACCCCCGCTACTCCCGGGAGGGAGACCCCTCCTTCCACCCGCGGGCGCGCGTCCCCACCAACCGCCTCCCGCATGGCGACTGGACGGGCTTCGCGGCGGAGCGAGGCTTCCCCGCCCTTCTCGCCCTGGCTTCCTTTCTGTTCCTCGCGCTTCGCAGCGCCCTTCGTTCCGCCGCCGCGCCGCGTGCCCGCGGCGAGGGGCAGGACGAGGCCGCCCGACCGGATCTTGGCGCCCTGGCCCTGCTGGGGACGGTGCTCGTCCTGTGCGTGGCCGGGACGTTCGATCCCGTGCTCATGACTCCGGCACCCGCCTTCCTGGTTTTCCTCGTGCTGGGCGCGCTGATGCCGCGCGAGGCGCCCGTGCTCTCCCGCCCGCTCGTTCCCGCCGTGCGCACGGCCTCGCTCGTGCTCCTCCTCCTGCTGGCCCCGCGGCTGGCCGTCCACAGCGGGCGCCAGCTCTGGGCCGACTCGCTGTACGACACCCGCTCCGGCCCCGCCGCCCTGGAGCGCGCCGTCCGCATCAACCCCGACGACTATACCGCCCGCATGCTCCTGGCCGAAGCCCGGGTGCGGGAGGGCCGGTGCGACCGGGCCGCCCCGCACATGGTCGCGGCCTTCAGGCTCTTCCCCACCGCCGTGGCTCCAGTGCGGCTGATGGTGCGCTGCCAGCGCGCCCTGGAAGCTGCAGGCGGGGCCGGGATCGGCCTCCCCAGGCTGCCCCTCCCTGCCCCAGGCGCGCCCGGCGGCACGGCGCCGGCTCCCTGACACGGGGCGGGGGAGGGGAACGCCGGGCGTCCCCCTCCCCCGCCCCCTACCGCCCGTTCCCTTCCGTCAGGTCTGGCGCAGGACCTTCTTGCCCTTCAGCCGCCAGCCCCGCCCCTCCTCCTGGTAGCTCAGGCGCAGCATGTGGGCCGCGACGGCCACCGCCCCGCTGTTGCGGGTGTACGTCCACCGCGTGGTGACCACCACGTCCAGCCCCTCGGCCGTGCGCGTTGCCGACTGCATGCTCACGACCACTCCCCGGCCTGCCACTTCGCAGCGGCGGGGCGTGGTCGCCGTCGGCTCGGTGCAGACCACCCCCTGCCCCGGGGCGACGGTGCGAACGCCCGCCCCGGCGGCCTGCGCGACGGCCTGCGCGCTCACGCTCTCGCCCAGCGCCCGCCCCGCCGCCGAAAAGGACGCCGCGTCCACCAGCACCGGCCCGGCGATGCTCCCCCGCCCGGCGCTGCGGAGGGCGTGGTCGCGCGCCGTGCTCACCACCTGCGGCACCAGCTCGCGGAAGCCGGGATCGTCCCCCCCCGCCGCCAGCGTCGCCATGAGGATCCCCGCGATCAGCTTCATCGTTCCGGTCTCCGGTTGAAGTGGGATGTCGGGTTCACGTCAGGCGCAGCGCTCGCCCGCGCCATACGCGTCGTTTTCGCTTCCGTCCTTGAGGTCCTCGTACCCGTGATGGTGGCTCTCCTCGTGCGCGATGGTGTCGGCCAGCTCGTTCGCGCTGAAGGCGGACCATCCCAGGTAGGTCCCGCTCTGGTCCGGCCACATGTAGCCGTAGTCCGACCACTGTCCCGTTCCGTCGTAGTAGAAGTCACCGTTCTGATAGCGCGTCGTGGCGGTCTGGCCCAGCTGCTGGCAGAGCGGGTCCCAGTGGTTCATGAGATAGTTCAGCGCGTCTTCGATGGCGTCGCATTGCCACTGCGCGAAGCCGTTGCCGCAGCTGGAGTCCGTGGGATCCGTGGGATCGCCTTCGGTGAGGAGCGGCACGGCCGTGTCGGCGGTTCTGGGCTCGGTCACCAGGTCCGCACACGCGGAGAACACGCCCACCATCACTACCACGAGCCACCCTGCCACGCGCATCCAGCCGCGCTTCTGCCGCCGGCCGGCAGCGGGGGACACGACGCGTCCATCGCCCTCTCCATGCATTGCTACCTCCTCCGGGTGAGATGAAAGAAGAGCACCACGAAAACTGGCGGGAACAATCTGCTGAGGAGCATACGCGACCGCAACGGGAATTTTCGGAGGCCCCGCCCGGTTCACCTTGCCGCCTGCCGGCCGCACCCGTACGATGACGCGAATCCCCACAAACGCCCAGCCCGGGAGATCCATGCAGCGACTCCGAACCCCGTCCGCGCTCCTCCTCGCCGGCGCCGTGCTCGCGGCGGCGCCGGCCCCCGCCCAGGACCTGCCGCGCGTCCCCGAGCGCGGGGGCTGCCGCTCCGAGATGGCCGCGCGCCTGGCCTTCGGGATGTGCCCGGACAGCACCTACGACTACTACGCCTCCGGGAGCTACCGCGAGGGAGTCCCGCGGCCGGAGCAGGTGCTGGGCTACCCCATCGGCAGCTGGCACACCACCTACGGGCGCATGGAGCGCTACCTGGACGCGCTGGCCCGCGCCGTCCCCGGCCGGGTGAAAGTGATGCCGTACGGCCGGAGCGTGGAGCACCAGACCATGTACCTGGTGGCCGTCTCCAGCGAGGCCAACATCGGCCGGCTCGACGCCGTCCGCGCCGACCTCCAGGCGCTCGCCGACCCGCGGCGGACCACCGCGGCGGAGGCGGCGGCGATCGCGGCGCGCGCCCCCATCGGGGTGTGGCTCAACGCGGCGAACGACGGCAACGAGACGGCGGCGTTCGAGGCGGCCATCCAGCTCGCCTACCAGCTCGCGGCGGGCGAGGACCAGCGCACCCGCGCCATGCGCGAAGGGGCGCTGGTGCTCATCAACCTGGCGCACAACCCCGAGAGCCACGAGCGGCACGTGGCCTGGTACAACGCCTTCGTCGCGGGCGACGCGGACCCGGCGGCGCTGGAGCACCGCGCGCCGTGGGGGATGAGCACCAACAACAACCACTACCAGTTCGACCTCAACCGCGACGCGCTGGGGCTGGTGCAGACCGAGTCCCGCGCCGTGGCGGCCGAGCTGCAGCGCTGGCGCCCGCAGGTGTTCGCCGACCTGCACGGGCAGACCACGCAGTACTTCTTCCCGCCCGCCGCCGACCCGGTGAACCCCCTGCTCCCGGAGCAGACCACCAAGTGGCTGGAGACCTTCGGGCGGGGCAACGCGGCGGCGTTCGACCGGGAGGGGTGGAGCTACTTCACCCGCGACGTGTTCGACCTGCACTACCCCGGCTACTGGGACTCGTACCCCACCTTCCAGGGCGCCACGGGGATGACGTACGAGACCGACGGCGGGGGGAACCGGGGGGTGCGCTGGCGGCGCGAGGACGGCACCATCCTCACCTTCGCCGACGGGATCGCGGGGCACTTCGTGGCGTCGCTGGCCACGGTCGAGACCGCCGTCCGCAACCGCGAGGAGCGGATGCGCGACTTCCACCGCTTCTTCGCCTCGGCGGTGGAGGAAGGGAATCGCGGCCCGCTGCGCACCGTGGTGCTCACCCCCGGGCGCGACCCGCGCCTCGCCGCGAAGCTGGCCACCACCCTGCTCCGCCACGGCGTGGAGGTGCGCCGCGTCACCTCCGGCGGGCGCGTGGCCGGCACCGACTACCTGAGCGGCGAGCGCGGGAGCCGCGAGGTGCCGGCCGGGTCGTACCTGGTGGACCTGGCCCAGCCCATGGGGAGGCTGGCACGCGTGCTGCTCGCCCCCGAGACCCCGCTCCCGGCCAGCTTCACCCGGCAGGAGAACGAGCGCCGCGCCCGCAACGCCCGCCGGGCGGAGGGCGAGCAGGAGGGGTACGCGTTCTACGACGTGACCGCCTGGAACCTCCCCATGGCGCACGGCGCCTCCGGCTTCTGGACCGGCGACCGCGTGGCGCTCGCCTCCGAGCCGCTGCGCATCGGCGACGACGTCGCCAAGGCCCCGGGCGGGTGGGAGGGCGAGACCGCGTGGCAGCTTCCCGGAGGTGTGGCGGGGCGCGCGGCGAGCGCCTACGCCTGGCAGGCCGGCACCGACGGGGCCACCCGCCTGCTCGCCCGGCTGCTGGACGAGGGCTTCAACGTGGCCGTGGCCGGGCGCGACCTGGTGGTGGACGGGGAGGACTTCCCCCGCGGCACCTTCGTGGCCCGCGTGGACCGCAACCACCCCGAGCTGCACGCCCGCATCGACGCGCTCGCGCGCGAGGCCGGGGTGCGGGTGGCCGCCTCGCAGAGCGCCTTCCAGGAGCGCGGCGCCGTGGGGACCGGCTCCGGCTCGGTCCGGACGCTGCGGGCGCCGCGGGTCGCCGTGCTCGCCGGCGAGGGGGTGGACCCCACCTCGTACGGCGCGCTCTGGTTCCACCTGGAGCGCCGCATCGGGCAGCCGTTCACCGCGCTCCGCGCCGGCGACCTGGCCGCGGTCCGGCTGGACGACTTCGACGTGCTGGTCTTCCCCGACGGCCGCTACGGCGCCACCGTGGGCAAGGCGGGCGCCGAGCGCGTGGGCGAGTGGGTGCGCCGCGGCGGCGAGGCCGTCGGCTACGCCGGCGGCGCCGCCTTCCTGGCCGAGCAGGGCCTCGCCGGCGGGGAGGCCGCGGAGCCCGCCCGCCCCTCCGCCGACTCGCTGGCCGCCGCCGCGCGCCGGGTGGAGGCGCTCGCCCCGGAGGCCGAGCTGCCGCCGGCGCGCAGCCCGGAGGCCCGCCCGGACGCGCCCATCCCGGTGCCCGGCGCCTTCCTGCGCGGCCGGCTGGACCGCACCCACTGGCTCACCTTCGGCTACGACCGCGCCGAGCTCCCGCTGCTGGCGCAGGGCCCGCCGCTGCGCCTCTCCGCCGGGGGCGCCACCCCCGTGGTGTACGCCCCCGGCGACCGCCTGGTGATGAGCGGCCACACCTGGGGCGACAACACCCGCGCCGCCTACGCCGGCCGTGCCTTCGCCACCGTGGACGCGCTGGGCGGCGGACGCGTGGTGCTGCTCGCCGAGGACCCCCTCTTCCGCGGCGTCTTCGACGCCCCCGCCCTCCTCCTCACCAACGCCATCTACCTGGGCGCGCGGGGCAGGTAGCGGCGGGCGGCCCGGCGAGGCACCGCCGCGCCGGGAACGGCCGGACCGTTCCCGGCACAGCGAGGAGGGGGAGGAGCCTCGCGGCCCCTCCCCCTCCTCGTTCCCTCAACCCTTCGGCGAGCGGCCGGCTAGACCGCCGTCGTGACGCACTGGTCGGGGTTGTAGTTGGGGTTGTTCTCCTCGTCGAACACCATGAGCAGGTTCACCTGGCTCCCGTAGACGCCGTCCTCGCGCGGCCCGGTGGTGCCGGGGCGGAAGTAGGTGCCCGTGGGGAACACCTTGGCGACGGTGAACTCGCCCGGGATCGCCGCGTTGTACTGGCGCACGATGCGGCGCAGCTCGCCCAGCCGCTGCCCGGTGCCGTACATCCAGCGTGCCCGCTCGTCGAAGAACTGCCGTACGCGCGCCGCCGGGGTTCCCGGGTCGACGAGCGCCGCCAGCCCGATCCCGGCGCGGAGCGTGTTGAGCGTGGTCAGGTACGCCGCGCTCTGCCCACGGTTGAGCGCCGCCTCCGCCTCGATCAGCCGCGCCTCCGTTCCCGACGCCAGGACGATGGGAGCGGCCTGCGACGGGAACTTCTGCGCGAAGTAGTGGATCGAGCGGGTGTCCGCCGCGCCGTTGACGAAGCTCCACGGCGTGCGCGGATCGACCGAGACGGTCGTGTTCGCCGCGGAGGCGGTGCCCACGCGGAAGTTCACGCCGTTGATCCCCTCGCGGTCCGCGATCGCGATCTCACGGCGGCCGAAGTTGTTCCCCCAGATGCCGTTGTTCTGGCGGCCCGTGTTGGACGAGTACTCCACCGCGTACGAGAAGGTGCTGGGCACGTCGCGCACCGTGGCGACCGCGTCCGCGTAGCGGTTCAGCCCCATGAGCACACGGGCCCGCCCCACGCGCGCCAGGTAGATCTGCCGGTCGGCGGCGGTGCGCCCGGCCGCGGTGGTCGCCGCATTGCGGGCCGCGTTCGCCGTGGTCAGCGCCTGGTCGAAGGTGTTCAGCGCCCGGGTGAGCACCTGCTCGTTGTTCTCCGGCGTGCCGTACTCGAACTTCCCGTCCACGTCCTGGCTGAACGGGATGGCCGGGCAGAAGTTCTCGCCGAAGAAGGTGAACACGTACGCCTGCAGGCTGATCAGCTCCGCCTGCGCCGAGCTGTTGGGATCGTTCTGCTGGTACGACTCGATCCCGATGCGCGAGATGTTGACGGCGCGGTACAAGCTCCGGACCGTCGACGCCAGGAACGAGTTGGTCTCGCCGATCTGCCGCTTGTCCATCTCGCGGTTCTGCCCGTAGGTGCCGGAGTGCCAGAACTCGTCCGACATCAGCCCGGTCACGTGCGCCAGCCCGATCGAGTTGGGGAGGGTACCGGTGGTGCTGGAGGTGCCCCCGAACGCCGCCGCGAAGTCGCCGATCACCGTGGCGCGCAGCGCCTGGAGGTTGGCCGGGTCGAAGAGCGCCTCCGGACGGGTGACGTCCGGGTCCTCCACGTCCAGCAGGCCGTCGGTTTCACAGGCCGCGAGCGGGAGCGCGAACACCGCCGCCAGGGCGAGCCGGGGGAGGGACCGGAGGCCCCTCCCGAAGTGGTTGCGATCTTTCATCATGTCTCGTCCGCCTCTCAGAAGTTGACGTCGATGCGGGCCGTGTAGTACCGCAGCGGGGCCTGCGTGTAGTAGTCGTACGTCTGGAAGTTGGAGAGCCCGAAGCTGTTGACCTCGGGGTCGAACCCGCTGTAGTCGGTCCAGGTCGCCAGGTTCCGGCCCGAGACGGTGAGGCGCAGCCCGCTCATCCCGAAGCGGCTCGCGAAGCGGTCCGGGGCCATCAGGGTGAGCGACAGCTCGCGCAGCTTCAGGAAGTCGGAGTCCTCGTAGTACACGTACGTGTTGACGCTCGGCTCCAGGTAGCTGAAGGCGATCACGC
Source organism: Longimicrobiaceae bacterium (assembly GCA_036389055.1). Classification (GTDB taxonomy): domain Bacteria; phylum Gemmatimonadota; class Gemmatimonadetes; order Longimicrobiales; family Longimicrobiaceae; genus JAFAYN01. The sequence goes on along the minus strand of DASVQR010000039.1, from coordinate 7,159 downwards.
CCGCCTGGTCCTTGAGGTTCGTCGCGGTCGGGACGAACGCGGCCTCGCAGATGACCTCCCACGAGCAGCGGTCGAAGCGGGTGAAGTTCATCTGCGTGTGGCCGCCCTTGTAGTCGAGCAGGCCGGACACCTTGACGAAGTCGAACAGCGTCACGTTGGTCGAGAACGCCACCTCGCGCGTGGGGAGCGGCGAGCCGATGTAGTCGGACTCCGCGGCCACCCCCGCCTCGCAGCCGACCGCCGGGTACGCCGTCGTGCCCGAGCACCCGCCCACCGTCAGCAGGCCGTCGCCGTTGACGTCCTGGTAGCTGACCTTCTTGCCCCAGAAGCCGCCCAGCGGGTAGCCCTCGATGTGGCGCTGCTCCAGGCGGTTGCTACCGAAGATGATGGGCTCGATCCCCTCGCCCAGCTCCACCAGCTCGTTCTTGTTGGTGGAGGCGGACAGGCTGAAGTCCCACTGCAGGGAGGGGAGCTCCAGCACGCGGGCGTTCAGGGTCGCCTCGAAGCCCGTGTTGGACACGCTGCCGATGTTGTCGTAGCGGCTGGTGGTCAGCCCCAGCGACGGCGACAGGCGGCGCTGCACCAGCGCGTCCTCGGACAGCTTGTCGTAGTACGTCAGCTCCAGCCCCAGGCGGTCGCTGAACAGGCCGATGTCCGCGCCCACCTCCAGCTCCGTGGACACTTCGGGCTTGAGGTCCGGGTTCCCGGTGCCGGACAGCGTCACCGCCGTCACGTCCGAGCCGCTCACGCGGGCGGAGACCGGCGAGAAGTAGGTGATGGCGTCACGGAAGCTGGGGCGCAGCCCCGACTTCCCCCACGCGGCGCGGAGCCGGAGGTTGCTGAGCGCCGGGACGGACGGGAAGAACGGCTCGTCCGAGAGCACCCACGAGGTGCTGAGCGACGGGTACCAGACGAAGTTGGTCCCGGTGCCGAAGGCGCTGTTGTCGTCGCCGCGCAGCGCGGCGGTCAGGAACAGGCGGTCGCTGAAGGAGAACTGCTGCTGCCCGTACGCGCCGACGGTGGAGTTCTGCACGGTGTTCTCGCCCACCGAGAAGAGCTGCGAGGTGCCGTTCAGCGACTCCGTGCCCGGGGCCAGTCCGCGTCCGAAGGCCCGCGTGTCGTGGTAGTCCTCGCGGTTGTGCTGGATGCCCAGCGAGCTGGTGGAGACCAGGCTCTCGGACAGGTTGAAGGTCCCCGTGGCGTCCAGCGTCCCGGTGAAGTTGGTGATGTCCACCTGGTTGGACTCGCGGTACCCGATCGGGATCAGCGAGCTGTACACGGGCGACACCCGGTTGGGCGGCACCAGCTCGTTGTCGTCGCGGTTGAGCTGGTCGAGCCCCGCCGTGCCCACGATGCTCAGCCACTCCAGCGGGCGGTAGTTGGCGTTCAGGCTGCCGGTGAAGCGCTTCGCCTCCTGCTGGTAGGTGAAGGCGGAGGTCTCGTCGGGGGCGATGCCGTAGGTGCCGCGAGCCACGGTGGAGTCGGCCGAGCCCAGCAGGCCGTTGAGCAGGTAGCCGTACAGGTCGTTGTCGTTCGGCGGAAGCCGGACGTCGCTGTTGCTGTAGCCGGACTTGATGGTCAGGTTCAGCTTCTCGCTCACCCGGGCGGTGACGTTGGCGCGCAGGTTGTAGCGCCCGACCTTGTTCTCCTCGTAGACGCCCTGCTCGTCCTCCCAGTCGCCCGACAGGTAGTACGTCGCCGCGTCGCTGCCGCCCGAGACGCTCAGGCCCAGCTGCTTGCGGTTGCCGTCGATGAACGGCGAGAAGCCCGGGGTCTCCAGCGGGTTGAACGAGATGATCGAGTCCGGGGCCAGCTCGGCCGCGGTGCAGTCGCCCTCGGCCAGGTCCCAGATGATGCACCCGCTGGTGGAGCGGAAGCTCGCGGGGTAGTCGTACTGGTCCCGGATGCTGGTGTAGTCGGAGTACAGGCTCCAGCGCGGGGCGCCCACGCGGCCGCGCTTGGTGGTCACCTGGATCACGCCGTTGGCGGCCGCGGTGCCGTACAGCGCCGCGGCGGCCGGCCCCTTGAGCACCTCGATGTTCTCGATGTCCTCGGGGTTGAGGTCGTTGAGGCGCGAGGGGGTCTGCCAGGTGCCCAGGGTGGAGGTGGCGTCGCTGGTCACGCGCACGCCGTCCACGATCACCAGCGGCTCGTTGGAGAGCGAGACGCTGTTGGAGCCGCGGATGCGGATGCGCGACGCGGAGCCCGAGGTGCCGCTCTGCTGCGTGACCGACACGCCCGCGGCGCGGCCCTGCAGCAGGCTGGACATGCTGGGCACGGCGGCGAGCTCCACCTGCTCGACGTTGATGCTGCCGACGGCGTTGCCCAGCTCGCGCGTCCGCTGCTCACGGCCGGAGGCCGTGACCACCAGCCCGCCGATTTCCAGCACGGAGGAGCTCAGGGTGAAGTCCGCGGTCGCCGTCGCGCCGGCGGCCACGTTGACGGTCTGGGTACGGGTGTCGAACCCGATGCGGGTGGCGCTGACCTGCGCCGAGCCGGCGCGCACGCCCGTGAGACGGTAGGACCCGTCCTGGCCCGTGACGGCGCGCGCGGCGCCGCCCACCACCACGATCTGGGCGCCCGGGACGGGCTGCTGCTGGGGGTCGGTGACGCGCCCCGCGACCGTCCCCGTCGCCTGGGCGAGCACCTGGCCGGGGACTGCGGCTATCGCGAGCGCGAATGCGAGCAGCCAACGAAAGTTCTTCATGCTGTCTCCTTGTGATGCCGGTGTGTCTGACGACCGACAGAGGATCCCGTGGGCGGCGTGCCCGCGGACCTCGCCGCCTCACTCGAACCGGGGGTGCTCCTGGTCAGCTCCTTTCGGCTGGGGGTGGGGCACGGGCACACGAAACGTCCCGTGCGGAGTGGTGGCGGATACACGGAGATGCGCGGCCCCGCGGCGGACGCTGCCCGGCGCGGGAGGGACGGGGGACGACGCTGTGGGCGCGGGGGGACGGCCACGGCGCGGGGGCTCTGGATGTCAGGGGATGGGCGGTTCGCCCGTGCGAAGCTGCCAGCGCAGAGTAGCGCCGGGCCGGGGGCTTGTCAATCGCCCCCGCCCGGCGCCCGTGCTCAGAACAGGGTGACGCCCACCAGGTACTGGTTGCGGTCCAGCCCGCTCTCCTGGTTCTCGGCGGCGGAGGTGCTCACCCGGCGGTACTGCGCGTCCAGCCCCAGCAGGGAGTTCAGCTGCACGCGCACGCCCACCTGGAAGCCCAGCTGGGTGCGCGTGTCCTCGATCTCCGGGGCCTGCGGGTCGTCCAGGTCCTCCTTGCTGAAGCGGCCCAGCCCGGCGTGCACCCCCGCGTACGGGGAGATCGGGAGGAGCGGGAGGTCGAGGAAGTAGTTGGCCTCGGCCAGCACGTTCAGCGAGCTGGTCTCCACGTCCTGCTCGGTGACCCCGCCGGCGGTGTAGCCGGACACGCCCACCCCGATCCCGAAGGGGAGCACGATCTCCGCCCCGATGCTGAAGCCGTTGGCGTCGGGAAAGGTGTCGGCGCGCTCCTCGCTGACGGCGGAGGAGTTGAAGATGTAGTGCCCCTTGAGGGCGAAGCCCTGCTGCGCGTGCGCCCCGGCGGCGGCGCCGAGCACGAGGAGGAGCGAGAGCAGGGCGGTGCGGATCCGGTTCGGCATGGTCCTGGGTTCCGTTGGGTAGTCGTGGGTCGCGTTCCTTGCGCCCGCATGATACCTCCGCCCACGAGCCCGCGGCAACGGTCGATCGACCTAGAGGCTCGCCCCGTCGGTCTCGCCCACCGCGGCGAGCAGCAGGGCGTCGGCGTCCGCGCGCCCGGAGATCAGCCGCTCCACGTCGCGGGCCGGGTACGACGCCTCCACCACCTCCTCCACCTGGGCCCCGGGCGCGCTGCCCTCCGCCGGGCCGGCCGCGCGGCCGCCGGGGGAGCGCGCCCCCGGGAGCAGCGCGAAGGCGAGGGCCGCGGCGGCCGCGGCCGGGGCGAGCGCCGCCGCCCAGCGCGCCGCGGCGCGCCGCCGGGCCGACGCGCGGCGGCGCGCCAGCGGCATCTCCGCCCGCGCGGCGATCCCCGCCCGCAGCCGGGTCCAGTCCACCCCGTCGGCCGGGGGCGGGTCGATCTCCCCCAGCGCCCGGGCCAGGCGGGGGTCGCGTGAAAGCCGGTCCATGCTCAGCACTCCCTGGTTTCGAAGGCCGCCAGCGCCCGCCGCAGCGCCTTGCGCGCCTCGTGCAGGTGCCACCTCACCGTCCCTTCCGAGATCTCCAGGATCCCGGCGATCTCCGGGCTCGTGAACCCCTCCAGCTCGAACAGCTGCACCACTGTCCGCTGCCGCTCCGGGAGCCCGTCCAGCGCGGCGCGCAGCCCGTCGCGCAGCTCGGTCCGCTCCGCCTCGCGCTCCGGCGACGCCCCCCCGGCCGCCGCGGAGTCCGGGATCTCCTCCGTGGTGCGCAGGGAGCGCGCCTTGCGCGCGTTGAGCCCCCTGTTCACCAGGATGCGGAAGAACCAGGGGGCGAAGCCGCGCCCCGGCTGGAAGGTGTCGATCCGCTCCAGCGCCAGCAGGAACGCCTCCTGGACCAGGTCCTCGGCGTCCTCGCGGTGCCCCATCAGCCGGTACGCCACCCCGAAGGCGCGCCGCATGTGCCGGCCCACCAGCTCGTCGAAGGCGTCGGCGTCGCCGCGGCGGACGCGCTCCACCAGCGCGGAGTCCGCCGCGTCCTCCGGGGCGAGCGCCCCGGGCGGCGCCGAAGGCGCGTCGCTCACGGTCCGCGGCGGCGGCTCAGCCGTCGCCGCGGGGGCGCGCCTCGCGCCGCCGATCCCGCGCCCGCTCCGCCTCCGCGCGGCGCTCGCGCACCAGGGCGCGGGCCCGGCGCTTCTGCTCGTCCGAGAGCACCTGCTGTGCCTCCGCCATGGCCCGGCGGGTGTTGGAGCGCATCCGCTCCACCACGGCGCGCATCTCCGGCGGCAGCTCCCCGCCGCGGGCGCGCTCCTCGTGCAGGCGGCGCAGGGTGTCGCGCCGCTGCTCGGCGGAAAGGCGCCGCACCTGGGCGCGGCGCTGCGCCACGTACGCCTCGCGCTGGCGCCGCAGCTGCTGCCGCAGCGGCCGGTTGCGCTCCTCCAGCGCGCGCCCCACCGCCTGCAGCCGCGCCACCTGCTCGCGGCTCAGCCGCAATTCCTCGCGGTGGCGCAGCAGCGCCGCGAAGGGCACGGCCTGCACCCCGTCCTCCCGGCTCCAGGCGGGCCCGGAGGCCCCCTCCTGCGCCCCCGCCGCGGCGGGGACGGCCAGCAGCAGCGCCAGCAGCAGCGGCGCGCGGCGGAATCTCCACTTCATGGATGTCGTCCCCTCGTGAAACGCGCGGGCCCGCGGCGCCGTAGTTCGGGCAGGGGTCCCGGAGTCTTTACCGCCGGGTCCCCCCGGACGTTGGGTCCGGCGGCGCACACAGATTTTCCTTTGTTCGCCCGGCGGCGGCGCCTATCTTGGTCCGCCGAGGGGAGCACGGTTCACTTCTACCCCACAGAGCGGAGGACGGCATGGCGGATGTAACCCACGGGTCGCTGGTGCAGCGGATGATCGGTGCGGCGATGCTCAACGTCGCCACGTACGAGGAGGTGGAGGCGGACCGCTCGGCGACGGGGCAGGCCGCGACGGTGGTGGCGATCGTCGCCGTGGCGTCCGCGATCGGGGCCTGGAACGCCGGGATCGGCGCCGTGATCGGCGGGTTGATCGCCGCCTTCGTGGGCTGGCTGATCTGGTCCGGGATCACCTACTTCGTGGGCACCCGCCTCTTCGGCGGCACGGCCGACTGGGGCGAGTTGCTGCGCACCATCGGCTTCGCGCAGTCGCCGGGGGTGCTCAACGTGCTCGGCATCATCCCCTTCCTGGGCGGGCTGGTCGGCTTCGCCGTGGCGATCTGGGTCCTGGTCGCCGGGGTCATCGCCATCCGCCAGGCGCTGGACATCGACACCGGGAAGGCGGTGCTCACGGCCATCGTGTCGTGGATCCCGCTGTTCCTCCTGCAGCTGTTCATCGGCGGGGCGGCGCTGCTGGGCGGGGCGATCGCCGGCTGACGGACCCGGGGGCGCCGCGCCCGCGGCGCCCCCCCCTTTCGCTGCATCCCTCCCCGCATCTCCTTTTCCCCCATTATCTTTGCTCCCCGGCCACCCGCCCCCCGCCGCGTCGCTCGCGCGGGCGGCGGCGGGCCGGGCAACCCTTCCGCCGGGTGCGGCGTCTCATTGCCAGGACCCGCGAACGGAACATGACCGAGACCCAGCTCATCCAGAACGCCAGGCAGGGAGACGGCGGCGCGATCCAGGCCCTGTACGGCCTGTACTCGCGGCGGGTGTACGCCGTCGTGCGCCGGCTGGCCGGCGAGGACTCCCTGGCCGAGGACTGGGCCCAGGAGACCTGGATCCGCGCCGTCCGGGCGCTCCCGGCCTTCCGGGGCGACTCCCGCTTCTCCACCTGGATCCACCGCATCGCGGTGAACACGGCGCTGCACGCCCGGCGCTCCCGGGAGCGCCGGGCCGGGCGGGAGGAGCCGCTGCAAGACGAGCTCGCCACTCGTCCGCAGGGGGAGGACGCGCTGCTGCGGCTCCGGCTGGAGCGGGCGATCGCGAAGCTCCCGGAGGGGATGCGGAGGGTCCTGGTCCTCCACGACGTGGAGGGGTACACGCACGAGGAGATCGGGGAGATGCTGGGGATCGCCGCGGGGACGTGCAAGAGCCAGCTGTTCAAGGCCCGGGCGCGGATGCGGCAGATGCTGGCCCCGGCGGCCGAACCGGTGGAAGGAGTGGAGACATGCAGCACCTGACGCTGGAAGCGGTGGCGCGCCTGGTGGACGAGGCTCCCGGGCCCGACGAGGCGCTGCACCTGGGGGAGTGCCTCCTCTGCCGGCGCGAGCTGGCGGAGATGCGGGCGCAGACCGGGGCGCTGGCGCGCCTGTCCGACCCGGAGCCGCCGGCCGTGGCCTGGGCGGCGCTGGAGGCCCGGCTGGCGGAGGAGGGGCTGCTCCGCCGCCGGGCGCCCGCCCCGCGGGAGCACGCCTGGCTGCGGGCCGCCGCGGCGGTGGCGCTGCTCGTGGCCGGGGGCGTGGGCGGGGCGCTCCTGTGGAACCGGGGCGGGGACGGCGGGGCGGCGGCGGGGCCCTTCCCCGCCGCCCCGCAGGTGGCCGCGGCCCCCGAGCCGCGGTGGC
>DASVQR010000038.1:0-7269 GCA_036389055.1 Longimicrobiaceae bacterium | reverse complement strand
CCCAGGTGAGGCGGGCGCCCGCGGGCGCCCGCCCGGGGAGACCGTGCGTGGAGCGGCCGTGCCGCTCCCGCGCCGCGCGGGAGGTGGCGGCGTGAAGCGCGAGATCCTGATGAACACGACCGCCAAGGAGACGCGCGTCGCGATCCTGGAGGACGACGTCCTCGTCGAGCTGATGGTGGACCGCCCCGACGCGGGGCGGATGGTGGGCGACATCTACCTGGGCAAGGTGGACGCGGTCCTCCCCGGGATCCAGGCCGCCTTCGTCGACATCGGCACGGAGAAGGCGGCGTTCCTGCACGTCTCGGACGTGGCGCAGGAGGAGACCGGCGGCAACGGCAACGGCAACGGCGGCGCCGCCCCCGAGGAGGAGGCCGACGAGGAGGGCGACGACCGCCGCCGCTCCCGCCGCTACCCGCCCATCCAGGATGTGGTCAAGAAGGGGCAGGAGCTGGTGGTGCAGGTGTCCAAGGAGCCCATCAGCACCAAGGGCCCGCGGGTCACCGCCAACATCTCGCTCCCGGGGCGCTTCCTGGTCTTCATGCCGCCGCCCTCGGACCACGTGGGCGTGTCGCGCAAGATCGAGGACCGGGAGGAGCGGGCACGGCTGCGCGCGCTGGCCCGGGGGATCCTCCCGGAGGGCGCGGGCGGCGTCATCGTGCGCACCGTGGGCGAGGAGCTCACCCAGGAGACCTTCGAGCGCGAGCTCAAGTCGCTGATGGGCACCTGGAAGCAGATCCAGAAGCGGGCCAAGCGGGGCCGCGCCCCGGCGCCGGTGCACCGCGAGGCGAAGCTGACCGCGGGGATCATCCGCGACCTGTTCTCGCAGAAGGTGGACTCGCTGACGGTGGACAGCCGCGACGTGTACGCGGAGGTCAGCAAGTACCTGGAGCTGGTGGACCCCTCGCTGCTGGAGCGGGTGCACCTGTACGAGGAGCCGGTCCCCCTGTTCGACGCTCTTGGGATCGAAAAGGCGATCCACGAGGCGTTCCAGCGCAAGGTCAACCTCCCCTCGGGCGGCTACATCATCATCGAGCCCACCGAGGCGCTGGTCTCCATCGACGTCAACACCGGGCGCTACACCGGCAAGAAAGACCCGGAAAAGACGATCCTCAAGACCAACCTGGACGCGGCCAAGGAGATCGCCCGGCAGATCCGGCTCCGCGACACGGGCGGGATCATCGTCTGCGACTTCATCGACATGGAGTCCAAGCAGAACCGGGAGCGGGTGCTCCAGGAGCTGAGGACCCACCTGGCCCGCGACCGCGCCCGCACCAAGGCGTTCCAGGTGTCGGAGCTGGGGCTGATCGAGATGACCCGGCAGCGGGTCCGCCAGTCGCTCTACCAGTCGCAGACGGAGGCGTGTCCCTGCTGCTCCGGCACGGGCCGCATCTTCACCCCGGAGACCATCGTCAGGCGCATCGAGCGCGCGGTGCGCCGCGTCGCAATCGACGGCAAGGAGCGCTCCGTCGTCGCCCGCGTCCACCCGGAGGTGGCGCTCTACGTGGTGGAGCACGAGCGCGACTTCGCCAAGCGCCTGGACCGCGAGATCAAGGTAAAGGTGACGCTGCGCGACGACCCGCTGCTCCGCGAGGACGAGTACAAGATCGTGTCCGGCTCGTCGGCGCAGGACCTGACGCAGAAGTACGCCCTGGGATAGGGAACGGGAGAGGGGACAGGGGACAGGTTACAGGGGACAGCCTGCAAAAGCGGACGGCACGGACCGTCGTTGCCGTTGCCGGCTGTAACCTGTCCCCTGTAACCTGTAACCTCTCAGTTCCCTCCGGGTTGACAGAATCTCGGTTTACGCCGATATTCAGAGCTTGCATTTGTTTCGGTTTTCGTCCGAATCACGGGAGTCCAACCTACCATGTACGCCATCATCCGCACCGGCGGCAAGCAGTTCCGGGCCGAGCCGGGCAAGACGCTTCGCATCCCGTCCGTCGACATCGAGCCGGGCGAGACCCTGCGCTTCGAGGACATCCTCCTCGGCGCCGAGGGCGACCAGGTCAAGGTCGGCGCCCCCCTGGTTTCCGGTGCGGCGGTGACGGCTGAGGTGCTCCGGCACGGCAAGGGCGAGAAGATCATCATCTTCAAGCACAAGCGCCGCAAGAACTACCGTCGCAAGCAGGGCCATCGGCAGAAGTTCACCGAGGTCCGCGTCAACGAGATCAACCTGGGCTAAGGAGACCGGCCATGGCACATAAGAAGGGCGGCGGCTCTACCCGCAACGGCCGCGATTCGAACGCGCAGCGCCTGGGCGTCAAGAAGTTCGGCGGCGAGTTCGTGCGCGCCGGCAACATCATCATGCGCCAGCGCGGCACCAAGCTGCACCCCGGCCAGAACGTCGGCATCGGCAGCGACGACACGCTGTTCGCGCTGGTCGACGGCCACGTGCAGTTCGGCCGCCTGGACAAGGACCGCAAGCGGGTCTCGGTCCTCCCGCTCCAGCTGGTCGAGGCCGACGAGGCCGAGGCCCCCGTGGACGTCGCCGCCGACTGAGGCGGACCGCACCGCAGAGCGCCAGGAGGCGCCCCGGCACACGCCGGGGCGCCTCTTTTTTTTCGTAGCGGCGGCGAGGATCCTGCATCGAGGGTGCGCTCCACGTCCACCGAAACGAGGACCAGGAGAGCATGAGCGAACCCGACGACCGCACGGAGTGGCCTCCCCGCTCCCCGGCGGACTTCCCGCTGGTGGGGCGGCTCCCCGCCTACGTCTTCGCGCAGATCAACGAGGAAAAGCGGGAGCGGATCGAGGCCGGCGAGGACGTCATCGACCTGGGGATGGGGAACCCCGACCTCCGCACCCCCGGCCACATCGTGGACGAGCTGGTGGAGCACGCCCGCGACGGGCAGCACCACCGCTACAGCGCCTCGCGCGGCATCTACGGGCTGCGCGAGGCGATCGCCGAGCACTACGCCCGCCGCTACGGGGTGGAGCTGGACCCGGAGACGGAGACCGTGGTCACCATCGGCGCGAAGGAGGGGATCGCGCACCTGATGCTCGCCATCCTGGCCCGCGGCGACACGGTGCTGGTCCCCGCGCCGGCGTACCCCATCCACACCTACTCCGTGATCTTCGCCGGGGGGAACGTGCGGACGCTGCCGCTCCTGGGCGACGGGGAGGGCCGCGTGGACGGCGACGCGCTGCTGGGCTCGGTGGAGGAGGCCTGCCGCTCCGCCACGCCGGGGCCCAGGGCGCTGGTGCTGTCCTTTCCCAACAACCCCACCACGCTCACGGCGGACCGCGGCTTCTTCGAGCGCGCGGTGGAATTGTGCCACCGCGAGCGGATCCTGCTGGTGCACGACTTCGCCTACGCCGATTTCGGCTTCGACGAGGAGCCCGTCAGCCTGCTCCAGATCCCCGGGGCGCGGGAGATCGGGGTGGAGTTCTTTTCCATGTCCAAGTCGTACTGCATGGCCGGGTGGCGCGTGGGCTTCTGCGTGGGGAACGCGGCGATGGTGCAGGCGCTCACCAAGATCAAGAGCTACCTGGACTACGGCATCTTCCAGCCCATCCAGATCGCCGCGGCGCACGCGCTGCGGGCCGGGCAGGAGTGCGTGGCGGAGACCCGCGAGACGTACCGCGGCCGCCGCGACGCGCTGGTGGGTGCGCTGGCGGACGCCGGGTGGGAGATCCCCCCGCCGCGCGCGGCCATGTTCCTGTGGGCGCCCATCCCCGAGGCGTTCCGGGAGATGAGCTCGGTGGAGTTCGCGCGGATGCTGCTGCGGGAGGCGGGCGTGGTGGTGTCGCCGGGGGTGGGCTTCGGGCCGGAGGGGGAGGGGCACGTTCGCTTCGCGCTGATCGAGAAGGAGGAGCGGCTGCGCGAGGCCGCGGCGCGCATCGGCGCCGCGCTGCGCGCCGGGGTCCCCCCCTGAGGCGCGGCGCGGGGCCGGCCTCCCCGGCCGGCCCCGCTACCCCGCCGACGTCTACCGGATCCTTTCGAAGTGTGTTAAATTGTTACACGAGAAAAAGATAGCTCGTGGCCGGCCGTGCTCCGGGGCGTTCTTCGCCCCGGTCGCACGGACCCCGGCCGCGCGTCCACGCCGCCGACCTCGAGGAGAGTCCATGCGCACCCTTCGACGCCGCACCCCGTTCCGGGCGCTGTCCGCGCTGTCGTCCGTGCTCGTGCTGGGGGCCTTCTCGTGGCCCGGGGACTGGACGCTGGACGAGCTGGCCCGCCACGACGTCGCGGCCGAGGCGGCGCCGGTGAACCCGGGGACGCCGTCGGTGAGCACGCCGTTCCGCGGCGGCTTCAGCGAGCACGTGGTGGTGATCTCGCTGGACGGGCTGCGCCCCGACGCCATCCGGAGGTTCCGCGCGGGGACGCTGCAGCGGCTGATGCGCGAGGGGAGCTACACGCTCCACGCGCGCACCATCCTGCCCAGCAAGACGCTGCCGTCGCACACCTCCATGCTCACCGGGGTGGAGCCGGCGGACCACGGCATCACCTGGAACACGGACGAGACGGAGACGCACGGTCACGTGGAGGTGCCGACGATCTTCGCGACGGCGCACGCCAGGGGGCTGAAGACGGCGGCGTTCTTCAGCAAGACCAAGTTCCACCACCTGGAGGTGCCGCAGTCGCTCAGCCACGTCAACTCGCCCGCCACGGGCAAGCTGTCGGCGGCGCAGACGGTGCGCGAGGTGGAGCGGTACCTGGAGACCGAGAAGCCGAACCTGATGTTCGTGCACATCGGCGAGCCGGACTACGCGGGGCACTTCTGGGGGTGGATGGGGTGGATGTACGGCCGCGCGGTGCGCCAGGCGGACAACGCGGTGGAGAAGGTGGTCGAGGCGTCGGACCGGGCGTTCGGGGAGGGCAACTACACCCTGATCGTCACGGCGGACCACGGCGGGCACGGCTGGAACCACGGCACCAGCGACCCGCGCGACGTGACCATCCCCTGGATCACCTGGGGCAAGGGTGTCCGCGGCGGCACGCAGCTGGCCGACGGGATCCGCACCATGGACACGGCGGCGACGGCGCTCTGGCTGCTGGGCGTCCCCACCACGACCGCGTCCGACGGGCTCCCGGTGGCGCACGCCTTCAACAGCCGGCCCTCGCATCCGGCGATCGGGACGATGGCGGCGCGGTAAGCTCGGGCAGAACAGAGTACACGACGGGAGCAGATGGGCCCCGCCGCACGGGTTGCGGCGGGGCTTTTCTTATGCTGCTGAACGGATTTCAACTGCAGATTTGGGCATGCCCCCGGCTGGCGCCGGGGTCGGGCTGCGGCTCCGTAGCAGACGATACTACCGTCTGCAACGGAGTCGAGCCCCGGCAAACTGCCGCCGGGTCTCGCCCCTTCGGGCCGACATCCCTCATGTAACGGCCGGTCGAAGGCTGCGGCCCGCATCGTGCTCCACGGCGGCGTTTCCACCTGGCGGAAACCCTTGCCCCTGGTGCAGATGCGGCGCGAGCACGAGACTGCGGAAGGGCGCCTCCTGGCGCGTCCGGGGCGGGCGCGGGCGGACGGCGCGGCGGGGCTGCACCGGCTCGGGGAGGGCGGGCACGGGGGGCTGCTGTACGTGCCGCCGGGCGGGAGCGGCGAGCCGCGGCCGCTGGCGGTGATGTTCCACGGGGCGGGGGGGAGCGCGCAGGGCGGGCTGGCGGCGCTGATGCCGCTGGCGGACGCGGCGGGGCTGCTGCTGCTCGCCACCGACTCGTCGGACCAGACGTGGGACGTGATCCGCGGCGGGTACGGGCCGGACGTGGAGGCGCTGGACCGGGCGCTGGAGGAGGCGTTCGGGCGGGTGGCGGTCGACGCGGAGCGGCTGGCGGTGGGGGGATTCTCGGACGGGGCCTCGTACGCGCTCTCCATGGGGATCATGAACGGGGAGCTGTTCACCCACGTGATCGCCTTCTCGCCTGGCTTCATGGCGCCGGCGCGGCAGGAGGGGGCCCCGCGACTGTTCATCTCGCACGGCACCGAGGACCGGGTGCTCCCCATCGACGCGTGCAGCCGCAGGCTGGTCCCCCGGGTGAGCCGCGCCGGGTACGACGTGACTTACCACGAGTTCGGGGGCGGCCACCTGGTCCCGCCGGAGATCGCCCGCGACGCGGTGGAGTGGTTCCTGGGGGAGGGAGGGGAAGGGGAGAATTGAGGATCGCCGTCTTCAGCACCAAGCGCTACGACCGCGAATCGCTCGCGGCCGCCAACGAGCGGCACGGGCACGAGCTCGCCTTCCTGGAGCCGCGCCTCACCCCGGAGACCGCGCCGCTGGCGCGGGGCTACCCGGCCGTGTGCGCCTTCGTCAACGACGTGCTCTCCGCCGACGTGCTCGGCACCCTGGCGGAGGGCGGGACGCGGATCCTTGCGCTGCGCTCGGCGGGGTTCAACAACGTGGACCTGCGCGCGGCCAGGGAGCTGGGGATCGTCGTGGCGCGCGTCCCCGCCTACTCGCCGCACGCGGTGGCGGAGCACGCCGTGGCGCTGATCCTGGCGCTGGATCGCAAGATCCACCGCGCCTACAACCGGGTGCGGGAGGGCAACTTCTCGCTGGACGGCCTCCTGGGGTTCGACCTGCACGGACGCACGGTGGGGATCGTGGGCACCGGCAAGATCGGCGAGGCGTTCGCCCGCATCATGGCCGGCTTCGGCTGCCGGCTGCTGGCCGCGGACCCGTTTCCCCGGCCGGAGGTGGAGGCGCTGGGCGCGCGCTACGTCCCTCTGGAGGAATTGTTCGCCGAGTCGGACGTGATCGCGCTGCACACGCCGCTGACCCCCGAGACCCACCACGTCGTCGACGCCGCGGCGCTCGCCCGCATGAAGCCGGGCGCGATGCTGATCAACACCGGCCGCGGCGCGCTGGTGGACACCCGCGCCGTGATCGACGCCCTCAAGTGCGGCCGGATCGGGGCGCTCGGGCTGGACGTGTACGAGGAGGAGGCCGACCTGTTCTTCGAGGACCACTCCGGCGACGTGATCGCCGACGACGTCTTCGCCCGCCTGCTCACCTTTCCCAACGTGCTGGTGACCGCCCACCAGGGCTTCTTCACGGAGGAGGCCCTGCGCGCCATCGCCGAGACCACGCTGGCGAACGTGAGCGCCTTCGAGCGCGGGGAGGAGCCGGAGGGGGTGGTGAGGGGAGGGAAGTAGGGGAGAGGTTACAGGTGACAGGTTACAGGGGACAGCCTGCAACTGCGACCCCCTCCCCCGGCCCCTCCCCGCAAGGGGGAGGGGAGAACGACGGAGTGCCGGGGCGGATTTCGGCGCGAGGGGCTACCCCTCACCCCCCGGCCCCCTCTCCCACAAGGGGAGAGGGGGA
>DASVQR010000037.1:0-21613 GCA_036389055.1 Longimicrobiaceae bacterium | reverse complement strand
ACGGCAGGGAACAGGGAATAGGGAACAGGGAACAGCCTGCAACTGCGGCCCTCACCCGGCTCGCTTGAGGCTCGCCACCCTCTCCCAATTCTGGGAGAGGGGGCAACGGCAGGGAGGCCGGTGCAGTTCTCCCCTCTCCCGCTTGCGGGGGAGGGGCCGGGGGAGGGGGCCCGCAGTTGCCGTACCCATCGTTCCCGAAAGCTGTCGCGGAGGGAGACCCCGCAGCGTCGGGCGCGGCAGTTTGCGCCCGACCGAGGAGGCTCCCGCAGCCGGAGCGGAGACCCGCCGGCAGTTTGGCGGGGCTCCGCGACCCGCGCAGGAGACCGGCGGGGCAGTTTCCGCCGGGCTCCGGAGCGGCCCCGACGACGAACGAAAACCCAGCACCCGCTGGCCCACGCAATCGAGACAGAATGGAGAGCAGCACGTTGACGGAGACGAAAGAAGCCCCGGCCACGATCCTGCCCGAGCCCACCATGCGCGGCAAGCTCGGCCTGTACCTGGGCGTGGTGGGCGGGGTGCTGCTGCTGGACATCGTCACCAAGGCAATCGTGCAGCGCACGCTCACGCTGTACGACCCGGTGCCGGTGTGGGGCGACTTCTTCCGCCTCACCTACATCTTCAACCGGGGCGCCGCGTTCGGGCTGAGCCTGGGCGACAACTCGCGCTGGATCTTCACCGGGCTGACGGTGCTCGCCATCATCGGCCTGTTCCTGTGGTACCGCTCAACCCCGAGCACCGACCGGTCGAGACTCCTTGCGCTGGCCTCCGTCACCGCCGGGGCGATCGGCAACCTCATCGACCGCATCAGGTCGCACCAGGGCGTGGTGGACTTCCTGGACTTCGGCTTCGGCGACGTGCGCTGGCCGGTGTTCAACGTGGCGGACATCGCCGTGACCTGCGGGGCCATCCTGCTGGCGGTCTCCCTGTGGCGCGAGGACGTGCAGGCGGCCCGGGACAAGGATGCGGGGTGAGGAGCGCCGCGAACTCCTCGTGGACGAGGAGAGCGGCGAGCGGCTGGATGCCTGGCTGGCGGAGCGGCTGGACGTGTCCCGCTCGCGCGCGGCGGCGCTGATCGAGGGCGGCAGCGTACTGCTGAACGGCGCGCCGCCCCGGAAGCGCGACCGGCCCCGCCCCGGCGACCGGGTGGAGGTGACGCTCCCGGCACCGGAGCCGGCCCGCGCGGCGGCGGAGGAGATCCCGCTGGACATCGTCTTCCAGGACGCCGACCTGGTGGTGCTGAACAAGCCGGCGGGGCTGGTGGTGCACCCCGCCCCCGGCAACCCCACCGGGACGCTGGTCAACGCCCTCCTCCACTCCGTGCGCGACCTGTCCGGGATCGGCGGGGAGCTGCGCCCGGGGATCGTGCACCGGCTGGACAAGGACACCTCGGGGCTGATGATCGTCGCCAAGAACGACGAGGCCCACCGCCGCCTTTCCGACGACCTCAAGGCCCGCCGCATCCGCCGCGCGTACCTGGCCGCGGCCTGGGGGCACCTCCCGACCGACACCCTCACCGTGGACGCCCCCATCGCCCGGCACCCCACGGAGCGCAAGCGCATGGCCGTCGTCCCCGGAGGCCGACACGCGACGACGCACTTCCGGCGGCTGGAGCGCTGGAAGGCGGCCGACCTGGTGCGGGCGGAGCTGGAAACGGGGCGCACCCACCAGATCCGCGTGCACCTGCTGCACGCCGGGCACCCGGTGGTGGGCGACCGGACGTACGCCGAGGGGCGGGAGCGCGGCTTCGGCGGGGCGGAGCGGCCCTGGGCGCAGGCGCTGGCCCGGCGCGTCCCCCGCCAGTTCCTGCACGCGGCCGAGCTTCGCTTCGTGCACCCCCGCACGGGGGAGGAGATGAGCTTCGCCGCGCCGCTCCCCCCGGAGCTGGCGACGGCCGCGGAATGGGCGCGTGGTGGCGGGGCGCCGCTTGCTTGACCCGGGGGCGCCCGCTATACTTTCGCTTCACCTCCCACGCGACGATCCCTCCCGGCCGTGATGCACGACCTCCAGACCACAGACGCGGCGCCCGGTGCGCTGGCGGCGGACGCCGCCGAGCGCATCGTCCTGCTGGGCGTGGCGGAGCACTGGTTCGGCGTCGCCATCCGCGCCATCCGCGAGATCATCCCGCCCCGGCCGTACACGCCGCTCCCCGGGAGCGAGCCGTACGTGTGCGGGCTGATCAACCTGCGCGGGCGCATCGTCACCGTCATCGACCTGGGCGCGCGCCTGGGGCTCCCGGCCGCCTCCGCCGACCCGGACCACAGCATCGTGGTGATGGAGCACGCGGGCCGGCTGGTGGGGATGGCGGTGCGGGAGGTGTCGCGCATCGTCCGCGCCGACCTGGGCGCCCTGGAGATGGGCGCCGACCTGCTCCGCTCGCTCCGGATCGACCGCTCCTACCTGCTCGGCGTCGGCGAGACGGACGACCGCATCTTCGTCGCCGTGGACCCGGACGAGATCTTCCGTCCCATCCTCGCTTAGGCACGCACCCCTTCCGCTCACACCCTTCTCCTCTGGAGGATTGATGGCTCAGACCGTGTTGATCTGCGACGACGCGATCTTCATGCGCACCATGATCGGCGACATCCTCACGCAGGCCGGCTTCCAGATCGTCGGCGAGGCCGAGACCGGGCTGCAGGCCGTGGAGAAGTACCGGGCCCTGAAGCCGGACCTGGTGACCATGGACATCGTGATGCCCGACATGGGCGGGATCGACGCGGTGCGCGAGATCGTCAAGGAGGACCCGGGCGCAAAGGTGCTGATGTGCAGCGCCATGGGGCAGCAGGCCCTGGTGATCGAGGCGATCCAGGCCGGCGCGCGCGACTTCGTGGTGAAGCCGTTCCAGCCCTCGCGGGTCCTGGAAGCCGTCCAGCGCGTTTTAGGCTAGGGAACAGGGAACAGGTTACAGGGGGGACAGCCTTCACCCGCTGTCGCTGGCTGCGACCTGTCCCCTGTAACCTGTAACCTCCCTCCCTCCCCATGGAACTGTCCCAGTACGGCGAGCTGTTCCTGTCCGAGTCGCGCGAGCACGTCTCGGCGATCAACGACCTCCTCCTGGCGCTGGAGGCGAGCCCCGGCTCGCGCGAGCCCGTGGAGGGGGTCTTCCGCGCCGTGCACACCATCAAGGGGATGTCCGCGACCATGGGGTACCGCGGCGTCGCCGACCTGGCGCACGCCCTGGAGGACCTCCTGGACCGGGTGCGGCACGGGCGCCGCTCGGTGGACGGGGACCTGGTGGACCTGCTCTTCGAGGGCGCGGACGCCCTGGAGCGCGCCATCGAGGCCGCGGTCGCGGAGGACGACGCCGCGGAGCCGGACCTGGCGCCCACCCTGGCGCGGCTGCGGGGGGCGCTGGGCGACGGCGCGCCGGCCGAAGCGGCGCCCGCGGCGGCCGCTCCGGCGGCCGGGGCGCTGGCGGCGGCGGACGGGGCGATGCGGGTGCGGGTCGTCGTGGCGCACGACTCGCCGCTCCCCGGGGTGCGCGCCTTCATGGCGCTGCGCATGGCCCGGGCCCTGGGCGAGGTGAGCGAGGTGTCGCCGGACGAGGGGGCGCTCCAGGGGGCGGAGTTCCGCGGGGTGCTGGAGTTCGTGCTCCGCACGGAGCGGCCGGCGGCGGAGGTGGAGGCGGAGCTGCGCGGGGCGGGGGAGATCGAGCGGGTGGAGGTGGCGGCGCCCCGGGCGGCCGGCGCTCCGGCGCCCGCCGCGGAGGCCCCGGCCGACGCGCCCGCGGCCGCTCCGGCGGCGCGGGCGCGCAACATCCGCGTGGACCTGCGGCGGCTGGACGCGCTGATGAACCAGATCGGCGAGCTGGTCATCATCCGCGACCGCCTGCAGAAGCTGGCCGCCGTCAAGGACGAGCCGGAGCTGGAAGAGACGGTGGACCAGGCCGCGCGGCTGATCTCCGAGCTGCAGGACGAGATCATGCAGGCGCGCATGGTCCCGGTCGGCCAGGTGTTCGACCGCTTCCCGCGCCTGGTGCGCGACGCGGCGCGGAGCCTGGGCAAGCAGGTGGAGTTCGTGATCGAGGGGCAGGACATCGAGTTCGACCGCTCCATGCTGGACGAGATCGGCGACCCCATCGTCCACCTGCTGAGGAACTCGCTGGACCACGGCATCGAGTCGCCGGGGGAGCGGCGCGCGGCGGGGAAGCCGGAGACGGGGACGCTGCACCTGCTGGCGGCGCGCGAGCGCTCCCAGGTGCTGATCCGGGTGGAGGACGACGGGCGCGGCATCTCCCGCGAGCGGGTGCTTGCAAAGGCGGTCGCCGCCGGGCTGGTCCCCGCGGAGGCGGCGCAGTCGCTCCCGGACGACGAGGTGTACCGGCTGCTCACCCGGGCCGGCTTCTCGACCGCCGAGAAGGTGACCGACGTGTCGGGGCGCGGGGTGGGGCTGGACGTGGTGGCGACGCGGGTGCGCGCCCTGGGCGGGACGCTGGAGATCGAGAGCGCGCCGGGGCGGGGGACGGTGTTCACCCTGCGCATGCCGCTCACGCTCGCCATCGTCCGCGCGCTGCTGGTGCGGCTGGACGAGGAGACCTACGCGCTCCCCATCACCCACGTGGGGGAGACGGTGGAGATCCCCGAGGCCGACGTGCGCTCCGTCAAGGGGCGCACCGTGGCGGTGCTCCGCGACGAGGTGATCCCGCTGATCTCGCTGCGCGGCATGCTGCGGCACGGCGAGGCCCCTCCCGCGGACGGGCGCCGCATGGCCGTGGTGCTGGAGTCGGGCGAGCACCGGGTGGGGGTGGAGGTGGACGCCCTGGCCGGGCAGCAGGAGATCGTCGTCAAGTCGTTCGACGCCACCGTGGGCACGCTCCGCCTCTTTTCCGGGGCGACCATCCTCAGCGACGGGCGCCCGGCGCTGATCCTCGACGTGGGGAGCATCCTCGCCCGCGAGGGCCGCGCCGACGCCGTGGCCGCCGCCTGAGCGCGCCGCGCATCCAAAATACGAACCGAATCGGGCCTGCCGATGATCGACATCCGAGACCTTGAGGCCATTCAGCTGGACGCGCTGCGCGAGGTGGCGAACATGGGCGCGGGCCATGCCGCGACCGCCCTCTCGCAGATGACGAAGAGCCGGATCATGATCAACGTCCCCCGGCTGCAGGTGGCGCCGCTGGAGGACGTCCCCGAGCTGCTGAACAGCTCCGACGAGGTGGTGGCGGCGGTGCTGATGCACATGCTGGGCGACCTCACCGGGCGGACGCTGCTGATCTTTCCGCGCACCTCGGCCATGCGCCTGTCCGAGATCCTGCTGCACCGGCCGGCGGGGCACTCGCACGTGTTCGGCGAGCTGGAGCAGTCGGCCATCAAGGAGGCGGGCAACATCCTGTCGGCGGCGTACATGAACGCGCTCTCCGACTTCATGGGGATGATGCTCCTCCCCTCGGTGCCCTCGCTGGTCATCGACCTGGCGGGTGCGGTGCTCACCACCGCGTACACCAACTTCGGGCACGAGCGCGACTACGTGTTCTGCATCCAGACGGAGTTCAGCATGGAGGAGGAGACCTCGGTGCAGGGGCACTTCCTGCTGCTCCCCGACGTGGAGTCGCTGCAGGTCATCCTCCAGCACATCCGCCTTGCCTGACGTGCAGGAGCTCGCCCCCAACGCCCAGGCACGCGCCCCGCGCTCGGAGCGCGACCTCCGCATCCTCCGCGGCTTCGCCCAGCGGATCGACGCGGCGGACGCGGGCGCGCACAACAACCTGGGGGTGCTGTACTTCAACAAGGGGCTGTACGAGGAGGCGATCTCGCAGTTCCAGCGCGCGCTGGAGATCGACCCCAAGATGCAGGTGGCCCAGCGCAACCTGGAGATCGCCTACTTCGCCACCGGCTTCTACGACCGGCTGATCGCCGAATTGCGCGAGCGGCTGCGCGAGGACCCCGCCGACGCCGACGCGCGCAGCCGGCTGGCCCAGGCGTACCTGCACACCGGCGACAGCGCCGGCGCCGTGGCCGAGCTGCGGCGCCTGCTGGCGCAGGACCCGGACGACCTGGAGACGCTGATCCGGCTGGGGCAGGCGGAAAAGGCGGCGGGGAGCTTCGAGGCGGCGATGGAGTGGTTCCGGCGCGCGCTGGAGCTGGACCCGGACAGCGCCGTGCTCCACTTCTACCAGGGCGAGCTGTTCTACAACCGGGGGCTCAACGAGGAGGCCCGCCGCGAGCTGGTGCGGGCCATCGAGCTGCACCCGGAGCTGGCGGACGCGCACCACGTGCTCGCCTTCGTGTGGGGCGACCTGGGCGAGATGGAAAAGGCCTCGGCCTCGTCGCGCCGCGCCATGCAGCTCAACCCGCAGCTGGCAAAGGCGCAGACCAACCTGAGCCTGGACCGCTACAGCACCGCCCGCTACCGCGAGCTGGTGGGGGAGCGGGTGCGCCGCCCGGAGATCGCCGCCGGGGAGTTCCTCGCCCACTACAACCTGGGCGTCGCCTTCCGCCAGAAGGGGCTGTACGACGAGGCGCTGCGCGAGTTCGACCGGGCGCTCGCCGGGGGCGAGGACGCGGCGCTGGTGCGGCAGGGGATGGCCGAGGTCCACCTCCTCCAGGGGAAGACGGGCCCCGCGCTGGACCTGTACGACCGGCTGCTCGCCGAGGACGAGGGGAGCCCCAAGCTGTGGAACGAGCGGGGCGTCTGCCTGCACCAGACGGGCGACGTGAAGGCCGCGGAGGACAGCTACCGCCGCGCCATCGAGAAGGACCCGGCGTACGCGCTGGCCTGGAACAACCTGGGCGTGGCCCGCACCCACCGCGCCGACCCCGACGGGGCGGAGCGCTCCTTCGCGGAGGCGACCCGGCTGCGCGCGGGGTTCACCGACGCCTGGTGCAACCGCGGGCTGATGTACCTGCGCCGCGGGCGCCACCGCGAGGCGCTGGACGCCTTCCGCGGCGCCCTTGACGCCGACCCCCAGTCGGCGGCGGCGTGGAACGGCGTGGGCTCCGTGCTGATGGAGACGCGCCGCTACGACGAGGCGCGCAACGCCTTCGCCCGGGCGGTGGAGGCAGATCCCGACTCGGCGGAGGCGCGCTACAACCTGTCCTTCGTCCTGAGCAACCTGGGCGACTTCGAGGGGGCGCTGCGCGAGACCAAGCGCGCGCTGGAATTGAACCCCTACTACACCACCCCGCGCTACCGGCTCGCCATCGAGCTGCAGTTCGAGTACGCGGAGATCCCGGCCCCCGACCTGGACGCCGCCGAGCGCGTCTCGGGCGAGGAGGCGGGGGTGGAGAGCTTCACCTTCGACGCCGGCGCACTGGACGCCCTGTTCGGCGAGATCGCGCCGCGGCCTCAGGCCGAGCCCGCCGCCGCGCCCGCGGCCGACGCCTTCGCGCTGGCCGAGGACTACCTGTCCAAGGGGCTGCTGGAGCGCGCCCTCGCCGAGATCCGCCGCGCCGCGCTGGCCGGCGGCGACCCGGTGGAGGCGGCGCTGCTCACCGCGGAGACCTTCCTCCGGCAGGGGCTGGACGGCGAGGCGCTGGAAAGGTTCGACGCCGCCCTGGCCCGCCTGGACGACGGCGGGTGGAGCCCGGCCCACCGGCGCGCCTCCGTGGGCCGCGCGCGGGCCCTGCTCCAGCTGGGCCGCCTGGCCGAGGCGCGCTCCGCCGCCGAGGCCACCCGCGTCCACGCCCCCGACGACGCGGCCAACCTGCGCGTGCTGGGCGAGACCTTGCTGCGCGGCGGCGAGGGCGCTGCGGCCGCGGACGTGTTCGCGCAGGTGCGGGCGCTGGACCCGGCGGACCCGGGGGCGCTCCGCTCGCTGGGCCGCGCCGAGGCGCTGGCCGGGCGCCGCGACGAGGCCGAGGCCGCGCTGCGCGAGGCGGTGCGGCTGGACCCGGAGTTCGTGGGCGCGCGGATCGAGCTGGGGCGCCTGCTCCTGGACACCGCCCGCCCCTCCGAGGCCGCCGACGAGGCGCGCGCCGCGCTGGACGTGCTCCCCACCTACCCGGACGCCCTGCTGCTGCTGGCGCAGGCCGACTGGCGCGCCGGGCGCACCCGCGACGCCGTCGCCGCCCTGGTGGAGCTGCTGGCCGACGACCCGTACCACTTCGACGCGCTGATCCTGCTGGGCCGCGTGCTGCTGGACGAGGGGAGGCGCGACGACGCGCGGCAGGCCTTCGGGCGGGTGCTGCGCTTCGACCCGCGGCACGCGGGGGCGTCGTTCTACCTGGGGGTGGTGGCGGGCGAGGAGCGCCGCTTCCGCGACGCCATCGCCCACTGGCGCGACACCATCGACGCCGACCCCGAGGGCGAGCTGGCGGCGCGGGCGCGCGAGAACGTGGCGGCGGCGATGGAGTTCGCGCGCATCTTCCGCACGGGCGACGCCGCCCTCCAGCCGGCCTGACCGCGCCATGGCGATCGAGGGACCGATCCGCGAGCTGGCGCTCAGCGACGTCTTCCAGCTGCTGGACCTGTCGCGCAAGACGGGGCTGCTCACCGTCACCGGCGACGCCGCCGGCCGCCGCGCCAGCATCCGCTTCGAGCGGGGCGCCGTGGTGGGCGCCGAGCTGGCCGGGAGCACGGGGCGCATCGACCGGCTGCTGCTCATGGCCGGCAAGGTCACCGAGGCGCAGGTGACGCAGGCCGTGCAGCTGCAGCGGCAGAACCCCGCGCGGCGCATCGGCACCATCCTGGTGGAGATGGGCGCCGTCTCCGAGGCCGACCTGAAGCGGCAGCTGCGCTTCCAGATCGAGGAGATCGTCTTCGACCTGATCCAGTGGAAGGACGGCTACTTCCGCTTCGAGGAGGCCGCCCCCGCGGAGCCCGGCGGGGTGGCGGTGCGCGTCCCCACCGAGTCGCTGCTGATGGAGGCGGCGCGCCGCATCGACGAGTGGAGCACGCTGGAGGCCAAGATCCCGCACATGGCGGTGGTCCCCGCGCTCACCGGCGAGGGCGCCGACGACGGGGTGCTGGACCTGCACCCCACCGAGTGGGAGGTGCTCGCCGAGATCGACGGCGTCCGCCCGCTCAAGGAGATCGCCTCCGACCTGGGGCGCAGCGACTTCGACGTCGCCAAGATCGTCTACGGGCTGGTCTCCACCGGGGTGGTGGACATCGCCGAGGAGCCGGCCGGTGCCGCAGTGGCCGTGGAGGCCGGGGACGCCACCCTGTTCGAGGGGCTGGCCGCCGGCCACGCCGCGCTGCGCGAGGGCAATCCGTCTCGCGCTCTCCGGGTGCTCAACGACCTGTCGCGCGCCTACCCGGACCGGCCGGAGGTGCACGCGCTGCTGGCGCGGGCGCACTCCGCCGCCGGGCGCTGGACGGAGGCGTGCCTGGCGCTGGACCGGGTGATCTCGCTGGACCCGCTCCTCCCCGCGGCCCACTACCACCTGGGCTTCGCCGCGGCGCGCACCGGCAACCTGGAGCGCGCCGAGGAGGCCTGGGGCACCTACCTGCGCCTCGCCGAGGCCGACCCCGCGCGCCGGGCCGCCGCCGAGCGCGCCCGCGCGGCCGCCGCGGCCTTGCGCGGCGTGCTGGACGAGGAGGGCGAATGAGCGCCACCCCCGCGCAGATCCGCGCCTGGAGCGAGGAGGTCGCCCGCGACCCGGGGACCCTCGCCTTCCTGCCGCTCTCCGAGGCGTACCGCCAGGCCGGGAGGCGCGACGCCGCGCTCCGGCTGTGCCTGCGCGGGCTGGAGCGCAACCCCACCAACGTGGAGGCGCACTACCTCCTGGGGCTGCTGTACCGCGAGGGCGGCGAGCCGGTCAAGGCGTTCGACGAGTGGGACATGGCGCTCTCCCTGGACCCGGAGCACGCCGGCGCCCGCCGCGAGATCGGCCTGCTGTGCGCGGAGCGGGGCGAGTGGGGGAGCGCCCTGCGCCACCTGGAGCGCGCCGCCGCCGCGAATCCCGCGGACGACGAGGTGCAGGGTGCCCTGGCCCGCGCCCGCTCGGCGGCCGGCGAGCCCGCCGCGCTTCCGGCTCCGTCGGCGGTCGAATCCGCTCCGGCGGCCGCGGCCCCGTCCGCGCCGGCTCCGACGGCGCCCGCCGCGTCGCCGTGGGACGCCGCGCAGGCGGAGTTCCGCGGGCTGACCTCCGAGCGGGGGATCCTGGGCGCGCTGCTGATGGACGGGCAGGGCTTCGTGGTGGCGGGGGAGATGCGCGCCGAGGGCACCGACCGCGGCCCCGAGGTGGCGGCGGCGCTGCACGGCGCCTCCGCCGAGGCGGAGCGGGCGCTGCGGCACCTGGGGCTGGGCGCGTGGCGCGGGATGCTGGTGGAGACGCCGGAGACCGTGGTGCGGATCGCGCCCGCGGAGGACGCCATGCTCGCCGTGGCGGCGAGCCGCGAGGTGCCCACCGGGTGGACGCTGCGGGTGGCGGCGCGCGCCGCCGCCGTGGCGGCGCGGCTCCTGGGGACGACGGACGGGAACGGGGGAGGGCGGGGGTGAGCGCGTTCGCGGAGCAATTGGGCGGCATCAACCGCATCCCGGGGGTGCGGGGCTCCATGGTGGTTGCCGCCGACGACGGGCTGGTGGTGGAGGCCGACCTGATGATCGGCGTCCCCGGGCCGGCGGTGGCGGCGCTGGTTGCCTCGCTGTTCCGCCGCGCGCGCAAGTCGGTGCGGGCGGCGGAATTCGGGAGCGCGTCGTTCATCCAGGTGGAGGGCGACGACGGCTTCCTGTTCGCCGCCGCGCCCCCCGAGATGGGCGACCTGCTCCTGGTGGTGGTGGCGGAGCGATGGGTCAACGTGGGCCTGGTCCGCCTGGAAGCCGCCCGCGCCGCCGGTGCGCTGGCATGACCGCGAGAACCGCGACGGCGACCCCCCTCCCCCCGGCCCCCTCCCCCGCAAGGGGGGAGGGGGAGAACGACACGCCGGAGCGGGGGGACCAGCGTCGGGCAGCGCGGACGCCAGCGTGGGCCCGCGTGAGGGATGTCGGCCCGAAGGGGCGAGACCCCAACAGCAGTATCGTTGGGGGCTCGACTCCGTTGGCGAGCGTTGTTTGCTCGCCTACGGAGCCGCAGCCCGACCCCGGCGCAGCCGGGGGCACGCCCGAACCCGGCCGTGGCAGTTCCAATCCGTTCCATGGAAGCAACGCATGAGGCGCGGCGACCTGGAGCGGTTCGTGGGCGACCTGGCCGGCCCGGTGGAGCGCTTCACCCGCGAGGCGGCCGTGCGGCTGGTGCTGCTCATCAACGAGAGCGGCCAGGTGCTGGCGCAGCGCGGCTTCGCCCGGGCGCTGGACGTGATGGGGGTGGCGGCGCTGGGCGCGGGGATCCACGCCTCGTCGCGCGCCATCGCCGGGCTGCTGGGGCAGCGCGGCTTCCACCACCTGCACCAGGGCGGCGGCGCGGACCAGGTGTTCATCGGCTCCTTCGCCACCCCCGCCGAGGAGCTGATCCTGATCGCGGTGTTCGGCGAGGACTCCTCCATCGGGCTGGTGCAGGTGTTCTTCGGCACGCTGATGCAGGAGGTGGCCGGGCTCCCCGGCTGGCGGGAGACGCGCCCCACGGCGGACGCGGCGGCCTTCGAACGGGACCTGGAGGCCGGGCTGGACCACTTCTTCGGATCCCGGTGAGGCGAGAGCCATGTCGCTGGTCAACTACTCCACCCGCGAGATCACCTGCAAGATCGTCTACTACGGCCCCGGGCGGTCGGGGAAGACGACCAACCTGCAGTACATCCACTCGCAGGTCCCCGACGACCGCAAGGGGCGGATGATCTCCCTGGCGACCGAGACGGACCGCACCCTGTTCTTCGACTTCCTCCCGCTGGAGCTGGGGGCGATCTCGGGGTTCCAGACGCGCTTCCAGCTCTACACCGTCCCCGGGCAGGTGTACTACGACGCCACCCGCAAGCTGGTGCTGCAGGGCGCCGACGGCGTGGTGTTCGTGGCCGACTCGCAGCGCATGCAGCAGGACGAGAACCTGGAGAGCTTCCGGAACCTCCAGGTCAACCTGCTGGAGCAGGGGACCGACCCGCGCACCATCCCGCTGGTGCTCCAGTACAACAAGCGCGACCTCCCCGACGTGCTCTCCATGGAGGAGATGGACGACCTCCTCAACTACCGCGACCTGCCGCGCTACGAGGCGCGCGCCCTGGCCGGGGCGGGGGTGTTCGACACCCTGCGGGGGATCAGCGAGCAGGTGCTCCGCCGCCTGTCGCAGCGCTTCAACCGTCCCCTCACGGCCGCCGCCGACGGGTAGTCGATGACCTCCCCGCTGGACCCCCGCCTCACCTTCGAGGGCTTCGTCGTCGGGCCGAGCAACCGCCTGGCCGCGGCCGCCGCGCGCCGCGCGGCCGAGTCGCCCGGGACGAGCTACAACCCGCTGGTCGTGTACGGCGGCCCGGGGATGGGGAAGACCCACCTGCTGAACGCCGTGGGCCACCTGGCGCGCGCCGTCCGCCCGGAGCTGCGGGTGGCGTACCGCACCGTGGAGGAGCTGGTGGACGGGGTGAGCGCCGCGCTGGCCGCGGGGACGCTCGACACGTTCCGCGACGAGTACCGCCGCGTCAACCTGCTGCTGCTGGACGACGTGCAGTTCCTGGGCGGCAAGGGGAGGACGCAGGACGAGCTGCTGCGCGTGTGGGACGACATGTCGCGCGCCGGCGCCCAGGTGGTGCTCGCCTCCGACCGCCCGCCGGGGGAGATCGAGGGGCTGGACCCGCGCCTGGTCTCGCGCCTGGCCGCCGGGCTGCTGGTGGACGTCACCCCGCCGGAGACCGAGACGCGCGTCGCCATCGCGCGGCGCATGGCCGCGGAGCGCGGCGCCGAGCTGGCGCCCGGCACGGCCGAGGCGCTGGGCGGGCTGGGGTGGGAGAGCGTCCGCGAGCTGCAGGGCGGGCTCAACCGCGTGCTCGCCGTGCAGGAGGCCGAGGGACGCCCCGTGGCCGCGGGCGAGGTGGCGGGGCTGCTGGGGATGACGGAGGAGCGCGCCCCCGCCGCCGACGAGTTCGGGGCCTTCCTGTCCGACATCACCCTCACCGTCGCCGAGATGGTGGAGGCCGCGCCGTGGCGCCGCGCGCTGGGCGCGGCGATCCTGCGCTGGGAGGGGGAGGGGATCCGCACCCGCCGGCTGGAGGACGCGCTGGAGGCCGACTCCGCTCCGGACGTGGACGCGCTGCTCGCCGCCTTCGCCGCCGACGTGGAGCGCCTGCGCGCCGCCGAGGCTGCGCTGCGCGCCCTGGACCCCGCGGCCGCCGCCTCCCCCCTGCTGCGCGACCCGGACCGCGCCGACGAGGCCGGGGCGCTGGTGGAGCTGGCCCGCGTCACGGCGGCCCCGCTCGCCGCGCCGCCCGAGGGCCCCGCGCTGGACGAGCTGGCCGCCCGGCTGGGCGCCGAGTCGCTGGCCGCGCGCTCGGCGCGGCGTGCGCTGGGGCGCCCCGCCGCCGGCTACAACCCGCTGCTGCTCCATGGCCCGGGCGCCGGCGAACTGCTGGCGGCGATCGGGCGGGCGGCGCCGGGGGAGCGGCCCGATGCGCGCGTGGCGTGGCTGCGCGCGGCGGACGTGGCCGCCGAGCTGGCGCCCGCGCTGCGGGCCGGGGCCGCGGAGGCGTGGCGGAAGCGCTACCGCGCCGCCGACCTGCTGCTGGTGGACGGCCTCCAGGACCTCCCCGCCGACGAGCGGGTGCAGGAGGAGGTCTTCTACCTGCTGGACGCGCTGCTGCGCTCCGACGTGCAGGTGGCGGCCTCGGCCGACCGCGGGCCGCGCGAGCTTGCCGCGCTGGACGCGCGGCTGCGCTCCCGCTTCGAGGGCGGGCTGGTGGTGGACCTGGCCGCCGCGCCCCCGGCGCCGGACGCCGCCCCCGCCGACGAGGCCCCGCCCGCGCCCGCCGCGGCCCCAGCCGCCGCCGGGCGCGCCGAGGGGACGGACCGCTGGTTCTACAACACCGAGAAGGTGGCCTGGTCGGCGCTCGCGCTGGAGGACCGGCTCATCGAGGAGCTGGCCTGATGGCGATCAAGGGAAGCCTCAAGGAGGCCAGCCTCCCCGACGTGCTCCAGCTCCTGTCCATGGGGCAGAAGACGGGGTGCCTGTCGGTCACCGACCGCTCCAACTTCGGCTACATCTACTTCGACCGGGGGCGGATCACCTACGCCTCCATCGTCAACCGGCGAGACCGGCTGGGCGACCTTCTGGTCAAGAACGGACTGCTGGAGGCCGCGGCGCTGGCCGCGGCAATCGACGAGCAGGCGCGCGAGCCGCAGACGCGGCTGGGCGAGATCCTGATCCGCCGCGGCTCCATCACCCGCCAGCAGCTGGAGCAGTACATCCGCATCCAGATCGAGGAGGCGGTCTACTACCTGTTCACCTGGTCGCAGGGCTCGTTCTACTTCGAGGCGGAGCAGCGCCCGCCCGAGGGGGCGATGCTGGAGTCCATCAACCCCGAGAACCTGCTGCTGGAGGGGGCCCGGCGGATCGACGAGTGGAGCCTGGTCGAGAAGAAGATCCCCTCGCTGGACCTGATCTTCGAGATGGACCGGACCCGCCCGCTGGAGGGGGTGGACCTCACCGACGAGCAGCGCAAGGTGATCCCCCTGGTGGACGGCAAGCGCACCGTCCACGAGGTGGTGGAGGAGTCCGGGCTGGTGGAGTTCGACGTGGGCAAGGCGCTCTTCGGGCTGATCCAGGCGGGCTTCGCGCACCCGGTGGGGCGCAAGAAGCCGCTGGAGGTGCGCGAGGTGCCGCTGGCCCGCATCGAGGAGCACCGCAACCTCGGCATCGCCTTCTACAAGACGGGGATGTACGAGGAGGCCATCCGCGAGTTCCGGCGGGTGACCGAGCTGCAGCCGGGGAGCGCCGACGCCCGCTTCTTCCTGGCGCTGATCGGGCTCCGGACCGGCGACGACCGCTCCGCGGTGCGCTGGCTCAAGGAGACCATCGAGCAGGGCGGCCCCCGCGCCGCGGCCTTCCACAACCTGGCGCTGGCCCTGGAGCGCGCCGGCAGGAACGACGACGCGCTCGCCGCCGTGGAGGAGGCCGCGCGCCTGGCCCCCAAGCGCCCGCAGGTGCTGCTGTCGCGCGCCGTGCTGCGCCTCAAGCTGGGCGACGCCCCGGCCGCCTCGGAAGGGTTCGCTGCGTACCGCGAGGCGCTGGGGCAGGGCAGGGCGCCGGCCGCGTACTTCGCCTTCGCCGTGCTCGCCGAGGCCGCCGCCGGCCGCGATGCCGAGGCGCTGCGGCTGGGCGAGGAGGGGCTCGCCCTGCATCCCCACGCCCCGCTGTTGCTGCTGCACCTGGGCGCGGTCCGGGAGCGCCGGCAGGAGTGGGCGGACGCGGAGGCGCTGTACAGGCGCGCGGTGGAGGAGGACGGGGTCGTCCCCCAGGCCCACAAGTCGCTGGGCGACGTGCTCTACCGCCGCGGCGCGTACGAGGACGCCGCGGAGGCATACGGAAGGGCGCTGGAGCTGGACCCCGAGCTGGGCGACGACACGTACTTCAAGCTGGGCAACATCCACTACAAGCGGATGAACCGGGAGGAAGCGGTACGGCTGTGGAGGAAGGCGCTGGAGCTGAACCCGGGCAACGCCGTGGTGCGCACCAACCTGGAGCTGGTGCAGACGGTGCTGCGATGACCCTCCCCCCCCGCCCGCAGGCCGGCGCGGCCTTTCCGCACATGGAGGGCGACGACGAGGAGCTGGAGCGGCTCAAGGCCAAGATCCAGCGGGAGCGGGGCTTCAACACCCAGTTCTACAAGGACAAGTGCCTGCGCCGCCGCATCGCCGTGCGGATGCGTGCCCGCGGCCGCACCTCGTTCGCGGAGTACGGCCGGCTGCTGGACACCGACCCGGGCGAGTACGAGGTGCTGCTGGACACCCTCACCATCAACGTCACCAAGCTGTTCCGGAACACGGAGACGTGGAAGGTGGTGCAGGACGTGGTGATCCCGCACCTCTTCGACTGGCAGCGCCCGCAGCACCGCGTGTGGAGCGCCGGCTCGGCCAGCGGCGAGGAGGCGTACACCGTCTCCATCCTGCTGCACGAGTGGGCCGAGCGGAACCGCCGCGCGGCGGACCTGGCGCGCTTCCACGTCACGGGCACCGACATCGACCGGCGCAGCCTGGAGGCCGCGGCGCGCGCGGAGTTCCCCGACCTGTCGCTCACCGAGACGCCGGCGGAGATCCGCGCCAAGTGGTTCTCCCCCGGGCCGCCCTTCCGGCTGCGGCCGGAGGCGAAGCGCAACGTGACGTTCGTGCGGCGGGACCTGATCTCCGACCCGCCGCTGCGCGAGCAGAGCCTGATCTTCTGCCGCAACGTGATCATCTACTTCGACCGGGAGATCCAGGAACGCTTGTTCCAGCACTTCTACGACGCGCTCCTCCCCGGCGGGTTCCTGGTCCTGGGCAAGGTGGAGACCCTCATCGGCCCCACGCGCGGGATGTTCCGCGCGATCAACAACCGGGAACGCATCTTCCAGAAGCCCGCATGACGACGGCAGGTCAGATCTTCGTGAAGGTGGCCCACCACGCCGTCGGGCGGGCCGACGACACCCTGGTGACGCTGGGGCTGGGCTCGTGCGTCGCCATCCTCCTGGACGACCCCGTGGCCCGGGTGGGCGGGATGGCGCACGTCCTCCTCCCCGAGAAGCAGCTCGCCCGCGACTCCACCAACCTGTCCAAGTTCGCGTCCACGGCGATCCCCCTGCTCGCCGACGAGGTGGTGGCGCTGGGCGGCCGGCGCGAGCGGCTGCGGGCCCGGCTGGTGGGCGGCGCCTCCATGTTCGCCTCGCTGATGGCGCCGGGGACGCTGAACATGGGCGAGCGCAACGTCATCGCCTCGCGCCAGGCGCTGAAGCGGCTGGGGATCCCGGTCCTGGGCGAGGAGGTGGGGCGCGACTACGGGCGCTCGGTGCGCTTCGAGCTCGCCACGGGGCGGGTGACCGTGTCCTCGGTGGGGCGGCCCGATGTCGCGCTTTGAGCGAGGGGGCCCCTTCACCGTGCTGGTGGTGGACGACAGCGCCTTCATGCGCCGGGTCATCACCGACGTGGTGTCGCGCACCGACGAGTTCCGCGTGGTGGCCACCGCCCGCGACGGCGACGACGCCCTGCGCAAGGTGCACCAGTACGACCCTGACCTGGTGACCATGGACGTGGAGATGCCGGGGCTGGACGGGCTGGGCGCGCTGGGGTACATCATGAGCGAGACCCCGCGCCCGGTGGTGATGCTCTCGGCGTACACCACGGAGGGCGGCGAGGCCACGCTGCGGGCCCTGGACTACGGGGCGGTGGACTTCGTCGCCAAGCCCTCGGGCACCATCTCGCTGGACCTGGAAAAGGTGTCCGACCGGCTGCTGGAAGCGCTGCGCGCCGCCGCCGCCGCCAACCTGTCCAACGTCCGCGTGCACATGCCGCGGCGCGCCGCCGGGCCCGTCGCCCGCCGCGCCGCCGGGGAGGGCGCCCCCGGCGCCGGGGTGGCGGTGGCGGTCGCCGCCTCCACCGGCGGGCCCCGCGCCCTGGCCGAGCTGATTCCCCGCCTGCCGGCACGGCTGGGCGCCGCGGTGCTGGTGGTGCAGCACATGCCCGCCCGCTTCACCCGCTCCCTCGCCGAGCGGTTGAACGGGTTGAGCCCGCTCCCCGTGGCCGAGGCCGAGGACGGCGAGCCGGTGCTGGCCAACCGCGTGTACGTGGCCCCCGGCGACTTCCACATGCGGGTGGTGCGCGACGCGGCCGGCGCCCGCATCGCGCTGGACCGCGACCCCACCATCTGGGGAGTGCGCCCCGCCGCCGACCCCCTGTTCCGCAGCGTCGCCGACGTGTACGGCCCCGCCTCGGTGGGCGTGGTGCTGACGGGGATGGGGCGCGACGGCGCGGAGGGGACCGCGGCGATCGTCCGGGCGGGGGGCGCCGGCATCGCGCAGGACCGCCACACCTCGGTGATCTACGGGATGCCGCACGCCGCCGCCGAGCACGCGGGCGCCGTCCTCCCGCTGGACCGCATCCCCGACGCGCTGGCCGCTGAGGTCCGCGCCGCCGCCGCCCGCGCCGCGACCCTGGAGCCCCGGTGAACGCCCCCGATCCCCGCCTCCCCCCCGAGGGCGAGGCCGACGAAGCCTGGTTCCGCGGCGTGGTGTTCCGCATCGGGCGCGAATTGCACGCCTGCGACGTGCGGCTGGTGGAGGAGGTGGTCACCGGCCAGCGCGTCCACCCGCTCCCCGACGTCCCCCGCCCCCTGCTGGGAGTGGTGCGGCTGCGCGGCTCGCTGGTGCCGGTGCTGGACCTGGCCCCCGGGCTGGGGCTGCGCCTGGAGGAGACCGCCACGCCCGACGTGCTGGTGCTGGACGCCGGCGACCGCCGCGTGGGCGTGGCCGTGGACGAGGCACGCGAGGTGGCGGCGTTCCCGGCCGCCGCGGTCCGCCCCGCGCCGCAGCGCGGCAGCGAGCAGGAGGAGCACGTGCTGGGGGTGGCGCGCGCCGGCGACTCGCTGGTGACCCTCCTCGACCTGGCGGCCGTGCTCCAGAACTTCACATCCCTGACCACCCGGGAGACCCCGTGAGAAAGGTCCGTCAAGCCGCCGTCCCCCAGGTCCAGCTGGTGACCTTCCGCCTCGGCCCGGAGGAGTTCGGGCTGGACGTGTTCGCCGTGCACGAGATCCTGCGCTACTCCGAGCCCACCCCGGTGCCGCGCGCCCCGGAGTTCGTGGAGGGGGTGATTGACGTGCGCGGCGCGCTGGTGCCGGTGGTGGACATGCGCCGCCGCTTCGAGCTCGCCGACGCGCCCATCAACGACGAGACCCGCGTGGTGCTGGTGGAGCACGGCGGGGAGCGGCTGGGGCTGGTGGTGGACGCCGTCACCGAGGTGCTGCGCGTCCCCGAGACCGCCGTGTCCGAGCCGCCCGCGTACATCCGCGGCCTGGCCGCCGAGTTCGTGCGCGGCATCGTCCGGCTGGAGTCGCGCCTGGTGGTGCTGATCGACATCGAGCGGATCCTCTCCAGCCAGGAGCGGATCGCGCTGGAAGCGGCGGAGCTGGTCCCCGGAGCCGCCGAGGACGCGCAGGGCATCCCCGCGAGCGAAGGCGAATGACGCGCGAGCAGTACGTAGGGTCGCTGCGGGCCCGCTACGACGAGATCGACGCCGCGCTCACGGGCGCGGGCGCGGGGACCCCGGCGGGGGAGCGCGACCGCATCAAGCGCGACATCATGGAGCTGTTCCGGGAGACGGAGGGCACCATCGAGCAGCTCGCCGCCTTCAAGGAGGAGATCCGACCCCTGGTGGATCGCTACAAGGCGCTCGCCGCCGCCACGCCGCGCGGCATGGCCCCGGCGGGGCCGCCGCGCTCGGACCACCTGGGGAGCAGCACCTACGTGGAGCGCGGCTGGAGCTGCATCGCCGCGGGGGACCACGCCCGCGCCGTCAAGGAGCTCAACCGCGCGCTGGAGCTGGCCCCCAACGACCCCGGGGCCGAGTCGCTGCTGGGGTGGGCGCAGATGCTCCAGGAGCAGTACGACGAGGCGCTGTACACCTACTCCAAGGTGCTGATGAAGGAGCCGAACAACGCCCTGGCCCGGGTGAACCTCGGCTACATCTGCCTCAAGAAGGGGATCTTCGGCGAGGCCATCGAGCACCTGGCGCGCGCCATCCGCCAGGAGGCGGACCGCAAGGCGCAGCTGTACGCGCACCTCTACATGGGGATGGTGTACCTGGAGCGGGAGATGTACGGCGACGCACGCTCCTTCTTCCGCAAGGCGCTGGAGCTGGGCCCCAACCTGATCGAGGCGTACTGGGAGCTGGGACGCGCGCACTACCTGGACGGCGACCGCGCGCACGCCGCGGAGGCGTGGCGCCGGGGCGTGGAGACCAACCGCTTCAACCCCTGGGGGGAGCGGTGCGGCGAGGCCCTGTCGCGCCTGGAGGCGGGGGAGCCGGTATCCTTCGGCGCCTAGCGCTCGCGCTGCTGCTGCTGCTCGCCTGGGCGGGCGGGGCGCTCGCCCAGGCGCCCGCGGCGCGGGGCGGGGGAGCGCGCGTGCTGGCGGCGGACTCCGTGCGCGTGGTGTACTTCCCCGGCAGCCGGGACCGCGCGGAGGAGGTGCTGGCGGCCTCGCTGGAGCCCTTTCCGCTCCCCGGCTTCCCCGACGCGCGCCGGCCCATCCCCGCCACCATCGTGCTGGCGCCCTCGCGCGCCGTGTGGGACTCGGTCACCGGCGGCCTGGCCCCGGAGTGGGGCGCCGGCGTGGCCTTCCCGGCGGCGCGGCTCATCGTCCTCCCCCTGTTCGCCTCCACGCACACCGAGCCCGCCCGGCTGGGGACCACGCTCCGCCACGAGCTGCTGCACCTGGCGGTGCACCGCGAGCTGGGGGAGGACGTCCCGCGCTGGTTCGACGAGGGGTACGCGCAGTGGGCCTCGGGCGGGTGGGACGCCTCGGCGGGGTGGCAGCTGCGGGTGGCCTTCCTCACCGGCGCGGCGCCGCCGCTGGACTCGCTGTCGCTGGGCTGGCCGGCGGGGGAGGGGGACGCGCGGCTCGCCTACCTGCTCTCGGCCACCGCGGTGCGGCACCTGGCGGAGCGCAGCGGCCCCGGCGGCTTCGAGGTGCTGATCGACGCGTGGCGGCGCGAGGGCTCGCTGGACCGGGCGATCCGCTCGGCGTACGGGATGACGATGGGCCAGTTCGAGGAGGAGTGGGCGCGCGGCGTCCGCTGCCAGTACGGCTGGCTCCTGGTGGGCGCCCAGGCGGGGGTGTTCTGGGTGTTCGCCGGCGGGGTGCTCGTGGTCCTGTTCGCGCTGCGCCGCCGCCGCGACCGGGCCCGCCTGGCGGAGATGCGCCTGGAGGAGCGGATGCTCCCGCCGCCCAGGGCGGACGGGGTTGACGTCCAATATCCCCTGGAATAGGTTTCGCCCATGCCCAGACCTACGCCCGCGCAGAGCCCGCGCCGCACCGCCGCCACGTCGGCCGCCGCCCGCACCGACGGGGAGGGAACCGTCCGGTTCTCCCTGTCCAACTGGATCCTGATCGCCGCGGGGCTGGTGAGCATCGTCGTCGGCTACGTGCTGCTGAACGGCGGCTCGGTGGACCTGGCGCCGGCGCTGCTGGTGCTGGGGTACGTGATCCTGATCCCGCTGGGAATCATCTGGCAGGGCAGGGACCGGGAGAAGGGCGCTTAGCTCAGCTGGTTAGAGCACCTGTCTTACACACAGGGGGTCGGGGGTTCGAATCCCTCAGTGCCCACTATCCGCGGGAAACATCCTGTAATCGCCCATCTAGGTGAAGTTGAGGCCCGGCAACGACTTGTGCGTTGTCGGGCCTTTCGTCGTGTTGCGCCTTGAATCACGGCCAGCAGCAGGATTTTGCGGGATCCTGTCACAAACCGTCACACGAGCCACGGCGGAAATGGAGTTCGTCCTCAGGTCTTCCATTATGTCCTGGCGAATCGTTTGAAGCCGGAACCGATCTCCCTCTAGGTCCTTACCTGTCTCATAGCTCCCAGACAGAACAAGAAAAGGCATGACGGAATCTCACCCTTATCCTCGTAACCAACTTGGATCTCCAGAAGACCAGGACAGCACCTTGAGGAACCCCCGTATAACCGTGTATTCGCGTGCAAGCTCCAGGTCATCTGATACCGAATCCGGCTAATTCGGGCTGGGACGGGGGGCGGTAGGCCACCAGTGAAAGAGCGTCAGGGCACGGATCTGCTGAGTGCGGTGGGAGAGTCGGACCAAATGAGGCGCGAGCAGTTCCTGAAGGGCATCTAAGG
>DASVQR010000036.1:0-17089 GCA_036389055.1 Longimicrobiaceae bacterium | reverse complement strand
CGGTCCCGCAGCTCCCCCGGGGAGAGCCGGGCGCCCGGCTCCGCCACCAGGTAGGCGACCAGCCGCTTCTGGCCGGGCACGTCCTCCCGCGCCGCGACCACGGCCTGGCGGACGCCGGGCTGGGCCGCCAGCACGGCCTCGACCTCCGCCGGCTCGATGCGGAAGCCGCGGATCTTGACCTGCTGGTCCAGGCGGCCCAGGAACTCCAGCTCCCCGTCGGCCCGGCGGCGCACCCGGTCCCCGGTCCGGTACAGCCGCGCTCCCGGCTCGCCCCCGAACGGGTCGGGCACGAACCTCTCCGCCGTCAGCTCCGGGCGGCCCAGGTATCCCCGCGCCACCCCCGCGCCGCCGATCCACAATTCCCCGGCCACCCCCACGGGGAGCAGGCTCCCCGCCGCGTCGCACACGTACGTCCCCTCGCCCGGCAGCGCCCTCCCGATCGCGTGCCCGCGGCGGCCGGGCTCCGGCCGCGCGGCCGCGCTGACGACGGTGGCCTCGGTGGGCCCGTACAGCGTCCACACCCGCGCGCACGGGAACACGGCCTCCATCCGCGCCGGCAGGTCGGGCGGGACCGCGTCGCCGCCCACGAAGGCGTGCCTCAGGCGCGGCAGCGCGCCCGGCCCGGCCTGCACCCGCTGCACCAGCTCGTGCATCAGCGCGGGGACGGCGTGCACCGCGTCCACCCCCGCCAGCTCCGCGGCCAGCCCCTCCACGTCCAGCACCGCCTCGCGCGCGACCAGCCGTGCCGTCCCGCCCACGAGGAGCGGGGCGAGCACCTCGAAGCCCCAGATGTCGAACGCGAAGCTCGCCGGCGACAGGAACACCTCCCCGGCGCCCAGCCCGAAGGTCTCGCCCATCGTCCACAGCGTGGCCGCCAGGCTCGCGTGCTCCACCACCACGCCCTTCGGCGTGCCGGTGGAGCCGGAGGTGTAGACCACGTACGCCGCGTTCCGCGGGCCCGCCCCGCCGCGCGGCGCTCCCTCCGGCGCGCCCTCCAGGGCGTCGGGCGCGCGGTCCAGGCGCACGACCTCCCCGCCGAAGCCGGGAAGGGCCTCCGCCAGGCCGCCCCGCGTCACCAGCACGCGGGCGCCCGAGTCGTCCAGGGTGTGGGCCAGGCGCGCGGCGGGATAGGCGGGGTCCAGCGGCACGTACGCGCCGCCGGCCTTGAGCACGGCCAGCACCGCGACGACCACCTCGGGCCCGCGCTCCAGGCACACCGCCACGCGGGTCTCCGGGCCGACTCCCCGCCCGCGCAGGTGGTGCGCGAGCCGGTCGGCCGCGGCGTCCAGCCGGGCGTAGCTGATCGACCGCCCGCCGAAGGAGACCGCCGGCGCGTGCGGCGTGCGCTCCGCCTGGCGCGCGAACCGCTCGTGCAGCAATTCCCGCGGGGGCGCCACCGGGGCGGGGACCGACGCCGCCAGCAGCTGCGCGCGCTCCGGGCCGCGGAGCAGCGACAGCTCCGAAAGGCGGCGCCCCGGGTCGGCCGCCATGCCTTCCAGGACGGCTTCCAGGTGCCCGGCCATGCGCTCGATCGTCGCCGCGTCGAACAGCGCCTCCCGGAAGAGGAGCGTCGCGCCCAGCCCGTCCGCGCCGTCCGTGGCCGTCAATTCCAGGTCGAAGCGCACGGGTCCCGCGCCGGCCGCGAACGGCGCCAGCTCCAGGGCGCCCAGCGACAGCCGCTCGTAGGCGGCGGCCCTCCGCAGGGCGAAGGCGGCCTGGAAGACGGGGTGGTGCGCCAGGCTGCGCTCCACGGACAGCTCCTCCACCAGGCGCTCGAAGGGGAGGTCCTGGTGCACGTACGCCCCCAGCGCCGCCTCGCGGACGCGCCCCAGCAGCTCCCGGCCCGTGGGATCGCCCCCCAGCTCCGCCCGGAGCGCCAGCATGTTGACGAAGAAGCCGATCAGCCCCTCCGTCTCGCGCCGCGTCCGCCCCGCGATGGGGGTGCCCACCACCACGTCGTCCTGTCCCGCGTAAAGCCCCAGCAGCAGCTGCCAGGCGGCCAGCAGCGTCATGAACAGCGTCGCCCCCTCGCGCACGGAGAGCGCCCGCAACCCCTCCGCGGCCTCCGGGGACAGGGAGAAGGCGTGGCTCCCCGCGCGCGGGCTCTGCCCGGCCGCGCGCGGCCGGTCCGTGGGGATCTCCAGCAGTGGGGGGGCGCCGCGCAGCTCCCGCTTCCAGAAGCCCAGCTGCTCCTCCAGCACGGGGCCGCTCAGCCAGGCGCGCTGCCACACGGCGTAGTCGGCGTACTGCACCGGCAGCTCCGGCAGCGGCGACGGCTCCCCCCGGCTGAACGCGCCGTACAGGGCGGAGACCTCCCGCACCAGCACGTCCATGCTCCACCCGTCGGAGACCACGTGGTGCAGCGTGAAGCACAGCACGTGGTCGTCGCCCGCCAGGCGCAGCAGCCGCGCGCGCAGCAGCGGGCCGGCGCCCAGGTCGAACGGGCGCAGCGCCTCCTCGCCCGCGAGCCGCTCCGCGTGGCGCTCCGCGTCCCGGACGCCCCGCAGGTCCACCAGCGGCAGCGGCACCGGGGCGGGCGGATGGACGGTCTGCACGGGGGCGTCGCCGCGCTCCGCGAAGGTGGTGCGCAGCGCCTCGTGGCGGCGCGCCAGCTCCCCCAGGCTCCCGGCCAGCGCCCGCGCGTCCAGCCTGCCCCGCATGCGGAGCGCGGCGGGCATGTTGTACACGGGGCTCCCCGGCTGCAGCCGGTCCACCATCCACAATCGCTGCTGCGCGTAGGACAGCGGCAATCCCTCGCCCTCCACCCGCGGGACCGGGAGGACGGGGGGCGCCGCCCGGGTCCCGGCGCTCCGCAGCTCCTCGATGCGCCCGGCCAGCGCGGCCACGGTGGGCGCCTCGAAGAGCATCCGCAGCGGCACCTCCACCCCGAACGCCTGCCGCGCCCGCGAGACCACCTGCGTCGCCAGCAGCGAGTGCCCCCCCAGGTCGAAGAAGCCGGCGTCCACGCTCACCGTCTCAAGCCCCAGCACCTCCGCCCAGATCCCCGCCAGGATCTCCTCCGCGTCGCTTCGCGGCGCGCGGTACGCATCGTCCGGCACGGCGTCGGCGGGCGCGGGGAGGGCCCGGTGGTCCAGCTTGCCGTTGGGGGTGAGGGGGAGCGCCTCCATCACCACCAGCGCCCCCGGCACCATGTGCTCGGGGAGCCGCTCCCCCAGCCAGGCGCGCAGCTCCGGCACCAGCCCGCGGCTCCGCCGGTCCGCCAGCGGGTCGCTGAAGTACGCGCTCCAGGGGAGCGGCGCCGCCGGGACCTCCTCCAGGAGCGCCGCCGCCGCCCCGTCGCGGACCAGGAGCACGTCGTACTCGCCGGGCCCGCCGCCCGCCGCCCAGCGGGCGCGTGCGCGGTAGCCGCGCGCCTCCGCCAGCTCGCAGAACGCCTCCGGGTCGGGAGCGCGGGCCTCCCGCTCCACGGCGAGCGCGCGCAGCTCCTCCACGGTCGCCGGCCCGCCGTCCCCGGCGAGCGCCTCCAGGACGGCGAGCGCCCCGGCCACGCGCGGGTTCGGCACGCGCGCCACCGCAAGCGCCGCCGGCGCCTCCTCCTCCAGCACCCGGCGCACCGCCTCCACGCTCCCCAACTCGTCCCAGCCGCGCCACGCGGGCGCGGCGGGGGGCGCCCCGGACTCCACGCGCAGCAGCGCGTCGAATCGGAAGCGCGTCATCTCGTTGCGGAAGCGACTTTGCTTGAGCCGCAGCTCCACGCCGGTGACGCGCGGCAGCCGGCGCGGCAGCGCCCGGAACAGCTCCGGGTCCACCAGCAGCTCCTCCTCGCGCATCGCCCGCCTGCGCACCCGGTCCCGCAGCGCGGACGCGGCGAGCCCGCCGCCGGCACGGGCCAGCTCCACCGAGGCGTGGAACGCCTCCAGCAGCGGCAGGCACCTCACGTCGCCCACCCACAGCGTGCCGCCCGGGGCGAGCGCCGCGACGGCGCCCTCCAGCACGCGCAGCAGGTAGTCCGCGCCGGGGAAGTACTGCACCACCGAGTTGATCACCACCAGGTCGAAGTGCCCGGCGGGGATGCCGGCGAAGTCGTCGGCTGCGCGCTCCAGCAGCCGCACGCCCGGCAGCTCCCGCCCGGGGCGCGCCAGCTGCCCGCGCAGGTACCCGATCGCCGCGGGGGAGAAGTCCGTGCCCCAGTACTCCTCGCACTCCGGCGCCAGCCGGAACAGGAGGAGCCCCGTGCCGCAGCCGATCTCCAGGACGCGGCGGGGGCGCAGCGCGCGCAGCGACCGCGCGGCGTCCTCCACCCACTCGCGCATCTCCTCGGCGGGGATGGGCTCGCCCGTGTAGCTGCTGTTCCAGCCGGTGATGTTGAAGGCCGGGCTCCGCTCCGCCGCCTCCCCGGCGGCCCCGCCGGAGTAGGTGTCGCCGAAGAGCGCCTCCCACTCGTGCAGGTGCTCCGAACGGATCTCCTCGGCCGCGGCGCCACCCTCCCCGGCGGCGGGGACCACGTAGGCCACCAGGCGCCGGTCGCCGGGATCGCCGGAGCCTCCCTCGCGCACCAGCACCGCCGCGTCCCGCACCCCGGGGTGCTCCTCGAGCACGGCCTCCACCTCGCCGGGCTCGATGCGGAAGCCGCGCAGCTTGACCTGCGCGTCGATGCGCCCCAGGAACTCCAGCTCGCCGTCCGCGCGCCAGCGCGCCCGGTCCCCGGTGCGGTACATGCGCGCCCCCGCGCTCCCGGAGAACGGGTCGGGGACGAAGCGCTCGGCCGTCAGCTCCGGGCGGCCGCGGTAGCCCCGCGCCACCGCCGGCCCCCCGACGCACAGCTCCCCCGGCACGCCCATCGGCGCCGGCCCGAGGTCGCGGTCCAGCACGTACACGCGCCGGTCGCCCACGGGCCTCCCGATGGGAACGGCGTGCGCGTCGAAGTCCGCGGGGACCGGGTGGCAGGCGGCGAACACGGTGCACTCGCTGGGCCCGTACCCGTTCACCAGCCGCAGCCCGGGGTGCAGCTCCAGCGCCCGGCGCACGTGCCGGACGGAAAGGGCCTCGCCGCCCACCATCAGCTGCCGGACGCCCGCCAGGATCTCCGGGCAGGTGTCCACCACCAGGTCGAAGTAGCTGGAGGTGAGCCAGAGCGTGGTCACGCCGTGCGCGCGCACCTGCTCCCCCAGCAGCGCGGGCTCGGGGGTCCGCCCCGGGTACAGCACGACGCGCCCCCCGGTGAGCAGCGCGGGCCACAGCTCCAGCGTCAGCGCGTCCCACGACGGCGAGGAGTGCTGGAGGACGACCGTGCTCTCGTCCCAGCGCGCGTAGTCCGCGCCCCGGAAGAAGCCGGGGATCGCCCGGTGCGGCACCTCGGTCGCCTTTGGACGGCCGGTGGAGCCGGAGGTGTAGATGACGTAGGCGAGGCTGTCGGGAGACGGCGGGTGCGGGAGTGCGAAAGTGCGGGAGTGCGAAAGTGCGCTTCCTTCCTCGTGCGCTGCATCGCCGAGGAGCACCACGTCGCCCGCGAACCCGGCGAAGCGGTCGCGCAGCCCGTCCCGGGTGAGCAGGACGCGCGCGCCCGCGTCGGCCAGCATGTAGCGCAGCCGCTCGGCGGGGTACTGCGGGTCCAGCGGGAGGTAGGCGCCGCCGGCCTTGAGGATCGCCAGCAGCCCCACCACCATCTCCGGGGAGCGCTCCGCGCAGATGCCGACCCGCGCGTCGGGGCCGACCCCGCGGCGCGCCAGGAGGTGGGCCAGGCGGTCGGCGCGCCGGTCCAGCTCGGCGTAGGTGAGCGACCCGCCGGCGTGGGCCAGGGCGACGGCGCCGGGCATCGCCGCCGCCTGCGCGGCGAACAGCTCGTGCACGCAGCGCTCCGGGGCCGCGGGCGCGCCCGTCCCGCTCCAGCGCGCGACCACCCGCTCCAGCTCGGCGGCGGGCACGAGCGGGAGGGCGCGGACGCGGCGGTCCGGGTCCGCCACGGCGGCCTCCAGCAGGACGCGGAAGTGCTCCGCCATGCGCTCGACCGTCGAGCCCTCGAACAGGTCGGTCCGGTAGTCGATCCGGCCCACGATCCGCTCCCCG
Source organism: Longimicrobiaceae bacterium (assembly GCA_036389055.1). Classification (GTDB taxonomy): domain Bacteria; phylum Gemmatimonadota; class Gemmatimonadetes; order Longimicrobiales; family Longimicrobiaceae; genus JAFAYN01. Next base: position 11,062 of record DASVQR010000036.1, on the reverse strand, counting down.
TCCTCCCACAGGGAGACCCCCAGGTCGAACTTGGCCCCCGTGTCGCCGCCGGCCAGCGTCTCCGCCTCCAGGCCGCCGAGGGCGACGGTCCCCCGCTCCTGGTTCTGCAGGGCGAACATCACCTGGAAGAGCGGGTTGTGCAGCAGGCTCCGCTCGGGCGCCAGCTCCTCCACCAGCCGCTCGAACGGCAGGTCCTGGTGCGCGAAGGCGCCCAGCGTGGTCTCCCGCACCCGGCCCAGCAGCCCGCGGAAGCCGGGATCGCCCGACAGGTCGGCGCGCAGCACCAGCGAGTTCACGAAGAAGCCGATCAGCCCCTCCAGCTCCGCGCGCGTGCGCCCGGCGATGGCGCTGCCCACGACCACGTCGTCCTGCCCGGCCCAGCGCCCCAGCAGCGTCTGCCAGGCGGCGAGCAGCGTCATGAAGAGCGTGGCGTTCTCGCGGCGCCCCAGCTCGCGGAGCCCCCGCGTCAGCTCCGGGGAGAGCGCAAAGGGGCGGCCCGTCTCCGTCGCGCCCGGCGCGCCGCGGCGCGGGTGGTCCGTCGGCAGCTCCAGCAGCGGCGGGGCCCCGTCCAGCCGCTCGCGCCAGTAGCCGAGCTGCGCGTCCAGCCGCTCGCCGGCCAGCCACCGCCGCTGCCAGGCGGCGAAGTCCGCGTACTGCAGCTCCGGCTCGGGGAGCGGCGACGCTTCCCCGCGCGAGTACGCCGTGTACAGCGCGGAGACCTCGCGGGTCAGCACGCCCATGCTCCAGCCGTCGCTGGCGACGTGGTGCATGGTCAGGCAGAGCGTCCATTCCTCCTCCGCCGTCCTCGCCAGCAGCACGCGCAGCAGCGGGCCGCGGGCCAGGTCGAAGGGGCGGCGCCCCTCCTCGGCGACGCGGCGCGCGGCCTCCGCCGCGCGGGACTCCCGCGGGAGCCCGGACAGGTCCAGCACGGGAAGGGGGACGGGCGCCGCGGGGAGCACCACCTGCACCGCCTGTCCGGCCCGCTCCGCGAAGACGGTGCGCACCGCCTCGTGGCGGCGCGCCAGCTCCGTCAGGCTGCGCCGCAGCGCCCGCGCGTCCAGCGCGCCGCGCAGCCGCAGCGCGAAGGGCATGTTGTAGGCGCTGCTCGCGGGGTCGAGCTGGTGGATGAACCAGAGCCGCTGCTGCGCGAAGGAGAGCGGCGCCGGCCCGTCGTCCGCGCGGCGCGGGATGCGCTCCGCCGCGGAGCGCTCCGCGCCCAGGGCGGCCTCCACGCGGCCGGCGAGCGCCGCCACGGTGGGCGCCTCGAACAGGGCGCGCAGCGGCAGCTCCACGCCCAGCGCCTCACGGAGGCGCGAGACCACGCGCGTGGCGAGCAGCGAGTGCCCCCCCAGCTCGAAGAAGCCGTCGTGGACCCCCACGCCCTCGCGGCCCAGCACCCCCGCGAAGACCCCGGCCAGCACCGCCTCCAGCGGGGTCCGCGGCGCAGCGTAGGCCGCTCCCGCCTCCCACTGCGGCGCGGGGAGCGCCCGGCGGTCGACCTTGCCGCCGACGCCGAGCGGCAGCCGCTCGATGGGCACGAACGCGGCCGGCAGCATGTAGCCCGGGAGCCACCCCGAGAGGTGCGCCCGCAGTTCCTCCGCCGAGGGCGCCCCGCTCCCCTCCGGCACCAGGTAGGCGGCCAGCCGCGCGTCGCCGGGCGCGTCCTCGCGGGCGACCACGACCGCCTCGCGCACCCCCTCGTGGCGCTCCAGGGCGGCCTCGATCTCCCCCGGCTCCACCCGGAAGCCGCGCACCTTGACCTGGCGGTCGACCCGCCCCAGGTACTCCAGCTCGCCGTCCGGCCGCCAGCGCGCCCGGTCCATCACCCGGTACATCCGCGACCCCGGCGGACCGAACGGGTCCGGCAGGAAGCGCTTGGCCGTCAGCTCCGGCCGCCCGGCGTAGCCGCGCGCCAATCCCTCGCCCGCAAGGTACAGCTCGCCGGGCACGCCCACCGGCTGCGGGGCGAGCCGCCCGTCCAGCACGTAGGCCCGGGAGCCGGGCACCGGGCGCCCGATGCGGACCGAGTCGCTCCCCCGCGGCACCGCCGACCAGGTGGCGTAGACCGTCGCCTCGGTGGGACCGTACAGGTTCCGCACCGCCCGGACGTGGTCCAGGGCGTACAGCGCCCCGGCCAGCTCCGCCGGGAGCGCCTCGCCGGCGAGGTTGAAGGCGACCACGCTCCGCGGGACGGCGCCCTGGCGCGCCAGCTCCGCCGCCACCGTGGGCACCGCCACCACCAGCCGCACCTCCTGGTCGGCGACGGAGGGCAGCTCCAGCGCGTTGTCCACCAGCACCAGCTTTCCGCCCCAGCAGAGGGTGCCGAAGACCTCGGCGACGGACACGTCGAAGCTGAGCGAGGTGGCCCCCAGCACCGACGCCCGCTCCTCCGCGGGGACCACGTCCCGCATGAAGCGCAGGAAGACGACGGCCCCCCGGTGCTGGACCGCCACCCCCTTGGGCCGCCCGGTCGAGCCCGAGGTGAAGATCAGGTAGCACAGGTTGTCCGGGCCCACGCCCGTCGCCGGCGCATCCGCGGGCTCGCGGGCCAGGCCCGCGGCCTCGTCGTCCAGCGCGAGCACGTCCACGCCGCCGGCGATCCGCCCGCGGAGCGCGCTCTCGGTGACGACGACGCGGGCCCCCGCCTCCTCCAGCATGAAGGCGACGCGGTCCGCCGGGAGCTCCGGGTCCAGCGGCACGTACGCGCCCCCGGCCCTGAGCACGCCGAGCAGCGCCACGAGCGCGGCCGGCGTGCGGCGCAGGAGGACGCCCACGCGCGCCTCCGGACCCACGCCGCGCCGCCGCAGCGCGTGGGCGAGCCGGCCGGATGCGCGGTCCAGCTCCGCGTAGGTCGTCGATGCGCCGCGGTGCACGACGGCGACGGCGTCGGGGGTCCGGCGCGCCTGCTCGACGAACAGCTCGTGGATGCAGCCGCCGGCGGGACCGCCGTGCGGGGCCGCGCCCCACTCCCCCAGCAGCTGCGCGCGCTCCCGGTCCGTGGCGAGGGGGAGCCCGTCCACGGGGCGGTCGGGGTCCTCCACCGCCGCCGCCGCCAGGCGGGCGAAGTGCGCGGCCATGCGCTCCACGGTGGCGCGCTCCCACAGCCCGGCGCGGAAGGCGAGCCACCCGCCGAAGCCCTCCCCGTCCGCGGCGAGGTCCAGCGTCAGGTCGAACTTGGCGGCCTCCGCGCCGCCCATCGGCAGCGGCTCCGCCTCCACGCCGCCCAGGCGCAGCTCGCGGCGCCCGCCGGTCTCCAGGACGAACATGGCCTGGAAGAGCGGCGTGTGGGCCAGGCTCCGCTCCGGGGCCAGCGCCTCCACCAGGCGCTCGAAGGGGATCTCCTGGTGCTGGTACGCCCCCAGCGCCGTCTCCCGCACCCGCCGCAGCAGCTCGCGGAAGCCCGGCCCGCCCGAGAGGTCGGTGCGGAGCACCAGCGTGTTGACGAAGAAGCCGATCAGCGGCTCCGTCTCCAGCCGCGTGCGCCCGGCCACCGGCGTGCCGATGACCACGTCCTCCTGCCCGGACCAGCGCGCCAGCAGGAGCTGCCACGCCGCCAGGAGCGCGATGAACGCCGTCGCTCCCTCCCCGCGGGCGAGCGCCCGCAGCCCCCGGGCGGTCTCCGCCGGGAGAGCGGCGCGGACCCGCGCGCCGCGGGGGTCCTGCACCCGCGGGCGCGGCCGGTCGGTGGGCAGCTCCAGCAGCGGCGGAGCGCCCCGCAGCCTCTCGCGCCAGAAACCGAGCCCGGCCTCCAGCGCGTCGCCGGTGGGCCAGCCGCGCTGCCAGGCGGCGTAGTCGGCGTACTGCACCGGCAGCTCCGGCAGCATCGGCTCGCGCCCGGACGACAGGGCGTCGTACAGCTCCGACAGCTCGCGGAGCAGCACCTCCGCGCTCCACCCGTCCGAGACGATGTGGTGCATGGTGAAGAGGAGCCCCCATTCGGCCCCGCCCAGGCGCAGGGCGACGACGCGGAGGAGCGGGCCCGCGGCGAGGTCGAAGGGCCGCGCCGCCTCCGCCGCGGCCAGCCGGAGCAGCTCCGCCTCGCGCGGCCCGGCGGCCAGCCGGCGCAGGTCGGCGACCGGCACCCGGGCAGGCGCCGCGTCCTGGACCCGCTGGACCGGCTCCTCTCCGGCCGTCGCGAAGACCGTCCGCAGCGTCTCGTGGCGGCGCGCGACCTCCGTCAGGCAGCGCCCGAGCAGGGCCGGGTCGAAGCGGCCCCGCAGGCGCAGCGCGTACGGCATGTTGTAGGCGGCGCTCCCCGGCTCCAGCCGGTCGATGAACCACAGCCGCTGCTGCGCGAACGACAGCGGCAGCGGCCGGTCGCGCGGCACGCGCACGATCGGCGGAGCGGCCTCGCTCCCCCCGGAGCGGAGCGCCTCGATCCGCTCCGCCAGCCCCGCAAGCGTCGGCGCCTCGAACAGGGCCCGCAGCGGCAGCTCCACCCCCAGCGCGTCCCGGACGCGCGACACCACCCTCGTGCCCAGCAGCGAGTGGCCGCCGAGCGCGAAGAAGTCGTCGGCGGCGCCCACGCTCCCCACTTCCAGCACCGCGGCCCAGATCTCCGCCAGGATCTCCTGGACGGGAGTGGAGGGCGGGACGAACTCCGCTCCGCCGGCGGCGCCCGCCTCCGGCTCGGGGAGCGCGCGGCGGTCCACCTTGCCGCCGGGGGTCAGCGGGAGCCGGGGCAGCGTCACCACCGCCCCCGGCACCATGTGCTCGGGGAGGATGCGCCGCAGCCAGGCGCGCAGCTCCCGGGCGGACGGCGCCGGCTCCGCCGCCGGGACCACGTACGCCACCAGGCGCTTTCCGCCCGCCCGGTCGTCGCGCGCCGCAACCACGGCGCGCCGCACGCCGGGGTGCCCCGCGAGCGCGCTCTCCACCTCGCCGGGCTCGATGCGGAAGCCGCGCACCTTGAGCTGGTCGTCGGCGCGGCCCAGGTGCTCGATGCGGCCGTCCACGAGGAAGCGGGCCCGGTCGCCGGTCGCGTACAATCGCCCGCCGGGCTCCGGCCCGAACGGGTCGGGGACGAAGCGCTCGGCCGTCAGCGCCAGCCTCCGGTGGTATCCCCGCGCCACCCCGCTCCCGCCGATGAACAGCGCCCCCGGCACCCCCGCGGGCACCGGCCGGCCGTGGCGGTCCAGGACGTAGACGCGCGTGTTGTCCAGCGGCCGCCCCACGGTCACCGGCCCGTCGTCAACGATCCGCTCCGCGGTCGACCAGACGGTCGTCTCGGTGGGGCCGTACACGTTCCACAGCCGCTCCCCGCGCGCGCGCAGCCGCGCCGCGAGCCCGGGGGCGAGCGCCTCGCCCCCGCAGAGCATCGTCAGCCCCGGCGTCCCCTCCCACCCGGCCTCCAGCAGCATCTGCCAGGTGGCGGGGGTGGCCTGCATCAGGCTGGGTCGCAGCTCCGCCAGGGCGTCGCGCAGGCGCGCGCCGTCGGACGCGGTCCCGGCGTCCGCCACCGCGACCGAGGCGCCCACGCACAGCGGCAGGAAGAGCTCCAGGACGGAGATGTCGAACGGGAGGGGGGTGACCGCGAGCAGCACGTCGGCCGGGCCGGGGCGGAGCGCGCGCTCCATGGCGGCGAGCAGGTTCACCACCGCGCCGTGCGGCACGGTCACCCCGTTGGGCCGCCCCGTGGAGCCGGAGGTGTAGATCACGTACGCGGCGCTCGCGGCGACGGCGCCGCCGTCCGGGAGCGCCCCTTCCCCGCCCCCGTCCGCCTCCTCCGCTTCTTCCAGGAGCACCACCTCCGCGCGGTGGCCGGGGAGCGCGGCGACCAGCCCCGCCTGGGTGAGCAGCACCGGCACGCGGGCGTCGTCCAGCATGTAGGCGAGCCGCTCCCGGGGGTACGACGGGTCCAGCGGCACGAACGCGCCCCCGGCGCGGAGCACGCCCAGCAGCCCCGCCAGCAGCCCGGTCCCCCGCTCCAGACACACGCCCACGCGCACCTCCGGGCCCACCCCGCGCCCCCGCAGCAGGCGGGCGAGCGCCGCCGAGCGCCGCTCCAGCCCGGCGTAGGTGAGCGTCTCCGCCGCCGACGCCGCCGCGACCGCCTCCGGCGTGCGCGCCGCCTGCGCGGTGAACAGGTCGTGGACGCACACGGCCGGCACGGCGCGGCCCGTGTCGTTCCACTCGGCCAGGATGCGCGCCCGCTCGGCGGAGGTCAGCAGCCCCAGCTCGGAGACGCGGGTGCGCGGGTCGCGCGCCGCCGACGCCAGCACCTCGCCGAAGTGGTCGGCGAGCGCCGCCGCCGCGCGCGGGTCGAACAGGTCGGTGGCGTACTCCAGCGTCCCCGCGAGGGCGCCGCCGCGCTCCTCGGCCAGGAACAGGGTCAGGTCCAGCTTGGAGGTGCCGGTGTCCACGGGCTCGACCTCCAGCGACACCCCGGCGGCGGCGCCCGGGTCCGCCGCGCGGTCCTGGAGGCCGAACATCACCTGGAAGAGCGGGTTCCGCCCCAGGTCGCGCGCGGGCCGGAGCGCCTCCACCAGCTTCTCGAAGGGGAGCCCCTGGTGGGAAAGGGCCTCCAGGCTGGTCCCGCGCACCCGCCGGAGCAGCTCGCGGAACGGGGGGTCGCCCGACAGGTCCACGCGGAGCACCAGCGTGTTGACGAACAGTCCCACCAGCGCGCGCGCCTCCTCCGTGTCCCGGCCGGCCACGGGCGTGCCGACCGCCACGTCCTCCGCCCCGGAGTAGCGGGCGAGCAGCGCGGCGAACGCGGCGAGCAGCGTCACGTGGAGGGTGGCCCCCTCCTCCCTGCCGAGCGCGGCGAGCGCCGCGGCCCGCTCCGCGGGAACGCGGAAGCGGTGGGTGGCGCCCCGGAAGCTCTGCGCCGCGGGGCGCGGCCGGGTGGTGGGAAGCTCCAGCGGCGCGAGCCCGGCCAGGCGGCCGCGCCAGTACGCCACCTCGGCGTCCAGCGCCTCGCCGTGGAGCCGCTCGCGCTCCCGCGCGGCGAAGTCGGCGTAGCGCGCCCGGAGCTGGGCGAGCGGCGAGGGGGCGCCCGCCGCGAACGCGCCGTACAGCGCCGCCAGCTCGCGCACCACCACGCCGGTGGACCACCCGTCGCTCACGATGTGGTGCATCGCCAGCACCAGCAGGTGCTCGTCGCGGTCCAGCCGCAGCAGCCGCGCGCGGAACGGGGGCCCCGCCGCCAGGTCGAACGGGGTCCGCGCGGCCGCCTCCGCGGCGCGGCGCGCCTCCGCCTCGCGCCGCGGCGGGTCCAGCCGCGACAGGTCCACCGCGGGAAGCGGCGATCCCGCGGCGGCGAGCACCCGCTGCACGGGCCGCCCGCCGGCCTCGACGAAGACGGTGCGCAGGGCCTCGTGCCGGCGGACGATCTCGTGCAGCGCGCGCCGCAGCGCGGCGGCGTCCAGCGCGCCGCGCAGGCGGAGCGCCCCGGCCAGGTTGTACGCCGCGCTCCCGGGCTGCAGCCGGTCCAGGAACCAGAGCCGCTCCTGCGCGAACGAGAGCGGGGCGTCGCCGCCGGCGGGCGCCCCGCCCGCGGGCGCGGGCGACGCGGCGTCCGCCACGAACATCGCCGCGAGCAGCTCCTCCGCCAGCCGCTCGACCGGCGTGTCGTCCAGCAGCGCGGAGACCGGCACCGCCGTGCCCAGGCTCGCCTCCAGCGCGCCCTTCAGCTCCATGGCGCGCAGCGAGTCCATCCCCAGCGCCACCAGCGGCTGCGCCCGGTCCACCCGGGCGGGGTCCACGCCCAGCACCTGCGCCGCCCGCTCCACCAGCAGCCCCTCCAGCAGCGCCTGCCGCTCCTCCGCGGCCGACGCCTCCAGCGCTTCCCGGGTGAGTCCCGGCGCGGCCGGGAGCGGCGCCGCGCTCCCCGCGTCCTCCCGGACGCTCAGCCCCACCAGGGGCAGCTCCCCGGCAAGGAAGCGGGCCCGGCACGCCCGGCGCTGGACCTTGCCGCTGGTGGTCCTGGGGATGCCGCCGGGCTTCACCACGGCCACCGCGTGCACCTGCACCCCGTGCTCGGCCGCCACCGCCCGCCGGATCGCCGCCGCCACCTCCTCCACGTCCAGCCCGGCCGCCCGGCGCGAGACCTCCTGCACCACCACCAGCCGCTCCTCCCCGCCCTGCTCCACGCTGAAGGCCGCCCCGCTCCCCGCGCGCAGCCCCGGGTGGCTGCGCAGCGCGGTCTGCTCGACGTCCTGCGGGTAGTGGTTGCGCCCGCGGACGATGACCAGGTCCTTGAGGCGCCCCGTGATGAACAGCTCGCCGTCGCCGCGCAGGAAGCCCAGGTCGCCGGTGCGCAGGAACGGCCCCTCGCCGGTGTCCGCCAGGCGGCCGCCGAAGGTCTCCGCCGTCTCCGCAGGCCGGCCCCAGTAGCCGCGCGCCACGCTGGGGCCCTGCACCCACACCTCGCCCACCCGGTCGGGCGGGCACTCGCGCAGCGTGGCGGGGTCCACCACGATCACCCGCTGCGACGGCGCGCTCCGCCCGCTCCCCACCAGGCGATAGCGTCCGTCCGGCTCCGCCTCGCGCACGGTGCCCTCGCCCAGCGCCTCCGGGTCCACGGACAGCTCCACCGGCGGCTCCGCCGGGCGGCTGCCGGTGACCATCAGCGTCGCCTCGGCCAGGCCGTAGCAGGGATAGGACGCCCGCGCCCGGAACCCGCACGGCGCGAACGTCTCCGCGAAGGCGCGCAGCGTCTCGGCCCGCACCGGCTCGGCGCCGTTGAAGGCGATCTCCCAGCGGCTCAGGTCCAGCCCCGCGCGCTCCTCGGGGCGGACGGCGTGGACGCACAGCTCGTAGGCGAAGTTGGGCCCGCCGCTGCTGGTGGCCCGGTAGCGCGAGATGGCCTCCAGCCAGCGCGCCGGGCGCTGGATGAAGGCCACGGGGGAGAAGAGCGCCGCCCAGTACCCGGTGAACAGCGGCTGGAGGATTCCGCCGATCAGCCCCATGTCGTGGTACGGCGGCAGCCAGATCACCGAGCGGGTCTCCGGCGTGTAGCCGGCCAGCTCCTCGATGACGCCCAGGTTGTGGAGCAGGTTGCCGTGGCCGACCATCACCCCCTTGGGCGCGGCGGTCGAGCCCGAGGTGTACTGCAGGAAGGCGACGTCGTCCGCGCCCGCCCGCGGGTCGCGCCACCCCGCGGCCTCGTCCACGGTGATGTCCTCCGTGGCGAGCCAGCGCAGCGGCGCCAGCTCCGGCGTGTGGGCGCACAGGCGCTCCGCCTCGCCCAGCAGCTCGCGCGTGGTCAGCGCCAGCGTGGGCGCGCAGTCCTCGACGATGCTCCGCAGGCGCGGATCGGGCTTGTTGCGGCGCGGCGGGTAGGCCGGCACCGCGACGACCCCGGCGTAAAAGCACCCGAACAGCGCCGCGACGTACTCCAGCCCCGGCGGGTAGAGGAGGAGCGCGCGCTCCCCGCGGGCCCCCAGCGCCTGCAGCCGGGCGGCCACGGCCCGCGCGCGCAGGTCCAGCTCGCCGCGGGTGACGTGCCCCTCCTCGCTCTCCCCGTTCAGCAGGAAGGTGTAGGCGCGCCGGTCCGGGTCCTCGTCCGCGCGGAGCCGGAGGAGATCTACGAGCGAGGACGACGGGTACGGATTCGGCATCGGGTGCGAAGGCCGGGGGTTGCGGGCACGTCTTGCGGGCGCGGACGCCCGCTCCTCCGCGGCAGAGCACCGGACGCCCCGCGAGGGCAAAGCCTCGCGCGGGCGCCGCCGTCCGGGACCGCGGCCGCGAGCGAGCCACGCGCAGGTCCCGCCGGGTGTTCTCCGCCGACGATCGACTGCGCGGAGTCGTGCAGGAAGGCACCATGGGGCATGCCGGCCTCGAAACCCACCGAACCGCTCCAAACGCCCAGACGGAGCGCCACGCCTTGTAATTGCTGTCCTGTACTACACGACCTCCAAACGTACCCTGTAGAGCCCGAACATACAAGTCGGGGCCCCCTCCCGGAGGCCCCGGCGCGCCGACCCTGCCCCTCCGCCCTACGCCGGCGGCCGCCCCCGGCTCCCACGCAGGGTGGAGCGGTCGATCGCGACCACGCGCGGGGTCAGCCGCCCCGGCGCGGCACGCAGCTCCTCCACGCGCCCGGCCAGCGCGGCCACCGTCCGCGCCTCGAAGAGCGCCCGCAGCGGCAGCTCCACCCCGAACGCCTGCCGCACCCGCGACACCACCTGCGTGGCGACCAGCGAGTGTCCGCCCAGGTCGAAGAAGTCGTCCTCCACCCCCACCCGCTCGACGTGCAGCACCTCGCCCAGGATCCCCGCCAGCACCTCCTCGGCGGGCGTGCGCGGCGCCACGTACGCCGCGGCCGGGGCGGCCGCGTCCAGCGCGGGGAGGGCGCGGCGGTCCAGCTTGCCGCTCGCGGTCAGCGGCATGGCGTCGAGCACCACGATCGCGGCCGGCACCATGTACTCCGGCAGCCGCCCGCGGAGGTGCTCCCGCAGCCCGGCCGCGTCGCCGCCCGGCGCCACGACGTAGCCCACCAGCCGCCGCTCTCCCGGGCGGTCCTCCCGCGCCAGCACGACCGCTTCGTGTACCGAAGCCTCCTCCAGCAGCGCCGCCTCGATCTCCCCGGGCTCGATGCGGAACCCGCGCACCTTGACCTGCTGGTCCGCCCGCCCCAGGTACTCCAGCTCGCCGTCGGCCGTCCAGCGCGCCCGGTCCATCACCCGGTACATCCGCGACCCCGCCGGGCCGAACGGGTCCGGGAGGAAGCGCTCGGCCGTCAGCTCCGGGCGCCCGGCGTAGCCGCGCGCCAGCCCCTCGCCCGCCAGGTACACCTCCCCGGGGACGCCCACCGGCTGCGGCTGCAGCCCGCCGTCCAGCACGTACGCCCGCGTGCCCGGCACGGGGCGCCCGATGCGCACCGGCCCGCTCCCGGGCGGGACCCGCGACCAGGTGGAGTACGTGGTGTCCTCGGTGGGACCGTAGAGGTTGCGCACCGCCCGGACGTGGCCCAGCCCGTACAGCGCCTGCGCCAGCTCCGCCGGGAGCGCCTCCCCCCCCAGGTTGAACGCCCGCACGCTGCGCGGGATGCCGCCGCCGCGCAGCAGCTCCGCCGCCGCGGTGGGCACCATCACCGCCAGCCGCACGTCCTGGTCGG
>DASVQR010000035.1:0-60839 GCA_036389055.1 Longimicrobiaceae bacterium | reverse complement strand
AAGCCCCCCCCAAGATGAATCCTCCCAGGGCGTAAGCCCTCTGAAGGGCCGTGGGAGACGACCACGTAGATAGGCGGCAGGTGTACGTGTGGCGACACACTCAGCCGAGCCGTACTAAGGGCCCGTGTGGCTTGACCGGTCTACTTGCAGGACCGGATATCCGCCAAAGCTCTTTCGAAGCACGACTACTCCTTTTCCTTCCCCTGATCTACCGCACGGGCTCCGGCCTGTGCAGCAGGTGCGGCTGGTGGCGATGGCGTGGGGGATACACCCGATCCCATCTCGAACTCGGAAGTTAAGACCCACTGCGCGGATGGTACTGCCGGGGCCACCCGGTGGGAGAGTACGGCGCTGCCAGCCCGACTTTTCGGACGCCCTCGGTTCCATTCGGAACCGGGGGCGTTCGCGTTTCTGCACCCCCGGCACTTCAGGCACACGCGGCCACCCGCGTGAGGGATGCGCGCCCGGAGGGCCGAGACCCGCCGGCAGTTTGGCGGGGCTCGGCTGCGTTGCACACGGTAGTTTCGTGTGCTACGCAGCGCGCAGCCCGACCCGAGCGCCAGCGAGGGGCACGCCCAAACCCGCAGTTCGAAGCCGTTGCTCCCTTGCCTCCGAAGCGCCGAAGTGGGTAAGATTGCACCCATGACGCCCGACAACCCGTCCCCGGCCGAGCACCACGCGCCGACCCGCGCCGGCACCGTCGCCATCGTCGGCTACCCCAACGCGGGGAAGTCGTCGCTGCTGAACCGCATGCTGGAGCAGAAGCTCAGCATCGTCACCTCGGCCGCGCAGACCACGCGCGAAAAGGTGCTGGGGATCGACACCCGCGACGGCGTACAGATCGTGTTCGTGGACACGCCCGGGCTGGTGGATCCCAAGTACCTCCTGCACCGCGCCATGCTGAACACGGTGCTGGAGACGATCCCCGACGTGGACGTGGCGGTGCTCCTGCTGGACCCCACCACGCCGGGCCGCGAGTTCAGCCCCGAGGTGCTGGACCTGCTGCGCAGGAAGCGCGACCGGCTGCTGGTGGCCGTCAACAAGGCGGACGCCGCCGGCGACGAGCGGATCGAGGAGCTGCGCCGCTGGGCGCGCGCGGAGCTGGGCGCCGACGCGCTGCGCATCTCCGCGACTACCGGCGAAGGCGTGGAGGAGATGCGCTCCCGCATCGCCGCGCTGCTGCCGGAGTCGCCGTTCCTCTACCCCGAGGACGAGATCTCCTCGCAGTCGGTGCGCTTCTTCGTCGCGGAGCTGGTCCGCGAGACGGTGTTCGAGCAGTACGGGCAGGAGGTGCCGTACAGCACCACGGTGAAGGTGGACGAGTTCCGGGAGGCCGCCCAGCCCATCTACGTGCGCGCCACCATCTTCGTGGAGCGCCCCACGCAGAAGGCCATCCTCATCGGCAAGGGCGGCACGGCCATCAAGGAGCTCGGCCGGATGGCCCGCGGCAAGATCGAGGAGTTCGTGGGCGCCCCGGTCTACCTGGACCTGTGGGTCAAGGTGCTCCCCAAGTGGCGCAAGGACCCCGTCTCGCTCGCGCGCCTCGGCTTCAAGATCCCCAACGAGTCCTGAGAAACGAGTCCTGAGAGATGCTCGATCCGCAGTTGCTGGAGATCCTGGTCTGCCCCCGCTGCAGGGGGGAGCTCGTGTACCACGAGGACCCGCCGTCGCTCGTCTGCGAGCGGGACCGGCTGCGGTTCGAGGTGCGCGACGGCATCCCGATCCTGCTCGTCGACGAGGCCACGCCGCTCTGAGGCCCCTCTGTTCCGACGCTTTCACCCGGGTCCGGGCCCGCGCCCGCGCCCTCCCTCCCCGTCCGTTTGACAGGACGGGAGCCCGCCGGTAGTATTTGCGGGTCCCCACAGCCATTCCCCGCTCCCTCCGCTCATGGCGCTCAGATTCCTCCTGCACTTCTCGCCGCACGGCCGCCGTGCTCCGAAGATGGTGCAGGACTTCGCCGGATCGGGCGGTTACGAGCTGGTGGAGGTCGCCTCGGTCGAGGAGCTGATCACCCGGGTCAACCGCGCCTACCCCATGGCGATCGTGGTGGACGCGTCCCGCCCGGCCGACGTGGTGACGGAGCTGTGCCGCACGGTGAAGAGCGAGGCGTTCACGGCGGTGGTCCCGGTGATCGCCTACGTGGTGGACGGCGGCCCCGACGCCAACGCCGACGCGCTGGAGGCCGGCGCCGACGAGGTTCTGTGCGGCGACCTCGTGGAGCGCGAGTGCCGGCTGCGCCTGAGCATGGCGCTCTGGCGGGCGGAGCGCGACGTCAGCGTGCACCCCACCACCCGGCTCCCGGGAACGGTACAGATCGAGCGCGACATCGGCGAGCGGCTCGCCTCGGGCGAGCGCTTCGCGGTGTGCTACGCCGACCTGGACCACTTCAAGGAGTTCAACGACCGGTACGGCTACAACAACGGAGACCGCGTCATCCTGCTCCTGTCGCGCATCCTCCGCGACGTGGTGCGCGCCCGGTCGCCGGGGGCGTTCGTGGGGCACATCGGCGGCGACGACTTCATCTTCAACTGCGCGCTGGCGGACTACCCGCTGTGCTGCGACGAGGTGATCGGCGTCTTCGAGGAGCTGATCCCCTTCCAGTACTCGGTGGAGGACCGCGCCCGCGGCTTCTTCCACGGCAAGGACCGCCGGGGGGAGCTGTACGACGTGCCGCTGATGACGCTCTCCATCGGCGTGGTGACCAACCAGCACCGCGACTTCACCCACACCGCGCAGATCAGCGAGCTGGCCACCGAGATGAAGGCGTACGCAAAGACGCTCCATGGCTCGGGGTTCGCGGTGGACCGCCGCAAGACCTGACTTCCCGCGCGACGACTCTCCCCGACGAGGCTCGACACGTATGAACGCTGCCTGTCCGCACTGCAACACGGTCTTCCGCGTGGACCCGGCACGGGTCCCCGCGGGCGGGGCGCGCGTCCGCTGCTCCATCTGCCGCGGCGTGTTCCAGGTGGGCTCCGAGGCGCCGGCGCAGCCCGCGGCGGCGGCCGTGCCCGCCAGCGCGCCCGCGCCGGAGCCGGCCACGATCCCCGCGCCCGCCGCCGAGGCGCCGCGGCCCGCCGCCGCGCCGGCACCCGCTCCGTCCGCGCCCGCGCCGCGCGCCGGGGCCCCGTCGCCGTTCGGCGCTTCGGACCCCGCGTCCAAGGCCCGCCGGCTGGCGCGCGCGCTGGTGTCCGACATCGTCACGTACCACCCGGACCGCCGCGAGGCGGCGCTCCGGGACGGGACGCTGAAGCGCGAGTTCAAGGAGGAGATCAAGAAGAGCTGGGAGGAGTACGTGCAGCAGGTGGGGCAGGAGACGGCGCAGGGCACCACCTTCTTCCGCGACGCGCTGAACGACATCCTGGCGCGCGGCCAGAGGGTGTTCTGACGTCCGGAACCGGCGTCGATTGCACGGGGTAACGGGCGGGAGTATATTCCCGCTGCGAACCAGCCCGAGGGCCGTCCAGCAGGGGCGGCCCTTGTCATTGGTGGATAACAGGTGACCACATGAACGCCGAACTACAGTCCAGGCTCGACGTGTACCGCGAAAGGCTCGATGAGCTGAGGGGGTTTCTTTGACCTCGCTGCCAAGCAGGAGAAGCTGAGGCAGCTGGAGGCGCGCATGGGCGATCCGGCGTTCTGGAACGACGCCGAGAAGGCCCGCGAGATCATCGCCGAGGCGAACGCCGTCAAGGCCTGGACCGAGCCCTGGACCCGCCTTTCCGGCAAGGTGCAGGACCTCACGGAGCTGGGCGAGCTGCTGGCCGTGGAGGCCGACGCCGAGCTCGCCGAGGAGTGGGAGCGCGAGGTGGAGGCGGTGGGGAGCGGCCTGGAGGACCTGGAGCTGCGCAACATGCTCCAGGGCCCCGACGACCACCGCGACGCCATCGTGACCATCCACCCCGGCGCCGGCGGCACCGAGTCGCAGGACTGGGCCGAGATGCTGCTGCGCATGTACGGGCGCTGGGGCGAGCGGCGCGGCTTCGAGGTGGAGCTGCTCGACCAGCAGGAGGGCGACGAGGCCGGGATCAAGTCGGCCACGCTGGAGATCCGCGGGCAGTACGCCTACGGCTACCTGCGCGCCGAGCGGGGCGTGCACCGGCTGGTGCGCATCTCCCCGTTCGACTCGCAGGCGCGGCGGCACACCTCGTTCGCGTCGGTGTTCGTCTACCCCATGGTGGACGACACCATCGAGATCGAGGTCCGCGACGAGGACATCGAGATGGACGTGTACCGCGCCTCCGGGGCCGGCGGCCAGCACGTCAACAAGACCAGCTCCGCCGTCCGGCTGCGCCACCTCCCCTCCGGGATCGTGGTGGCGTGCCAGCAGGAGCGCTCGCAGCACAAGAACCGCGCGACGGCCATGAAGATGCTCAAGGCCGCGCTCTACCAGCGCGCGCTGGAGGAGCAGGAGAAGGAGAAGGCCAAGCTGGAGTCCACCAAGACGGACATCGGCTGGGGGAGCCAGATCCGCTCCTACGTGTTCCAGCCGTACACCATGGTCAACGACCACCGGACGGAGCTCAAGCTCCCCGACGTGCAGAAGGTCATGGACGGCGACCTGGACCCGTTCATCAAGGCGTACCTGAGGGAGTTCGGCGGAGAGAGGAAGCAGTGATGGAAGAAGAAGCACTCTCGGGGCGGGAGCGCGTCGTCGAGGACCGGCTGGAAAAGGTGCGCGAGCTCCGCGAGCGGGGGATCGAGCCGTTCGGGTATTCCTACGACCCCACCCACTCCGCCGCGGCCGCGCTGGAGCTGTTCGCCGCGTGGGAGTCGGGCGAGCGGCCGGAGGGCGCCGACGGCCCGGCGGACACGCTGCGGCTGGCCGGGCGCGTGGTCGGCAGGCGGGTGATGGGGAAGAGCACCTTCGTGCACCTGGCCGACCGCACGGGGCGGATCCAGCTGTACCTCCGCATCAACGACCTGGGCGACGCGTACGGGCTGCTGGAGCTGGTGGACCTGTCCGACTGGATCGGGGCGGAGGGGACGCTGTTCCGCACCCGCACCGGCGAGGTGTCGCTGCGGGTGGCGCGCTTCGAGCTGCTCTCCAAGGCGGTCCGCCCGCTCCCGCTGGGCAAGGAGGAGGTCGACCCCGAGACCGGCGAGCGCCGCGTGTACTCCGGCTTCAGCGACGTGGAGGCGCGCTACCGGCAGCGCTACGCCGACCTGGCGGTGAACCCCGAGGTGCGCGAGGTGTTCGTCGCCCGGGCGCGCATCGTCGGCGCGCTGCGCCGCTTCCTGGACGAGCGCGGCTTCGTGGAGGTGGAGACGCCGGTGCTCCAGCCCCTCTACGGCGGTGCCCTGGCGCGGCCCTTCACCACGCACCACAACGCGCTCGACCTGCAGCTCTACCTCCGCATCGCGGACGAGCTGTACCTGAAGCGCTTGATCGTGGGCGGGATGGAGCGGGTGTACGAGATCGGCAAGGACTTCCGCAACGAGGGGCTGTCGCGCTTCCACAACCCCGAGTTCACCATGCTGGAGTTCTACGCCGCGTACATGGACTACCGCGCGGTGATGGAGCTCACGGAGCAGATGCTGGGCTCCGTGGTGCGCGAGACCGTCGGCGGCACCACGGTCCGCTTCGGCGGGCGCGAGATCGACTTCGCCCCGCCGTTCCGGCGCTACACCATGTACGAGGCGCTGCGCGAGATCGGCGGCGTCGACGTGGAGAACGCCTCCCTTGAGGAGATGCGGGAGCGCGTCCGCGCGCTGGGCTCCGACGAGGACCCGGCCACCATGGGGCGGGGGAGGCTGATCGACGCGCTCTTCGGCGAGCTGGTGGAGCCGCAGCTGGTGCAGCCCACCTTCATCACCGACTACCCGCGCGAGATGTCGCCGCTCGCCAAGCCCAAGCGCGGCGACCCGGAGCTGACCGAGCGCTTCGAGCTGATCGTCGCCGGCAAGGAGCTGTGCAACGCGTACAGCGAGCTCAACGACCCCATCGACCAGCGCGAGCGCTTCGAGGCGCAGCAGCGCCTCAAGCTCGCCGGCGACGAGGAGACGCAGCCGCTGGACGAGGACTTCCTGCGGGCCATGGAGTACGGCATGCCCCCCACCGGCGGGTTCGGGATGGGGGTGGACCGCCTCACCATGATCCTGGCCGACCAGCCGTCGATCCGCGACGTGATCCTGTTCCCGACGATGCGGCCCGAATGAGGGCCGGCCCGTCCACGCGGAGGAGCCCGTGAAACTGGAGTGGTACATCGGCAGGCGCTACCTGGCCTCCCGCCGCGGCACGCGCTTCCTGTCGCTCATCACCGCCATCTCCATCGGCGGGGTGACGGTGGGGGTAATGGCGCTGATCATCGTCACCGCGGTGATGACCGGGCTGCAGACCGACCTGCGCGACAAGATCCTGGGGACCAACCCGCACATCTGGCTCACCACCTTCGGCGAGACCATGCGGCTGGACAACTGGGAGGCGTCGCTGGCGCGGGTCAGGAAGCTCCCCGGGGTCATGGCCGCGGCGCCCTACGTCCACACCGAGGTGGGGCTCACCAACCGCGCCGGCTACGCCGAGGCGGCGATCCTGCGCGGCGTGGACGCCGGGGCCGAGGGGCCCCCGGTGACCGACATCGTCGGGATGATCCGCCGCGGCGAGGTCAAGCTCGGGGAGACCCGCTCCGGGTACCCGCCGCTCCTGGTGGGCGCCTCCCTCGCGGACCGCTTCGGGCTGTACGAGGGCGACGTGGTGGACGTCATCTCCATGCAGGGAGCGACCACCAACCCCATGGGCGGGCTGCAGCCGCGCCTGAGGAAGTTCGAGGTGGCGGGCCGCTTCAAGACGGGGATGTACGAGTACGACAACAAGTTCATGTACACCGACATGGCCGCCGCCCGGGAGGTCGCGAACCTGGGGAGCGCCGTGTCCGGGCTGGAGATCCGCGTCCCGGACCCCATGAAGGCGGACCTGGTGGGGCGGGACCTGGAGAAGCGGCTGGGCTACCCGTACCGGGCCGAGGACTGGAAGTCGATGAACTCGTCGCTGTTCTCGGCGCTCAAGCTGGAGAAGCTGGCGATGATGGTCATCCTCCTCCTCATCGTCATCGTGGCCGCCTTCAACATCATCTCCACCCTGGTGATGGTGGTCACCGACAAGACGCGGGAGATCGGGATCCTCAAGTCCATGGGGCTCACCGCGCGGCGGGTGCAGCGGATCTTCATGCTGCAGGGGCTGGTGATCGGGGTGGTGGGATCCACGCTGGGGGCGGTCGGCGGGCTGCTCCTCACCTGGGTGATCGACGAGTTCGAGCTGATCAAGATCCCCGGCGACGTGTACTTCGTGGACCACCTCCCCGTGGCCTGGGACCCGGTGGACGTGCTGGTGATCCTGATCTCCAGCGTGGTCATCTCGTTCGTGGCGACCATCTACCCTTCGCGGCAGGCGGCGGGGCTCCTCCCCGTGGAGGCGATCCGCCATGAGTGAGCGCACTTCCACGCCCGCGGTGCTGGCGCGCGACATCTCCAAGCGCTACGTGGGCGGCGACGGCACCCCCATCCAGATCCTGGAGGACGTGGACCTGGAGGTGTCGGCCGGCGAGACGATCGCGGTGATCGGGCAGAGCGGGGCGGGGAAGTCCACCCTGCTGCACCTGCTGGGCGGGCTGGACGTCCCCACCGGCGGCGAGGTGTTGGTGGGGGGCAGCGCGCTGGCCCGGCTCAAGGAGGACGAGCTGGCCGCCTTCCGCAACGAGCGCATCGGCTTCGTGTTCCAGTTCCACCACCTGCTCCGCGAGTTCTCGGCGCTGGAGAACGTGGAGATGCCGCTGCTCATCGGCGGGGCGGCGCCGCGGGAGGCGCGGGACCGGGCGCGCTCCATGCTGGGGCGCGTGGGGATGGAGCACCGGCTGGAGCACAAGCCCGGGCAGCTCTCGGGCGGCGAGCAGCAGCGGGTGGCCGTGGCCCGGGCGCTGGTCACCCACCCGGTGCTCCTCCTGGCCGACGAGCCGTCGGGCAACCTGGACCCGCCCACCGGCGAGCGGCTCCACGACCTGCTCTTCCAGGTGAGCCGCGAGAACGACGCGGCGATGATCCTGGTCACCCACAACCTGGACCTGGCCGCGCGGGCGGACCGGGTATTGCGGCTCCACGCCGGCAGGCTGGTCCCCGCGGAGACGGAGCGGGAGGAGATGCCGGCGGGGCCCTGGGGCGGCTGAGCCGCCCCGCCACCTGACACGCGTAGGGCGCGAGCGAGCATGCAGTGCGAAAACTGCGGGAAGAACCCGGCCGTCATCCACCTGACTCAGATCGTCAACAACGAGATGAGCACCCGGCACCTCTGCGACTCGTGCGCGGCGGACATGGGGCTGGACGCGGGGGAGAGCGCCGAGACCGCCCCGCTGACCGACTTCCTGGCGCAGATGGGCAAGGGCTTGGCCGTGGGCTCCGGCACCGCCGTGGGCGCGTGCGAGTTCTGCGGGCTGAGCATGAACGACTTCAAGCGCACGGGGCGGCTGGGGTGCCCGCACTGCTACGCGCACTTCGACCAGCACCTGCGCGGGCTGCTGCGCAAGCTGCACGGCGGCACCCAGCACATGGGCAAGGTCTACCTCCCGCCGGACCCGCGCGCCACCGACCGCACCGCGCGGGTGGCGAGCCTGCGGCGCAGCCTGGCGCGAGCGGTGGAATCGGAGGACTTCGAGAGGGCCGCGGTGCTGCGCGACCAGATCCGGCGCGCCGAGGCGGCGGAGTGACCAGCACGGAGCGACGCTGATGCAGGACGTCAGGACACCGCCGGAGGGCGGCCTGGAGTGGTTGGACGCCGAGGGTCCCCAGTCGGACATCGTGCTGTCCACCCGCGTGCGGCTGGCACGAAATCTTCAAGGGTACCGCTTCGGGCTGAGGGCCACCGAGCCGGACCGACGGGCGGTGCTTCACCTGGCCCGCGAGGCCGCGGAGGCCACGGACTCGCTCCGCGACGGGTCGGCCATCGCCATCCCCTCGCTGGACGCCACCCAGCGGCAGCTGCTGCTGGAGCGGCACCTAGTCAGCAAGGAGCTGGTGGAGGGGGGCGGGGGCAAGCCGCCGTCGCACGCGGCGCTGATCCTCGCGGAGCGGGACGGGGTCAGCGTGATGGTGAACGAGGAGGACCACCTGCGCCTGCAGGGGCTGGTGAGCGGCTTCCGGCTGCGGGACGCGTGGGGGCTGGTGGACCGGCTGGACGAGGAGCTGGGGGGACGGCTCCCCTACGCGTTCCACACCGAGTTCGGGTACCTGACCTCGTGCCCCACCAACGTGGGGACGGGACTCCGGGCCTCGGTGCTGATCCACCTGCCGGGGCTGGTGCTGACGCAGGAGATCGGCAAGGTGCTCCAGGGGATCTCGCAGGTGGGGCTGACGTTCCGGGGGCTGTACGGGGAAGGGTCGGAGGTGGTGGGGAACTTCTTCCAGATCTCCAACCAGACCACGCTGGGGAAGACGGAGGAGGACCTGGTGGACCACCTGCAGCGGATCGTGCAGCAGGTGGTGCAGTACGAGGTCCAGGCGCGCACCGTCCTGCTCCGCGACGCGCCGACGGTGATCGAGGACAAGGTCTGGAGGGCGTACGGTCTGCTGAGGCACGCGAGGTCCATCTCTTTCGAGGAGGTGATGAACCTTCTGAGCGGCGTGCGGCTGGGCGTCGGGCTGGCACTTCTCCCGGGGCTCAGTGTATACTCGCTCAATCGCATCATGATCTTCACGCAGGCTGCTCACCTGGAGCAGATGGCTGGTGGAGTCCTCCCCGAAGGGGAGGTCGACGTGTACCGCGCCGCCTACGTCAGGCGGATCCTGGCTCAGGAAGGAGACCCCTCGCCCGAAGGGGACGACGGGGAGCTTCCCAGGTAGCCTGCCTTCTCGCTAGACGGATGCTTCGCAGAGAAAGGGCACAATGAACTACAACTTCACAGACCGGGTACGGAAGGTACTCGCGATGGCCCGCGAGGAGGCGATCCGGCTCCAGCACGACTACGTGGGGACCGAGCACATCCTGCTCGGGCTCATCCGCGAGGGTGAGGGCGTGGCCGCGGCGGTGCTGCAGAACCTTTCGGTGGACCTGGAGCAGATCCAGGAGCGGGTGGAGGAGTCGGTGCGCCGCGGCAAGGCGACCATCGCCCTGGGCGAGCTCCCCTATACCTCCCGCGCCAAGAAGGTCCTCGAGTTCGCCATGGCCGAGGCCCGCGAGCTGAACCACTCCTACGTGGGCACCGAGCACCTGCTGCTGGGGCTGCTGCGCGAGGAGAAGGGGATCGCCGCCGAGGTGCTGGGGCAGCTGGGGATCACGCTGGAGGACGCCCGCCGCGAGACGCTGAAGCTGCTGGGCTCCGAGCCCAACGCCGCGCAGGCGGCGCCGAGCACCTCGTCGTCGCTGGGGAGCTCCAGCACGCCCAAGGGGGAGAAGAAGAGTAAGACCCCGGCGCTGGACCACTTCTGCCGCGACCTCACGGAGCTGGCTCGCCAGGGCGAGCTCGATCCCACCATCGGCCGGGCCGAGGAGATCGAGCGCGTCATGGAGATCCTCAGCCGGCGCAAGAAGAACAACCCGGTCCTCATCGGGGAGCCGGGCGTGGGCAAGACCGCGATCGTCGAGGGGCTGGCGCAGCTCATCGCCGAGGGCAAATGCCCGGACTCGCTCCGCGACTACCGGGTGCTCTCGCTGGACATGGCGGCCGTCATCGCCGGGACCAAGTACCGCGGCCAGTTCGAGGAGCGGCTCAAGGCGGTGATGAACGAGATCTCGCAGAACAAGAACATCATCCTGTTCATCGACGAGCTCCACACGCTGGTGGGCGCCGGCGCCGCCGAGGGCGCGATCGACGCCTCCAACATGCTCAAGCCCGCGCTGGCGCGCGGCGAGCTGCAGTGCGTGGGCGCCTCGACGCTGAACGAGTACCGCAAGTACATCGAGAAGGACGGCGCGCTGGAGCGCCGCTTCCAGACGGTGGCCGTGGACCCGCCCTCCATCGAGGAGGCGGTGCAGATCCTCCAGGGGCTCAAGAGCCACTACGAGGACCACCACCGGGTGGTGATCACCGACCAGGTGATCGAGGCCTCGGTGAAGCTGTCGGAGCGCTACATCACCGACCGCTTCCTGCCGGACAAGGCCATCGACGTGATCGACGAGGCGGGCGCCCGCGCCCGGCTGGCGACGCAGGTGCCGCCGCCCGAGGTGGCCGAGCTCAAGAAGAAGGTGGAGGAGATCGCCGAGAAGAAGGACGAGGCGATCCGCGACCAGGACTTCGAGCGCGCGGCGGAGCTGCGCGACAACGAGCGCGAGCTGCAGCGCGAGATCCAGGACAAGGAAAAGGCCTGGGAGGAGGAGCGCCGTACGCACCGTCCCGCGCTCACCGAGGACGACGTTGCGTTCATCGTGTCCCGGTGGACCGGGATCCCGGTCACCCGCCTCCGCGAGGCGGAGACGGCGCGCCTCATCAACATGGAGGAGGAGCTCCACCGCCGGGTCATCGGGCAGGACCGCGCCATCAAGGCGATCTCCCGCGCGATCCGCCGCTCCCGGGCGGGGCTCAAGGACCCGCGGCGCCCCATCGGCTCGTTCATCTTCGCCGGGCCCACGGGCGTCGGCAAGACGGAGCTGGCCCGCGCGCTGGCGGAGTTCCTGTTCGCCGACCGCGACGCCCTGATCCGCGTGGACATGTCGGAGTACATGGAAAAGTTCTCCGTGTCGCGGCTGATCGGCGCGCCTCCGGGGTACGTGGGCTACGAGGACTCGGGTACGCTGACCAAGGCGGTCCGCCGCAAGCCGTACTCGGTGGTGCTGCTGGACGAGATCGAGAAGGCGCACCCGGACGTGTTCAACATCCTCCTGCAGGTGCTGGACGAGGGGCACCTGACGGACAACTACGGCCGGGTGATCGACTTCAAGAACACGGTCATCATCATGACCTCCAACCTGGGCGCCCGCGACATCGGCAAGGGCTCGGGGCTGGGCTTCCACACCCAGACCAACCAGACGCAGTACGACCGGATGGAGGAGAAGATCAAGGAGGAGATCGAGCGCGCGTTCAACCCGGAGTTCATCAACCGCCTGGACGACTCGATCATCTTCCACCCGCTGAGCCGCGAGGAGATCGGGCAGATCATCCACAACCTCCTGGCCGACGTGGAGAAGCGCCTGCAGGAGGAGGAGCTCAAGCTGAAGCTCACCGACGAGGCGGTGAACTTCATGATCGAGCACGGGTACGACGAGAAGTTCGGAGCCCGTCCGATCAAGCGCGCGATCCAGCGCTACCTGGAGGATCCGCTCTCCGAGAAGATCCTGCTGGCTGAGTTCTCGCCGGGTGACGAGGTGGAGGTGTCCGTCGCCGAAGATCGGCAGTCGCTCGCGTTCAGGGTTCCCTCATCATCCAAGACGTAATGTCCCGATTCGGCAGCCGGACGGGGAGGGTCGCGCTGAGCGCGGCCCTCCTCTCCATTCTCACGATCGGCACGGGCACCCCTTCCGCCCGTGCCCAGGACCCGACTCCCGCCACACCCGCCGCACAGCAGCCGAGCGCCGTACTGGACTCGGTGCTCGTCCGCGGCAACCAGCGCGTGAGCGAGGCGGCGATCCGCGCCACCTCCGGCCTCCGCACGGGCGCCGTGCTGCGCGGCCCCGAGATCCAGACGGCGATCCGCCGGCTGATGGCGACGGGCAACTTCGAGTCGGTGGAGATCCTGTCGCGCGGGGATCCCGCCTCGCGCGTCACGCTGGTGGTGCAGGTGGCGGAGCGGCCCCTGGTGGCCCAGGTGGACTTCAAGGGGCTGGAGAGCGTCAGCGCCGGCACCGTGCGCGACACCGTGGGCATCAAGGAGAACCAGCCGCTCAACCCGGCGCAGGTGGTGCGGACGGAGCAGATGATCCGCGACCTGCTCGCCAAGCAGGGGCTGCAGGTGGCCTCCATCGACACCACGCTGACGCCGGTGCAGAATCCGGCCGGGGCCTACCGCCTCACGTTCAACGTGCGCGAGGGGAACCGCCTGGCGATCGCGGACGTGGAGTTCCGCGGCAACCAGGCCTTCCCGGACGGGGCGCTGCAGGACGCCATGCGCACCAAGCCGGAGGGGTTCTTCTGGTTCCGCTCCGGCAAGTTCGACCGCGAGACCTTCCAGACGGACCTGCGCGAGCGCCTGCCGGAGTTCTACGGCTCGCGCGGGTACATCGACTTCGCGGTGCTGTCGGACACGCTGCTGGTGGACCCGCAGACCGGCAAGGCGCAGCTGGTGGTGGACGTGAGCGAGGGGCCGCAGTACCGCCTGGGCGAGTTCCGGGTGGAGGGCAACTCGGCGTTCCCCACCGACGCGGTGAAGCGGCTGTACACGGTGCGGCGCGGCTCGGTGCTGGGACTCCCCTTCGGCGGGGGCGGCGAGCGCGAGCGCGGCGAGGTGTTCGACCGCGCGGCGCTGGACGCGGCCACCACGGAGCTGCGCAAGATGTACAACAACGAGGGCTACCTGTACGCGCAGGTGGAGCCCATCGTGCGGCGGGTCCCCGCCGCCGCGCCCGGCGGCGCCCCGGTGGTGAACGTCACCTGGGCGGTGTCGGAGCGGCAGCCGTTCTACATCCGCCGGGTGGCGATCGAGGGGAACACCTTCACGCACGAGTCGGTGATCCGCGAGCGGCTGCTGGTGCTCCCGGGCGACGTGTACAACGAGGAGCGCCTGATCGCAAGCTACACCAGCATCGGCGCGCTGGGCTTCTTCGAGACGCCGCTCCCGCTGCCGGACATCAACCCGATCCAGGAGACGGGGGAGGTGGACATCACCTTCCGCGTCAAGGAGAAGCAGACGGGGCAGATCAGCTTCGGCACCACGATCGGCGGGAGCTACGCCGGGCGCGGGGGCGGGCTGTCGGGCTACGTCAGCTACGGCCAGCCCAACCTGTTCGGCCAGGGCAAGCAGGCCAACCTGCGCGCCGAGTACGGGCTGGGACGGAGCAACATCGAGGCGTCGTACACGGACCCGGCGGTCTTCGGCAGCCGGAACTCCGCCAGCGCCACCGTGTTCCACACCGGCGACCGGTTCTACACCTTCGGCAACGTGCGCCGCCTCCGCACGGGCGGCTCGCTCCAGGTGGGCTTCCCGGTGCCGGGGCTGTTCCGGACGCGTGCCTTCCTCGGGTACTCGCTGTCGGAGACGCGCTACGAGGGATCCAGCGACGACGAGTGCTCGGACGAGTCCACGGAGATCGAGTGCCTGGGTGACGCGCTGGCGAGCAGCCTGTCGCTGGCGGTGACGCGCGACAGCAAGAGCCACCCCATGTTCCCGGTCTCGGGGACGCGGCAGTCGCTTTCGGTGGAGCAGACCGGCGGCCCGCTGGGCGGCAACGGCAACTTCCAGAAGGTGTTCGGCGACCTGGAATGGTGGGTCCCGGTGGGGAGCCTGGGCGGTTCGGCCCCGGGGCAGCGGCCGGTCCGGCTGGCGCTGGGGCTGAACGCCCGCGCGGGCACCATCTTCGGGGACGCGTCGTTCTTCCCGTTCGAGCAGTTCTACGCGGGCGGCACGCGCCTGGGGCAGCCGCTGCGCGGCTACCCGGACGCCTCCATCACGGCGCTGGGCTTCGACGAGTCGTGCGGCAACCAGTTCCGGCTGGAGTGCCTGGGCAGCTCGTTCTTCACGGTGTCGGCGGAGTACGCGGCCCGCATCAACGACCAGCTCTCGGTGTCGGTGTTCGGCGACGCCGGCAACGTGTGGCGGACGGCGGAGCAGTTCAACCCGACGCGGCTGTACCGCGGCGCCGGGTTCGGGGGCACGGTGGTGACGCCGTTCGGCCCCATCGGGCTGGACCTGGCGTACGGGTTCGACAAGCCGAACCCGGGCTGGGAGGTGCACTTCAAGTTCGGTCAGGGCTTCTGACCCATCCACGGAGCGATTGAATGAAGCGTTTTCTGTCCGTCGGCAGCCTGCTGACGCTGGCCCTCCTCGCGGGGGGCGTCGGTTCCGCCTCGGCGCAGGCGGCTCCCAAGTTCGGCTACGTGAACACCGACAAGGTCCTCGCCGGGATCCCGGCCGCCTCCCGCGCCCTGCAGGAGCTGCAGACGGCCGCCGGGGCGTACCAGACCCGCGCCGACTCGCTGGGGCGCCAGTTCCAGACCATGCAGACGGCGTACAACGCCCTGCCGGTGACCACCACGGCGGAGCGCCGCCAGCAGGAGCAGCAGCGCCTGCAGACGACCATGCAGCAGTTCCAGCAGCAGCTCCAGCCGCTGCAGCAGGCGGCGGAGCAGCGGGAGCAGGCGCTGCAGCTGATCGTGCAGCCGTACGTGCGGCGCATCCCCGAGATCGTGGAGCAGATCCGCACCCAGCAGGGCTACTCCATGATCTTCAGCGTGGGCGAGAGCGGGCTGATCGCCGCCGACCCCTCGCTGGACCTGAGCGACACGGTGCGGCAGCGCCTGCTGGCGGCGCCCCCGGCGCAGCAGCCGGCCGCGCAGACGCCGCCCGCGCGGCGCCCGTAAGCGTCCCGTCCGCCCGATCCCTGTGCCTGCGGTCCCCTCGGGGGCCGCAGGCACGTTTCTGTTTGGAGCCGAAAACCATGCCCGACCTGTCGATTTCCGAGATCGCGGCCCTGGTGGGCGGCGAGGTCCAGGGCGACGCCTCCCGCCGCGTCTCGGGGGTGGCGGCGCTGGACGCCGCCGGCCCCGGGCACCTGTCGTTCGTTGCCAACCCCCGCTACCTCCCGTATCTTCATGCGACCTCGGCCGGGGCGGTGCTGGTGGCCCGCGGCCTGGACGCGGAGCTCCCCGCGGGCGCCGCGGCGATCCGCGTGGACGACCCGCACGCGGCGCTGGCGGCGGTCCTCCCGGTGCTGTACCCGGAGCCCGCGGAGCCGGCCGGCGTGCACCCCACCGCCGTGGTGGGCGAGGGCGCGCAGATCGGCGAGGGGGCGAGCGTGGGCCCGTACGCGGTGATCGGCCGCGGGGCGCGCGTCGGCCCGCGGGCCCGTGTCGGGCCGCACACGGTGGTGGGCGACGGGTGCGTGGTGGGGGCGGACTCGGTCCTCCACGCGCACGTGACGCTGTACCGCGGGGTGACGCTGGGCGAGCGCTGCGCGGTGCACAGCGGGACGCGCCTGGGGGCGGACGGCTTCGGCTACGCCTTCGTGGACGGGGCGCACCGCAAGGTGCCGCAGGTGGGCGGCTGCGTCATCGAGGACGACGTGGAGATCGGCGCCAACGTGACCATCGACCGGGGCTCGGTGGGCGACACCGTGGTGGGGCGGGGGACCAAGATCGACAACCTGGTGATGATCGGGCACAACTGCCGGATCGGGCGCCACGTGATCCTGGTCTCGCAGGTGGGGATCTCCGGGAGCACCACGGTGGGGGACTACGCCGTGCTCGGGGGGCAGGTGGGGGTGCAGGGGCACATCACGATCGGGGCCGGCGCGAAGGTGGGCGGCCAGGCCGGGGTGATCGGCGACGTGCCGGCGGGGGCGACGGTGTCCGGCTACCCGGCGCGCCCCCACCGCGAGGCGATGCGCGTGAGCGCGCTCCTCTTCCGGCTACCGGAGCTGGTGAAGCAGGTCCGCCGCCTGGAGCGGGCGGTGTTCGGGAGGGACGGCGACAACGCACAGCAGGGCTGACCCGCCGACGCGGCGGCCTTTTCCGATACGGATGAGCACACCGAGACAGAACACCATCAGGGCCGCGCGCGAGGCCGAGGGAGTGGGGCTGCACACCGGCGCCCGCACCCGGCTGCGCTTCCTGCCCGCCCCGGTGCACACCGGGATCGTCTTCCGCCGCACGGACCTCCCCGGCTCGCCGGAGGTCCCCGCGCTGGTCGCCCACGTGGTGGACACCGACCGCGGCACCACCATCGGGCTGGGCGAGGCCCGCGTCCACACCGTGGAGCACGTGCTCTCGGCGGCCGTGGCGCTGGGGATCGACAACCTGTACGTGGAATTGGACGCGCACGAGCCGCCGGCGGGCGACGGGAGCTCCCGGCTCTTCTTCGAACTGCTCTCGGACGCGGGGGTGGAGGAGCAGGACGCGCCGGCCCGCCTTCTCACGGTGAGCGACACCTTCGCCGTCAACGACAAGGTGTCCAGCTACGTGGTGGCGCCCTCGGCCGACTACCGGGTGAGCACGACCATCGAGTTCGAGCACCCGCTGATCGGCCGCCAGTTCGGCTCGTTCCGCATCGCCCCGGAGAGCTACGGGGCGCAGGTGGCCCCGGCGCGCACCTTCTGCTTCGAGCACGAGGTGGCGGCGCTGCGGGAGCGCGGCCTGGCGCAGGGCGGGACGATCGACAACGCGGTGGTGCTCTCGGAGACCGGGGTGGTGGAGGGGACGGACCTGCGCTTCGCCGACGAGTTCGTGCGCCACAAGGCGCTGGACGTGGTGGGCGACCTGGCGCTGGTGGGCGCGCGCCTTGCGGCGCACGTGGTGGCGGAGCGGCCGGGGCACCGGGGCAACGTGGCGCTGGCGCGGGAGCTGGTGGCGCGGCAGGAGAAGAAGGCGCTCGCCCGGCCCATCCTCAACATCGAGCAGATCTCGCAGTACCTCCCGCACCGCTACCCGTTCCTGCTGGTGGACCGGGTGGTGGAGTTCGAGGAGCGGAAGCGGATCGTCGGCCTCAAGAACGTCACCATCAACGAGCCGTTCTTCGTCGGCCACTTCCCCGGCCGGCCGGTGATGCCCGGGGTCCTCATCATCGAGGCGATGGCCCAGGTGGGCGGCCTGCTGGTGCTGGAGGCCATGGAGAACCTCGAGGACAAGATCGTCTACTTCATGTCGCTGGACAACGTGAAATGGCGCCGCCCCGTCACCCCGGGCGACCAGATCCGCTTCGAGGTGGAGGTGCTGCAGATCCGCGGTGCCACCTGCCGGATGAAGGGGGTGGGAACCGTCGACGGGCACGTGGTCGCCGAAGCGGAGATGATGGCCCGTGTCGTCGACCGTTGAGAGCCGCGCCATGCAACTGACCTCCCGTCCCGGCGTCGACATCCACCCCACAGCCCTCGTGGACGACGCGGCGGAGCTGGGGGAGGGAGTGTCCGTGGGGCCGTTCAGCATCGTGGGCCCGGAGGCCCGCATCGGCCCCGGCACGCAGGTGGGGCCGCACGTCCTGATCGAGGGCGACACCACGGTCGGCGCGGAGTGCGTGCTGTCCAAGGGCGCCGTGCTGGGGACGGCGCCGCAGGACCTCAAGTACCGCGGCGAGCCCACGCGCCTGGTGGTGGGCGACCGCACCCACATCCGCGAGTACGCCACGCTGAACCGCGGCACCGCGGCCAGCGGGGTGACCACGGTGGGGAGCGACTGCCTGCTGATGTCGTACGTCCACGTGGCGCACGACTGCCGCATCGGCGACCACGTGATCCTGTCCAACGCCGTGAACATGGCGGGGCACGTGGCGATCGAGGACTGGGTGATCGTGGGCGGGATGACGCCCATCCACCAGTTCGTCCGCATCGGCCAGCACGCCTTCGTGGGCGGCCAGTCGCGCATCGCAA
The DNA here is from genome assembly GCA_036389055.1 of Longimicrobiaceae bacterium. Taxonomy (GTDB): domain Bacteria; phylum Gemmatimonadota; class Gemmatimonadetes; order Longimicrobiales; family Longimicrobiaceae; genus JAFAYN01. Next base: position 42,406 of record DASVQR010000035.1, on the reverse strand, counting down.
AGGACGTCCCGCCGTACGTCAAGGCGGCGGGGATCCCGCTGCAGCTCTACGGGCTCAACTCGGTGGGGCTGCAGCGCCGCGGCTTCTCGGAGGAGGTCCGGCGCGAGCTGAAGCGGGCGTACCGCCTGTTCTTCGCCTCGGCGCACAACACCACCCAGGCGCTGGCCCGCGCGCGCGAGGAATTGCGCGCGATCCCGGAGGTGGAGAACTTCCTCGCCTTCTTCGAGCGGAGCGAGCGGGGGGTGTCGGTTTGACCGGCCCGGCGGTCCCGGTCGGCGTCGTCGGCGTCGGCTCGCTGGGCTTCCACCACGCGCGAATCCTGCGCGAGGTGCCCGGGGCGCAGCTGGTGGGGGTGTACGACGCGGACCCCGCCCGCGCCGCCAAGGTGGGCGAGGAGCTGGGCGTGCGCGTGTTCCCGGCGCTGGAGGAGCTGCTGGGGCAGGTGGAGGCGGCGGTGGTCGCGGTGACCACCACGGCGCACGCGGAAGTGGCGATGGCGGCGCTGGACCGCGGGGTGCACCTGCTGATCGAGAAGCCGATCGCCTCCACGCTGGAGGAGGCGGACCGGATCGTGGCGGCGGCGGACGCGGCGGGGGTGCTGGTTGCGACGGGGCACGTGGAGCGCTTCAACGGCGCGCTGCGGGCCTGCGAGCCGTACCTGGACGTGCCGCGCTTCGTGGAGTCGCACCGGCTTGCACCCTTCGCGGGGCGGGGGACGGACGTGGCAGTGGTGCTGGACTTGATGATCCACGACATCGACCTGGTGCTCAGCCTGGTGGGGAGCGAGGTGTCGTCGGTGCGCGCGGTGGGGGTGCCCATCCTCTCGCCCAACGTGGACATCGCCAACGCGCGCCTGGAGTTCGCTGACAACGCCGTCGCCAACATCACGGCGAGCCGGGTGTCGATGGAGCGGACGCGCAAGATCCGCTTCTTCCAGAACTCGGGCTACATCTCGCTGGACCTGGCCGCCGGCACGGGCGAGTTCCTGCGCCTGAAAAAGGGCGCCCGCCTCCCCGAGGGCGAGGTGGGGCCGGCGGCGCTGCTGGGGATGGTGGACCGGGTGGAGCTGCGCGGCGACGGCGCGGAGCCGCTGCGGGCGGAGCTGGAGGCGTGGGTCCGCGCCGTGCGCGGCGAGGCCCCGCTGGTGGTCAGCGGGCGCGACGGGCGCAAGGCGCTGGCCGTGGCGCTGGAGATCATGGGCCGGATCGAGCACAATGTTTCCTCCTGGCAGCCGGCGTAGGAAGCCGCGGTCGAACGTCCAGGGCGGCACGCCGCCGCCCTCGGCGACGCGGCTGCTGGTCCTGCTGGTGGTGGTCCTGGCGGCGGTGTGGTACCTCCTCGGCCGGCTGCCCGGGTGACCAGAAGCGGCCCCACCATCTTCATCGCGGCGGGCGAGCCCTCCGGCGACCTCCACGGCGCCGGGCTCGCCCGCGCTCTGCGTGCCCGCTTCCCGGGCGCGCGCCTGCTGGGGCTGGGCGGCTCGCGCATGGCCGCCGAGGGCGTGGAATTGCTCGCGGGGGTGGAGGAGCTGGCGGTGATGGGCTTCGTGGAGGTCCTCCGCCACCTCCCCTTCTTCATCGAGCTGCGGCGCCGGGTGTTCGCGGCGCTGGAGCGCGAGGGGGTGGAGCTGGTGGTCCCCATCGACTACCCCGGCTTCAACCTCCGCCTGGCGAAGCACGCCAAGGGGCGGGGGATCCCCGTCCTGTACTACATCTCCCCGCAGGTGTGGGCCTGGCACGCCGAGCGCACCCGCGACCTGGCGCGCGACGCCGACACCGTCGCCGTGGTGCTCCCCTTCGAGGAGAAGTTCCTCCGCGACCGGGGCGTCAACGCCGTCTTCGTCGGCCACCCCCTCCTCGACATTCCCGCACGTACCGAATCCCGCGCCGAGTGGGCCCGCTCCGCCGGCCTCGACCCGGAGCGCCCGGTGCTGGCGCTCTTTCCCGGCTCGCGCCCGCAGGAGCTTCGCCGCCACCTGGAGCTGTTCTCCGAGGCCGCGGCGCGCGTAGTCGCGCGCGAGCCCGGCGTGCAGCCGGTGATCGGCGTTCCCAGCGACATCGACCGTGCCGTCTACACCGGGGCGCGCTGGCCGCTGGTGCCCAGCGCGACCGGGCTGCTGGAGTACGCGGACGCGGCGCTGGTGAAGTCCGGCACCACCACGCTGGAAACGGCGCTGGCGGGGACGCCGGGCGTGGTCGCGTACCGGATGAACCCGCTGAGCTACGCGATGGCGAAGCGGCTGGTCAAGGTGCCGCACATCGCGCTCGCCAACCTGATCGCCGAGGAGCGGGTCTTCCCGGAGTTCGTGCAGGACCAGGCGACGCCGGAGTCGCTTTCCGCGGCGATCCTGCCGCTGATCCGGCGGGACTCGCCGGAGCGGCGGGCGATGACCGCGAAGCTGGCCGACATCCGCGCGAAGCTGGAGGGCGGGGAAGGCGACGGCGGCGCCGCGGTGCGGACGGCGCGGATCGCGGCGCGGCTGCTGGGGCACGATGGCTGAGGGAGGCGCGACCGTCGGCGGCCGCGCGGGGGCGGACCTGAAGACGCGGCTGATCGCCGCGGCGGGCGGAGGGCTGCTCTCCACGCTGCTGGACAGCTGCCGCGTGGAGCAGAAGGGGACGGACAACTTCGAGCGGTTCCACCGGGAGGGGAGGCCGGTCGTCTTCGTGCTCTGGCACGGGCGGCTCCTCCCCTGCACGTACTGGAACCGGCACCAGAACCTGGTGACGCTGGTCAGCCAGCACCGCGACGGGGAGTACATCGCCCGCATCGTGGAGGGCTGGGGGTACACGCCGGTGCGGGGCTCCAGCAGCCGGCGCGCGGCGGGGGCGCTGCGCGACCTGGTGAGGCACGTGCGCGCGGGCCGCTCGCTCGCGATCACGCCGGACGGGCCGCGCGGCCCACGCGCGGTGATGAAGCCGGGCGCGCTGCTGGCGGCGCAGCTCTCGGGGGCGCCGGTGATCCCGGCGGCGGGCGGGGCGAGCCGCGGGTGGTGGTTCGGGAGCTGGGACCGCTTCCTGGTGCCGAAGCCGTTCGCGAAGGTGCGGCTGGCGTACGGCGAGCCGGTGTGGATCCCGCGCGACGCGGACGAGGCGGCGCTGGAAGAGATCGGGCGCGACGTGGAGGCGCGCCTGAACGCGCTCGTGGCGCTGGTGGACGACGAGGAGGCGTGGAAGCGGGCGTGAGGGCGCGCGCCTGGGTGGCGCGCTGGTGGGCGGGGGAGGCGGGGCTGCCCGGAAAGGCGCTGGACGCGGGGCTCGCTCCGGCGGAGGCGCTCTTTCGGGGGACGGTGGCGGCGCGTAATCTTGCGTACGACCGGGGCTGGCTGCGCGCGGAGCGCGCGCCGGTGCCGGTCGTCAGCGTGGGCAACGTGGGCGTGGGCGGGGCGGGGAAGACGCCCGTGGCCGCCTGGATCGCGGCGCGGCTGCTGGAGCGCGGCCGGAAGCCGGCGATCGCCCTGCGCGGCTACGGCGCGGACGAGGTGCAGGTGCACCGCGAGCTGAACCCGGAGGTGCCGGTGTTCGCGGCGGCGCGGCGGATCGAGGCGGCGCGCGAGGCCGCGGCGGCGGGGCGCGGCGTGGTGGTGCTGGACGACGGCTTCCAGCACCGGGCGTTGGCCCGGGACCTGGACGTGGTCCTGGTCTCGGTGGAGGGCTGGACGGAGCGGCGCCGCCTGCTTCCCCGCGGCCCCTGGCGCGAGGCCGCGTCCGCCCTGCTCCGCGCCGGCGTCGTGGTCGCGACCCGCAAGTCGGCCTCCGCCGACCAGGGCGCCCGCGTCGTGCGGGAGCTGCGGTCCCTGGCGCCGGGTGTGCCCGTGGCGGAGTGCTGGCTCGCGCCGGACGCGCTCGTGCCGCTCTCGGCCGTCGCCGCGCCGGAGCCGCCGTCGGCAGGCGACGCGGTGCTGGCCGCGGCCGCGCTGGCCGACCCGGCGCCGTTCGCCGAGAACCTGAGGCAGCGGGGATTCCGGGTGGAGATGGCCGCCTTTCCCGACCACCATGCTTTCGACGCCGCCGAGGCGGCCGCGCTGCTGGAGCGCGCCGCCGGCCGGCCCATCGTGATGACGCACAAGGACGCCGTGAAGCTGCGCGATCTCCTCCCGCCATCGGCGCGCGCCTGGGTGCTCACCCAGAGCGTGAGGTTCACCGCGGGCGGGGACGTGCTGCTGCGCGCGCTGGACGACGCCGTTCGCGGAGGGCGGGGGTGATGAACGGCAACCGCGCCCCCCTCCCCCGGCCCCTCCCCGCAAGGGGGAGGGGAGAACTGCAAGGGCGTAGGGGCCGGCTCCGGCGCGAAGGGCTGCCCCTCACCCCCCGGCCCCCTCTCCCCTTGTGGGAGAGGGGGAGCACGACACGTCGGAGGGTCGGGATCGAAGCGTGGATCGTGCCCTCCCCCGGAACGGGGGAGGGTGGCGGCTCTCAGGCCGCCGGGTGGGGGCCCGAGGACGCCAGCTCGAACCCGCGTGAGGGATGCCGGTGGAGTTCCCCCGCAGAAGTGGACACCGAGATAATGTACGGTGTAGAAGCCGTACCCAAGGAGGAGGTGTCCATTGAGCGAGCAGAAGCGCCGCAGGTTTACGGCGGAGTTCAAGATCGAAGCGGTTCGCCTGGTCAAGGAGGAAGGGATCTCGGCCGAGCGGGTCGCGCAGGATCTGGGGGTACGGAGCGACACGCTGAAGAGCTGGATCAAAGCAGCCGAAGGACGTGCGGGGCTGAAGGCCAGGGACATCTTCCCCGGCAACGGACGTATGCCGGAGATGGAGGAGGAGCTGCGGCGTCTGCGCCGGGAGAACGAGATCCTTCGCCAGGAGCGAGAGATCCTAAAAAAAGCGACGGCCTTCTTCGCCAGAGAGCTGCGGTGAAGTACCGCTTCATCGCAGAGCACGCCGCCCAGTACCCGGTGCGCACGTTGTGCCGGGTGCTGGAGGTGTCAAGGGCCGGCTACTATGGGTGGAAGGGGCAAGCCGAGCAGGCGCGGCAGCCCCAGGGGGAGCTGAAGCTGCGGGTGCACGTGCGCGCAGCGTTCCGCAAGAGCCGCGGCACGTACGGGAGCCCGCGGGTGCACCAGGAGCAGGGGGTGCGGGTCAGCCGCAAGCGGGTCGAGCGCGTGATGCGGCAGGAGGGGCTGAGGGCTCGGGTGCGGCGGCGCTTCCGAGGAGGAACGACCGACTCAGCACACCCGCACCGGATCGCGGAGAACGTGCTGGCGCGGGACTTCTCTGTGGAGGACTGTCCGGGGGTGGATCGGGTGTGGGTCAGTGACATCACGTACCTGCCCACACGGGCGGGATGGCTGTACCTGGCGGTGGTGCTGGACCTGAAGAGCCGGCGTGTGGTGGGCTACGCGCTGGGAGCAACGCTGGAGGCGGAGCTGGCGCTGCGGGCACTGCGCCAGGCGTTGTGGCAGCGCCAGCCCGCAGCCGGGCTGATCCACCACTCTGATCGCGGGGTGCAGTACGCCTGTGATGCGTATCGGGAGTTGTTGGAGCGGCACGGGATCCAGGCGAGCATGAGCCGCCGGGGTAACTGTTGGGACAACGCGGTGGCCGAGAGCTTCTTCGCTACGCTGGAGTGGGAGCTGATCGAGCGTAGCGACTGGCACGCGCACGCGGAGGCAGAGCGTGCGGTGACAGAGTACATTGAGGGCTGGTACAACGTCGAGCGTCGGCACTCCAGCCTGAAGTACCTCAGCCCGGCCGCGTACGAAGCACGGCTCGCCCTCATGCCGAGGGCGGCTTAACCCCGTGTCCACTTCCGTGGGGGAAGCCCACGGCCCGAAGGGGCGAGACCGCGCGGCAGTTTGCGCGGGCTCGACTCCGTTGGCGAGCGTTGTTTGCTCGCCTACGGAGCCGCAGCCCGACCCCGGCGCAGCCGGGGGCACGCCCGCACCCGCAATCAGAAGCCGTTTCAACCATGACGTCCACGGAAGTGCTGGTCATCGGCAGCGGCATCGCGGGGCTCTCCTTCGCGATCAAGGCGGCCCGCTTCGCGGACGTGGTGGTGGTCACCAAGAAAGAGCGTCCCGAGTCCAGCACCAACTACGCGCAGGGCGGGATCGCGGCGGTGTTCTCGCCGGACGACTCGTACGCGCTGCACGTGGAGGACACCTTCGTCGCGGGCGCGGGGCTCTGCCACCCGGACGCGGTGGAGACGCTGGTGCGGGAGGGCCCGGAGCGCGTCCGCGAGCTGATCGCCTTCGGGGTGGAGTTCACCCGCGAGGGCGAGGACCTGTCGCTGGGGCGCGAGGGCGGCCACTCGCGCCGGCGCATCGTGCGCTCGGACGACCTGACGGGCCGCGAGATCGAGCGCGGGCTGCTCGCCGCCGTGGCCGCGTCGCCGCGCATCCACGTGCTGGAGGACCACGCCGCCGTGGACCTGCTGGTGGAGGAGGGCGCCGACGGCCGCCCGCGCTGCTGCGGCGCGCTGGTGCTGGACCCCGAGACGGGCCGGATCACCCCCTTCCTCGCCCGCGCCGTGCTGCTGGCGACCGGCGGGTGCGGCCAGGTGTACCGCCACACCACCAACCCGGGAATCGCCACCGGCGACGGGGTCGCCATGGCGTACCGGGCCGGGGCGCGCGTGGCCAACATGGAGTTCGTGCAGTTCCACCCCACCGCGCTCTACCCGGCGCGCGAGCGGACGCTGCTGATCTCCGAGGCGGTGCGCGGCGAGGGGGCGGAGCTGCGGCGGCTGGACGGCACGGCCTTCATGGCCGGCTACCACCCGCTGGGCTCGCTGGCCCCGCGCGACGTCGTCGCCCGCGCCATCGACCGGGAGATGAAGCGCACCGGGGACCCGTACGTCCACCTGGACTGCTCGGGGATCCCGGAGGAGGAGATCCGCGCGCGCTTCCCCAACATCCTGCGCGAGACGGCGGAGCGCGGCATCGACATGCTATCCCGGCCCCTTCCCGTGGTCCCCGCGGCGCACTACCTGTGCGGCGGCGTGCTCACCGACACGCACGGCCGCACCTCGCTGCGCGGCCTGTACGCCGCCGGGGAGACGGCGTGCACCGGCGTGCACGGCGCAAACCGGCTGGCCTCCAACTCGCTGCTGGAGGCGGTGGTGTTCGCCCACCGCGCCTCCGTGCGGCTGCGAGAGGAGCTGGGCGGGCTGCCACTCCCGTCGGCCGCGCCCGCTTGGCAGGGGCCGAGCGGGACGCACGAGCCGGAGGGCGTGCTGCTGGTTCACGACCGCGAGGAGATCCGCTCGCTGATGTGGGACCTGGTGGGGATCGTCAGGTCCGACGAGCGGCTGGAGTTCGCCGAGGCGCGCATCCGCCAGATCGCCGCGCAGAACGAGATCGTCTGGGCCTCAGCGAAGCCCTCGGCCGACCTGGTGGAGCTCCGCAACATGGTGGAGACGGCGCTGCTCGTCGTGCGCTGCGCCCGGCTGCGGCGGGAGAGCCGCGGGCTCCACTACAACGTGGACCACCCGTACCGCGACAACGAGCACTTCCTGCGCGACACCGTGGTGGGGCGCTGAGCGATGAAGGTGCAGGTGCTCGCCGTGGGGAGGGCGCGGGGCCCGGCCGCGGAGGCGATCGAGGAGTACGAGGGGCGGACCCGGCGCTACTTCACCTTCGAGGCGGTGGAGGTGAAGGAGGAGCCCTACCGGGGCGCCGGCGGGGCGGGGCGGGTCCGCGACGAGGAGGGGAAGCGGCTGCTGGCGCGCGTCGCCGCGGGGTGCGAGCTGGTCGCGCTGCACGAGACGGGGAAGCAGTGGACCTCCGAGCAGCTCGCGCGGTACCTGGCGGAGCTGGCGGTGCGGGGGAGTCCGGGGGCGAGCTTCCTGGTCGGCGGGGCGTACGGACTCTCCGACGAGATCCTGAGGACGGCGCGGCACCAGCTGTCGCTCTCCGCGCTGACGCTGCCGCACGAGCTGGCGCGGCTGGTGCTGACCGAGCAGCTGTACCGGGCGGGGACGATCGCGCGGGGGGAGCCGTACCACAAGGGCCGCGAGGAGTAAGCTCTTGTCTGCTTGGCGGTTGCGGCGGACCGCTCCGGAACCAGGCCAAACTGCCGGCCTGTTTCCTACGCGGGCTCCGGGAGCCTCGCCAAACTGCCGGCGAGTCTCCCTGCGCCGGAGTGAGCCAGCCGAAACTGCCCGGCTGTCTCCCTCCGCACTGAGATATATGGATACCGCGGAACGGCGACGGGGAGGCAGGCTCCGGTGCAAGGGGCTACCCCTCACCCCCCGGCCCCCTCTCCCACAAGGGGAGAGGGGGAGAACGGCGGTCCCGAACCCCGGGAAGCCCTCCCCCGGCACGGGGGAGGGTGGCGGCGATAAAGCCGCCGGGTGGGGGCCGTGGACGTCTGCGTGAGCACCGGTCGTGATCTTCAATAGGGAGGCTGCCCTGAACCTGGACATCGTGGTCGAGCCGCTCCGCGGGCCCCGCCTGGTCCGCGACTACCTCGCGGGGGAGGGGAGCGCCCCGTCGTTCTACGAGGGCTCGCCCTCTGATCCGGCCTCCTTCCGCGCCAAGCTGGAGGAGGTGCGGGGGCGCTTCGGCAGGGCGGAGCGGGAGCGGGCGGCGGCGGCGCTGCGGCCCACGTCGCCGGCCGCGGCGGAGCGCCTGGCGAGGTTCGTGGAGGAGGGCGGGGCGGTGGTGACCACCGGCCAGCAGACCGGCCTGTTCACCGGGCCGCTCTACACCGTCCACAAGATCCTCACCGCCGTGCGGCTGGCCGCGGCGCTGGAGCGCGAGTTGGGGGTCGTCGTCCTGCCCGTGTTCTGGGCCGCCTCCGAGGACCACGACTGGGCCGAGGTGGACCACGCCGACGTGCTCGACGGAGGGGGCGAGGTGCGCCGCATCCGCCTGGCCGGGGACGACTCCGTCCCCCTGCCGATGAGCGACCGGACGGTCGGGGAAGGGATCGAAAGTGCTCTAGGCGAGATCGCGCAGGCGTTTGCGGGGCAACCTTTTGCCGACGAATGTCTCCGGCTGCTTCGAGACGCCTACCGGCCCGGCGCGAGCTTCGCGGGCGCGTTCCGGGAGACGGTCGAGAAGCTGTTCGCCGCCTTCGACCTGCTCGTCACCGACGCCGCGGACCCGGCGCTGAAGCGCGCCTCGGCACACGTGCTGGAGGGCGCGGTCCTGCGCACGCGCGAGCACGAGGCGCTGCTGCGCGCGCGGACGGAGGAGCTGCTGGCGGCCGGGTACCACGGCCAGGTCGCCGTGATGCCCGACGGCGCCAACGTCTTCTGGAACGGGCCCGCGGGGCGCGAGCGGCTGTACGCGCGGGGCGACCGCTGGGTCGCCCGCGAGGCGCGGCAGGGCTTCACGGCGGAGGAGGTCCGCGCGGCGATCGCGGCGGATCCCGCCCGCTTCAGCCCCAACGTCTTCCTCCGGCCGGTGGTGGAGAGCGCGGTCTTCCCCACGCTGGCCTACGTCGGCGGACCGGGGGAGATGGCGTACTTCGCCCAGCTCGGCCCCCTGTTCGGCGAGTTCGGCATGCGCATGCCCGTCGTCTACCCGCGCTTCTCGGTGACGCTGGTGTCGCGGGGGACGGAGCGGGCGCTGGAGCGGCTGGGCATCGGCGCGGCCGAGCTGGACGGGCCGGAGCACGAGGTGGTGCGCCGGCTGGCCCGGGCGCGCGTGCCGGAGGGGGTGGAGGAGGCGCTGCGCGCGCTGCGAGAGGGGATCGCCGGCGGCTACGCGCGGCTGATGGACGGGGCGGAGGCGATCGACCCCACGCTGCGCGGGGCGCTGGGCAGCCTGCGCAACCGCTCGCTGCTGGAGGCGGCGGACGCGGAGCGCAAGATCGTCTCGGCGCTGGCCCGCGGCGGGGAGGACGTGCTGCGCGACGTGCGCCGCGCCCGCGCCGAGCTGCGCCCGCAAGGCGAGCCGCAGGAGCGGGTGCTCACCGTGTTCTCCTTCCTCCCGGAGCACGGGCCGGAGCTGCTGCGGGAGATCGCCGACCGCATGACCGTGCCGCTCGGGTCGGGCGACCGGGCGGACGCGCCGGCCCCGGTGGCGGAGCCCGTGTAGCCCCGGCCGCGCCGCTGGCCTGCGCTGTGCACCTGCCGGGGCCTCCGTGCCGATCCGGCCCCGGCCCCACGTGATCGACCGCCCGTCCGGTGACCTCCGGGCGGGCGGTCTGCCGACAGAGCGAAGATGAAACCCGACGCCACACCCCCGCAGGGCGACGAGACCCTGATCATGGAGGCCCCCGCGCAGCCGGTGAAGCGCTCCGGCGCCGCGGCTTCGGCGATGGTGGCCGCCGGGATCTTTCTGAGCCGGATCGCGGGGCTGGTCCGCGAGAGCGTGCTGGCGATGTTCTTCGGCACCTCGCTGTACGCGGACGTGTTCCGGGTGGGGCTGCGCATGCCCAACGTGCTCCAGAACCTGCTGGGGGAGGGGACGCTGAGCGCCTCCTTCATCCCCGTGTACGCGGAGTTGCTGGAGCAGGGCAAGGAAAAGGAGGCCGGCCGCGTCGCCGGGGCGATCTTCGCGCTGCTGCTGGCGATCGCCTCGGTGTTCGTGCTGGTGGGCGTGCTGCTCGCCCCGCTGCTGGTGTCCGTCTTCCTCCCCGGCTTCGAGGGCGAGCGGCGCCACCTGGCGGTGGTGACCACGCGCATCCTCTTCCCCATGACGGGGATCCTGGTGCTCTCCGCCTGGGCGCTGGGGATCCTCAACAGCCACCGCCGCTTCTTCATCCCCTACGTGGCGCCGGTGCTGTGGAACGCGGCGATCATCGCCACCTTCTTCATCTTCTCCGGCCGCTTCTCCCAGGGGCAGTTGCTGATCGCGGTGGCTTGGGGCGCGCTGGTGGGCGGCGCGCTCCAGTTCCTGGTGCAGCTCCCCTTCGTGCTGCGGCTGGAGCGCAGCCTGCGGCTGGCGCGGGCGGACCGGGTGCCGGGCGCGCGCGACGCCCTGCGCAACGCCGGCCCCGCGGTGATGGGGCGCGGGGTGGTGCAGCTGGCCGGCTACGTGGACATGGTGCTCGCCAGCCTGCTGGCGGTGGGCGCGGTGGCGGCCATCGGCTACGCGCAGACGCTGTACATGCTCCCGGTGAGCCTGTTCGGGATGTCGGTGGCCGCGGCGGAGCTGCCGGAGCTGTCGCGGCAGCGCTCCGCCGCGGTGGAGGTGCTGCGGGAGCGGACCAGCGCCGCCCTGGAGCGGGTGGCCTTCTACGTGGTCCCCTCGTTCGTCGCCTTCCTGGCGCTGGGCGACGTGCTGGTGGCCGCGCTCTTCCAGCGCGGCGAGTTCGACCGCTACAACACGCTGCTCGTGTACTTCGTGCTGGTGGGCTACTCGCTGGGGCTGGTGGCCTCCACCGGCACGCGCCTGTTCTCCTCCGCCTTCTTCGCCCTGCGCGACACCCGCACGCCCGCCCGCATCGCCACCCTGCGCGTGGCGATCGGCGCCGTCCTGGGCCTGGTGCTGATGCTCCAGTTCGAGCAGGTCTCCTTCGGCCTGTTCGGGAGGGAGGTGCGGTTCGGCGGGTGGCTCTTCGGCGACCTGCGGGTGGGGCAGTGGAGGCTGGGGGCGGTGGGCCTGGCGAGCGCCGCCGCGACCGGCGCCTGGCTGGAGTGGCTGCTGCTGCGCCGCGGGCTGCGGAAGCGGATCGGGCCGGTGGGGGCGGGGGCGGGGAAGGTGGCGAAGATGTTCGCGGCGGCGCTGGCGGGCGCCGCGGCCGGCTGGGCGGTGCGCTGGGCGATGCCGGAAGTCACGCCGCTGCTGCTGGCCGCGCTGGTGGTGCCGGCGTTCGGGGTGGTGTACTTCGGGGTGACGGCGGCGCTGGGGATCGGCGAGGCGGGCGTTTTCCTGGGGCGGTTCCGGCGGCTGCTGGGGCGGCGCTGACCGGAACGCGGCGCCCCGGCGGTGTATCAAGCGCAGCCGAAACGTACCCGAAACTCCGCGCAGCAGCAGCATGGCCCAGGAAGCCCTCAAGTCCAAGCTCCGCACCCTCCCGGACCGCCCCGGCGTGTACCTGATGAAGGACGCCGCCGGGGACCTGCTCTACGTGGGCAAGGCCAAGTCGCTCCGGTCGCGCGTCCGCTCGTACTTCGCCGCGTCGCAGGGGCACTCGCTGAAGACGCGCGAGCTGGTCCGGCGCATCGAGGACTTCGACACCATCGTGGTGGGGTCCGAGGCCGAGGCGCTGATCCTGGAGAACAACCTGATCAAGGAGAACCGCCCGCGCTTCAACATCAACCTCAAGGACGACAAGACCTACCCGTACATCAAGGTCACCGTCCACGAGTCGTTCCCGCGCGTGTGGGTCACCCGCAGGCTGGAGCGCGACGGCGCGCGCTACTTCGGGCCGTACACCGACGTGCGGAGGATGCGCCACGCCGTGGAGCTGGTGAAGAAGCTGTACACCGTGAGGTCGTGCCGCTACGACCTCCCCCGCGAGACGCCGGCGCGCCCCTGCCTGGACTACCACATCGGCCGCTGCAGGGCGCCCTGCGTCGCCTACCAGAGCGAGGCCGAGTACCGGGAGATGATGGACGAGATCCTGGACATCCTGGGCGGCCACACGAAGCGCGCCGCCGAGCGGATCCGCGGGCAGATGCAGGCCGCCGCCGCGGAGATGGACTTCGAGCGGGCGGCCGAGCTGCGCGACTCGCTGGCCTCGCTGGAGGCGCTGGAGGCCCGCCAGACCGTGGTGGACCTGGAGGGCGGCGACCGCGACGTGATCGGCCTGGCGCGCGACGGCGCCGACGGCTGCGGCGTGGTGCTGCGCATCCGCGAGGGCAAGCTGCTGGGGCGCGAGACGCAGTTCCTGGGCAACCTGGAGGGGGAGCCGGACGAGGAGGTGCTCTCCACCTTCGCCACGCGCTTCTACGCGCAGCGCAGCGGCATCGACGGCTACGACCTCCCCCCGGAGGTGTTCTTCCCCCTGGAGTTCGAGGACCGGCCGCTGCTGGAGGCGCTGCTGCGCGAGCGCGCCGGCCACGCCGTGCGCAGCCACGTGCCGCAGCGCGGCGAGAAGGTGCGGCTGGTGGAGCTGGCCGAGCAGAACGCCCGCCACCTGCTGGAGGAGTGGAAGCTGCTGGGGAGCGCCGCCGCCACCCGCGCCCCGGACGCCCTGTACGAGCTGCAGGAGACGCTGGAGCTGGACGTGGTGCCGCGCATGATCGTGTGCTTCGACATCTCGCACACGCAGGGGAGCGAGGTGGTGGCCTCCGCGGTGGTCTTCGAGAACGGCGAGCCGTCCAAGGGCGAGTACCGCAAGTTCAAGGTGCAGGGGGAGTGGGGCAACGACGACTTCGCCTCCATGCACGAGGTGGTGACCCGCTACTTCCGCCGCCGCATCGAGGAGGGCAAGATGCTGCCGGAGCTGGTGGTGATCGACGGCGGCAAGGGGCAGCTGGGCGCCGCGGTCAAGGCGCTGGAAGGGCTGGACCTGGCGCAGCAGCGCATCATCTCGCTGGCCAAGAAGGAGGAGGAGGTCTTCGTCCCCGGGCGCCCGGTCTCCATCCGGCTCCCGCGCCGCTCGCCGGCGCTCCGCCTCCTGCAGCGGCTGCGCGACGAGGCGCACCGCTTCGCCATCACCTACAACCGGAAGCTGCGCACCAAGCGCACCGTGCGCTCGGAGCTGTCGCAGATCCCCGGCGTGGGCGAGGCGCGCCAGCGCCAGCTGCTCGCCCGCTTCGGCTCGTTCCGCGGCCTCGCCCAGGCCACGGAGGAGGAGGTGGCGGCGATGCCCGGCTTCGGCCCGGCGCTCGCCCGCAAGGTGCTGCGGCACGTGCGGGGGGAATAACGGCAGGTTACAGGGGACAGGTTACAGGGGACAGCCGGCAACTGCGGCCCTCACCCGGCTCGCTTGAGGCTCGCCACCCTCTCCCAATTCTGGGAGAGGGGAGCAACTACGGGAACTCCAAGCAGTTCTCCCCTCTCCCGCTTGCGGGGGAGGGGCCGGGGGAGGGGCCCGCGAGGACGCCAGCGCCAGCCCCGCGTGAGGGATGTCGGCCCGGAGGGGCGAGACCCCAACAGCAGTATCGTTGGGGGCTCGACTCCGTTGGCGAGCGTGGTTTGCTCGCCTACGGAGCCGCAGCCCGACCCCGGCGCAGCCGGGGGCACGCCCGAATCCGGCAGCGAATTCTGTTCGTACGGTTCGTGCGGAACGACGCGCCCGCACACACACCTGACGGAGGGGGAATGAAGATCGCCGTACTGATGGGAGGGACGAGCGCCGAGCGGGAGGTGTCGCTGGCTTCGGGGCTCGCGATCGTCCGGGCGCTGCGGGAGCGCGGCCACGACGTGGCGACGGTGGACACGGCCCGGGGCTTCGTCCCGGCGGACGCGGAGGGGGGACTGCTGCCGGAGGGGGTGCACGCGGCGCCGCCCACCGACCTGGAGGGGACGCTGCGGCCCATCGAGCTGGCCGAGGTGGAGCAGGTGCGCGCGGCCGACGTGGCGTTCCTGGCGCTGCACGGCGGCGCGGGCGAGGACGGCACGGTGCAGGCGCTGCTGGAGCTGGCCGGGATCCCGTACACGGGCACCGGGCCGCTGGGCTCCGGGATCGCCATGGACAAGGACGTGACCAAGCGGCTCCTGCGCGACTCGCAGGTGCCCACGCTCCCCTGGCGCGTGGCGCGCGCCCCGGACTTCGCCTACGACCCGGACACCATCGAGGACTTCGTGGGCTTTCCGCTCATCGTGAAGCCCTCGCGGCAGGGGAGCAGCGTGGGGCTGGCGGTGGTGAACGCCCCGGAGGAGCTGCGCCCGGCGGTGGACGAGGCGGCGAAGTACGACTCGGAGGTGATGATCGAGCGCTTCGCCCGCGGCCGCGAGCTCACGGTGGGGATCCTGGGCGACCAGGCGCTCCCGCCGGTGGAGATCCGCCCCAAGAAGGGGATCTACGACTATCACTCCAAGTACACGGCCGGGATGACGGAGTACCTGTGCCCGGCGCCGCTGGAGGAGGAGATCGTGGCCCAGGTGCAGGCGTACGCGCTGCGCGCCTTTCGCGTGCTCAAGCTGCGGGGGTACGCGCGCGTGGACTTCATCCTGGCCAAGGAGCAGCTCTTCTGCCTGGAGGCGAACACCCTGCCGGGGATGACGGCCACCAGCCTGCTCCCCAAGGGAGCGGCCGCCGCGGGGATCGACTTCCCGGAGCTGTGCGAGAGGATCGTGCAGCTGGCCGTGGCGCGGTCCCGGGGCTGACGCGGACCGCAGGGGGCGCGAGCGGGGTACCGCATCCGGACCGCTCGCGCTCCACCCCACACCACCCTGAAATCGAAATGGCGTACCGGACTTCCTCCTACGGGGGCTTCGGGGGAGGCGGCTTCGGCGGCTTCTCCCTGACGCCCTGGGTCAAGCGCCTGCTGATCGCCAACACGGCCGTCTTCCTGGTGGCCTTCATCGCGGCCCGCCTCGGGTTCGGGCCGTGGATCACCGACCACCTCGCGCTGGAGCCGCGCGAGACGCTGTTCGAGCCCTGGACGATCCTCACCTACGCGTTCCTGCACCTGGGGATCGGGCACGTCTTCTTCAACATGCTGAGCCTGTTCTTCTTCGGGCCCATGCTGGAGGAGCGCTGGGGATCGCGCGCGTTCATCCGGTTCTACCTGGTGGCCGCGGCCGGCAGCGCGCTGTTCGCGGCGCTGGAGGCGCTGTTCATCCCCGACGTGGTCGTGCTGGGCGCGTCGGGCGCGATCTACGGGCTGATGATGGCCTTCGCGATGGCGTGGCCCACCATGCCGATCCACGTCTGGGGGATCTTCCCGATCCAGGCGCGCTGGCTGGTGGCGATCATGGCGGTCGTGAGCCTGCTGCTGGTGGGCGGGGGCGGGGTCTCGCACCTGGCCCACCTGGGCGGCTTCGCCACCGCGTTCCTGTACCTCAAGAGCCCGTGGGCCCCCAGCGCCTGGGGCGAGCTGCCGCCGTCGCGCCGCAAGCCGGGCAAGGCAAAGGAAAAGGAGCGCGGCCGCTCCGGGCTGTCGCTGGGCTGGCTCCGCAAGCAGCCGCCGCCTCCCGCGGCGCCGACGCCGCAGAAGCCCGCAGGAGCCACGAACCGGGCGCGGGACGAGCAACAGCTCCTGGACGACGTCGATCGCATCCTGGAGAAGATCTCTGCGCGTGGACTCAACTCGCTGACCGACGAGGAGCGCAAGCGGCTGGACGAGGTGAGCCGGCGCTACCGCTCCAACTAGGCGGGCCGGGCGGGCGGGCAGGGACGAAGCATCACCGAGCCGCGGGCGGCGAGACCATCTCGCCGCCCGCGGCTTTTTTGTCCCCGGTCCAGGGGAAAACCGCTCGGAGCCGACGTGCCGGAGCTGCCCGTCGGTGGCAGACGGGTCGCGCGAGAGCCTGGCTATCGGCTCGGGCGAGAGCGATCGCAGGCAACTCGGAAGGATCGTGGGTACTCCGGTCCACAGCGCATGAATGAATATTCATTCACAGCCAACACAGCCGGTACAACCTGTTAAGCCTGTAAGCAGATCGGTGGCTAACAGTCTTAACAGGCTGCACAAACTGCCGAGTTTCGACAACCGCGACAACCTGTGGTGTGCGTTGCACACGGCAGAAGTGTTGTCGTTCGGCGCACCGGCGTGAGTCAGCGGGTGTCCCGGGCCACACAGGCTGTGTAGGTCGGGCGATCCGACGTGGCGCGTGGTGCCACGGGCAGCTGCGCGACACTGGTGGTGTCGGGCCCAGCGCTGCGTCCGCTCGGATCGCCCATCGCGTCCTGGGCGTTCGAGGGCGAGTTGGTGGACCGGCGGACGCGCGCAGCAGCTCCATGTGGGCGAGCTCCACTGCGGCGTGCGATGGATCACTGCGGTGAGAAGGGCAGCAACCGCGTCCGGCATCTTCGATCAGGGGTCGTTCTTCCGTCCGGGGCCTCACTGCCAGAATGAATTCGTATAATACACATTATGTAAACCAACCGGTGTGGATTTCTGTGGAAAACCCCTCCCCGGAGTGGATTGTCCACGCGCGAGGCCTTTTCCCCATGCGTGGACAACTCGGCAACGTGTTCAATTGCTGGAACTTGCAGGCAGGCGGACGAGAAAGCGCCCGCGGGCCGGGTTGCCGGCTCGCGGGCGCTCGTCAGGTGTGGGAAACTTCAGGGGGTGGCGGCAGGTGCGGCCGGGCGCCGTATGAGGGTCTTCCGGGTCGCGCCGCTCCGTCAGCCGCGTGCTTCGAGGGCGCGCCTGGCCTCCGCCGCCAGCTCCGCGTCCCTGCCGGCCGCGAGCGACGAGAGGAGCTCCCGCGCGGCCGGCAGCGGAATGCGCCCCACCGCGGCGACCGCGGCCAGCTTGAGCCGCGCCAGGCGCTTCCCCGAGAAGAGCTGGCGCCGGTCGAGCACGGCCTTGAGCGGCGGAAGCGATTCCGCCGCGCCGATGCGCCCCAGCGCGGCGATCACCTCCAGCTGGAGATCGTCGTCGGCCGAGTCGCCGAGGAGGCGCGCCAGGAAGGGCACGGCCGCGGGCTCCCCCAGCTCGCCCAGGCCGCGCACGGCGGCGTGGCGCACGGACTCGTCCGCGTCGGCGAGGAGGTCGCGGAGGATGCGCATCCCTCCCCTGCTCCCCAGCCCCGCGGCGTGGCGCACCACGTCCGCGCGAACGCCGGCGTCCGGGTGCGACGCGGCGCGCTCCAGCCAGCGGCGCGCGAGCGCGTCGTCCACGCCCGGGAGCGCCGCCAGCTCCAGCACCGCCCGGACGCGCGCGGCCACGGGCTCGGCCATGGCGCGCTCCAGGATGCGCGCTCCGCCCGGATCGGACTCCAGCATCGCCCGGAACACGGCCTCGCGCAGCCCCGCGTCGCCGGTGCGGACCAGGACGGACTCCAGCAGCGGGAACGCGCCGCCGCCCACTGCCAGGAGCACGCGCAGCACCCGCTCGCGGAGCTCGCCGCCGCGCTCCAGCAGCTCGGCGAAGCGAGCCAGCACCGGGTCCGTGGCCGCCTTGCGGAGCGCGGTCTGCGCGGAGTCGCGGAAGAGCCGCGAGCGGTCCGCGCGGCGGGTCTCCTCCGCCAGCGCCTCCACCAGAGCCACGGCGCGCATCTCCTCGCCCGTGTCCAGCAGCCGCGGCACGGCGGCGACCGCCTGCTGCGTCAGCTCGTCGAACCGCATCACCGTGGTGGCTCCGCGGAGCTGCCCGGCTAGCTCCTCGGCCTCGGACGCGCCGCCGCGCCCCGGCGTCGCCGCCCGGAAGAAATGGTACAGGTCGTCCGCGGGGGGCTCGTCGCGCGAGGGCGGCGGCGGCCCGGCGTGCCCGCCCTCTCCCGCCCCGGCCGCGGGGAGCGGGTTGCCGGAGGTCTCCAGCAGCTCGAACTCCGCGAAGTCCACGATGCTGTCGGCGGAGACGAAGTCCAGCGCTGCGGAGTACGAGACGGGCTCGGCGGGGGCGTCGGGGGCGGGAGCGGCGGGCGCCTGGGGATCCGGCGCTGCAGCGGAAGGTGCCGGGGGCGCGGGCTCCTCGGCGCGCTCGGGCCGGTACACGTCGCCGGCGGAGGTGCTGAGGAACACGCCCTGGGGGGCCCGTTCCCGCAGCAGCCCCACCACGCCCTCCTCCGGCTGCTCGGAGGAGGGCCGCGACAGCGCGTCGAAGAGCGCGCGCAGGTCCGCCTCGCCGGCCTCGGCCGTGAAGCCGACGCGGTTGACGCGCAGCACGATCAGCTGCGACGCCGCCTTGAGGAAGAGCGGGTGCACGCCGCCCACCTGCTCCCCGCGCCGCGCGAAGCCGGTGAACTGCACCTCCAGGACGAGGCTCTTTTCGGTGGAAAGGAAGTCGCGGAGCGCGGCCTCCGCCGCGACGGCGGCCTTTGCCTCGCCCTCGCGGAGGATCCCCGCGGCGAGCGCGCGGACGAAGCGGACCTCGGGAGCGATGGGAGCCATGGGGAACGGAAGTGCGGAAGTGCGAAAGTGCGGGAGTGCGAAACGGCGACGGCGACCCCCTCCCCCGGCCCCTCCCCGCAAGGGGGAGGGGAGAACGGCGGGGTGCCGGGGCAGGCTCCGGCGCGCGAGGCTACCCCTCACCCCCCGGCCCCCCTCTCCCACAAGGGGAGAGGGGGAGAACGACACGGCGGAACCTGAGGGTCGGGAAGCCCTCCCCCGGCACGGGGGAGGGTGGCGAGCCCGAGCGAGCCGGGTGGGGGCCCCCGCGGACGCCAGCACCAGCCCCGCGTGAGGGATTTCGGCCCGGAGGGGCGAGACCGCGCGGCTGTTTGCGCGGGCTCGACTCCGTTACGCACAGTTGTATCGTGCGTTACGGAGCCGAAGCCCGACCCCGGCGCCAGCCGGGGGCACGCCCAAAGCCGCAGTGAATCAGAGCTTGCCGAACATCGAGAGGAAGCGCAGACGCCACACCCGCCACACCGCCTCGCGCACGATCCGCCCGGACATCTTGCTCTCGCCCACGTCGCGGTCCACGAACATGATGGGGATCTCCCCCAGCCGGAACCCCTTCTTCCAGGCCCGGAAGCTCATCTCGATCTGGAACGCGTAGCCGTTGGACTCCACCCGCTCCAGGGGAATGGCCGCGAGCGGCTCCCGGCGGAAGCACTTGAACCCGCCGGTGGCGTCCGCGATGGGGAGCCCGGTGACGAAGCGCGCGTAGACGTTGGCGTAGTAGCTGAGCAGCAGACGCCCGATGGGCCAGTTGACCACCGTGACCCGCCCGTGCAGGTAGCGCGAGCCCAGTACCACGTCGTAGTGCTCGATGGCCTCCAGGAACTGCGGCAGGTGCGCGGGATCGTGCGAGAAGTCCGCGTCCATCTCGAAGAACGCGTCGTAGCCGCGCTCCAGCCCCCAGCGGAACCCCGCGATGTACGCCGTGCCCAGCCCCAGCTTGCCGCTGCGGTGCAGGACGTGGACGCGCGGCTCCTCGGCCGCCACGCGCTCGGCGATCTCGCCGGTGCCGTCGGGCGAGCCGTCGTCCACGACCAGGACCTCCAGGCGGGGGTCCTTGGCCAGGATCAGCGGGATGAGGCGGGGGAGGTTCTCCCGCTCGTTGTAGGTCGGAACGACGACGAGGACGCGCTGCACTCTCGGGGAAGCGGTGGGGATCCTTGATGTTGCTGTGGGGCGGGTGGTATTTTGGCGAGCCGTTAACATACCCCCGCCCGCCGCGGCCGACAAGTGAAAGTCCTGTACCTGGTGACCGCGTACCCCCGGGATCCCGCCGACGTGATCACGCCGTGGCTGGTGGAGACCATCCGGCGGCTGGGGGAGCGCGGGGTGGAGGTGGAGGTGCTGGCCCCCTCGTACCGCGGCCTCGCGGACCAGACGGTGGAGGGGGTGCGGGTGCACCGCTTCCGCTACGCGCCGAGCCCCTGGGAGACGCTGACGCACGACCAGACGGCGCCGGACCGCATCCGCGAGCGCCCCCTCTTCCTGGGGCTGGTGCCCGGGTACGTGGCGGCCGGCTCGCTGGCCGCGGCCCGCCTGGCGCGCTCCGGCGGGTTCGACCTGCTGCACGCCTTCTGGCCCCTTCCCCACGGGGTGCTCGGGCTGGCCGCGAAGCGCGCCTCGGGGGTGCCGCTGGTCTCCACCTTCTTCGGGGTGGAGCTGACCTGGATGGAGTCGCAGCTCCCCTTCCTGGGCCCGGTCCTCCGGCGCATCGTGCGCGGCTCGGACGCGGTGACCACCATCTCCACGTACACGGCGGAGCGGCTGCGCAGGCTGGTGCCGGAGGCGCGCTCCACGGTGATCCCCTTCGGCGCGACGGTGGAGGCGCCCGCGGAGGCACCGCCCGCGCGGGACCCGGCGGCGGAGGGGCGGCCGTTCGAGCTGCTGTTCGTGGGGCGGCTGGTGGAGCGCAAGGGCGTGCACGTGCTGCTGGACGCGCTGGCCAGGCTGGAGCCGGCGCGGCCGCTGCTGCTGCGCGTGGTGGGCGACGGCCCGGAGCGCGAGGCGCTGCGGGCGCGGGCGGAGCGGCTGGGGATCGGCGGCCGGGTGGTGTTCGAGGGCTTCGTGTCGAGCGCGGAATTGGCGGAGCGCTTCGCCGGCTGCGACGCGTTCGTGCTCCCCGCGGTGGTGGACGCCAAGGGCGACACGGAGGGGCTGGGAGTGGTGCTGCTGGAGGCGATGGTCAACGCCAAGCCGGTGATCGCCAGCGCGGCGGGCGGGATCGTGGACATCGTCCGGGACGGCCGCAACGGCTGGCTGGCGCCGCCGGGCGACGCGGACGCGCTGGCCGCGGCGGTGCGCGCCTGCATGGACGACCCGGAGCGGCGCCGCCGATACGGCCTGGCCGGGCGCGAGGACGTGGCGGCGGGGTTTTCCTGGCCGGTGATCGTAGACAGATTGGCGGGCCTGTACCACGAGGTCGCCGCGCGCTCCGGGGGACGGGGCCGCGGCGCCACCGCTGCATGAGCCGATGACGGAGCACGAGCGCAGGGACACGACCACGCTGGATCCCGGGACCGCGGCCGGGGTGGAGGAGCCGCGCTACCTGGCCCTGCTGGAGAGCGACCGGGAGCGGTGGTGGCAGTCGGAGAACTTCGACAAGTGGAAGAGCCACTACGTCAGCGAGCATCCGCGCGGCCGCTTCATCATCGCCACGCTGCGCCGCTACCTGCCGGGGTGGAGCCCGGCCGGGATGAAGATGCTGGACGTGGGGTGCGGCGACGCGGGGGTGCTGATCGCCTTCGCGGAGGCGGGCGCGGAGGCGAGCGGGATCGAGCCCTACGAGCGCAGCGTGGAGCGCGGCCGGGTGCGCGCGGAGGAGCACGGGGTGCGCGCGGACATCCGCACGGGCTTCGCCGAAGCGCTCCCCTTCCCCGACGCCAGCTTCGACCTGGTGACGCTGGACAACGTGCTGGAGCACGTGCAGGACCGCGAAAAGACGCTGGCCGAGATCCGCCGCGTCCTCAAGCCGGACGGCATCCTGTACCTGGTCACCCCCAAGCCGTTCGCGCTCTACAGCCTGTGGAGCGACCCGCACTACTCCATGGCCGGCCTGGTGCTGATGCCCCGCCCCGTGCAGGTGTGGTACTTCGAGCGCGTTCGCGGCGGCGGCAAGGGAGAGTACGGGGTGGGCGTGATCCCCACGCGCCGCGGCGTGCTGCGCATGCTGCGCCGCCACGGCTTCCGCTCGCTGGTGCCCCCGCGCGAGCTGTGGATCAACTACCTGCGCGAAAAGATCAGCCGCCCCGGCGAGATGAGCACCGGCCTGAAGCGCCGCGCCGCCGGCTGGGTGGCCCGCCAGCGCTGGGTGACGGAGAACCCGGCGATGCGCGCCGCCTGGGACGTCGGGATCGGGAGCAACTTCTTCATCGCGCGGCGGCTGCCGTGAGGGGGGAGAGGGAACAGGGAACAGGGAACAGGGAACAGCCTGCGAACTGCAACGGCGGACCCCCTCCCCCGGCCCCTCCCCGCAAGGGGGAGGGGAGAACGACAGCGCGTTGGGGCGGGTTCCGGCGCGGGGGCTACCCCTCACCCCCCGGCCCCCTCTCCCACAAGGGGAGAGGGGGAGCACGACGATTCGGAACCCCGGGCAGCCCTCCCCCGGCACGGGGGAGGGTGGCGGCTCGCAGGCCGCCGGGTGGGGGGCCCAGAGGACGCCAGCACCAGCCCCGCGTGAGGGATGCGGGCCCGGAGGGCCGAGACCCCGCGGCAGTTTGCGGGGGCTCGGCTGCGTTGGGAAGCGTTGTTTGCTTCCCTACGCAGCGCGCAGCCCGACCCCGGCGCAGCCGGGGGCACGCCCAAACCCGCCGTTCTCGGTTGCCGTTCGGCACGGCAGGACGAGGCTAGACGATGCGGGTGCTGCACTGCATCTACGACGACCCGCGGAACCCCTGGGTGGGGGGCGGCGGCTCGCTGCGGGTGCTGGAGATCTACCGGCGGCTGGCGGGGCGCGTGGACGCCACGGTGGCGACGGGGAGCTTCCCCGGCGCGCGGGACGAGACGATCGACGGGGTGCGCTACCTGCGCCTGGGCGCCCGCTCGCCCTACCCGTGGAGCCGCTGGACCTACTCGCGCGCGGCCACCGAGCTGCTCGCGCGGGGGGAGTACGACGCGGCGGTCTACGACTTCTCGGTGTACACGCCGCTGCGCATCCCGCGGGACCGGCCGGTGGGCCTGGTGGTGCACATGCTCCACGGCCCCACGGCGCGCGGCCGCTTCGGCCGACTGCTGGGCGGCGCGGTGGACGCGGCGGAGCGACGCTCGCTGGGCCGCGCCCGCTGGGTGAGCACCACCTCGCGCTGGATGACCGACCAGCTCCGCCCGCTGCTGGCGCCGGGCGCGCAGGTGGAATTGATCGGCAGCGGCGTGCCGGACGAGTTCGCCCGGGTGGAGCGGCGCGAAGCGGACTTCCTGCTCTGCTACGGGCGCTTCGACGTGTACCAGAAGGGGCTCGACACCCTGCTGCACGCCTGGGCGCGGATCGCGCGGGAGCGGCCCGGGGTGGAGCTGCGGCTGGCCGGGCGCGGCAAGGACGAGGCGCGGGTCCGCGAGCTGGCCCGCGAGTTGGGCGTGGCGGAGCGCGTCCGCATCGTCCCCGACGTGGAGCGCCCGCAGGTGCTGGAATTGTTCTCCGGCGCGCTGGCGCTGCTGATGCCCTCGCGGCTGGAGGGCCTCCCCATGGTCCCCGCCGAGGCGATGGCCGCCGGCGTCCCGGTGGTCGCCGCCTCGGTGGGCGCCGTCCCCGAGGTGGTGGACCCGCCGCGCGGGGGGATCCTGGTCCCCCCGGACGACCCGGCGGCGCTCGCCGCGGCCGCGCTGCGGCTGCTGGACGACCCGGCCGCGCGCGCGGCCACGAGCGCGTCGGCCCGGGTCTCCGCGGAGCGCTTCTCCTGGGACTCGGTCGCGGAGCGGCACCTCGAGTTCCTGCAACGGATCGCGGCAGACAGCCGCGGCACGTCCTCCCCATCATCCCCACGCTGAATGAACGCGCAGACAAGGACGGCCTCGGCCGCACGCGGCGCCCACGCCGCGCCCGCCGCGGACCCGGGCCCGCCGATCTCCACCGGGATCGCCGCGCTGGCGTACTTCGCGCTGGCGCTGGTCTACTTCCTCCCCGCCTTCCTCCCGGGCGCGCACATCTACGGGACGGACTACCTGGTGGGCGGGTACTTCTTCCACGAGTTCATCTCGCAGCAGTTCGCGGCCGGCGTGCTCCCCAAGTGGGTGCCGCACGTGTACGGCGGGCTGCCGCTGTTCGCCAACCCGGGGAGCACCTACCACCCGGTGCGGTTCCTGGCGGACTGGATCTTCCCGGTCTCGCGCATCTGGCCCACCTTCTTCGTGGTGCACTTCACGCTGGCCGGGCTGGGGACGTACCTGCTGGCGCGCGAGCTGGGGACGCGGCGCTGGGTGGCCTTCCTGGGCGGGCTGATGTTCCAGTTCACCGGGATCACCATGTCCTGGGTGCTGGCCGGGCACGAGGGGCGGATCATCGTGGCGACGCTGACGCCGCTGATCTTCTACTTCTTCCACCGGGGGATCCGCACGGGCGCGCTGGCCCCGTTCGTGGGGGCGGCCGCGGCGATCGGCTCGGCGCTGCTCACCTTCCAGATCCAGAGCGCCTACTACATGCTGCTGGGCGCGCTGATCTGGTGTGTGTTCTGCCTGTGGAACCTGGGGCTGTTCCGGGAGCCGCGGCGCCTGGCCAGGCCCGTCCTGCTGGGCGTGGGCGCGGTGGCCTTCGGCTTCGCCATGGCCTCGGTCAACTTCCTCCCCTTCCTGGACTACGTTGCGGAGTCGCCGCGCGGCATGGCGGGCGGGCGCGGCTACGAGTACTCCACCTCGTACTCCATGCCCATGGGCGAGGTGGCGGCGCTGGCGGTGCCGGAGCTGCACGGCTTCCTGGAGACGTACCGCGGCGCGAACGGCTTCAAGCTGCACGTGGAGTACGTGGGCGCGTCGGTGCTGCTGCTGGCGGCGCTGGGCGCGTACTTCTGCCGGCGGAACCGCTACTGGTGGCTGTTCGCCGGGCTGGGGCTGTTCGCGCTGACCATCTCGCTGGGCGGCAACACCCCCATCTACCGGCTCTACTACGAGATCTTCCCCGGCTACAAGCGCTTCCGCGCGCCGGCCATCTCCTTCTTCCTGGTGTCGCTGTCGCTGGTCATGATGGCGACGCTGGCGCTGGAGGCCCTGGCCGCGCGGCTGGACGAGCGGCTCGCCTCGGCGCGGGCGCTGCGCGGCCCGGAGCCGCTGCCGGAGACGCGGACCGTCGCCCTCGTGCTGGGCGGAGTGGTCGCCGTGGGCGCGCTGCTGGGGATGGTGGCGTCGGGCGCGTCGGCGCCCAACGTGCCGGCCCCGGGGTCGGCGGCCTTCCGCTTCGCGCTGTTCGCCGCGATGGTGGCCGCCGTGCTGTGGTTCTGGGTGCGCGGCGCGCTGAACGCCACGGCCACCACCGCGCTGCTGGCGCTGCTGACCGTGGCGGACCTGTGGGTGGTGGACCGCAAGTTCTTCCAGACCGTGCCGCCCCCGGACGAGATGTTCGCGGCGGACGACGTGGCGGACTTCCTCCGCTCGCAGCCCGGGCGCGACCGGGTGTGGGTGCTCCCCTTCCCCGGCGGGTACGTGTACCGCGGCAACGCGGGGAACTACCTGATGCACTTCGACGTGGACCAGGCGGGCGGCGAGCACGGCAACCAGCTGCAGCGCTGGAACCAGTACCTGGGCGCCGGCACCGAGAGCTACATCGACTGGCACAACTTCTGGAACGACCCGCAGAACCTCCCCTCGCAGGTGGTGGACACGCCCGAGGGGCAGGCGCTGGCCTTCCGCAGCTCGCCCGGGGCGATGGAGGCGGCCAACATCCGCTACATCGTCAGCGGGGTGCCGCTGGTGCACCCGGCGCTGCGGGAGGTCTTCCGCGGCAGCAGCGCCCTGGTCTACGAGAACACGGCGGCGCTGCCGCGCGCCTACCTGGTGCCGCAGGTGGTGGCCACGGCCCCGGACGCGAACGGGCTGGAGGTGATGCAGCGCCCGGGCTGGGACCCGCGCGCCACCGCGGTGGTCGCGACGTCGGAGCCGGTGCGCCTCCCCGCCGGCCCACTGAGCGGCGCCGCGCAGGTGGCCGAGTACACGCCGGACCGGGTCGTCGTGCAGACCCGGGCGGACCGCGACGCCCTGCTGGTGCTGGCCGACAACTTCTACGCCGGGTGGACCGCCGAGGTGGACGGACGCCCGGCGCCCATCCTGCGCACCAACCACACGCTGCGCGGCGTGGTGGTCCCCGCGGGGAGCCACCGGGTGACGTTCACCTTCGACTCGGCGGACCTGCGCACCGGCTTCTACGTGTACCTGGCGTGCCTGGCGCTGCTCCTGGCCTACGGGGCGTACCTGCTGGCGCGCTCGCCGCTGGCCGCCCGGCGGCGCCGCGCGGACGCCGCTCCGGCGCCCGGATGAAGCTTTCCCCCGGGGCGCGGCGGCTCCTCACCCTGGCGCTGGTCGCCGCGGCCTTTCTCTTCCTGGGGAGGACCATCTGGCTGAACGCGGGCCAGCTGAGGGGCTTCCGGTGGGACGTGCGGCCGGGGCTCCTGGTGCTCTCGGTCCTGCTGCTCTCGGCGGTGCTGCTCTGGGGGGTGGTGGTGTGGCGGGTGCTGCTGCGGCGCTTCGGGGCGGACGTCCCGTTCCGCGCGCTGGCGAGGGCCTGGTTCCTGTCCAACCTGAGCCGCTACATCCCCGGGATGGTCTGGCAGTTCGTCTCGCTGGCGCAGCTCGGCCCCTCGGCGGGGCTCAGCCCGGCGGCCACGGTGACCACGCTGCTGGTGCAGATGGGGTTCCTGCTGCTCTCGGCGGGGGTGGTGGGGGTCTGGTTCCTCCCCGCGGAGTACGCCGGCGGCTTCGCGACGGGGCTGGTCGCGCTCCGCTGGCTGTCGCCGCTGTCGCTCGCGCTGGTCCACCCCGCCGTCATCCGGGCGGGGCTGCGGCTGGTGCAGCGGGTGGCGAAAAAGGGAGTGCTGGAGTGGCGGGGGAGCTGGGCGGAGGGGCTGGGGATCCTGCTGCTCTCCGCGCTGTCGTGGTGGCTGTACGGGGCGGCCTTCTACCTCTTCCTGGCCTCCTTCGTCGACCTGCCGCTCTCCGCCCTCCCCGCGGTGACGGCCGTCAACGCGCTGGCGTTCATCGTGGGTTACGCCGTGTTCTTCGCGCCGGGTGGCATCGGCTTCAAGGAGACCGCCCTGGCCCTGCTGCTGGCCGGGATGGTGCCACCCGGGGTGGCGGCGGCGCTCGCCGTCGCCTCCCGGCTCTGGTCGATCGCGGGGGAGGTGCTCCCCGCCCTGTTCCTGGCCCGTGGACGCCCCCTGGCGGCCCCCGAAGCCCCTGCCCCCCCGGTCACCCCCTGACGGGCTTCCGCGCGACCGTGACGGTGTCGTAGGCGGCCTCCACCGGGAACTTCACCGTGGCGTTCAGCATCCCCAGCACCCCGGAGAGGCGCTGGAACACCTGCTGCTTCCTCACCAGCCGCGGCGAGCGCCGCTCGACCCCCTTCATCTCCATGCTCCCCCACTCCGAGAGCACCACCTCCAGCCCCGCGTCCTCGCTGAGGGCGCGCATCCCCTCCGGGTAGATCCGCCAGCAGTCCACCGGCGACTCGTGGTAGTGCCAGCTCACCGGGTTGATGGTCACCACCACGCCGCCCGGCCGGCACACGCGCGCCAGCTCCGGCATCCAGCGCCAGATCTTCTTCACGTGCTCGATCACCTGCGCCGAGAACACCACGTCGTAGGCGTCGTCGGGCACCGGGAACGCGTACTCCGAGCTCGCCTGGTAGGTGAGCTTCACGTCGGTGCGCGGAAAGGCGTCCAGCGTGTCCCAGGCGGCGGTGTCCCGGTCCAGCAGCGTGCGGTAGGTGGAGGGCTCGCGGTCCGGGCCGATCTCCAGGACGCGGGCCTCCGGGGTGAAGAAGGGCTTGGCGTAGGCTTCGAAGAGGCGGCGGCTGTTCTTGTGCATGGGTCCGGCGGGTGGGCGCTCGGCGGCCGCTCGTTCGGCGGCCGCGGGCGATAGAATAGCGGGCTCGGCTGCGTTTGACCATGTGAGTCGAACGGCTTCGGACTGCGGGTTTGGGCGTGCCCCCGCTGGCGCGGGGTCGGGCTGCGGCTCCGTAGCAGACGATACTACCGTCTGCAACGGAGTCGAGCCCCGGCGGAAACTGCCCCGCCGGGTCTCGCCCCTTCGGGCCGACATCCCTCACGCGGGGTTCGCGCTGGCGCCCGCGCTGGTGACCTCCGGGGGGGCGGCGTCGTCCTCACGGCGTCCCCCAAATTCCAGCACCACGCGGAGTTCCCCTGAAATGTCCAGGTTTTTCCTGCTGTCCGCCGCCGCGCTGGTCGCGGCGCTCGCCGGCTGCTCGCAGCCGACCGCGCCCGGGCCGGAGGGCGCGCCCGCGGGCGCGTCGGTGAGCGCGGGCGACTTCCACTCCTGCGCCGTTACGGCGGAGCAGCGGGCGTTCTGCTGGGGGCGCAACGACCGCGGGCAGCTCGGCGACGGGAGCACCCTGCAGCGGACCCTCCCCGTCCGGGTGGCGGGAGGGCTGCGCTTCGCCGCCGTCTCGGCGCAGGGCGGCTTCCACAGCTGCGCCCTGACCCCGGAGGGAAAGGCGTACTGCTGGGGGGACAACGAGCACGGGCAGCTCGGCGACGGCACCGCGACCTCCCGGAGCACGCCGGCGAAGGTGGCGGGCGGGCACGTCTTCGCTTCCATCACCACCAACGCGCACCACTCCTGCGGCCTCACCCCGGCGGGGCGCGCGCTGTGCTGGGGGCGGAACGACACGGGGCAGCTGGGAACGGGCTCGCGGGAGCCCAGCGCCGTCCCGGTTCCCGTTTCCGGGGGGCTCGTCTTCTCCGCGCTGGACGCGGGGGGCAACACCACCTGCGGCGTGGCCGTGGGCGGGCAGCTCTTCTGCTGGGGGTGGAACTTCTACGGGCAGCTCGGCGACGGCGGCTTCACCGACCGCCGGTCGCCGGTGCCCGCCGGGGGGAGCCTGCGGTTCGGGCAGGTGGACGCCGGGAGCCACCTCACCTGCGGGGTGGCCGTGGGCGGCGCGGGCTACTGCTGGGGCTACGGGTACGGGCGCGACCCGGCCCCGGGGACGCCGACGCGGATGGGCGCGGGCATCGCCTTCCGCCGGATGCTGGCGGGGGGCTACAGCGCCTGCGGGCTCGCCGCCGACGGCACGGCCCACTGCTGGCCGGAGGGCGGGGTGTCCGGCGGCGCGGTGCCGGGGACGGGCTTCGAAGCGCTCAGCGCGGGGACCTTCCACGTGTGCGGCGTGACGGCGGGGGGGAGCGTGGCGTGCTGGGGGCGCAACGACGACGGCCAGCTGGGCGACGGCACGCTTGTCTCCCGCGAGGCCCCGGCGCGGGTGCGCCTCGGGGGCTGACCCCGCGCCCGCGGGACGCCGCGCCGGCGGACGGCTGGCGCGGGGCACGCGGTCGCTGTTACATTAGGCTCCAGACATGGTGCGCCCTCCTCCCTGGCGGGCGCACGTTCCTTTTTGCCCCATACCCTGCGATGCTGGAAGAACTCAAGAGCAAGCTCGGCGAGGAGATCGAGCGCCTTCTCCACGAGCTCCAGGTGACGATTCCCAAGGCGATTCAGAAGGCCGTGGAGCACGGCGACCTTCGTGAAAACGCAGAGTACAAGGCGGCACTGGAGAAACAGCAGCAGGTGCAGGCACGGCTGGGCCACCTCACCCGCCGCATGGCCGAGCTGTCCAAGATCGATCTGAGCGACATTCCCGCCGATCGGGTCAGCTTCGGTTCGCGCGTCACGGTCGTCGACGTGCGCACCAAGGACAAGGAGACCTACACGGTGGCGTTCGGCGACGACGTGGACTTCGACAGCGGCCAGATCTCCATGGCCTCCGCGCTCGGACAGGCGCTGATGGGCAAGCAGAAGGGCGACTCCGTCACCGTCCAGCTCCCGCGGGGAGAGCGCAAGCTCAAGATCAAGGAGCTTACCACGCTCCCCCAGATGGTCGAAGAGAAGTAGTTCGGCCCGGGGCTGCGCGCCGGACGACAATGCCCCCGCGGTCACGAGGCCGCGGGGGCTTCGTTTGCGCAACACGGCATCCACCGGTAACATGGAAGACCCGAGCATGCCGGGTTGGTACGGGCAATCCCTTCGAATCACCCGCCCTGGCCGAGTGCTTCCATGACACAGCCTGACGATCCGCCCGGCTTCCATCGCACGTACGGGGTGGAGCTGCTGTACGAAAGTGACCCCCGGCTGGACACCGGTCTGCTGGTAGAGAAGCTGCGGAAGAGATTGGGGCGCGTGGAGACGCGCGCCACCCCGCCGATCCATCACGTCGCCTTTCCGGATTTCAGGGTCCGCTACGCCGGCAGCGAGATTCCCGCGCAGATGATCTTTGGGAGCAGCGAGTATTCGCTCCTCCCCGCCGTGCTTGAGGAGGCGCTGCAGCAGACCTGGGGCTGGAACGGCGCACGTGACGCAGTGGAGGGGTGCAGCGCGTCGTTCTTCCTCAGGGACATGATGGCGAGCGGCCTTCCCCCTCGCGAGAGGCTGGCTCTCTTCCTCGACACGCTTGCTACCGTGCTGGAAATGGCGCCGTGCCGGGCCATCTACTGGGACGCCAGCGGGCACATCGTCGACCCGCAGGCGTTCCTTGCAGGGCGTGGCAACAGGGAGGAACTGCTGCTGGGGGCACTCAACGCGCGCCTTTTCAGGATCGGCAACGGCGGGCCGGGGGAGATGCTGATGGACACGCTTGGCCTGGCAGCGCTGGGCCTTCCCGACGTCCAGTGCCACTTCACAGACCTGGAACCGGAAAAGGTGGCGGAGCTGTTGCTCGGCGTGGGCTGCTTCCTGTTCAGGAACGGGGACGTGGTCGCGGACGGCGACACGGTGCAGGGGGTAACTCCCACCGAGCGATGGCGCTGCCGTCGGGAGATCGCGATTGCTGCTCCGGAGCGTCTGGTCCTCGACATTGATCTCGGCCCACCCCATGCCGCCGGCGGCCGGCGCTGAGCCGCGCCCGCGCCGGACCGAACGGACGAAGCCCGCGGGACCTGACGGTCTCGCGGGCTTCGTGCATTCCGGGTCCCGGCCGGCAGGCGGGCGCCTACGCCCCCCTGCCCCGCCGCAGCCCGTCCACCTCGGCGCGGAGCGTGGCGATCAGCTCGGCCATGAAGCCGAAGCCGAAGAGCATGAAGCCCACCGTCTCCAGCAGCAGCACCAGCGTGAGCAGCGGCCGGTAGCCGAAGGGCGGCATCCACCCCACCACGCGCAGCACCACGGCAACCAGCCCCACCAGCAGCCCCACCGCGATCAGGATCAGCCCCGTGCCCCCGAAGAACTGCATGGGCTTTTCGCTGAACTTGAGGTAGAACCACACCACCAGCAGGTCCCCGACCCCCACCAGCACCCGGCTGCGGCCCGAGTACTTGGCGACGCCCGCGCGGCGCGGGAACAGCTCGATGTCGATCTCGGCGACCGTGTACCCCTGGGCGTGCGCCAGCACCACGAAGAAGCGGTGCCAGTCGTGCCGGAGCGGGATCTCGCGCAGGATCTCGGTCCGGAACGCCTTCATGGAGTTGAGGTCGCGCACCGGGACGTCGAACAGCGTCTGCGACAGGCGGTTGTACACCGAGCTGACGGCGCGCTTCTCGTACGCGCCCATCTTCCGCCCGGTGACGATGTCCCACCCCTCGCCCAGCTTCTCCAGGAAGCGCGGGATCTCCTCCGGGGAGTGCTGCAGGTCCGCGTCGAAGAGCACCAGGTACTCCGTGCCCGCCGCGAACGCCCCCGTGACCATCGCCTCCGTCTTGCCGCGGTTGCGCCGGTGGCGGAGCACCTTGACCCGCGGCATCCCCGCCGACTCGCGCAGCGCCGCCTCGTACGTGCCGTCGCGCGACCCGTCGTCCACCAGCACGATCTCCCCGTCCAGCCCGTGCCGCGCGAACGTCGCCCGCAGCTCCGCGAAGAGCGCCGCGACGTTGTCCACCTCGTCGAACGCGGGGACCAGGACGGTGAAGTTGCTCCGCAGCGCCTCGGGGACGACGGGAACGCCGCGCGCCGCCGTGGACGGGTCCACGGCGGCCGCAGGGGAGACAGGAGAGGAGAGCGTGGTGCTCATTCGGAATTCATGTGAAATCGGCCGCCGAGGCCCTCACCCGGCTCGCTCGAGGCTCGCCACCCTCTCCCAATCCTGGGAGAGGGGACAACGGCGGGATCTTGCGGCTACGTCGGAGCTTGCGTGAGGGATTACGGCCCGAAGGGGCGAGACCGCGCGGCAGTTTGCGCGGGCTCGACTCCGTTAGGCAGCGTTGTTTGCTGCCTTACGGAGCCGGCGCCCGACCCCGGCGCCAGCCGGGGGCACGCCCGAACCCGCAGTCAAAAGCCGTGACTACACCCGCTTGCGCATCCGCGCGGAAAGGATCCCCAGCTGATCCCGGTACTTGGCCACCGTGCGCCGGGCGATCTGGATCCCCTCCTCCTTGAGGATGTTGACGATGGCCTGGTCGGTCAGCGGGTGCGCCGGGTCCTCGTCGCCCACCAGCTTCTCGATCTGCGCCTTGATGCCGCGCGCCGACACGTCCTCGCCCGAGGTGGTGGACAGCCCCGACGAGAAGAAGAACTTGAGCGGGAACACGCCGCGTGGCGTCTGCACGAACTTCTCGTTGGTCACGCGCGAGACCGTGGACTCGTGCATGTCGATCACCTCGGCCACCTCGCGCAGGGTGAGCGGCTTGAGGTACTGCACGCCCCGCTCGAAGAAGTCGCGCTGCCGGTCCACGATGAAGTTCATGACCTTGAGCATCGTCTGGCGGCGCTGCTCGATGGCCTGGATCATCCAGTTGGCGGAGTTCAGCTTGTTGGAGATGAACTCCTTGTTCTCGCCCACGAACTTCTTCTTGTCCTTGGCGATGTCGCGGTAGGTGCGCGACAGCTTCAGGCGCGGCAGGCTGGTGTCGTTGAGGAACACCAGGTACTCGCCGTCGATCTTCTCCACGATCAGGTCGGGGACGATGTAGTTGTCGCCGCCGCTGGAGTACTTGAGCCCCGGCTTGGGGTCCAGCTTGGCCACCTCGTCCGCGGCGTCCTGCACGTCGCGCGGGGTGATGGACAATTCCTTGGAGATCTCGGACCAGCGGTGGTTGATCAGCTGGTCGAAGTACCCCTCCACGATCCGGAACGCCAGGTTGCCGGCGAGCTGCCCGCGCACCTCCTCCTCCTCGGGCTCGCCGCCGCCGTTGCGCCGCACGATCTCCTGCACGGCGCAGTCGCGCAGCTGCAGCAGGATGCACTCGCGCAGGTCGCGCGCGCCGATCCCCGGCGGGTCGAAGAGCTGGATGGTGCGGAGCATCCGCTCCGCCTCGTCCAGCGAGTACGGGCGCATCTCGTCGGACGAGTCGGCCCAGTCGTCGCCGCTCTCCTTGAGGAAGTCGTTGAGCGAGGTGACCACCTCGTCCAGCGGGCACGCCATGTACCCCTCGTCGGTGACGTTCCCGATGATCTCCTCGCCCAGGAGGAGCTCGCGCGGGGACAGCCGCAGCAGGGTGAGCTGGTCGTGCAGGTGGTCGCCCAGGTCGCGCTCGGCCACGGAGACGGGCTCGTAGTACTCCCGGTCCTCGTACTCCTCGCGCCGCCCGCCGGCCTCGAAGCCGTTGAGGAGGATCTCCTCCCAGTCGATCTCGTCCTCGTCGTCCTTTTCCTTGTCCTTCTCCACCTCCTGCTGCTCCTCCACCTCCCCCTCCATCATCTCCAGGAAGGGGTTGTTGAGGAGCTCCTGCTTGAGGTGCTGCTGAAGGTCGAGGAGCGGCATGTACAGGAGATCCATCGCCTGGTAGAGGCGAGGGTTGATCTTCATCTCCTGCTTGAGCGCAGTACCCTGGTAGAGACCCGTCTTCATGCGGCGTTATCCGTTTTCAGGATGGGCGTATCGCTCTCGCATACGTGCGGTCAGCGTCGGACCCAGGTAGATCTCCGCGACCTCCTCGTTCCACACCAGCTCCGACACCGTGCCGGACACCCTGACATGCCCATCGTACATGATATAGGCGCGGTCCACGATGTCCAGCGTCTGCTCGACGTTGTGGTCGGAGATCAGCACCCCGATGCCACGGCGCTTCAGGTCCGCGACGATCTGCTGGATGTCGTGCACGGCGATGGGGTCCACCCCCGCGAACGGCTCGTCCAGCAGCATGAAGCGGGGCCGCCCCACCAGCGCGCGGGTGATCTCCAGGCGCCGCCGCTCCCCGCCGGAAAGGGCGTACGCCTTGGTGCCGCGCAGGTGCTTGATGTGCAGCTCGTCCAGCAGCTCCTCCAGCCGGCGGCGCTGCTCGGCGCGGGGGAGGTCCATCATCTGCAGCACGGCCAGGAGGTTCTCCTCGACCGTGAGCCTGCGGAAGATGGAGGGCTCCTGCGCCAGGTAGCCGATCCCCCGGCGCGCCCGCCGGTACATGGGGACCCGGGTGAGGTCGTCCCGGCCCAGGTACACCCTGCCGGCGTCGGGGGCGATCAGCCCCACCATCATGTAGAAGGTGGTGGTCTTCCCCGCCCCGTTGGGCCCCAGCAGCCCCACGATCTCCCCCTGGGAGACGTGGACGTCCACCTCGTTGACCACGCGCCGCTTGCGGTAGCTCTTCACCAGCCCCTGCGCCCGCAGCGTGGCCGCGGGCGCGCCCGGCGCGGCGGGCGCGGCGGGCGCGGCGGGCGCGGCGGGCGGCTCGGCGGCGGGGGCGGGCGCGGGCTCCGCCGCGGGGGCGGGCTCGTCGTGGCGCGTCCCCGCGCCGTCCAGGTAGCTCTCGATCGTCCGGTCCATCCGCGTGATCAGCTCCGGCAGCCCCCCGTCCATCTCCGCTTCCAGCAGCTCCCCGTGCACCTGCGGGCTCAGCCGGACCTCGCTCCAGCGCCCCTCCGGCCCCGACTCCTCCTCGAAGACCGCGGGACGCGCGATGATCCCCCGCTCGGCAAGCGCCTCCAGCGCGGAGGCGGGGACCGCCCCGTCGCCCTGGTGGCCGTAGAGCCGCGCGTACTCCTCGGCAAGCGTCTCCCAGGGGAGCGCGCCGCGCGAGTCGGCGGTCGACAGCAGGACGCGCAGCACCATCAGCGAGCCCACCTCGTCGGCGGGCGCCCCTTCCACGAAGCGGAGGAGCCGCGGCTCGCCGCTCACGGGCGCCTCCCGGGCGCCGTCGGCGTCCGCGGCGCGGGGGCCGCGGTTCCGCGGGGAGCCGCGCCCGCGGGCTGCTGCGGCCGGGTCCCTCCCTGGGTCTGGGCGCCGCCCGGCTGCGCCCCCGCCGCGCCGGCGCCGCCGGCCGGGGTCACCGGCGTGGGGTCCAGGTACACGCCGCGCTGCAGGCCGCGCGCATCCGCCACGTCCAGCTCGCCGTCTTCCAGCGTCAGCTCGATCTCGCGGGCCACCAGGTAGTTCATCCCCGGGCGCTCGGCGGCCGGCTGGCCCTCCTCGCGCACCCGGTAGAAGGAGCGCGCCGCGCCCTTGGCCACCACCCGCTCCAGCTCCACCTCGTCCGCGGGCGAGGTGGCGGTGTCGCCGGCCGCGCGGGCTGCGGTGCGCGCCGCGGCCACGGCGGCGGAGTCCTTCCGGGCGAAGAAGCCGGTGATGGTGTCGCCCAGCACCCAGTCGCGGTCCCGGGTGATCCCCGGCTCCGCGGGGCGCGGCTGCTTGGCCAGCCGGGCGCGCGGCCCGGTGGCGGCGCGCGGCTGCCCGGCGGTGTCCACCGTCTCGCCGTGCGCCTTGCCGACGGCGATCACCCGCTCCAGCACCTGCCCGGGGAGCACCGCCTCCACCGAGTCGGCCTCCAGCAGCAGCCCCGTGGCGGCCACCAGCGGCCGCTCCTCGGCGGGCCGCGCCGCGCCGCTGGGGGCGCCGGCCCCGGTGAGCCCCCCGTCGAGCCGGCGGGTCACCAGCCGCTGGAGCAGGTCGTCGGCGAAGAACAGCTGGATCTCGGGCCCGTCCACCCGCAGCTTCTCGCTGGCCAGCTCCGCGTTCCGCCGGGCGACCACGCGCTCCAGGCGGTTCTGCGGCAGGGTGGCGTCCACCGTCTCGCCCGACAGGTCGAAGCGCTCGCCGCTGATCTTCGCATTGCCGCGCAGGTTCAGCGTCTGGGCGGTGCCGTCGTGCGTGGCCTCGGCGGCGCTGGCGTCCAGGTCGCTCCTGTGGATCACCACGTTGCCGGACGCCGAGAAGAAGGTCTCGCCCACGCTGGTGATGCGGTCCCCGTCGATCTGCAGCGGCTCGCGGTTCTGCGTGTTGCCGGAGGGCACCACGGTCAGGTGCGGGCGCTGCCCGGCGATCACCTGCGGCTGCGGCCGCCCGGCCATGGCCCGGAAGTACTCAAGCTCCGGGCCACGCAGCGTGGAGCCCCGCGCGACGTCGGTGAACACCACGTTGCCGGTGGCGTACAGCCGCCCGGTGACGGACGAGTACGTCGCGTAGTTTGAGGTGAGCGTCCGGGTGGGGTCGCGGTAGTCCACGCGGCCGAAGAGCTGCACCTCGTTGGACGCCTCGAACACCATGGCGCTGTCCGCCCGGAGGGTGGTCCCGCCCTCGCACGCCACCCGCAGCGGCCCCGCGACGGCGACCACGGCGAACCCGCCCATGTCCTGCCGGTTCAGGAAGCGGTTCTCCAGCAGCTGGCACGTCCCCGCCTGCGCCGCCCCCGTGGCGGGGAGGGCGAAGGGGAGGACGAGCGCGAGGGCGAGGAGGAGGCGCTTCATCAGAAGCGGACCGGTCCGCCGCCGTCGGTGGGGGCGGCGCCGGAGCCCTGGGCGTTCCTCACCGTCAGGTTCTGGAACTTGGCGTCCGACTCGAAGCTGCTCCCCCGCCCCACCTCGCGGCCGTTCTCCTTCATCACCGTGGGCTTGCTGCTCCAGATGCGGTTGCCCGCCACGTCGTAGTTGAGCTCCTCGGAGGTGATGACGCGCGGCCCCTTTTCGCCCTGGATGGTCAGCACCGCGTTGCCGATGGCGGTCATCGCCCCGGTGCGCATGTCGTACTTGCCGGTCTTGGACGTCAGCGAGCCCGAGGTGGCCCCGGTGGTCTCGTTGAAGAAGTCCAGCTTGACGCCCTTGAGGTCCACCCGCGAGTCGGCGTCGCGGAAGTACGCGGTGTCGCCGTGCAGGTTGGCCTTGCGGACGCCGCCGTTGGTCATGACGTGCTCCAGGCCGTAGATGACCTGGTCCACGTTCATCTTCGCCAGGCGGTCCTGCTGCGTGGGGTACACCGTCTCCTTCTCGCACGCGGGGAGGGCGAGGAGGAGCAGCCCGCAGACGGAAGCGGCACGAGAGAATCCCGACATCAGACGGCCCCGGCCCGCATCAGGTCGTGGAGGTGCGCCATGCCCACGACGCGCCCGTCCTCCCTCACCACGGGGAGGGCCATGACGCCGGCGCGCTCCATCACCCCCACGGCGGCGGCGGCGAGCCCGTCGGGCTCCGCGGTCCTGGGATTCCTTGTCATCACTTCGGATACGACGATGGTGAAAAAGTGTTCCTCGCGCTCCATCAGCCGCGTGAGGTCCCCGGAGGTCACCACGCCCAGCAGCCCGCCCGCGTCGTCCACCACCGCCACCGTGCCCCGCTTCTCGGCAAGGAGCACCGTGCACTCCCGCATGGTCGCGGTGGGCGGCAGCAGCGGCAGGTCGCGCGTCACCATCACGTCGCGCACCCGCAGCAGCAGCTTCTTCCCCAGCGAGCCGCCGGGGTGTAGCCGCGCGAAGTCGTCGCGCCCGAACCCGCGCCGCAGCAGCAGCGCCACCGCCAGCGCGTCGCCCATGGCCAGCGCCGCCGTGGTGGAGCAGGTGGGCGCAAGGTCGTGGGGGCAGGCCTCCTCGTCCACCGAGCAGTCCAGCACCCACTCCGCGTGGCGGGCCAGCGACGAGCCGGGCCGGCCGGTCATCGCCACCACCCGCACCCCGCTCCGCCCCAGGAACTCCAGCAGCCCGTGCAATTCCTCGGACTCGCCGCTCTTGGAGAGCAGGATCGCCACGTCGTCGCGCCCCACCATGCCTAAGTCGCCGTGCAGCGCCTCCACCGGGTGGAGGAAGACGGCCTGGGTGCCGGTGGAGGTGAGGGTCGCGGCGATCTTGCGCCCCACGATCCCCGACTTGCCGATCCCGGAGACGATCACCCGCCCGGACGAGGCCAGGATCGCCTCCACCGCCCCGGCGAACGCCTCGTCCACGCGCTCCTCCAGCGCCGCCACCGCCCGGGCCTCCATGCGGATCACCCGGCGGGCCCGCTCCAGCGTCTCGGCGACGCCCAGCGCGCCGGCCGCGGCGGCGGCGTCCATCTCGGCGGTGCTCACAGCCCGGCCTCGCGGTCGCGCACGTACGCCTCCACCCGCTCCGCCCACTCGCCGCGCGCGCCCAGCAGCGCCTCCGCGAACTCGCGCACCGCGCCGTGGCCGCCCATCCGCTCCCCCTGCCACACCGCGGACGAGCGCGCCTCGGAGGTGGCGTTCCCCACCGCCGCGGGGAGCCCCACGCGCCGCAGGATGGGCAGGTCCGGCAGGTCGTCGCCCAGGAACGCCGTCTCCTCCCAGGAGATCCCCAGCCGCTCCAGCATCTCCGTGACGATGCGCAGCTTTGCCGCCGTCGGGTCCTGGTGGCACTCCGCGATCCCCAGCTCCGCCGCGCGCAGCCGCACCGCGCGCGACTCGCGCCCGGTGACGATGGCGCAGGTGATCCCGGCGTCCTGCAGGAGCCGGATCCCCAGCCCGTCCTGGATCTCGAAGCGCTTGAGCTCCACGCGTTCCCCCGCGTCGGTGGCCCCCAGGTAGATGCCGCCGTCGGTCATCACCCCGTCCACGTCGAGCACCACCAGCCGGATCCGCCGCGCCAGCTCCGCCTCGATCCGCATGGGCCGCTCAGCCACCCGCGGCCTCCGGGCGCGGCGCGATCGCCGCGCGGATCGCCAGCACCTGTTCCAGCAGCGGGCGGAGGCGCTCCAGCGGGAGCATGTTGGTGGAGTCCGAGGGCGCGCACGCCGGGTCCGGGTGCGTCTCCAGGAAGAGCGCGTCCGCCCCCGCCGCGACCGCGGACCTCACCAGCCCCGGGATGAAGCGCGGCTCGCCGCCGCTGATCCCCCCTCCCTCGCCAGGGCGCTGCACCGAGTGCGTTCCGTCGAACACCGTGGGCGCGTCGCACGCTTCCCGCATCAGCGGAAAGGAGCGCATGTCCACCACCAGGTTGCCGTAGCCGAAGAAGGTGCCGCGCTCGGTGACCGCCACGCCGGCGGCGCCCCCGGCGCGCAGCTTGGCCGCGGCGCCGCGCATCTCCTGCGGCCCCATCCACTGCCCCTTCTTGACGTTGACCGGCCGCCCCGTGGCGCCCGCGGCGAGCAGCAGGTCCGTCTGCCGGCACAGGAAGGCGGGGATCTGCAGCGCGTCCGCCACCTGGGCCACGGCGGCGCACTGCGCCGGCTCGTGCACGTCGGTGAGCACCGGGAGCCCGGTGGCGCGCCTGACCTGCGCCAGCCGCTCCAGCCCCTCGTCCAGCCCCGGCCCGCGCGGCGACCCCGGCGAGGAGCGGTTCGCCTTGTCGAACGAGGCCTTGAAGATCACGGGCAGCCCCAGGTCGTCCGAGAGCCGCGCCAGCGCCTCCCCGATCCCCACGTTGAGCCGCTCGTCCTCCAGCACGCACGGCCCCGCGATCAGAAAGAACGGCCCCCCGAGCCTGAACAGCTCCGGCACCGCGGGCGCGGCGAGCGTCGCGGCGTCGCTCACCGCGCCGCCTCGGCCACGACCGAGCGGTCGTCGCGGAACATGGGCGTCTCCTCCTCCTTGCGGCGGCGCAGCGCGGCGCCCACGAACGCCGCGAAGAGCGGGTGCGGGTGGTCCGGGCGCGACTTGAGCTCCGGGTGCGCCTGCGTGGCCACGAACCAGGGGTGGTCCGGCAGCTCCACCATCTCCACCAGGTTGCCGTCGGGAGAGACGCCGCTCACCTGCATCCCCTGCTCCGCCAGCTGGTCGCGGTACGCGTTGTTGACCTCGTAGCGGTGCCGGTGTCGCTCGCTGATCTCCTGCGAGCCGTAGATCTGCGCCGCGCGGGAGCCGGGCTTGAGGCGCGCCGTCATCGCCCCCAGCCGCTGCGTGCCGCCCATGTCCGTGACCTCGCGCTGCGAGTTCATCAGGCAGATCACGGGGTCGGTGGTGTCGCGGTCCCACTCGGTGGAGTGCGCGCCGGTGATGCCGCACACCGAGCGCGAGAACTCGATCACCGCCGTCTGCAGCCCCAGGCAGATGCCGAAGAAGGGGAGCCCGTTCTCGCGCGCCCAGCGGATGGCGGAGAGCATCCCCTCCACCCCGCGCACGCCGAAGCCGCCGGGGATCAGCAGCCCGTGGTAGTCGGCGAGCTTCTCCGCGCTCTGGCCGTTCTCGAAGTCCTCCGAGGAGAGCCAGTCGATCTCCACCCCCACGTCGTTGGCGATCCCGCCGTGGATCAGCGCCTCCTGCACCGACTTGTACGAGTCCACCAGGGCCACGTACTTGCCCACCACGGCGATCCTGACGACGCCGTTGGCGGGCTCCTTGATGCGCTGCACCAGCGACTTCCACTGGGTCAGGTCCGGGCGCCTGGTTTCCAGCCCCAGCTTCTGGCAGACCAGGTCGTCCAGGCGCTGCCGGGCGTACTCCAGCGGCACCTCGTAGATGGTGTCCACGTCCTTTGCCTCGATCACCGCGGCCACGTCCACGTTGCAGAACAGGGCGATCTTGCGTCGCACGTCCGGCTCGATGGCGCGCTCGCTCCGGCACAGGAGGACGTCCGGCTGGATCCCGATCTCCATCAGCTCGCGCACGGAGTGCTGCGTGGGCTTGGTCTTGACCTCGCCCGCGGCCTTGATGTACGGGAGCAGGGTGAGGTGGATGAAGAGCGTGTGCTCGCGCCCCACCTCCTGCCGGTACTGGCGGATCGCCTCCAGGAAGGGGAGGCTCTCGATGTCGCCCACCGTGCCGCCGATCTCGGTGATCACCACGTCGTGGTTGGGCGCCAGCCTGCGGATGGCCCCCTTGATGGCGTCGGTGATGTGCGGGATCACCTGCACCGTGGCGCCCAGGTACTCGCCCCGCCGCTCGCGGGTGATGACGTCCTGGTAGATGCGCCCGGTGGTGATGGAGTTGGACTGCGTGAGGCTCTCGCCCACGAAGCGCTCGTAGTGCCCCAGGTCCAGGTCGGTCTCGGCGCCGTCGTCGGTGACGAACACCTCGCCGTGCTGGAAGGGGGAGAGCGTCCCCGGGTCCACGTTGATGTAGGGGTCGAACTTCTGGATCGTCACGCGCAGGCCCCGCTCGACGAGCAGCCGACCGATCGAGGCCGCGGCGATCCCCTTCCCCAGGGAGGAGACCACGCCGCCGGTGACGAAGATGTACTTGGTCGGTACGGATTTCTGATCCATCATGCGCTCGCTCTTGCGGCTCCCGGAAGTCGTTCTGTCAGGTCCATCCCGCGGAGCACGCGCTCCGCCCTCGCGGCGTCCTCGGGGGTGTCGATCCCCCCGGGGCCCGGCTCCGCGATTCCCACCCCGATCCTCATCCCCGCGGCCAGCGGCCGCAGCTGCTCCAGCTTTTCCGTGCGCTCCAGCTCGCCCTCGGGGAGCGCCACCCAGCGCAGCAGCGCCTCGCGGCGGTACGCGTAGATCCCCAGGTGGCGCAGGTACAGCCCGCTCGCCAGCTCCTCCGGGCCCGGCTCGCCGTCGCGCCGGAACGGGACCGGGGCGCGGGAGAAGAGGAGTGCCCCTCCGTCCGCGCCCCGGACCACCTTGACCACCGAGGGCTCACGCCATTCCTCCACCGTGGCGATGGGGACCGCGGCGGTCCCGATCTCCCACCCGCCCCCGCGGACGCACGCCAGCGCCGCCTCCACCTGGCCGCGCCTCAGGAAGGGCTCGTCGCCCTGCACGTTGAGCACGACCGGATACCCCGTGAACTCCGCGCGGTGCGCCACCTCCGCCACCCGGTCGGTTCCCGAGGGGTGGTCCTCCGCCGTCATCTCCGCCCTCCCCCCGAACGCGCGCACCGCCTCCGCGACCTCCTCGCTGTCGGTGGCGACCACCACCTCGTCCAGCAGGTCCATCGCAATCACTCCGCGCCAGACCCACTCGATGAGCGGCCGTCCGGCGAGGGGGTGGAGCGGTTTTCGGGGGAGGCGGGAGGAGCCGATCCGGGCGGGAATGATCCCGAGGACGGGGCTGCTCATCGGTGTGCTCACCGACGGAAGACGAGGCGGGCGCTAGCAATAATCACGCCATGCAAGATAGCCGGTCGGGTGGGCTTTGTCAAAACGGCGTGACGACTGAACTGCTTGAACTGCGGGTTTGGGCGTGCCCCCGCTGGCGCGGGGTCGGGCTGCGGCTCCGTAGGCGAGCAAACAACGCTCGCCAACGGAGTCGAGCCCCGGCGGAAACTGCCCCGCCGGGTCTCGCTCCTTCGGGCCGACATCCCTCACGCGGGGCTGGTGCTGGCGTCCTCGGGGGCCCCCACCCGGCTCGCTTGAGGCTCGCCACCCTCCCCCGTGCCGGGGGAGGGCTGTCCGGGGTTCAGCTTCGTCGTTCTCCCCCTCTCCCCTTGTG